>DAOUDE010000018.1:0-125549 GCA_034431475.1 Thermomicrobiales bacterium | reverse complement strand
GACCCACTGCATCCAGACTCCAGGCCCCCAGGCCGCAATCCCCGCTCTCGTTCTCGATTGACGATGGTCCGGATCGTGTCATAAGAACATCCGAAATCAGGATCGACGGCTCGTAGTCCGTTCCCCGTTACATCCGCCAGAGAGGTGAGCAACGGCCCGGTGATCGTCCACCGGGCCGTTGTGCTGCGCCGTCCCCTGCTCCCCCTCTTCGCTCCGGCAGGTGCTCGCCCGCTCCCGGTGAGCCGCCGACCGCCCATGCCCGTGGTGACTCACCCATCCGCCGCAGGCGCCGGCTCGCTGCCGCCAGTCACCGGCGTGTCCAGCGCGCGGAACCCCGGCGCCAACAGGGCGAAGATGGCGACGGCCAGGAAGCCGCCGGCGATGATCGCCAACACCGCCTGCACCCCCATCGACTCGACCAGGAAGCCCGCCGCCGCCATACCCAGTGGCGCGGCGGCCAGCGCCGTGCCAATGATCGTCCCGAAGACCCTCCCTCTCATGTCGGCTGGCACCCGCTCCTGGAGCACGGTGAAGACGAGCGGGTTGATCGGGCCGCTACCAAGCCCGGCCAGCGCCAACGCCGCCATGGCCACCGGCAGGGGCGGCAGGGCCACCAGTGCGGCGAGCGGCAGCGCGGTGAGCGCCAGCCCACCCAGGAGCAACCCGCGCCGTGGCAACTGCTCGCCACGGAGGCTGAAGAGAAGCGAGCCGGCCAGCATGCCCACGCCGAAGCTGGCCAGCAGCGTGCCGAGGGCCGTGGCGCTCCCGTAGGTGCGCATGCCGTAGACGGGGAGGATCACCGCGAACAGCGGCGCTCCCAGGAAGTTGAGGACAACGGCGGCCGTCGTCATCGCGCGCAGGAAGCGATCCTGCCGCAGCACCTGCCAGCCCAGCGCGACATCGGCCCGGTACCCGCCGGCTTCCTGCCTCGGCGCCGCGGCCAGCGCGGGCACCAGCCGCGCCACGAGGACCGCCGAAATTGCGAACGTCGCAGCATCGAACCACATGACCGACGTGGCGCCGAACACCGCGACCAGCACCCCCGCCAGCAGGGGCCCGGCCACCCCGGCCAGGTTCTCCAGGCTGTGATAGGCCCCGTTGGCGCGCTCCAGGCTGACCCGGGCGCCGGTCGCCACCTCCGGTAGCAGCGCCAGCCGCGCGGTCACCCCGGGCGTATCCAGCAAGGCGCCGAGGAAGACCAGCACCAGCAAGACTGCGAAGGGGAGGCCGACGCTCACATAGAGGAGCGGAATCAGGGCGATGGCCACCCCGCTCAGCACATCGGCGACGATACTGGTGCGCTTGGGGCCGAGGCGGTCGACCACCGCACCTCCCAGGAACGCCGCCAGCACCGCCGGCAGCACGGCAGCGACCCCCACAAGGCCCGCGCTGGCGGCACTCCCCGTGGTCGCCAGCACGAACCAGGGGATTGCCAGCGCCGTGAGCTGGTTGCCCATGAGGGATATTCCGCTGGCGCCCAACAGGGCACAGAGTGAGCGAACGTTGGCGGAACCGGGTACCGCGCCGGGAGATGACGACAGGGCAACCTCCTCGCATCTGGGTTCTGGCCGCCGGACGCGCTCGCTCCCCTGCCCGGCTCACCGACGGCAGGTGGTTAGTGGTTAGTAAAGTATGCAGGACAGACCACACCCGGCACGGGTAGCCAACCAAAGGGCCGCGAGACGCCGCCGGCAGCATGACGGGACGAGGAGCAACGCACGTTGAACATCTTGTGTTACGAGCCGAACCAGCCAAGAAGCCCCGGCGCGTCGTCCGCCGAGTGGGGCGCAGATGTCAGCGATGATAGCCGCGACGCCCTGGCTTCACGCCTGGAAGAGCAGGCCGCGGATCCCTTCCTGCAGCGCATTGCGGCCCGGGCGCTCGACCTGCTCGACCTTCGCCCCGGCGAGCGGGTCCTGGAGTTGGGGTGCGGCACCGGTGTCTTCCTGCCGGGTCTCGCCGCCGCGGTGGGGCCGGACGGATACGTGGTTGGGCTCGATCACAACGCGGGGTTCCTGGAGGAAGCACGCCAGCGCATGATCACCACCGGGGTCAGCACCGTGGTGTCGCTCGAGGAAGCAGACGCCACCCGCCTGCCCTTCCCCGACGCCAGCTTCGACGCGGTCCACGTGGAGCGGGTGCTCATGCACCTGGACGATCCGGATGCCGCCCTGCGCGAAGTGCGCCGGGTGCTCAAGCCGGGCGGGCGCTTCGTCGCAGCGGAACCCGACTCGGCCGGGGTGCGCACAGATCACCCGGACGACCCGGAAGCGATGGCGCTGATCGCCGCCCAGGATCTGGTGCAGGTGCGGCAGCCGGCCATCGGGCTGGAGCTGAACCGGCGCATGGCGCGGGCTGGCTTCATCGACCGCCAGATCGAGGTCTTCACACAGTTCGACCCGGAGTACCACCCCGTGGCGGCTGCCGGTGACCGCCAGGCCGTCGAGGAGCTGATCGCGGCCGGGAGGCTCGACCGCGCCCGAGGCGAGGCCGCCCTCCGCTCGCTGGAGGAGGCCAACGCCCGGGGCGAGTACGCCTGGGTCGCCTCGATGATGGTGGCTCTGGCGCACGTGCCGATGGCATAGCGCTTGCCCGTCTCTTACGCATATCCGTTGAGTACACCGTCACCGTAGGGTTGTCAGAATGTCGCGCCTGCCCCGGCCTTTCTGGGTACGGTCACTCAGGGACATGCCTGTTTGAGGTCGCCACCCCCTTCAAGTGTCATCCTGAGCGAAGTCGAAGGATCTCGTTCCCAACCGCATTGCCGAAGGTCGAAACCAAAGTCAGTGGTACAGCATGAAACACAGCGATCCGTAATACCCAGATCCTGCGAGTTCTTTCAGGAAGACACGCGAGAACGGCCGCCGTCCGGTGGGTCATCTTGCATGACCCGGCCCCTGCCTCCTACGGTGTACAAATGCATTCACCAGGATTGAACTCTACCTTCGCACCGCCGGCATTGGGCCGGCAGGCAAAGCCCATAACCCCAGGGAGCCTCCCGTGACCATCCGCCACACGCCATCCGCCAGCTACTTCGACTCCACCGGCCGCAACGACATCCTCGGCGGTGGCGCGCGCATGATCCCCATCGAGACGCCGAAGGGCACATTCCGCGTCTGGACCAAGCGCGTCGGCAACGCCCCGACGCGGCGGCTGCTCCTGCTGCACGGCGGCCCGGGGTGCACCTCCGAGTACTTCGAGGCCTTCGACAGCTATCTGCCCGGCGCGGACATCGAGTACATCTACTACGACCAGCTTGGCTCCCTCCGCAGCGACCAGCCGGACGACCCGGACCTGTGGGAGATCGATCGCTTCGTGGAGGAAGTGGAGCAGGTGCGGCAGGCCCTCGGGCTGGACCGCGACAACTTCTTCCTGCTCGGGCACTCCTGGGGCGGCATCCTGGCCACCGAGTACGCCCTGAAGTACCAGCAGCACCTGAAGGGGCTGATCATCTCCAACATGATGGCGAGTTGCCCCGCCTACAACGCCTACGCCACCGACGTACTGATGCCGCCGATGGACCAGGCGAAGCTGGCGGAGATCAAGGCCCTCGAAGCCGCCGGCGACTTCACCAACCCGCGCTACGAGGAACTGCTGATGGAGCAGCACTACGTCCACCACGTGCTGCGCATGCCCGTCGCCGAGTGGCCGGACCCGGCCGCCCGGGGCCTCAACCACATCAACCAGTCCATCTACGTCCGCATGCAGGGCCCGAGCGAACTGGGCCTGAGCGGCACCCTTGAGGACTGGGACCGCACCGCCGACCTAAACCAAATCGCCGTCCCCACGCTCGTCATCGGCGCGCAGCACGACACCATGGACCCGGCCCACATGGCCTGGATGGCGGATCAGGTGCAGCAGGGCCGCTACCTGCACTGCCCCGATGGCAGCCACATGGCCATGTACGACGACCAGGAGCAGTACGTGCAGGGGCTGATCGAGTTCATCCACGACGTGGATGGGGGAGAGTTTGAGGGGTAGGCGGCAAGAAGACCAGAGACTGTTCTTCGTACCTGGCGAAACAATCAGGATGGACAAGCTCAAAAGAGGGTGCGTTGGGCCGCTTCGCAACGTCCATTGGGGTCCTTGTACTCGATGAGCGTACTTTGAGGCAGTTTGTTCAGGGGAAGGACAGCTCGGCTTTGAGTTGCACTATCAGGCCTATCACGACCACCTGCAGGCAAGACGAAAATAGGTGACCTCCATGACAAGCGTGTCCGTGATTACACTTAGTTGAATCAAATAAATCAATACCGTAGGTCGTCCAACGAATCCTTGAAGTTACGTTCCGCATAGCGTCCGCAGTGCTTTCAGCGTCGATTGCACGTCAACGCGCCTCGCAAGTCGATTTATTCACCTAGTCTAGGGTCAACTATGCCGACCTTAATACATTCAGCAGCAGTGACGGACGCTCCTGGCCGGGACATGAGTTTCAATCCCTCAACGGATTAGCAAAACAAGGGATTGGTGGGGCGGTCAATGCGAACACGTCCGGACGACCACTTCTCTGCGAACTTTATCCCGCTACAACTGAACGGTGGAGAATGAACAAAGCCCTTCGGTTCTACCCGAAGGTAACGGGCAGCAGCATGAACGATGCGGGAGGAGATGCCCGTGCCGCGGAATGGTTCCGCTACCCAAACCCCAATGATTCGATAGCTGTTGAGACAGGGAACAGGTGGTCCACTTACTCCTTCCATCACCTCATCGAGCCAATAGAAGCTGTTCTCGGACTGCGTGATCATCATGGCAATGGCGCGTCTAGAACAGCACCATATCCACACATCAACATTGAGTTCGTACCAATCTCCTGAGAGAAGTGGGCTCCCTAATGGCATATCGTTTTTTGTCTGAAGGCTGAGGTCGTCGCAAGCTTGAATTTGGGAATGTGTGAATGGTGCCGAGAATCGCACCACGCCTTCTCGCACATTGAGGTCAGAAGGCAATGCAACTCCAACTTCGCCTAAATTCCCGCCCAACCCCAATCGTCTACAACGCACGATTGTCCCAACGGTATGTAGCATTTCCATAAAACGCCGCAGTGAAGAATTGATTCCACCAGTCATTTGTTCCTCTCAGACGTAGCCTCTATCGTCCGCTTTCGTCTTCGCTGAGTCCCTACGTCAGGTATTTCTTTACTCCCGGTCTACTCGCGTTTCCCCGTTACAGAGCCCTACGCTTCCTCTTAGTCACCTGTATTATCAACTGCATTGAGATGAGGGTTCGGCAAGCAAATCCTCGCACGCTCGTAGATGAGAGTTCGCATGAAGTCCTTCGATTCCAAGAGTTACAGCGTAAACGACTTTCGTGAGTGGAACGTGCGGGGCCAACTTGAACTGCAGCCACGTTTCCAAAGGCGAGATGTCTGGACTGGTAAGGCCAGGTCTTTCCTAATGGACACAATTGTCCGCGGCAAGCCAATGCCAAAGGTGTTCATCCGCCAAAGGACCGATCCTAACACCAAGCAAACTATCCGAGAGGTAGTAGACGGGCAGCAACGACTAACCACAATTCTTCGCTTCCTGGAAGACGACTTTGTAATCGCCAAGCTTCACAATGAGAACCTAGGCAACGTAGTTTTCAGTGAAATGGAAGAGGACGTTCAGCGACAAATCCTCGACTACTCAATTGCAGTCGACGTGCTGTTAGGCGTTGACGACCAGGACATACTTGACATCTTTGCTCGCATAAACTCCTATGCAGTGACTCTCAATCAACAGGAACAACTGAATGCGAAATATTTCGGTGAGTTCAAGCAAGCGGTGTATGAATTATCCATTGAGTATTTCTCACTTTGGCGTTCGTTGCCATTCCTGACCGATCAGCGAATTCTGCGAATGGGGGAGGCAGAGCTAGTTTCTGACCTCTTGATCGCTATGTCTGACGGGATTCGCGCCAAGAAGGCAATCCCGAGATACTACGACCGTTTTGACGATGACTTTCCAAATATGGAACACAGAATGGATAGATTCCGAAGGACGATCGATATGGGGGCCGAGCTCATGGTCGGACATCAAGAGTCAAATTTTTTGCGCCGTGTGCATCTTTTCTACACATATATCACATCCTTGTATCACTTGCAGTTCGGAATTCAAAACGTAAATGCCCGCCAGCTCGCAATTAAACGCAACGATTTTGTTAAGGTGCGGTCGGCACTTGAAGCGATTGACGCGATCTTCGACAAGGCAGAGGAATCGTTGAATTCCCGTGAGCGAGAGTTCCTAACTGATTCACGTCGAGCCACTACAGACGAAGCTGTACGTATTCGGCGCACCACCTATACCTGTGATCTGATTGCTGCAACGCTTCGCAGTAGTGTCTTGTAGATGGGACGTACCAAGCTGTCTCTTGTCTTGGAGGACTTCGAAGCCGAAACTAAACGAGCCGTGAGGCTTACGCAGTCACTGAATTATGCTAGGGGCGTGCGTCGAGGCCGCTTCACTCAAACACAGTACGAGATGGTAGTTGAGCTGGCGTATCTTCGCGGCTACCTGGCCTGGGAATCCTTCTTGGAGCAGTCTTTCCTTCTGTACATGCTCGGGAAAAGTGCACCCAGTGGATTCTTACCCCAACGATATGCACTGCCGATGAACCGGCAGCACGCTTGGGAAATCGCCAAGGGAGATCAGAGATATCCAGACTGGACTGCCGCAGATAAGGTCGTCGCTCGGGCCAATCGATTTATGAAAGACGGAGAGCCCTTCGCTTTGGCTCTCCGAAGTATGCAGAGCGATCTACAGGATATGAAGACAATTCGGAACTCAATTGCACACCAGTCACAGGAAACAAACGACCCATTTCGACTTGTTGTGAGAAAGGTGCTTGGTTACTATCCGGCAGGAATGACGGTCGGGGGATTTCTCGATACGCCGCATCCAGTTACGGCACCTCAGATTACTCTGCTCGAGCACTACCTAGCGCTACTTCTACAGACCGCTCGACTAATTACCCCGAAATAACCTACAAGCCAACCATCGCAAGAATGGCAACTTAAGCACTTCGACATCTAGAGGCAGTCATGCGCCGCCGTCCTCCTCTCCCTTCCTGCCCCGCTTGCCCTCCTCCCCCATCTCCCGCATAATCGCGACACGACGACCAATTCGATGGCGCCTGCGCAGTCGCCACCACGCCAGGGCAGCATCCGGGGCCGCCTTCGCTGTGCAATAGGCTGGCCGGGAGGGAGTGAGCAGATTGAGCCGCTACCGCGTTTCGATGGACATCGGCGGGACGTTCACCGATGTTGTCGGCTATGACGAAGCCACCGGCAGCTACGTCGCCGGCAAATCCTCCACCACGCCCCACGATCTCACCGAGGGGGTGTTTGCGGCGCTGGAGCAGGTCGTCGATTCCCCGGCGGATATCGGCTTCACCGTCCACGGCACCACCCAGGGTCTCAACGCCTTCCTGCAGCGGCGCGGCGAGAAGGTGCTGTTGCTGGCCACCGAGGGCGCTGGCGACATCTATCACATCGCGCGCGGCAACCGCCTGCGCCTCTACGATATCCACTACCGCAAACCCACGCCGCTCGTGCCGCGCAGCGATATTGTCGAGATCCCCGGCCGCCTCAACTACGCCGGCGAGGAACTGGAATCGCTCGATGAGGCCGCCATCCGCGCCGCCGCCCAGCGCGTGCGTGATGAGGGGTTCGGCGCGGTCGCCGTCGCCTTCCTCTTCAGCTACCTCAACCCGGCCCACGAAATCCGGGCCCGCGAGATCCTGACCGAAGAGCTGGGCGACATCTCCGTCTCCCTCTCTCACCAAGTCGCGCGCGAGTGGCGCGAGTACGAGCGCACCTCCTCCACCGTCGTCGATGCCTACATCGCCCCCGTCGTCCGCCGCTACCTGGAGCGGCTGGAGGCGGAGATGGCGCGGCGCGGCCTCGGGGTGCCGGTGCACGTCATGCAGTCCAGCGGCGGCATCGTCACCGCCCAGTCGGCGCGGGATCTCTCCCTGCAAACGCTGCTTTCCGGCCCGGTCGGCGGCACCGTCGGCGGCGTCGCCCTGGCCCGCATTCTCAATCGCCCCAACCTGATCTGCGTCGATATGGGTGGCACCAGCTTCGATGTCAGCCTCGTTGTCGATGGCAAGCCCGACGTCGCCTCGGAGACCACCTTCGAGGGCTTCCCGCTCCTGATGTCGGTCGTCAATATCCACACCATTGGCGCGGGCGGCGGCTCCCTCGCCTACAGCGAGGCGGGCGGCCTGCGCGTCGGCCCGCAGAGCGCCGGCGCCGATCCCGGCCCCGCCAGCTACTGCCGGGGCGGCACGCGCCCCACCGTCACCGACGCCAACCTCGTGCTCGGCCGCGTCGATCCCGCCGCCTTCGCCGGGGGCCGCATGACGCTCGACCGCGAGGCCGCCGAGCGCGCCGTGGCGACCCTGGCGGAAGAACTTGGCCTGACCACGGTCGAACTGGCCGAGGGCATCTGCGATGTCATCAACGCCAAGATGGCCCAGGCCATTCGCACGCTCACGGTCGAGAAGGGGATCGAGCCGCGCGACTTCGCGCTCGTCGCCTTCGGCGGCGCAGGCCCCATGCACGCCGTTTTCCTGGCGCGGGAGCTGGGCATCCGCGAGGTGATCGCGCCCCCCTACCCCGGCGCGTTCTCCGCCTGGGGCATGCTGGAAACCGAAATCCGCAAGGACTTCAGCCGCACCTACTACACCCCGCTCGCCGCGCTCGATCACGCCGATCTGGCCCAAACGCTGGCGGAACTGGAGGCCGAGGGCTTCACGTCACTCGGGGACGAAGGGATCACGCGCGAAACGGGGCGCCTCATTCACGCCATCGACATCCGCTATGTCGGCCAGGAGTACACGCTGACGATCCCGCTCACCGGTGCGGGCGAGCCGCTGGAGGAAACCTTCCACGAGGCGATCTCCGGCCGCTTCCACGCCGCCCATCACACCCGCTTCGGCCACGCCAACCCCGGCGCGCCGGTCGAGTTCGTGGTGGTCCGCTCGATGGCGCTCGGCGATCTCGGCCGCATCGAGCCCGCGCCGCTACCCGAGGCTGACGCACCCACGTATCCATCAACGACCGCCGAGGTGATCTTCGGGCGCACCGCCCTGCCGACCCCCATGGTCCAGCGGGACGACCTCCCCGTTGGCACAGTCATCGCGGGCCCCGCCATCGTCTCCGAGCCCACGGCAACCACCGTCGTGCCGCCCGGGGCCACCCTGCGCGTCGATCCTTTCGGCTCGCTGGTCATCGCGGCCGGCAAGGAGTAGCAACGAGATGGCGACCACCGTCGAGATCGACCCGATTACCACCGAGATCATCCGCAGCGCCTTCACCGCCGCTGCGGACGAGATGAACGCCACCCTCATCCGCTCAGCCTACACGCCGGTCATCTACGAGATGAAGGACTGCTCGGTCGCCCTGCTCGATGCCGATCACCAGGTCCTTGGCCAGTCGGCGGGCCTGCCGATCTTCCTCGGCAACCTGGAGATCTGCACCAAACTGACCGAGCAGATGTACGGGCGCGAGGTCTGGCAGCCGGGCGACGTCTGGATCATGAACGACTCCTACCTCACCGGCACCCACCTCAACGATATGACCGTCTTCGGCCCCATCTTCCACGATGGCGACCTGGTCGGCTTCGCCGCGTCCCGCGCGCACTGGCTCGATGTCGGCGCGAAGGATCCCGGCGGCCCGATGGATTCCACTTCCATCTACCAGGAAGGGATCCGCCTCGGCCCCACCAAGGTCGTCGAGGGCGGCGTGCAGAAGCCGGATGTCACCGATCTGCTCGGCCGCAACAGCCGCTTCTCCTACCCGGCCATCGGCGACCTCGGCGCGCAGATCGCCTGCGCCCGCACCGGCCAGGATCGGCTATCGGCCATCATCGCGCGCTACGGCCCGGAGACCATCGCCGCCGCCCGCGAGGCGATCTTCGCCCAGACGGAGCGCTTCGAGCGCGCAGCCGTGGCCGCCATCCCGGACGGCGTCTACACCGCCGAGGGCTGCCTCGATAACGACGGCAACTCGGACGAGCCTTGTTGGGTGCGCCTGTCGGTCGAGATTCGCGGCGACGAAATGGCCATCGACCTCTCGAAAACCGACGACTCCCGGGGCGGCCCGGTCAACTGCGGCGAGGCGCAGGCCATCTCCGCCTGCCGCGTCGCCTACAAGCTGCTCATCAACCCGCATAACCCGCCGAACGGCGGTGGCTTCCGACCGCTCTCGGTCACGGTTCGCCCCGGCTCGATGCTCGGCGCGCAGCCGCCCGCCCCCTGCCAGTGGTACTTCTCGCAGCTTGGCCTGTTGATCGACCTCGTCGTGAAGGCCCTCTCGGATGTCATGCCGCAGCAGGCGGCGGGCGCCAGCTACGGCGACTCGATGGTGATCAGCCTCTCCGGCGTCGATCCCCGCAATGGCCGCCCCTGGCTCGATCTGGAGCCGACCGTCGGCGGCTGGGGCGGCTGGGAAGGTTCGGACGGCGAGAGCGGGCTGATCAACAACGTCAACGGCTCGCTCAAGGACCTCACCATCGAGGTGCTGGAAACCAAGTATCCGATGCGCATGACCCACTACGGCTACCGCACCGATTCCGGCGGACCCGGCAAATGGCGCGGCGGCAACGGCATCATCCGCGAATACACGCTCGACGGCGACGAAACGATGATGTTCCTGTGGTTCGAGCGCTCGAAAACCCCCGGCTGGGGCCTCTTCGGCGGCCAGGACGCCACGCCGCCCATCGTCGTCGTCAATCCGGGCCGCCCGGACGAGCAGCGCATGCTCAAGTGCAGCCGCGTCATGCTGAAGAAGGGCGACGTCGTGCGCACGATGACCGGCGGGGGCGGCGGTTTCGGCAAGCCTGAGGACCGCGACCCCGAGGCGGTTCGCGCCGATGTCCGCAACCGACACGTTTCCCCGGAGGCAGCGCGGGAGGTGTACGGGGTGGAATAGCCCCGCCCCGGTGAACCTGGTCATTCTTGCAGCGCGTTGAAGATCGCTCGGCGAAGGAGGAGATCCGTGAACCGATTTACCCGTGTGAAGCAGGCGCTGGCCGTCCTGGCCATCGCGCCCCTGGCCGTCGGCCTCGCTGCGTTCGGCACGCCCGCCGCCGTGGCCCAGGACGCCACCCCGGCCGCCGCCCTCGACTGCTCGACCGTCGAGCCGATCAACGTCGCCTTCTTCGGCTTCGCCGCCGCCAACGGCTTCGCCCAGGCCACGTGGGCCGGCGTCCAGGAAGGCGCGGAGGAACTGTGCGCGACCGCCCGCTTCTTCGACCCCAACTTCGACTCCGCCACCCAGGTCGCCCAGATCCAGGACGCCATCACCTCCGGTGAGTACCAGGCGTTCGTCATTCAATCGAACGATGGTAACTCCGTGGTGCCAGTGGTCGAAGAAGCCGTGGCCGCCGGCATCGTCGTCGTCGGGGAGTTCACCCCCATCGGCACCGACTACGCCAGTATTGAGCCACAGGTGGAGGGCATGACCTCCTATGTCGGCACCTCGATCGTTGCCAACGGGGAAGGCCTTGCGGAGCTTGGCATTCAGGCTTGCGAGTCGCTCGGCGTCGACCCGTGCAAGGTCGCCTATCTGCAGGGCTTCCGCGCCCTGCCGCTCGATAACGCCCGCACCGAGGCGGTCACGAAGGGCCTCGAGGCGGCCGAGGGCGTCGAACTTGTGGCCTCGCCGGAGGGCGGCTACACCCAGGCCTCCGGCCTTGCCGCCGCGCAGGACGTGCTCCAGGCGAACCCGGACGTCAACGTCATCATCGGCTCCTCCCAGGCAATCCTCGGCGCCGAGCAGGCGCTGACCGACGCCGGCATCACCGGCGTCGCCCTCATCGGCAACGGCGCGCCGCGCCAGGCCGTCGCCGCCGTCAAGGAAGGCCGCTGGTTCGCCATCTGGGCCGACGCGGAGAAGAGCGCCGGCAAGGAGGCCGCCTCCGTCGCCATCCGCGCCGCTCGCGGCGAAGAGGTGCCGTCCTCGGTCGATACCACCAAGCTCCTGCCGACGCCTCTCGGGACGAAGGACAATCTGCCCAAGAATTTTGAAGGCCAGTGGGACGCGTAAGCCCTCAGTCCAACCCCTCTCCCATCACCAGGCCACCTACCGGCTCCCCTCTCCCTGCGCACAGGGAGAGGGGCTGGGGGTGAGGGTTCTCCACACCAATGACCACACCACCCCCAACCCCCATCACCCTCGTCGACGCGCGCAACATCTCGAAGCGCTTTGGCGGCATCCAGGCGCTGGAGGACGTCTCACTCACCCTGCACGCGGGCGAAGTTCACGGCCTGGTCGGCGAGAATGGGGCTGGTAAATCGACCTTGGCCAAGATCATCGGCGGCGTGTATCAGCCGGACGGCGGCGAAGTGCTGGTCGATGGCCGCCCGGTCCGCTTCGGCGCACCGCGCGATGCGCTCGCCGCTGGTATCGCCACCATCGCCCAGGAACTGGCGCTCGTCCCGGAACTCAGCGTGCGGGAGAACGTGTTCCTGGGAGTGGAACCGCGCCGCTTCGGCGTCGTGCAGCGGGACGAGCTGCGCAGGCGCTTTGCGGCGCTCGATGCCCGCACCGGCTTCGGCGTGCCCGGCGATACCCTCGTGGGCGACCTGCGCCTTGCCGACCGCCAGAAGGTCGAGATTCTGCGCGCCCTGGCGCGCGACGCCCGCCTCATCCTGATGGACGAGCCAACCGCCAGCCTCACGGCGGACGAGACCGACCGGCTGCTGGCCATTGTCCGCCGTCTCGCCGCCGAGGGCACGGCCATCGTCCTGGTCTCCCACTTCCTCGATGAGGTCCTCGCCGTCTCCGATCAGGTCACGGTGATGCGTGACGGCCACCTGGTCCGCACCTCGCCGGCCGCGCAGGAGACGGCGGAAACCCTGGTGGCCGCCATGATTGGACGCCGCCTTGAGCTCGCCTTCCCCGCGCGGCCAGCCCTCCCCGCCAGCGCGCCAACGGTGCTGGCGGCCGAGCATCTGCAGCGCCGGGGCGCCATCGAGGATGTCTCGTTCGAGATCCGGGCCGGGGAGATCGTCGGGTTGGCCGGGCTCGTGGGTAGCGGGCGCACCGAGATCGCGCGCGCCATCTTCGGCGCCGATCCCCTCGATGCCGGTCGCATCCTGGTCGATGGCCAGCCGGTCGCCATCCGCTCCCCGCGCGATGCCGCTGCCGCCGGCATCGCCATGCTGCCGGAGAGCCGCAAGGAGCAGGGCCTCTTCATGGAGCGAGCGGTGCGCGAGAACGCCACCATCGCCATTCTGCCGGAACTGGCGCCCGGTGGCGTCGTCGATGCGCGCCGAGAACGGCAGGTAGCGCGCGACGCCGTGCGAGAGGTCGATGTGCGCACCCGCTCCATTGAGGCCCCGGTGGTCACGCTTTCCGGCGGCAACCAGCAAAAGGTCCTCTTCGCCAAGTGGCTCCTGCTGCGCCCGAAGGTTCTCCTGGCCGACGAGCCGACCCGAGGCGTCGATGTTGGCGCAAAGCAGCAAATCTACGAACTGTTGGTCCGGCTGGCCGGGGAAGGAATGGGAGTCCTGCTGATCTCCTCCGAGATCGAAGAAGTGCTCGGCCTGTCGCACCGCGTCCTCGTGGTGCGCGCCGGGCGGCTGGTCGCGGAGTTCCCGGCTGACGCGGCAACCAAAGACGCGGTGATGAGCGCAGCGTTCCAGGCGCCGCTGGCCGCAGGGGGCACAGCATGAGCAGCAGCAACCTCGGGACAGAACCGCTCGACGCGCCAGCGCAGCGTTTCGCCGCCCTGGATCGCATTGATGTCCGCTCCTACGGCATCGTCCTCAGCTTCCTCGCGCTCTTCATCGCGCTCAGCCTGGCCACGGACAAATTCCTTACGCAGCGCAACCTGCTCAACATCCTCGATCAGTCGGCGCCGGTCGGCATCGTCGCCTGCGGCGTGACCATCGGCATCATCGCCGGAGTTTTCGATCTCTCGGTTGGCGCGATTTTCGCCGTCGCTGCGGTGGCGGCCTGCAAGCTGGCCCTGCTCACCAATCCCTGGGTGGGCATTGTGGCGGGCATGCTCTTTGGCGCGGCGCTGGGCATCGTCAACGGCGTGCTGGTCAACAATGTCAAGATCAACTCGTTCATCGCCACGCTGGCCTCCAGCATCGTCTTCCGGGGCATCGCCATCCTGGTCACCGGCGGCCTCATCGTCACCGTCACCGACCCCACGTTCAAGATTCTCGGCACCGCCACCTTTCTCGGCGCGAAATACACCGTTTGGGTCTTCGCGCTCTTCTCCATCGCGACCTCGTTTGTACTCTCGCGCACCACGCTCGGGCGCTACTTCTACGCAGTCGGCGGCAATGCCGAGGCAGCGAGTCTCTCGGGCATCCGCGTCGAGCAGGTGCGGACAATTGCGTTCATCATTTCCGGCCTCAGCGCCGGCATCGCCGGCGTGCTGGCCGCCTCCCGCACGAGTTCGGCCCAGCCCGACCTCGGGATGGAACTGGCGTTGCAGGCCATCGCGGCGGCGGTAGTCGGTGGCACCAGCATCATGGGTGGCCAGGGCGCGATCTGGCGCGCCGTCCTTGGTGTGCTGATCCTGGCGATGATCGGCAATGGCTTCAACCTGCTCGGCATCGACACCATCTACCAGCAGATCGTGCAGGGCTTGCTGATCATGCTCGCGGTCGGCCTGGATCAGTTGCTCCGCCGCCGCCGCTAACCTGCGGCCTGCATGACCACGCGTGGGTGAAGAGCGCCAGGCGCGTTTTCCTGGACCACGCGCGCCCGGCGCCTGGCGAGAGTGATCAGGCCGTCATCGACACACGGGCGCATCAGGCGCGACCACTACGGTCGGTGGCACGGTTGACACAACTCTGTAACGGCGGCCGGCGCAATGTCACTCCGCCTGAAACGGGGCAGTTGCTAGCATGGTCAGCAGTGCAGCTCTGCGATACAGATGACGTGGAGGGTACAGAGCATGCTGCGCGATGGGCGGTTGAGCCTGCTCACACACCGCCCGACCCACGCCGAACCACGGCGACCATTGCCGGGAGGCAGCACCGGGGGTGCGGCGGTCCTGACCGATGCCGGCGTTCTGAACGCCAGGAACCGCAGGCGCACGGGACAGGGCGATGCCAAGGGTAACGGCTCGGCCGGTGCTCCTGGGCAATAGCTCGGAAACGGCCGCAACGGTGCGTCGCTTTCGCTCTCTCAGCTACCCTGATAGCGGCGCCCGGAATCGAGGTACGCATCCATGACCCGCATTCTCATCGTCGAAGACGACCCGGGGGTACGCTCATTCCTGGATGATGTCTTGTCGGACGAAGGCTATTGCGTCGAGACTGCCGCGGATGGCCGCGTCGCCATGGAGATGGTGGACAGGGCCTTGCCCGATTTGCTCATCACCGATTTGCTCCTGCCAGGCCTGACGGGGTGGAGCGTCCTTGCCAGAGTTCGCCGGCAAGCGCCCAACTTGCCTATCCTGGTCATCAGCGGCGCCATGACAGACGCCCCGCTCGACACGGCCTCCCTCCCCATGCATACCGCCTTCCTGAGCAAGCCCGTCTTGCTCGGTCAACTGCTCACCGCCGTCGAGCAGCTATTGGCGGTGAACGTGACTACGCCTGAGACTCGGTAAGGCCTCATCATGAATCCTGCCGATACCACCCAGAAAGACGCCCCTCACCGGGACGACGTGGCGCGGCATACGCGTTGACTCCCGACGACGGAGGACTGGGAGAAGCCATGCGGTACCGACGAACACTCCTCATCATGATCTGCCTCGTGACCTTCGCGGGCACGCTCCGGACGACACTGGCCCAGGACCCGGCGCCTCCGTCGCACGTCCGATACATCGAGGAACTCAAGCAGCGCAATGCCGACTACGGACCCGGTTGCAACGGCATCGGCATTTCGATTCCTGTGACGACCGACGTGCCCACCGACATGAGCAGCCGTTGGGCGGCTGGCCATTCCGCATGCACACCGGGGTTACGGTTCGTGATGACGTGCGCCGGTGAGGTCGCCAGCGACGAGCGAGTCATCGCGTGCATGCTGCGCGTGGCCGAGGGACAGAGCGACCGCACGGTCGGCTGTGAACAGGTAACGTTGATCACGCCCGGCGGCCGCTACACTCCCGATGCCGGCCTCAGCGATGCAATGGCAGAAGTGAGCGAGGGCGCCTCGCGCTCATGCTCGGAGCCACGTGACCTTGCGCCTGGGGTCACCATCGCGGTGCCCTTCCACGCGCCCGCGAGCACATCATCGGGTGACCTGGCGGTCATGATCGATGTCGATGGCGCGGAAGTCCCAGCATTCCTGCTTCCGGCGGGACAGTTGACGAACAATCCGCAGCCCGGCTCCTGATCACCAGGGCAGCGTGAAAGCCAACCCTGGGTTCGCCGCGAGCTACGAGCCCTCGATGCAGAGCCGGTCACCGACCCGGATGTCGCCGGACCGCGCGACCCCCGCATTGACCTCGATCACGGCCGCTGCCAATTGAAAGTCGAATCGCCAGGGCGCCATCGCCTCCCGAATCGCCTGGACGTTGCACGCATCGTCGAGGTAGATCAGATCGATCGGGAAACGCATGAAGTGCGTGTGCATGCCCCGGGCGGGCCGAAACAGAAGGCCGTGAGTACGATCGAGTGAACGGGCAAACATCAACCCGATGAACTTGCCCCAGGGCCCACGCGCTTCCCTCAGATCACGCAGGACCACCTGTCCCGTCCGTGCGTTGACAACCGTGGTCACGCCTGAACTCCGCGGACGCAAGTGAGCCGGGCATGCGCGCCTTCCAGGTGCGCCATCATTGTGATCGGCCCACCCTCTTCCACCATGGCCGGCGAGTGGGCGGATCAGGTGGGTAACCCAACGGTTCCAGCACCTCGCCCGTTTGCAGGGCGTCGTCCGAGATCTCGATGATCGACCGCTGCTTATCGCCGCGAAACGCAACGGGAATCATCGTGCTCACCGTTCCAGAATCCGCGCGGGCAAACATCCGCGGGTTGAACCGCGGTGATCGGCTCGCGCCTCTGGCAAATTGCTCTTTGGTCACGTTGAGGAGAAGCGACGTCCCAACGCACCGGTCTACCAGCTCCGGTGGCGCCAGCACCGATTCACCGGTGGCCGACAGGCGAATTACCAGGGCCTTGACCTCCGCGACGTCTTCCTCGATCACCACCTGACGCAGCGTTCCGACCGGCCCGTCAATCGCGCACACGATGCCGCCACGCTCGTACCGAATGACGCGGTCAGCGGTCTCCAGTGGCGTGGCAGGTGCGTCTGCTTGCTTCCCAAACAAATAGTTGATGGGCCTGCAGGAGGGCTCGTTGCTCGCCACCTGCCCGTCCTCACCGATCGAGCGCAGCGGTGGGGGCAACGTCTCGGTTTCTTCTGGCCACTCAAGCATGGGCATGGGTTGTCCCGCTGACCGGCTGTGCCTTCAGCACAAACGGCTCCTTTCGACTTCGCCAGAATCTGAAACACAGGAACCCACCGAGCAGCAGCGCCAGCGACAGCAGCAGGGTCGTCACCCGTTGCGAGACCTGACGGTTGTGTTCCACTGCGGCAGCCGTCTGTGCCTCCGCGCTCGCTCTGGCAGAGTCAGCGGCAGCTTCAGCCCGTCGAATGGCACTCGCCGCTGCCTGAGCCTCGGCGGTGGCGGTCGCGTTGGCGGCGGAGGTTTGCGCCTCGTATGTCGCAGTCAACGCCGCAACCTGGGCGTGGTCTTTCACCTGGGCAGTCGCGAGGGCGGCCGCAACCGCGGCGGAAACTTCCGCCTCATGCGTCGCGGTCAACGCGGCAACAGTGGCCTCGTCTTTCACCTGATCAGCCGCGAGGGCGGCGGCAACGGCAGCCGCTTTGTCCGACTCGGCATCTGCCTCTTGCGTCGCGGTCAACGCGGCCACGTGTGCCTCATCGTCTGCCTGGTCGGCCACCAGAGCGGTGTCAACGGCAGCGGCAGCGGCAGCCTCTTGCGTCGCTGCCAGTGCGGCGGCCCGGGCGTCGTCTTGCACCTGGTCGGCAGCGAGAGCGGCGGCAACCGCGGCGTCTGTCGCTGCCTGGGCTTCGGTCGCGGCCTCGGCGGAGCGTGCAGCCTCGACGGCAGACGCAGCCCGGGCCGCCGAGGCGCGATTCTCCCTGGCATCAACCACAAACGCCGGGGCAACCGAGAGGTTAAGCACCTCGATCGAGGACACTCGCTCCAGGTTTCCGGCACTCCGCGCTCCCTGCCGGTTCACCAGCGCAGTGATCGCAGCGACCTGATCAGGCCCCGCGGCGCTGTCGGCCTCCGGAGAGTGCTCTGCCTGGGCATCGCGCAGTGGCGCCAGGAACGCCGCGCTTGCCGCACCTGGCGCAGCGAAGGCATTGGAAGGAGCCGATGCGGCCAGCGTCGGAGTGCCGCCCACCTGCACCCCCAGCCACATCAGCAACACCACAAGGCCTGTGCGCACCATCAGTGCGCAGGTCGCCATCGCCCGCGTCCTTCCTCCCAGGGGTGCCCCGGCATTGAATCGAGCCGCGCCGCGCTCGTGATGCTTCGCGCTGAATCGAATCATGATGGGCTTACTCTCCTGCAAGGCTGAGTGCCATGATCTGCCCGTGGCGCGCATCCCCGGCGACCGCGCAGAGGCGGCTCCTGCTGGGTGACTCGGTGCTCGCTCGCAGTTCCCTGCCAAACCGGCCGGTCATTTCCAGCAAGCGAATGCGAAACACAATAACGGCGTCCGGTGCAGCCTGAGCACAGGGGATGTGTACGGGCAGGACCCGATTGATCCTGATCAGCGCGGCGCAGCGATCAGCCTCACTTGTCAACTCCTCGTAGGCGCCGTCCGCGATGACACTGCGCCAGATTCCCGCGGCATTGATTTCATCGACTTCGAAGCAGACATCGGGCCGTGCGCGCATAGCGTCGATCTTTTGACCGGGCCCGCTGGCAACGTAGACACACGATTGGTCATAGGCGAACGTAACAGGCACGATGCTGGGCGAATCACCGAGGTAGTACCCGATGCGGCCGAGCGTGCGTCTCTGCAGGACGGCCTCAATTTCTTCCTGGCAAAGGTGCCCGACCATTTCCGCTCCTTCCGGCCCATGCACGAGCCCCTGAAACTGTAGTCAGGCGCCTGTGGCATCCCCGTGAAGCGAAGCGAGAAAGCATTACAAAATCGCAACGGAGCCGGCCCGGGCTGCGCGGCACAGGTGAGGAAGGGTTATTCAGGCGGCGTTTCGAGCCGGTAGCCGATCCCTGGAAAGGTCGTGAGGAACGTCTCGTCGTCTGGACCAGTCTTGAGCTTCGATCGGATACGGCTCACCCAGGTCCGCAAGTACGATGCTTCATTGCGGAATTCGGGGCCCCAGATCCTGGTCAACAGCTCCTCATGCAGCATGACCCGCCCGACGTTGCCACCAAGTTGATCCAGCAGCGCCCACTCCGTCCGGCTGAAACGCACCTCGTTCCCGGCCACCGTGACGTGGCGGCGATCGAGATCGATCTCGACGCCTGGATAGCGCAGGACCGTCAGGGCACTGCGCGCGGCGTCGCCATGTGTCCGGCGCAAGACCGCCGCGACCCGGGCGGCCAACTCATCGGGATTGAATGGCTTGGTGACGAAATCGTCGGCCCCACCTTCCAGACCCTTCACCTTTTCCCGGTCGCTACCGAGTGCGGTCAGCATGATGACGGGGAGCTGACTGCGGGAACGGATACGGCGCAATGTCTCGGTGCCGTCCATTTCGGGCATCATGAGATCGAGGATAACCAGATCAGGGCGATCGACCTGCAGCATCTGCAGGGCCTCATCCCCCCGGCTGGCGGTGAGCACGGCATAGCCGTCGGATTCGAGTTTGACCCGCACCAACCGCACGATTGCGGGCTCATCATCGACAACCAAAATCTGCTTCTTGCGTACCATGGTGGTTACTCCGTATCGGCCGGCGCGGCCAGGTCCTCGGCTGCAGCCGGGTTCCAGTTCGGGTCGATGGGCAAGGTGACGGTAAAGGTCGCGCCGCTTCCGATGCCCGCTGAACTCGCGCTGATCCGGCCACCCTGGACTTCAACGAGGTTGCGGCTGAGGTAGAGACCGAGGCCGCTCCCATGCACGCTCGGGTCGGCGCCGGCACGGTAAAAGCGGTCGAAGACGCGCTCAAGGTCCGCTCCAGAAATGCCAATTCCCGCGTCGGAGATCGCTATCGAGAGCATCCGGTCATCGCAGGAGACCGTTGTCAGGATCTTGCCACCCCCGGGCGAGTACTTGACGGCATTTTGATAAAGGTTGCGGAGCACCTGCGCCAGGAGCGCGGCGTCGCCCTGAGCGGGCGGCAGGCCGGGAGCGAACTCGACGTGAAACGTGTGGATCCCGGTGCGGGCGGCTGCGGAGGTCGCGGCGGCGCGCACCAACTGCTCGACCGGCAAGGGTTCCAGCCTGGCTTCCAGCCGCCCGGACATCACTTCGGTGAGCACCAACATGTTCGCCAGCATGCGGTGCAGCCGGTCGCTCTCTTCCACAATGTCGTGCAAGAGCTCTCGACGCGTCTGGGCATCCAGTTCCTCACCCTGGTTCATCAGCAGATGTGCCCCGCCGTGAATGGTCGTCAGGGGCGTGCGGAACTCATGGGAAACGAGCGAGAGAAAGTCTTCCTTGAGCTGCTCGGCCTCGCGCAGGCGCGTGATGTCCTGGAACACGAGCACCGCCCCTGTCACCTCGCCGCAGGTGTCCGGCAGCGGCGTAGCCTGGACGAGAACCGGCATCTGGCGGCCCTGGGCGGTCTCCAGCAAGAACTGCTGGTTGCGAATTTCCTGGCCTTGCAGGGCACGGGTCGAGAGTTCGTCCCCAGGGGGTAGAGGCAAGCCATCGGCGCGGAGGACGTGAACCTCACGACTGTTTGCCAACAACCTGCCGGGGGGAGCAGTCTGACCAAATACCATGCCGGTCAGCGCGCGATTCGTCATCTCGATCCGGCCGTCGGGCCCAGAGAGAATCAGCACACCTGCTGGCAAGCTATCGAGAATGATCCGGAGCTGATCCCGTTGCTCTTCGACCCGCTGATAGGCCAGGGCCCGGTCGATCGTGGAGGCGACGTAGGTCTTCAGGACCGCTATCGCGGCGACGTCTTCGTCTCCGATGCAATGGGAGGCGAGCGCACGGTCGATGGTTGGCGCGGCCTGGGCTGCAAAAAGCTCCATAGTCGCGGCATCTGCTTCCGTGAAGGATTCCGCGTCCCAACGCTCCGAGAGATAGAGACTGCCAAGTTGCCGCTCCCCCAGGCGCAGGGGCACACCCAGCAGTGACTGCATCCGCGGGTGACCTGGCGGAAATCCCGTCGCCCGGGGATCAGCGGCAACATCCGAAACCAGGAGCGGCCCGCGGGCGTGCGGGAGATGCCCAAGGAGGCCCTGTCCCTGAGGAGGGTGCTCAAGGGAATCGTGCACTGCCGGGCCCATGCCTGACGAGAAGAAGCGCGCGTCACGTTCAGATTCGCCAGTGATCGCCAGTGCCGCGTACCGTGCGGGAACGACCTCGCGCGCAAGATCGACGATGTATTGCAATACTGATTCCGGCGTTGAATCGCTGGTCACAATCGGTTCGGTGAGCAGGGCTGAAAAATCCGGGTGCATACAGTGACGAAACGCGTGGCCTCGAGCGACCATCAATCGAATCCCTTACGCCGGCTCAGAACTCGGCGAGTTCACGCCGTCCTACGCAGCGAGTCCTGACAGGGGAGGCAGCGGAAAGGGAACTCGAACTGCCGCTTCATGACCTTCTACTTATAATACAACATAAATTACATCTCCATTCATTTCATGCTCATCCTCTTGCCACGAGTCCCAATGTTCAATCCGGGACGGGCCGCCAGTTGGGCCGATTATGCGCCCCCGTTGCACGCTTCTCCGCGCATTCCGGCCTCCGCATGGCGCCGGTGGAACCGGCAGGCTTTCAGATAGCCCTCCTCCCATTCGGTGTTCGTGATCATGTTGGCCACGGTCCGGGCGAACGTGATGGTTCCCTCTCACGTTCTGTTTGTCGAGAACAAACCACCGAAACTGGCATGGTTTTGCAACACCCGAGACCCTGGCGTGACGCGATTGCAGCGGAGCCGTTCCCATACTGTGAAAACAGTGTGTGCCGGTGCGGTACGCGAGATAAACGGGGAAGATGGAGCATTCCATGTTGGTTTACGTCGAGCACGTTCTGTCCATGGCCGGCATTCGCCTCTACGACGAGGATGGCCAGGGCCTCATCGAGTACGTCCTGATCGCGGCCCTGATCTCGATCGCCGCGATCGCCGCGATCCGGATCGTCGGCCCGGCGGTTTCCACGCAGTTCGACACCGTCGGGACTGAGCTCACGACGCCGTAATCACGCTGGCGCACGCGCCGCGCCAGATGGGCTGCGGCGCGCCCGGGGGCATACCGGCCAGGATTCTGGACGCGGTATGCCCTTCCTTCGTTTCACTTTCGGTTTTTCAGGAATACGTGATGCTTCCGCCTGGCCTTGCCGAAACCGCTGACACAACCCTCCTTCGGATCACGCTGATGGCCGCCGCCACCACTATCGCCGTGGTTGTCGACGTGCGCGCGCGCCGCATCCCCAATGCCCTGACGCTGCCCCTGGCCGTCGCCGGGCTGGTCATGGGCGCGCTGAGTGGCGGGGTGCACGGGTTGTTCGTGGCAGTAGCCGGGCTCCTGGTCGGCGTCCTCCTCTTTCTGCTGCCGGTGGCCAGACTCGGCTGGGGCATGGGCGATCTGAAGCTCATCGCGGCGCTGGGCGCGGTTGCCGGGCCGCTGTTCGTCCTCTGGCTGAGTCTCTACGCGCTGGCCGCTGGCGGCCTGTTCGCCCTGCTCTGGCTGCGACAGGGCGGCCAGTTGGCCCAGATCGCCAGCGGGATGCGCGGCGATCTGCGGGCCGGCCAGGCGCCGCGCGCCCGCAGCGGGCTCTCTATCCCCTTCGCCGTACCCATCGCCGCCGGGATGCTGGTGGCGCTGTTGATTTCCCCGGGGTTGCCGCGTTGAGCACCTTCTGTGTTTGCGCCCAACGCCTGGCGCGGCCCCGGCGCGGCCAGGCCATGGTCGAGTTCGCGCTGATCCTGCCGATTATCTTGCTGATCGTCTTCGGCACGCTCGACCTCGGCCGCATCGTCTTCCTGAAGGCGCAACTGGAAAACGCCGTGCGCGAAGGCGCCCGGCTGGGCCGGGTGACGCAGCCGTTCAACGATGCCCCAGTGCGCACTCGCGTCCAGGCGCAGGCCGGCCTGGCAAACGCG
Organism: Thermomicrobiales bacterium; assembly: GCA_034431475.1. Lineage (GTDB taxonomy): Bacteria > Chloroflexota > Chloroflexia > Thermomicrobiales > UBA6265 > JACCXM01. The sequence continues at coordinate 102,361 of DAOUDE010000018.1, read as the reverse complement.
ACCGTCGTCGCGTCATGCCCCGGCGGCTGCGCGTACGGCTCGACGCTGACCGTGACGGCGACCCTGCCCGTCTCGCTCGTCGTCGGCCTGGTGCCCGCGTTGCCATCGCTGACCATCGATGCCTCGGCATCAGTCAGGGTCGAATAGTGGGCATTACGCGCACGGCGCCTTCCTGGAAATCCGTGATCACGCCGCGGCTCACGGCCAGCGCCAGGCGCACCATGCCCGGTCAGGCCATCATCGAGTTCTGCCTCGTGCTCCCGGTCGTCCTGCTCATCGCGCTGGCGACAGTCGATGCGGGCCGCTTTGTCTTTGACTACATCGGGATCCGCAACGCGGCCATGGAAGGGGCCATCTATGGCTCCCTCCACCCGGCGGACCTGGCGGGCGCCGAGCAACGGGTGCGGCAGCACTTCCAGCCCAATCCGGTCCCGGCAGGCCTGACGGTCTCGCGCAACGCGGACACCACCTGCAGCGGGGCCGGCAGCGTGGGCCAGACCGGCTTTGTCACCGTGACAGCCTCCCGCGTGTTCAGCCCCCTCTCCCTCTCCGCCCTGCAGGCCCTGGGGCCGGGCGCAGACTGGGTGCTCACCGTCAGCTCAACGGCCAAGGCGAGGTGCATGACATGATGACCCGCTGGGTCGGCCGTCTCGCTGCGCATCGCTCGCGCCCGCGGCCGGGCTGCTCGCGTTCGTCCCTCCAGCCCCGGCGTGGGCAGGCCACCATCATGCTGGCCCTGATGCTGGTGCCCCTGATTGGCATGCTGGGACTGGCGGTCGACGGCGGCGTCTATCTCTACGCCCGGCGCACAGCCCAGGCCGCGGCCGATGCCGGAGCGCTGGCCGGGGCCCGGCAGTTGTCGAAGTCGAACAGCGCGCGAGCCGACGTGAACACCGTGGTCGGCGCGAACGGCCAGGGTGAGGTTGTGCCGGCCGTTCTCGAATGCCGGTACGTGAACGACAGCAACACACCCGTCGCGGGGAACTGTACGAGCCCGATTCCGAGCACCGCTTCAGGGGTGCTGGTGCGCACCCAGGAAACCGTGCGTGCCTTCTTCCTGCCGGTGATTCCGGGAGCACCGGGTTCGTCCGTCGTCACCGCCTCCGCCATCGCTCGCGTGCAGGTGGCGTCCGGTGTCAAGGCAGACGCCCCGTTCATCGTCTGCGGATTCGGAAGCTGGGACGTCACGGCCGATCCCAATACGAACAACGGCGGGACGACCACGTCCATTCTGCTCGACGACGACCCGCTCACGATCAATCCGAACGCCGTCGGCAAGACCTTTCGCATCTGGGATTCCCGCCTCTCGCAGGAAGGCGCAGGCTGCGATGAAGGGAGCCAGTTCAAGGGCCTGGCCAACAGTGAGGAGAATGAAGACGAAACGCTGCCAGACTGGATCGAGTGGGTCAACGGCACCAGAGCCGGGCCCACGCGCTCCGATGTGAACGGCCCAGGTGGGTGCCCGAAGGGCGTCACCAGTTACGACGGATGCGTCCTGATTCTGCCCCTTGCGACGAACAAGCCCGGTGGGTCCAGCCGGGAAATCTGGGGAGTCGGCTTCGCGGCGTTCCTGATGTCGCCGGTGGGGGCAAACTCCTACAACGGGAAATTGCTCAATGCCTACATCATCGCCGCTCCTGGTTCCAATGGTTGGGTACCGGGCCGTGGCGGCATTGTCTCGATCAGGATGGCTGGCTGAGATGACGACGCGACAGCACGACACGCCAAGCCTCCGCCAACCCCGGCACATCCCAATCTCTCGAAAGCGAGCTGAACCGTCATGACTGCCCGGCGCAATCGCAATGTCCTCCTGCTGGCCTTGCTGCTCGCCAGTGTTTCCGCGGTTCTCGCGTACGTGCTGATCTCCTCCCGTCCGGCAGATGCCCCGATGATCGTCCAACCTGCTGCGCCGGCGGGCGAGCCGGTGCTGATCGGCGCGCGGTCCATTACCACCGGGGAGATCCTCACTGCCGGCGATGTCGAGGTCGCCTACGTCGCTTCCGAGGTCAAGAGCGCCCGCGCCCTGACCGAGTCCACGCAGGCTATTGGCAAGGTGGCGGTCGTCGATATCCCGAAAGGCGATCAAATTCTGGCAGGCTCGGTCAGCACCGCCGCCTCATCGGATCCGGCGGCCGAGACGTTTGCCCGGGACGTGCCAGTAGGTATGCGCGCCGTGGCCATCGCCCTGGAGGAGACGGTCGGCGTCGGCGGCTTCGTGCAACCTGGTGACCGGGTGGATGTCATCGTCTCGTACGACCTGTTGCCAGTAAAACCCGAAACCCCCGCGAGTGGGGTACTGCAGGTGCTCGGCGGCCTGATTGACAAGGATCTGGGCGACCGGTCAGACGATCCCTTCGCGGTGGCCGAACTCATCGTCCAGGATGTCGAAGTCCTCGCGGTAGGGCAATCCCTGGATGGCGTAGTAACGACGGCCCCGCCACCGGCGCCTGATGCAGACCCCACGTCGGAGCCGGATGCCGCTGGCCCTGCGCCGAATCCGCAGGCCACCAGCGTCTCCCTTCTCGTCAATTCGACCCAGGCACTCCGCCTGTTGCTGGCCGTGCAGTCTGATGGCACGTTTCGGTTGCTCTTGCGCGCGCCAGGCGATGCCACGACCACCGAACTTCCTCCAGCCCTGGTCACCAGTAGCGGGGTTCAGATGGATCCCTTCAAGCTCATTGGAGCGAACCTTGCCGAAAAGGACCTCGTGATCACGGACGCCCGATTCAAGCAAACCAGCGTTCCCGCCGGTGGCGTCCTGGAATTCGAAGCGACCGTGCAAAACGTCTCCTCGCGGCTCATCCCTGCCGGTCGTGGTGGGGCTGGTTCGGGGCACGTCTATGCCGCCGGCATATCCTGGCAGTCCCTGGCGGAAGCCGCTCCGGCTGGCGTCTACAGCATCGGCCTCACCTCCGATGCCACTGACTCCCAAACGTATCCGTGGCGCTGGGATCCTGGCGAGGATCTGGCGCCAGGCCAAACCGCCACCATCACCGGTGGCGTCCAGGTCCCGTACGTACCCGGCGTGCAGCGCTGGTGGTTCGGCACCCTGCTGCAACCAGGCACGGTCCTCGAAGACGGCATCGCGCCGGCGGAGATCACCATCGAACCCGTCACCGCTGTCGTCGTGGTAGCCCGGGAAGCGGTCCTCCAGGAATCGCCCTGGCTGGGTGCGGACAGCGTAATGACGCTCGCGCGGGGCTCCCGGGCAGAGGTGCTTGAGTACCAGGACGGCTGGTTCCTGGTTCGTGCAGAGGGCACTGATGCCTGGGTATCCGAAACTGCGGTCGCCAACGCTGACGTGCCTGAAGCACCGGCAGCAACGCCAGTTGCGACGAACCAGGAGCACGCGTGATGAGCACCCACCCAACGGTCAAGGTGCTGATTGTCGATGATAACGATAAGGCGCGCGCCAGGCTGATCGACCAACTGCGGTACCCCGACATCACGATCGTCGGCGAAAGCCCCTTTGGCAACGCCGCGGTCTCCTGGGCCAGCCGGCTTGAAGTTGATGTCGTCATCGTTTCAGTCGAAGAACCCGTCGTACGCGGGCTGCGCACCATCGACCTGTTGACATCCGGCGAGATCGCCTGGCCCATCGTCGCCGTCTCTTCTCACCATGACCGGGAGTCGATGCGCAAGGCGATGCTGGCCGGCGCACGAGACTACCTGGTGCTACCGGCGTCGGAAGCCGATGTCCGCAAGTCGGTGATGCTCGTCTATCAACGAGAACAGGAGCGCCGGGGCACAACGGACCTTGGTGGCGGCAGCAACGTCTACGGCACGGTGATCGCGATCTTCGGCGTCAAGGGTGGCATTGGCAAGACGGTCGCCGCCGTGAACATTGCCGCAGGCATCGCGCAGGACACCGAGAACCGCGTCGCGCTGGTCGATGCTGACACGCAATTCGGGGACTGCGCTGTCATGCTCGATCTCGTGCCAGAGCGGACAATCATCGATGCTGCCGGGGAGGTCGATCCTGCCGCGCCAAACTTGATCGAGCCGTACCTGACTGATCATCTCAGCCACCTGTCGCTGCTCGCCGCACCGGCCAGCCCCGGCGATGCGAATCAGATCACCCCGGAACTGGTCGGCAACGCGTTGAAATCGCTCGCAGCCACGCATGACTTCGTCGTCATTGACACCAGTCCCCAGATCGATGCGCTGACTGCCCTGATCATCGACCTCTCCTCGATTGTGCTGGTGGTGGTGACACCAGAGGTTCCCAGCGTACGCCGCACCCGGGCGGCGCTCGACCTGCTGGAGGCCGCCGGCTACTCACGAGACAAGATCAAGCTGGTCCTCAATCGCTCCACCAGGAGGGCCGAGGTGCCGACCGCCGAACTGGAAGAGGCGCTCGGCTATCCCATCTACGCGGAAATCCCGGATGATCGTGCGGTGATCCGCGCGGTGACCCGCGGGACGCCCGTCGTCATGTCCGATGCGAAGTCGGAAGCTGGCCGCGCGTTCATCGGGCTGGGCCGCAAGTTGGCGGGTGTCACCGGCGCCCACCACCAGGGCGCTCGCCGCGGCTGGAGGCGCAAACGGCGGCACGATGCGGGCGTGGGCGCGGTTCCAGACGCGCCGAACCCCGTGGCGGCCGGCACACTTCTCGCAACCTGGGCTCAGGCGATTGGGGTATCCAGATCGAGTGTTGGCGCAACCTCCCGCAACGATGCGGCAAGTGAGGCCCTGGAGCGGGCATTCAGGGATTCCTGGGAAGAGCTTGTTGACGCGGCATCCCTGACTCACGACACGGCAGCGCCATCCGTGAGTGCGGATCCGGCCGGCGCATTCGAGCAGAAACGGGGCATGGTTGCCCCGTTCGCCGGAGTCCATCACGATGGATAGGCGAATGGGCGGTGAGACCGCCACCCTGAACACCTCACGCCCCTCCCTCCAGGACTATCTTCGCACCAGGCGTCCCGAGAGCCAGGGGAGCGGCCAACACCCGGCGCAGCCCCTGGCGCCACACCAGGCTGAACCCGTGACTGGCGGGCAGAAGGGGCCAGCCGCCGTGGGCCAGTTTGGGCTTCTTGCCGCCGACGGTCGCTCCGCCGTGCCGGTCGAGCACGCCGGCATGACGCTCAGCCGGGATGCCGAGAAGCTGCGCTACCGGCTCTATGACACCCTGATGCAGGAGCTCGACGCGCAACGAGTCGCCGCCCAGACGGATGAGATCGCCTACCGGAGAGCCATCGAGGATGCCATCGCCGACCTGATCAAGCAGACCGGCGTCGAACTCACCCGCCCCGAGGCAGTCACCCTGATGCGAGAGATCGCCGATGAAATCATCGCGTTTGGCCCGATCACCGCGCTCCTGGACGACGAGTCGATCTCCGAAGTGATGGTGAACAGCGCGCAGGATGTCTTTTTCGAGCGCAAAGGCATGCTCTTTCGCTCCGATCGCACATTCCGCGATGACGACCACGTCAAACGGATCATCGACCGCATCGTCGCCCCGTTGGGACGCCGCATCGACGAATCGTCCCCCATGGTCGATACCCGTCTGCTTGATGGCTCCCGCGTCAACGCCATCATTCCGCCGCTGGCCGTCAAGGGGCCATCGGTGACGATCCGCAAGTTCTCCAAGCACAAGCTGACCGACCGGGATTTGATCCGGTTCGGCGCGATGACTCCGGAGCTGGCCGAATTCCTGCGCGGCTGCGTCGGCAGCAAGCTGAATGTTCTGGTTTCGGGCGGCACGGGCTCCGGCAAGACGACCTTCCTCAATGTGCTTGCCTCATATATCCCACCGCGCGAGCGGATCGTCACCATCGAAGACCCGGCCGAGTTGCAGTTGCCCCAGGAAAACTGGGTCAGTCTTGAGACCCGGCCCATGAACATCGAAGGGAAAGGCCTCATCTCCCAACGAGACCTGGTCAAGAATGCGCTGCGTATGCGTCCGGATCGCGTCATCATCGGCGAGTGTCGCGGCAGCGAGGCCTTCGACATGCTGCAAGCCATGAATACCGGGCACGATGGCTCGCTGACCACCATCCACGCCAACACCCCGCGCGACGCTATCAGCCGCGTCGAGAACATGGTGATGATGGCCAACCTCGATCTGCCAGCCAGGGCGATTCGCGAGCAGATTTCGGCAGCCATTCACCTGGTCGTCCAGCTCTCGCGCATGAGCGACGGCTCTCGCCGCGTCACCCACGTAACGGAGCTGGTCGGCATGGAGCAGGATGTGATCAGCATGCAGGATATCTTTCTCTTCCGCCGCTACGGCCTGGACGAGAACGACAAGGTCATCGGCACGTTGGAACCCACCGGCATTCGCCCGAATTCGGCGGAGAAACTCGAGCTCTTTGGCTTCCCCTTGCCGCCCGCGCTCTTCACCACGCTGGAAAGCCGCTCGCTGGAAGCCAGCGGATTCGCCCCGAACTCGGACGAAATGCGCGAAATTCTCGGTGACTCCGCGCCACCCGAACTCTTTGCCACGCCGGATCGCCGCTAATGCACGTGCGCCCCGCCCGGAGAGGATGATGAGCCTGGAGCTGCTGGTAACCATCGCCGTCTTTTTTGCGGTGCTCGGCTTCTCCATCGCCGTGCTCAGCCTCGGAGACCGCAAGTCGGCGCTCCTGCAGGCGCGGTTGTCACGACACGCGGTGCGCGTGGCCGTCGTGACCCCGCAGCGCATTGCCCGGGTCAATGTCCTCGGCAAGTCGCCCGGCCGCATATCTCCCCCGCTGGCCAGAAGGCTGGCGCAACTCTCGTTCGTCCAGAAATCTCGCGTCACCTTGATCCACGCGAACGTGAAGTTCGGGGTCGGCCGCTACTACCTGTTTCGTGTGCTGCTCGCTGCCCTTGCGTTCGGGGTTGTGCAGGTCGTCTCCGGCAACCCGGCTCTTGCGGTGGGCATTGCGCTGGCGGCGTTCATGATCCCGCGTATCGTCGTAAGCCAGAAGGCCTCGCGCCGGGCTGCCGCGTTCGAGAACCTGCTCGCGGAAACGCTCGATCTTTTCGTCGGGTCACTGCGCGCGGGGCAGGGGTTACTCCAGGCGATCGAGTCGTCGTCCTACGAGCAGCCGGAACCCATGCGCTCGGAGCTACGCCGCATCGTCGGGCAAGTCACGATGGGGGTGAGCATCACCGACGCGCTGGAATCACTGACGACCCGCTTCGATAGCCGGGATGTCGATCTGCTGGCGGCGGCCATCGCCGTCAACCGCGAGACCGGCGGCAACCTGACCGAAGTCCTGGAGCGCCTGGCCAAGACCGTCCGTCAGCGGCGCGAGATCCGCGCCGAGGCCAAATCGCTGACGGCCGCACCCCGGGCGACAAGCTACATCCTGGTCATTCTCCCCTTCGTGATCACCGGGTACTCCGTGGCCGTCAGCCCCATCTACCAGGACCAACTGCTGCACTCACCAATCGGCCGCCTGCTGTTGATCGGGGCCATCATCTGGTCGTTAATCGGCTTCCTGATCTCGCAAAAGCTGGCGAAGGCCGAGTACTAGGCGCCCCTGGGGGGTCTCATGCGTATCGTGTTCCAGGCCATCAGTGATCCGCTCATCCTCGTGCCAATCATGATCTTCTTCGCCGTCTTTGCGTTGGTGGTCACGGTCCCGGACCGGCAGTCACCCGTCGCCGCGCGGCTGGCCCGGCACCAGATCGGCAGGTCGCGCGCTGTCCGCGCGCCGGCGCCGTCACGGCTGGCGTCCTGGCGCCCCCGGCTCCGTCAGCCTGCCCTGTTCGAACGGATGGTGGCGCGCTTCAGCAACGAGAAGAGCGCCGCTCAGGCTCGGACACTGCTCAGCCGAGCCGGGTCGCCGATCTCCTCCGAGGCGTACGGGCGGCTCCAGCAGATGTTCACATTGGTGCTGACGCCAACGCTCGCGGCGCTGGCTATCGCCGGATTTGGCATCAATCTGCTCGGGGTTGGCGCCGCCGCGACGGTGCTCATCGCCGTACCCCGGCTCCCGGCGATCTATCTCAAGCGTCTTGCCAGGCAACGCGCGCGGGAGATGGACACGGTCCTCTCCGACGTCCTGGACCTGCTGGTTGTCTGTGTGGAAGGCGGCCAGAGCCTCTCCGCTGCGCTGATGCAACTCTCGAACCGTATGGATAACGTCGCGGCCGAGGAGTTTCGCCATTTGCTGGCCGATTTCAACACGGGCATGAGCCGCCGTGATGCATTCAACGCGCTCGCCGACCGCAACCAGTCGGAGGCACTCGCCATTGCCTGCACGACGATCATTCATGCCGACAAGGTCGGGATGAGTCTCGGGCACACCTTACGCACGCTCAGCGACATGATGCGCACACGCCGCCGTCAGGCGGCAGAAACTCGGGCGCGGCAAGCACCTATCAAGATGATGCCGGTGCTGGTCGGCTTCATGTTGCCAACCATGCTTGCGCTGCTCCTCGGCCCGGTGGCGCTCGAAGCGATGAAGGTGTTCAAGTAGGTGCTCCCGCCTTTCCTGACCCGTGCCTCCCGCGGCACGCCAGATCAGCCTTGCCCATAGTTCTCGCGTGGTCATGGTCCTGATCTGCGCCGTGTTCGGCGTGCTCTCCGGCTGGGGATGCTGGACCGTGGCTGATCGCCTCGTGCGAAACGTACGAGTCGGCGCGCCTTCGCCGCGCACGCTGGGCCTGTTCTCCGCCGCAGGCGGAGCCGCGCTGGTGGCCATCGCTGCCCAGCGCTCCGGGAGGAATGTTTCAGTAGTGGCAACGGTCGCCATCCTGGCCGCCCCGCTCCTGATCACGCTCCTGACCGACCTGAGCGCGCGTCTCGTGTTTCCCGTCGTGCTCGTCCCTGGGCTCCTCGCGGCGCTGGGGATCGCCGCTGCCACACCAGAGGGCGTGCTGCCGGCTTTTGCCAGCGGGGCAATCGCGTCAGCGATTACGACCCTGATCGTCGTACTCGCCCGCTGGCTCTGGTCGAGCGGCGAGGCCCCCCTTGGGAGTGGGGATATCCTCATCACGGCGGCGATTGGCGCGGCGATCGGGCCGGAGCACACGCCGCGCGTGCTCTTTGCGGGAATGGTGCTTGCGGCCCTGGCCGCCGGGGCGCTTGTGTTCACGCGGCGCGCCGCACGGCACGATACGCTTCCCTACGGGGCATTTCTCTGCGCAGCAGCTCTCGCCTGGCTCGCGTTGCACGGTGGGAGGTGAGGCCAACGCTATCCGCTGCGCGACGGCAGCGACGAGCAGGCGAGGCCATCGCCCGAGGGATCCAGGTTGTACGGGTCGCCGGCAACGTGATCCAGGACGACCTGGGCATCTTCCTGGAACGCGAAGTCCGCGCAATCAACGTCCGGTGTTTCCCGCGGCGCCGGCGAATCCGGCGTTGGCGTTGGCGCGGCGGCAGGGGCGGCAGGCGTCATGAACGGCGTTTCACAGGCGATGCCATCCAGGTCGAGATCGAGCCCATTCGGGTCGCTGGGATCGGCATCCAGCGCGGTCTGCGCCATCGCCTGGTCCAGGAAATCGCTGCACGTCGCGTCCTCACCATCCGCGACGGCGGTGTCCACGCCGGGGATCGGCGTACCGCCAAGCTGCAGCCCACCCCCGTGCGCCACCGAGGCGACAGACGCCACCGAGGCGGACGTCACGTTACCGGTCGCGGTTGGCACGGCCGCCCAACTGGCGACGAGGAGAAGCGCCACCGGAATCCAGTTCATTGCAGATCCCCCGGTCAGGCGGTGTACGAATAGGCGACCAGTCCGGTGGCAACATCAGCCCCGCACCGAGCCGGCCACGTGCCTGCGATGCACACGGTGCCACACCCGATCCGTACGCACAACCCAGGCATGGATGCCCTGTGTACGCCCGGTAGCGTGGTTCTTGCCTCCTGGAGTGGGTATGCCGATAATTATGAAAATCATTAACCATTCGTTCTGCAAGGCGGATGGGCAGATCCAGGACAACGTGAGCGGGATGCATGCGCTACTGGTCGTGGCCAGCGCAAGACATCGCCCGAAACGGTCACCAGCGGGAGGCCAACGATGCCAGGAAAAATGCAGATAGCACTTGACCCACAGACCGGCGGAATAGCGGTGGTCCGGCTGTCCGGCCGCCTTGATTTCACCTCTGTCACAGAAGCGCGCGACCAGTTCGCCAGCGCCATCGCGGCCGGCCACCGCAAGCTGATCGTCGACCTGAGCAAGGTCGAGTTCGTCGATAGCGCCGGCCTTGGCTCCCTGATTGGCGGCATGCGCGCTGCCCGGCAAGCTGGCGGCGATCTGCGCATTGCCAACCCCAGTGAACAGTCCAGGATGCTGCTCTCCCTGACCTCGCTGGATCAGGTTCTGAAGATCTCTCCCACCCTCAACGAGGCGCTCCGAGATGCCTCCTGACGGCGCATGCGAGCTCCTGATCGATCTGCAGGTGCCGGCAACGGTGGTAGGGATGGATGTCGTCCACGCTGCGCTGGCTGGGTGCTGGTCATCGCTGGAGCCAGTGCGTCCACTGCCGCAACGCTGGCGCGACGAGTTCTCGCTGGCGGTGGCCGAGGTAGCCGCCAACATCATCCAGCACGCCCATGCGCCGCACCCTCCCCTGGTGGAGTTCACACTGCTGCTGGAGCGCGCCCCGGAATACCTTCAGGGGTGCTTCATTGATCGCGGAATCATCGCCGCTCCACCGGAAACGCCGGTCATGCCCTCGGTCACCGTTTCCCTTGAGAAGCTTGGCGAGCGGGGCCGTGGCCTGGCGTTGGTGCAGCTCACGACAGACCGCTTCGAGTATCAGCGCACGCCCAACGGCGAGAACATCTGGATCATCGAAAAACACTTCCCGTCATGAGCCGGGCGGAACCCGCACCCACGATGGGGGCCCACCCGTGCCCACCTCCTCGCGGCGACGCAGCACGACGAGGGTCAAATCATCTGGCCGGGAGGACGTGCCAGCAACGAGCCCGGCCAGTTTCTCCAGCTTGCTCTGCGCATCCGGCAGGTCGGCAATCTGCATCGCCATCCCCACCGCATCCAACTGCAGTTCCGGCCGCGCATCCGGCAGTCCATCGCTGTAAATGACCAAGGTATCTCCCGGTTCCAACGTGAGAGTCCCAGGGAGATACCTGGCATCGACCAGAATGCCCAACGGCAACGCGTGCTGGCGCAGCGGTTGCACCGTGCCGTTCTGGCGCTGCACAAAAGCCATGCCGTGGCCAGCATCGACGTACGTGAGAACCCCGGTTGCGGCGTCGAGGTTTGCGTGAAAGAGCGTGATAAAGCTGTTGGACTCGATCAAATCCGGTGCAAGCGCCCGGTTGACCTTCTCCACCACCTCTGCAACCGCGTGATCCGTCACCGCCCGGAGGGCGGCACGGACCATGGCGGTCTGCAGCGCAGCCGCCATGCCCTTGCCCATGACATCCCCAAGCGACAGGCGCACGAGATGGTGCTCAGCCGTCCAGTCGAAGAAGTCTCCCCCCACCTGCCGGGCGGGCAGGCAGATACCGGCAAACTCGTAGCCCATGATCTCCGGGGCGGCATGCGGCAGCATCTGCGCCTGAATCTCGGCGGCACGCCGAAATTCCGCGTCCAGCTCGGCATACAGCCGATCACGCTCCTCCTGCAGTTGCCGGAGCTGAGTAATGTCCCGGTTGATCCCGACCAGACCGACGATGTCGCCATGGGCATCCCGAAATGGCACCTTGGTGGCCAGAACCCAGCGGCCATCGTCACTCATGGTCTGGCGTTCGGGCTTGCTCACCATGGCTTCCCCGGCCGCCAGCAAGCGCCGCTCGTCGGACATGTATTCCTCGGCCAGCGCTTCAGGGAAGAAATCGCGATCAGTCTTCCCGATGGCCTCCTCGACCGTCGAGACACCAAGCTCCCGCGCCGTGGCGTGGTTAAGTCGCAGAAAGCGGGACGCCGTGTCCTTGATGTAGACGGCATCCGGCAGGTGCTCCAGCAGCGTCTGCAAGAGATCGCGCTCCTGCGCCAGCGCTGCCTCGGCCAGCATGCGCTTGCTCACATCTGTCAGGATCCCGACAAAGTGGGTCAGGCGCCCCGCCGGATCACGCACTGCCGCGACGTTGTGGTGTCCCCAGAAGGATGTGCCATCCTTCCGGTAGGTCAGTAACGTCTCCGTGATGTCGTTTCCGGACTGGATCGCACCCCGAATGCGCTGCGTGGCAGCCAGGTCGGTGTCTGGCCCGTAAAGCATCCGCGCACTGTGGCCAACTGCCTCGTCGCGGGTGTAACCAGTCAGGGTTTCAAAGGCGGGATTGACATCGACGATAGGATTGCCTGGCGCTGTGACATCGATGATGAGGACGCCGTTGGTCGTGGCCGCCAGGGCCCGATCACGCAGCCGCAGCCCGGCTTCTGCCTGCCGCAACCGGGTGACATCCCGGGCAATTGATGAAATGGCGACAATGTCGCCGCTTACATCACGAACCGGAGATACCGTCAGCAATATATCGATGAGTTGACCGTCGCGGGTTTGCCGCGTCGTTTCATACCCATTGACCGATTCGCCACGCCGCACCCGCGCCAACAGACCAGCGACGTCTCCTACCTTCCCCGGCGGCGCGAGCATCGTGACGGACTGCCCAATGGCGTCGGCGGTGGCATAGCCATAGAGCCGCTCTGCGGCTGAGTTCCAACTCGTAATGATGCCCTTGAGCGTCGTGCTGATAATGGCTTCGGAGCTCGAATTGACGACGGAAACCAGACGCAGTGCGTGCTCGTCAGCCTGGACCCGCTCGGTGACATCCAGCATGAGCCCCTGCCAGGCGGTTACCTGCCCATCGGCGTCACGAACTGGCACACACTCATCCAGGACCCAGACGTAACTCCCGCCCTTGCGCTGGAGGCGGTACTCCGCCCGGAAGGCTTCACCGTAAGCCCTCGAACGACGGTGCTCCGCCGCAACCCGCTCGCGGTCATCAGGATGAACGAACTCCAACCAGTGCCCGTTCCGCCCCAGGGCTTCTTCGTTGGAGTACCCAGTCAGTTCCTCATGCCGGGGACTGAGATAGAGCGGCGTCTGCCATTCGTCATTCGCGAGCACGTAGATGACGGCCGGGACATGGTCGATGAGCGAGCGGTACCTGGATTCGGATTCGCGCAGCGTTTCGGTGATGCTCCGGCTCATCGTGATATCCCGGAAGGAGACCGAGAGGCCCTCCGGGGCGGGGTAGACGCGCACCTCGATCCAGTGCTCGAAGGGCGGGTAGTAGAACTCGAAGATCACGGTCTGCCCTGTCGCCTGTGCCTCGTGGTAGGCGGCATAGAGCGGGGTCTCGATGAGCGGGGGGAAGAGCTCCCAGAGATTCTTGTTCAGCAGATCTTCGCGCGCCTGCCCCAGAATCCGTTCCGCGGCCGCGTTGATGTAGGTGAAGCGAAAGTCGCGGTCCAGGGCATAGAACCCGTCGGTCATCCGTTCCAGCACTTGCCGGGTGTGTCGATTCAACGCTTGCCCAGGCATCGCAGATCACCTCAGGCTTTCCCAATCAGGTTCACGATTGGCAGCGGCGGCCATGATCGCAGGTCGCGCTCCGGTAGGGCGGAGTTGCGGCTGAACGACCGGTTGCGCGGAGAACTGTGGCGGGCTCACGGTGCGAGACCACCGCCATGGGGCTCGCGGCTGGCGGGCACTCGTTGCGTCCTCGGGCGTATCTGCTGGAGCGGCGAACACGGGGCGACCATCCGCGTCGCCGGCGCGCCCCGCGTCGCCGCAGAGGCGTCGACCGCAGTTTGCGGTCAAGTATGCGGCGCGGCTCATTGCAGCACCGGCACAAGCAGGTGGCTTGCGTCACAAAGGCGTGTCAAGCACGAACAACGCTCGATGGCCACTCCATCAGTATTGCGGACAGGTTGCGAGCATCCGCCGCATCTTCGCCCACCGCACGGCAACGGCCAGGCTCGCCGCGATACATCATGCCTCCATGTCTCGACTTTCGCACGGCTGCAGGCCGGGTGACCTCCACGGCTTCCCGGCGCCTGGAGATGCGGGTAGGATGTGGCGCCCCGAAAATCGCCCCGGGCGAGCGTACCGGCCCGGGTGGCCACGCTATGCAACCCGGGCCGGTCAGGGCAAGTTGGCCCTCGCCGGGCGCAAGGTTCTTCCGCGCGAGCAGGCCCAGCAGGAGACGATGTGTGGAACCCCGGCCCGGATTTCTGATTGCTGCCGGCAGCCACCGGCTCACGCGCTTTACGGCATGGGCGCGCCCGCTGCGGTGCGGCGTCATGCTCGCGCTGCTCTTGCCCATGCTCCGCCTGGCGCTCGGGGCCGAGGCACTGGCGGCAGAGTCGATTCCCGGGTTCGAAGACCATCCGGTGGCCACACTCTACGGGGAGCCCACCGACCTAGCCTGGCTTGGCGATGACCTGCTGATTGCCACCGAGAATGGCTGGCTCTTCCAACTGGCAAGCGATGCACCGCCGGACGCCGCACCCGGAGTCGCGCTGATGATCCTGGACCTCTCCAACCGGATTGGGCAAGGACCAGAGCAGGGTCTGCTCGGTGTTGTTGCCGATCCCGAGTTCCCGACGCGGCCCTACATCTACGTCTTCTACACCCGGGCGCGGGAGTCTGGGCATTGCCTCGATCTCCCGGCAAATTGCTCCAACCGGGTCTCACGCTTCACCATGGGCGACGACGGCCTCCTGGATCCCGACTCAGAACTCGCCCTCCTGGATGCCATCTTCGTCGGGAGCCTGCACAACGCCGGCGATCTCGCCTTCGATGACGAGCACCTGCTGTACGTCTCAACCGGCGACGCCGGACACTGGCAATCCAGTCAGGACCTCAGCAACCTCAACGGCAAGATCCTGCGCATCACCCGTGACGGCGCTCCAGCTCCTGGCAACCCTTTCAACGCCCCGGACGCCATTCCGTGCAACACGCGGGAGCCAGCAACCCCGGCGAATACCTGCCCGGAAATCTTCGCGTACGGCCTGCGCAATCCGTTCCGCATCGCGTTCAATCCGAATGAGCAAACTCCCGTCTTCTACATTAACGACGTCGGTCAGGAAACCTGGGAAGAAATCAACCTGGGCATTGCCGGGGCCAACTATGGGTGGCCACTGCGCGAAGGGCCGTGCCCCATCGAAGCGAATCTGCCGTGCGGGCCGGGCGCGGTCCTGGTGGAGCCGATCTTTGCCTACTCACATCAAACCGGCTGCTTCGCGATCACCGGCGGCGCCTTCGTACCCAATGCGAGTCCCTGGGGCGAGGCGTATCACGACACGTACCTGTTTGCCGATTGGGGCTGCGGCCGCATCTTCGTGCTCACCCCTGGCGACGATGGGAACCTCATCGCCACCCCCCTGGCCACCGGCATTCCGTTGATTAGCGCCATCTTGTTCAGCCCGGATGGCGGCACCCTCTACTACGCCTACGAAGGCGGTGAAGAGGGCGGCCATGTGGACGCAGTTGCGTTGACATGCGACGAATGTTCGCGGGATGATAGACAGACGAGTTAACCATCCCGGCAAAGAGCAGAGCATGCCCCAACAGGAGCCGCGTGCCAATGGAGTGATCCCCTTACCATCGCTGCGCGCGGTTCCGGCCCCCGAACCGGATTTCCCGGCGCTGCCCCGCCCACTGACCACGTTCATTGGCCGAACAACCGAGCTGGCGGAGATTGTCGCGCTCATTCGCGATGGCGCCCGTCTGGTCACGCTCACTGGGCCGGGCGGGGTGGGGAAAACTCGCCTGGCGCTCCATGCCGCCGGCCCCCTGGCCGATGACTTCCCGGACGGCGTGGCGTTCGTGTCCCTCGCGTCCGTGACGGATCCGGAGCAGGCGCCGCTGGCCATCGCCCAGGCTCTCGGTGTCAGCGGCGACGCGCAGCATGATCTGCCGTGGCTTCTCACCCGCGAACTCCGCAGCCGGCGCGCGCTGCTCATTCTCGACAACCTGGAGCACGTTGCTGAGGCTGCGCCAGCCATCGCCAACTTGCTCGCCGCCTGCCCCTGGCTTCACGTGCTCGCCACCAGCCGCGTGCGCCTGCGACTCTCGGGCGAGCAGGTGCTCGGCGTTCCTCCGTTACCACTCCACGATCGGCGCGGCCCTGGGCCAGCAGCCTGCGGCGGCGCCAGCAACGCCGCCCTGCTCCCGGCGGCCTCGGAGGCCGTCCAACTCTTTGTCGATCGTGCCCGGTCGGCCAACCGCGCGTTTGCGCTGACCACCGGCAATGCACCCATCCTCACCGAGATCTGCCAGCGGCTCGATGGCCTGCCCCTCGCGATCGAACTGGCCGCCGCGCGCGTGACGGTCCTGCCGCCAGCCGGGCTACTCGCCCGGCTGGAGCAGCGCCTGCCCCTGCTCACTGGCGGCCCGCGCGATGCGCCCATCCGGCAGCAAACCGTGCGCAACACCATTGCCTGGAGTCACGACCTCCTGACCACCGACGAACAGGTGCTCTTCCGGCGCCTCGGCGTGTTCGTTGGCGACTGGACGCTGGAAGCGGCCGAACTCGTCGCCAATCCCGATGGCGACCTCGATGTGCTGGGGCGCCTGGCCTCGCTGATCGAGGCCAACCTGGTTCGGTTGATTGACGATGTCGCAGCACCGCGTTACGGCATGCTGGAAACGATCCGCGAGTTTGCGGCCGAGCGCCTGGCCGGCTCGTTGGATGAACCTCGGGTGCGAGAGGCGTACGCCCGCTACATGCTGAATCTTGCCGCCAGGGCCTGGTGGGCCTTCCCGGAACGCCACTTCGTCAACGATGAGCAGGAGTGGCTGAGGCACACCCTTTCCCAGGCGGAGACCGCGTCAGATGAAGCGCGGTCGCTCGCCCTGGCCAGGGCTGGCTTGGCAGCATTCAACGCGGGAGACTTTGCGACGGCGGAGCAACTCGGCGAGGCCGGTCTGCACCTGGCGAAGGCCAGGGGATTCGATCTGCAAATCGGCGTGGCACTGTACGTTCTGCTCCTTGTGCACCAGGAACAGGGTGATTTTGCTCGCTCGCTGGAACTCGGCGAGGAATGCATTCGGGCCTTCCGGCGCTCCGGAGAGGACCTGTGGTTGAGCGACGGCTTGCTCAACACCTGGGTTAGCGCCCTGCTTGACGGGAACGCGGAACGCGCTGCTGAACTACGGGAGGAGGGGTTCGCGCTCGGTCACAGGGTCGGCAATATCGTGGGGCTGGCGTTAGCCATGAACGACGCGGGCTGGGAAGCGGAGCGACGTGGCGACCTTCAGGCAGCGGTGATGGGGTATCGAGAGAGCCTGGAGCTCAACCTCACGATCAACGAACAGGTCTACATTGCCCACCCGTTGGCGGGCATGGCCAGCATCCTCAGCATGACGGGTCACGGCGAACTCGCCGCACGCCTGCTCGGCGTCGCGGCCGAGATTCACGAGACGCACGGAACGTTTCCCTGGATCGCGGAGCAGGAGCGTGACCGGCAGACTGCCGCGCGGTTGCGCGCACTGCTGGGCAAGACGCTCGACACCGCCGCGTTCGCGGCTGGCCGCACCCTGCCGGTCACCACGGCCGCTCAGCTCGCGCTGGCCGTGACAGCCCCCACCGGCCCGGAAATATCGCCTGAGGGCGCGGCCCCGGCCGAGCGGTTCGCCGCCCGCGCACCCGCTGCCCCGCCTGACGCGCTCACGCGGCGCGAACTGGAGATTTTCGAACTCCTGGGGCAGCGCCTCAGTGACGCCGAGATCGCGGCGCGGCTCTTCATCGGGGTCCGCACCGTCGAGTTCCACGTCTCCAACATCCTGGGCAAGCTCGGTGCGGCGAACCGCCGGGAAGCCGCCGCCCTCGCCAGCCGGATCAAAGACGATTGAGCGCACCCGGCCCCGTCTGACCCGGTTCAGGTCGCCGAGCCAGTCACCATCTCCCGCAGCGAGCCCTGGTAGTACGGGGTTGCCACGGCAGAGGCGTAGGCTTCGAGGCTCGCCGCCGAGCTGGTGACCCGCCAGTCGACCGCCGTGGTCGTGGGTTCGACCACGCCAGGCTCCACGGTGTCCAGCCCGGTGGCAACCTTCTCGAACCAGGCCACCGCCCGAATGCGCGGGTACGCCTCAGGCAACCGCACCATGTAGGCGTCGGTGATCCAGCCGGCCTTGCTGCCACCCTCTTCGGCGCAACCAACCTCGCCGATCATGATGGGCTTGGGCCCCAGTTCAGCGAGCCGGTGATACGTCTTGTCAAAGATTTCCGTGAACGTGCGCCAGGCCGACCGGCAGTTGCAGCTCTCCCACCAGATGGCCTCTCCCCAGTTGAAGCCGTTCATGCCGTACCAATCGACATAGTCGTCGCCGGGGTACACCGCTTCGATCGACGCCGGCACCCCCTCGTACATCTCGTTGGGCGTCCACATCCAGCTCACGTTCGGCGTGCCCACGCTGGTGAAGATATCGTGGACGTGCTTCCACGCGACCACAAACTCGCCCGGCTTGTTGCCGTTCACGCCGATGCCCCACGGCGTCCAGTTCCCGTTCATCTCGTGCGCGAAATTGAGCACAACCGGTGAGCCAAAGGTCTTCAGCCCCTGCGCCCACCCCTCGATCATGGCGTCGAAATCACCCCGGATGATGTTGGCGAGCGAATACGCTGGCTGGTCAATGGGCGGGCCGAAGTGATCCATCGGGTCCCAGGCAATTACCGGCACCAGCCCCCACGCGTCGAGGCGCTGCAGAATCTGCCGCTGCTCGTCGCCGAAGGCATCGTTCCAGGAGGCGTACCAGACCAGGAAATCCGGCATCCGGCGAATCTGCTCCGCGAACTGAGTCAGGAGCTCCGGCTCGAACAGCACATCCGGCAGGTACGCGCCGATGGCAACCGGCCCCTCGTCCCCAGCTTCGGCCTGCCGCGCCAGCACATTGTCGCTCGCCAGGTGCAGATGGCCCAGGGCCGCCACCGAAGCCCCACCCATCAGGTTCCGCAGCATGGTGCGCCGGCTGGCCCTCGCTCCAGGGCGAGCGAACGGCTGGCGCAATGGTCCCGGCTGCATGATTTCCACTCCTTCATGACTGGATTACAGGATTTCATCATGTCCCTGTGCACAGGCTGCGTCAGTCACCTGGCGCCTGGCAGACGGGCTTTCGCGATCTCGCAAATCATAAGCAATTGTGCCCTGCAACGATCAATCGCGCTCCACGCACCTGAAGAACGCTTCACGGAAAAGACCATCTCAATTTCATGTTCCGCCTCGAAAATGCGCCCTCTCTGCTTCACGCTGGCGAAAAGTCGCCGATCGTCATGGCCTGAAGAGTCCCGGTTCACAAACCGCGTGAACAGCCACGTTACGCTCAGGCGTCTCTTCACTAGATTTTTGTAAAGGTCAACAGCATACTGTGGACTGTAGCAAGACCCGAATTCGCGGCCTGAGTGGGAGAGAGTCGTCGTCGTGCATGGGAGTGGGGAAGGCGCCGTGCAGAAGCGGGGTTGGCTGATACTCTTGTGTATCGTCCTGTGTCTCGCCTTGCTCATCGATCCGGAGCTGATGTCCGCCGCCAAGCGCAAGACCACGCCCCCACCGCCCGCGCCGCAGCGGGTCTGGAAACTGGCCTTCCAGGACGAGTTCGACGGCTCATCGCTCAACGAAACGGTCTGGGAAACCCAGTTCCCCTGGGGCCGGGACCGCAGCACCGTTGGCGAACTCCAGTGGTACGCGACAGATGCATTCAAGGTCGCCAACGGTAAGCTCCAGATTTCCGCCCGCCCCACGCCCGGCGAAAGCCACCTCTACTCCTCAGGGCTCATTTCCAGCCACAAGTCCTTTGCCAGTGAGTTTGGCCGCTTCGAAATTCGCTGCAAGATTCCGCGCGGCAAGGGCCTGTGGCCCGCGTTCTGGCTGCTGCCGCCCGATACCTCGTGGCCCCCTGAAATCGACGTGTTCGAGACTGTGGGTGACACGCCGAACACTGTCCACCTCACCTCGCACTGGAGCGAGAATGGCGAGCACCGCCAGAGCGGCGCCGAATACACCGGCCCCGATTTCAGCGACGGGTTCCACACGTTCGCCATGGAATGGTCGGCCACCAGCATCGTCTGGTTTGTGGACGGCGTCCAGCGGCACCAGGTTGACAACCACAGCCCACGCGGCCCCATGTATCTCCTGGCAAACCTGGCTGTTGGCGGCCCGTGGCCCGGCGCGCCCGACGCATCGACGGCCTTCCCCGCGACGTTCGAGATCGACTACATCCGCGCCTACCAGTCTGAACTCGCGCCCGCTGTCAAGCCTGCCAGGGAAAAGCACGACAAGGCCAGGGACAAGCAGAAGAACAAGGACAAGAAGCGGAAGAAGAAGAAGCGCAAGGCCCGGCGCGTTTCCACCCGGTCGGTCATCCCGTAGCGTGGCGGCCAGCCGGCCGGCCCTACGATGCCTGACTGACCATCGCCTGAATCTGCAACAGCCACGCCACCGCGAACAGCACCAGCACGGGAACTGCGCACCACAGCGACACGCGGCGCAATCGGTTCGCCCGGTGCGGGAGCACAATCGCTGCGATCTCACTGAACAGCAGGATCGCCACGGCGCTTCCCGCCAGCCAAACCATCACCGCGCTCCCTCCTGCGCGGGGCGGGCCGATTGCACGATCCGCCAAGGCCGTGGATCATGGTTCAAGGAAGGCCTGCCGTCCAGGGATCGTTCATGGTAGGCCGCCGACTCGCCTGAAACCCGGGCGGGCAGGATGAAACGACGTTGCTGAGCCGGGGAATGCTGCATGGCGACACCGTCTAGGGCGCTCGACCAGAACACACCGAACGAGGACGCCCCAGCCTGGTTCGCACCCCTGCAGGTGCTCGATATCGACCTCGCCCAGCCCATGCGCGCGCTGCTCCCCGCCACCGATACCCAGGGGAATGAGTATAGGAAAGGCATGGTCCTCATCCGGGACGGCGGGCGCCCCATCGCCACAGTTGAGATTGACATCCCCCCCGGCGGGCTCTCCGCCGAGGCCCTCGACGAGGCCCTGCGCGCCAGGGTCTCCACGACTGGCAGCGACTCCCAGCGCCGCAGCGACGCCGCCGCGCGGCGCGAGTTCCTGGGCCGCGCGCCCTTCGCCAGCGTGATTATCGCCACGCGGAACCGGCCAGACCGCCTCGCGCGCTGCCTGGCATCCGTCGAGGCGCTCGACTATCCGCACTTCGACGTCATCGTGGTTGATAACAACCCCAGCGACGACGCCACCGCCGAGTTCTTCGCCGAGCGCTACGGCGCGGACCCCCGGTTCCACTACGTGCGCGAGTACCGGCCCGGCCTCGCTGCGGCGCACAATCGCGGCGTTCAGGAGATGGCGGCCGGCAGTGAGTTTGCCGCGTTTACGGACGACGATGTCCTCGTCGACCGCTTCTGGCTGTGCGAACTGATCCGGGGCTTCGATGCGGCCCCGAACGTCGGCTGTGTGACCGGCATGATCTTCCCCCTGGAGCTGGAAACCTGGCCTCAACTCCTGATTGAAGAGTTCGGCGGGTTCAACAAGGGGTTCCAGCGGCAGGTTTACGACCAGGGCAAACACCGCCCGCCAGATCCCCTCTTTCCCTTCACGCCAGGCCGCTTTGGCTCTGGCGCAAACATGGCGTTTCGCCGCTCCTCGCTGGCCCGGGTGGGCGGGTTCGATCCCGCCATGGGGACCGGCACCCCGGCCATGGGTGGCGATGATCTGGCCGCGTTCTTCCGCGTGATCGCCAGCGGCGAAGCGCTCGTCTACGAGCCAGCCGCAATAGTCCGTCACGCGCACTACCGGGAGTACACGGCGCTGCAACGACAGATTTACGGCTACGGCGTCGGCCTGACGGCCTTTCTCACGAAGGCCCTGCTCGATCAGCCGCGCCTCCTGCTCGTGCTCGCGGCGAAAGCACCCCGGGGCCTCGTCTACGCACTCAGCCCTCGTTCCGGCAAGAACCGGAAGAAGGGCACAGACTATCCTGCAGAACTGACCAGGCTGGAACGCAAGGGCATGGTCCAGGGGCCGCTGGCCGCCCTGCGCAGCGTCCGCGCGGCACGCGCCTACGAGCGAGAAGCATCCATTGCGAGCGGAAGGGCCGCCACCTCGTGACCGAGCCTCGTCGAACGTTTGCCAGTCAGGACGGTGAATGCAGCGGTCCTTGTCAGCACGATGCGCGCAACGGTAAGGCCAGATTCGGGGTGCAATCGCCGCGCAAGCGATGGCTGCCCCGGGTCTTCCCGACCCCGATCCAGCGTGGCCCTGGGCCGGCCATCCTGATGTACCACCAGGTCGCGGACCTCGTCGATGATCACTGGTCCATGGCCGTGCAGCCGGCGAACTTCGCCGCACACCTCCAGATCCTGCGAGATCGTTGCCGGCCATTGTCGCTGCCGCACCTGACCACCGACCTCATCCGGGGGCAACTTGACTCCCGGTCCGTCGTGGTCACGTTTGACGATGGGTACCGCGACAACCTGGTCAACGCCAGGCCGCTGCTGGAGCGCTACGACATTCCCGCGACGATGTTCATCGTGGGCGATGCCATTGGGCGGGGCGATGAGTTCTGGTGGGATCAGCTCCATCACCTGTTCCTGGGCGATCATCCCCTGCCCGACTCCCTGCAGTTGCAGCTTGCGGGCCGCAACCGTTCCTGGCGCATCAGCGATGAGGAGGCGAGCCTGGGGGCATCCCCGCGCTGGACCCGGTCCCGGCTGCACCGCACCCTGTGGCACGAACTGCGCTTGCTCCCGGCCAGCGAGCGATTCGAGGTGATCAGCACTCTGCGCGAATGGGCCGCGCTCCCTGTCGCAGTACGGCCCGATCGCCAGGTGATGACCGAAGCGGAACTGCTGAGCCTCGCCAGTGACAGCAACATCGAGATTGGCGCACATACCGCCACGCACCCGCGCATGTCTGCCCTCGATCCCGCCGAACAGGTGGCCGAAGTTCAGCGCGGCAAGGCCCGCCTCGAGGAGATCCTCGGAACCAGGGTCACCAGCTTCTCCTACCCGTTTGGAGGAACGTTCGACGTCTCACGGGCCAGCGTCGCGGCCGTACGCGAAGCCGGGTTTGTCCGCGCCTGCACCATGCGCAACGCCATGGTACGGCCCCGCACGAATCTGCTCCGGTTGCCCCGCTTGTATGTCGGCAACTGGTCCGGTGACGAGTTCGAGCGCCGCATGCATTCCTGGCTACCGGCGTGACCGGCGTGACCGGCCAGCCAGAGCCGGAAGGCGCGCTCCCGGCGGGCAATGGGTTGGAGCCATCGGCTCCAGCCAGCCGCGTGGCCTCGCTGCGTGCGCATCTGGATGCCCCACTCTTCCGCAATGCCTACGCGCTCGTTGTCAACACGGGCATCACCGCCGTCCTCGGTTTCATGTACTGGGTGATCGCCGCGCGGCTCTTCACCACGCACGACGTCGGGTTGGCTGCGGCGGCGATTTCGGCCATGACCCTGCTCGCCGGCATCTCGCTGCTCAATCTCGAAGCCGTCCTGGTGCGGTTCATCCCTATCGCCGGCCGCCAGACCCGGCGGCTGGTGCTCGGCGTGTTCGGCGGTTGCACCCTGCTGGCTCTGCTCGCCTCCACCATCTTCATCGCCGGTCTGCCGATCTGGACTCCGTCGCTCGATTTCCTGGTCACGCACTACAACGGGCTTGGCTTCATCGGCGCGACCCTGGCCTGGATCTATTTCGTACTTCTGGATGGCATCCTCGTCGGGCTGGGGCGGGCGGTCTGGGTCCCCGTCGAGAATGCCCTCTTCGGCGTGGCCAAGCTGGCGCTTCTGCTCGCCTTCGTCGGCGCAGGACCGTTCGGCATCTTCGCCTCATGGACGCTGTCGGCGGCCCTGGTGGTTATCCCCTTTGCCCTCCTGATCCTGCTCAGGTTCATCCCGGCGCACATGGAGAAACCGGTGCCCGGCGGCGCCGAACTGACGCGCGAGACGTTTCGCAGTTACGCCGCCGGTGATTATGTCGGCTCAGTCTTCGATCTGGCGGCCATCTCGCTCCTGCCCCTCATCGTCACACACTGGGCGGGCGCGGTGGAGAATGCCTACTTCTACCAGAGCTGGATCATTGCCTACACGTTGATTCTCGTGGCCAACAACACGGCCCGAGCCCTCACGGTCGAAGCCGCGCGCGATGCCAGCCAGTTGCACAGCTACGGGCGGGTAGTGCTGAAGCACACCCTGAAACTCCTGATCCCTGCAGTCGCCGGGGTCTTCATCCTGGCCCCGTGGATCCTGAGCGTGTTCGGCCCGGCGTACGCTGCCGAGGGCACGCTGACCTTGCGCATCCTGGCCCTGGCCGCCCTGCCGCACACCGTCATCCTGCAGGGGTTGGTGACCGCGCGCCTGCAACACCAGCTCAGGGTCGTCATCGCCATCCAGAGTGCCATCGCCATCATCACCCTGGGCACGGCGATCCTGCTGGTCGAACAGATGGGGAGCCTCGGCGCGGCCATCGGGTGGCTGGCGGCCCAGTCCCTGGTGGCCGCCGTCCTTCTGGCGACCTATGTGCGCTGGCTCGTGCGGGGTGATGGGTCACCTCGCACCGCAGCCCACTGATATCATGAGCACCCGCCCGCGCCTCGTCGTGTTCACCCCATTGGTGGTGGCGATGCTGCTCTGGCTCGTCGCGCTCACGCGCGTCGATCCGTCCCGCATGACCGATCTTGGCCTCATCACCGTCCTGCCTCCAGCGTTCTACCTCGCCATTGCCTGCGTGGTCCTGGGCTTCTGCTGGAGCCTCGCCGCCCTCGACGCCGCGCCCTGGATTCCCGGGGTGTACCTCGCGGCGTGGATCGCGATCATCCACGCCTCTCCGGCGCTGATCTACGGCACGCTGCGCTACGCCTGGGCCTGGAAGCACGGCGGGATCGTCGAGTACATCCAGCGCACCGGGCAGATCGATCCCAACATCACGGCGCTGCCGGTCTATCACAGTTGGCCCGGGTTCTTCGGCACGGCCACGTTGCTCACCGAGGCGGCGGGCCTGCCGGATGCGCTGGCTATCGCCTCGTGGAGCCCGTTTGTCTTCGAGCTGCTCTTCGCGGGTGCGGTGCTCTTCCTGCTTCGCACGGCAACGGCCAATCTCCGGCTCGCCTGGCTCGGGACCTGGTTCTTCTCGCTAACGAACTGGGTCGGGCAGGATTACTTCGCGCCGCAGGCGCTGGCGTTCTTCTGGTACCTGGTCCTCCTCGCCATTTGCCTGTGGGCCTTTCCAGGCCGGGGCACACTCGGTTCCCACCCGGTGGGCGGCTGGCTGCAGCGCCGGGCGCGCTGGCAGGAACGGGTCGCCTGGCTGGATCAGCGCATCACCCGCTCCCGCGACGCCGCTGCCTGGCCGCCACCACTGCGCTGGGAACAGCGCGTCGGCCTCCTGCTCGTGGCCGTGCTGCTGCTGGTTTGCATCACGGTCAGCCACCAGCTTACGCCGGTGATCATGGTGCTGGCCTTGGCTGCGCTGGTGGTCTGCGGCCAGTGCAGCGCGCTCAGCCTGCCCGTCATCGCGGGCGTGCTCACCGCGCTCTGGCTCGTCACCGGTGCGGGGACGGTGGCCACGACCGGCATTCTCGAGATCATTCGCACCTTCGGACAGACGAACGACAATATCGGCGCGAACCTGATCGACGCCTCGAAATTCACGCCCGGCTTTCGGCTGATCTCGAACATGGCGCGCGGGCTGACCGCGGCTGTCGGCCTGCTGGCGGCACTCGGCTGGCTGGTGCGGCTGCGCCGCGGCTACCTCGACGTGCCGATGACGCTGCTGTGGCTGGCGCCCATCGGCCTGCTCGGGCTCAGCAGCTACGGGGGCGAGATCCTGTTCCGGGTTTACTTCTTCGCGCTGCCTTTCATGGCGTTCTATGTCGGCGCACTCGTCCCACAAGACATGCGGGGCCGATTCCGGTGGCCACAGGGGCTGGTCACCGCCGGGCTGAGCGCCCTGTTGATTACCGGCTTCCTCTTCGCCTACTACGGCCACGAGGAGTCCAACTACTTCCCGCCCGGCGAAGTCGCCGCCGCCGAATACCTCGATACCGTCGCGCCGGATGGCACGCTGCTGGTCGAGGTCACCCCCAACTACCCGTCGCGCTTCCTCCGTTACGAGCAGTACACCTACGTGCCGCTTATCGCCTGGCCGCGCGGCAGCGTCGAGGAAAGTGAGAATGCCTACACCCTGGAGCAGATCGTCGAGATGATGGCCGATCCCCAATACCCTGCGGCGTATCTCATCGTGACAGACGGCCAGTTGGCCACGCTCAGCGTACCGGGCCTCGCATCGATCACGAAGATCCAGGGCGAAATCGAGCAATCCGGCCAATTCCACGTCGTCTTCGAGACGCCAGAGGCCAGCATCTACACGCTCGCCTCACGCGAGGCGGGGGCTGCCTCATGAGAGCGAATCGTCTCTTGGGAATCTCCCTCATCCTGTCGACGGCGCTCCTCTGGGTGCTATTCGCCCTTGGCGCGGAAACGCCCGTGCGCGCCGTGATCGCCCTGGCGTACCTGGGCGTTGCCCCCGGCTGGGCCGTGATCAGCCTCCTGGGTCTCGCCCAACGCTGGGCAGCGGCGCTTCTCGCCGTTGCGCTCAGCCTCGGCATCGTCACCGTCGTCGCCACGGCGCTCCTGCTGGCGCACGCGTGGACACCGGGCCGTGCGCTCGCCATCGTCGGATGCATTACCTTGCTCGCCGCAGGTGCAAGCCTGGTGTTCCCCCCTGGGACACCGGGTTCCCTGGTCGCCGCACTACCAGATGGGGAAAGGCGTGAACATGGCAGCTAGTTCACAGGGACCAGATCAGGAACCCGGCGCCGTGCTGGTCACCGGCGGGGCGGGCTTCATCGGCAGCCATCTTGTCGATCAGCTTGTGCGCGCGGGCGCGCGCACCATCGTGCTGGACGACTTTTCCAGCGGTGATGCCGCCAACCTCCCCGCCGGCATTGAGGTGATTCGCGCCGATATCGCCGACCCGGCGACGATCGACCTTATCGCCGCCGCCCGGCCCGATGCCATCGTGCACGCCGCCGCGCAGGTGAGCGTGCCCCGTTCGATGGCCGACCCGGACCGCGACCGGGCGGTGAACCTGGTCGGGACAGAGCACGTTCTCGCGGGGGCGCAGGCTGCCGGTGGCGCGCGGGTCGTCTTCGTCTCCACCGGCGGCGGCATCTACGGCGAAACGCCCGAGCCCGCCACCGAGCACACGCTGCCCCGACCCAAGGCGTACTACAGCATCCACAAGTACGCGGCCGAGCGCTACCTGGAGCTCTCGGGGCTGCCGTACGCCATCGCCCGGCTGGCGAACGTGTATGGCCCGCGCCAGCGCAGCGACCTTGAAGGTGGGGTGGTCGCCATCCTGGCGGAGCGGCTCGCGGCCGGGTTGCCGATCACCATCTTTGGCACCGGGGAGCAGCGGCGCGACTTCGTGCATGTCTTCGATGTCGTACGCGCCCTGCTCGCCATGCTGCAAAGCGACGCCACCGGCCTGTGGAACGTGGGCACCGGCACGATGATCACCGTCAACGAGTTGCTGCGGGCCACCGAAAGCGTCTTTGGTGTGGCCGCCGCCGTCGAGTACGCGCCCTCCCGGCCGGGGGATGTCTTCCAGTCCTGCCTCGCCGTCGATGCCATCCAGCGCGATCTCGGCTGGGCGCCCACGATCTCGCTGGCTGAGGGCTTACGGACCCTTGCGGAACCCGCTGCCTGACCCGCGCCAGACGTGTCACTGCCCATTGAGATGACGGCGCACTGGCGGGAGGCCGCGCGCTCCCTGGCCCACCCCTGGCGACGGCTCGCCTGCGGGCTGGTGCTACTCGCACTCATCCTGGGCATCGACCACTGGCTGCTCGCCGGAACCCACTCCCTGCTCGCCACGGGCATCGCCGACGAGACAGCGCACCTTGCCACGATGGTGATCCTCCTCCTGGCGTTCCCCGCGCTCAGGAATATCGGGTTCAGCGTGGGCTGCCTGGTTGGCTCAGTCGTCATCGACCTCGATCACATTCCCCTGTTCCTGGGGTCCGATCTTCTGACCGCGCAAACGAACCGGCCCTTCACGCACGGCCTGCTGACCATCGCGATCGTAATGGCGGTTGCTACCGCGGTGCGTGGCCGTTGGCGGTGGGTTGGGCTGGGGGTCGCCGTTGGTCTTGCGGCGCACTTCCTGCGCGATTTGGCCACCTCCACGGCTGGCGTTCCCCTGCTCTGGCCCATCTCCACCACCGGGTATCTGCTGCCCTACCCGCTCTACGTCGCGACGCTGGCCCTCACGCTCGCCTGGGGCGTGGTCACTGCCGCGTTGCGGACCAGAAGCGACAAACGACGAGAGCCAGGTCGATAACCCTGGCCCTCGTCCCATTATGGTGTTTGACTACTGGTTCAGTAGGTGATGCCGATTACGCGCGGGCAGCCATCGGGTTCAGGGCCGCGCTCCAGCCGGCAACAGCCTCGCGGCCGATCGCCTTGAGCACGCGCCAGCCATCCGGGAAAGTGCGCAGGTTGCTCTCGCCGTGGATGCGCTCCGCTTCGAAGCTCGGCACCTCAACCACGTTCAGGCCGGTGCGCAGGGCGCGGACATTCATGATCGTCTCGATCTCGAAACCGTCGCCATCCAGCTCGAGCTGGGGCAGCACGCGGCGCCAGAAGGCGTTGTAGCCGTAGCAAAGGTCGGTGAACGTGCCGCCGAACAGGACCTTGACCAGGGTGGTGAAGCCCCAGTTGCCAAACCGGCGCAGGTGAGACATGTCTGACGTGCCGCCGCCAGCCGCGAACCGCGAGCCCTTGACGAAGTCGGCGCCGTCCACCAGCGCCTCGACGAAGGCCGGGATTTCGGACGGCTGGGTGGAACCGTCGGCGTCGATCATGACGATGATGTCGCTGGTCGCGGCGGCGAACCCGGCCCGCAGGGCGTCGCCCTTGCCACGGCCTTCCTGGCGCACCACCTTGATGGACGGCATCAGGTACTCGGCGACGGCGATGGTGCTGTCGGTCGAGTGGCCATCCACCAGGATCACCTCGTCGACCCACGCGGGAATCATCGGCAACACGTGCTCGAGGTTCTGGGCTTCGTTCTTCGCCGGAACAATGACCGAAACAGTTGCGAATTCGTTCTTGTCGCTGCGGTGTGCCATCGTCGTCCCCTGTCCCGGTTCCTTGTCGCCAGTTCCTCTTCAGTGAGAACTAGGTTATGCCCGGGCCAGGTTTTCCTCATGGGCGCACGTCCCGACTTCGGCAGGGGATGCGTCCCAACTCTCGCGGGACAAATGTCCCGACTTCACGGCATGTTTAAGACAGGTGCATGTACAGAACATCTCGAGGGGATTGAGACTAAAAGAGGTACCAGTTCAGCGTGGGAATGGACCGAATGATTAGGTCTATGGGACGAGAATGGCGCGGTCTATCGCACCCAGCACGTCCGAAAGCCGGGGACTCGTCATCGCCTGGTCGATGCCATCGACCTGTCGGATCAGCGTGTCCTCCCCATTCGGATAGAGCAGCAGGATGGCGAATTCCAGATCGAGGACCTGCTCCAGCACGCGGCTACAAACCACCACGGCCGGGCGCAGGTGGGTAAC
Organism: Thermomicrobiales bacterium; assembly: GCA_034431475.1. GTDB lineage: Bacteria > Chloroflexota > Chloroflexia > Thermomicrobiales > UBA6265 > JACCXM01. Next base: position 72,970 of record DAOUDE010000018.1, on the reverse strand, counting down.
TGCCGAGTCGAGCTCGACCGGGTCAACTTCCAGGATGCGGAGGTCGGGCCGGAGAAGCGGCAATTCCGCCGCAAGCAGCGAACGGTAGGTACACGGCTCATTCGCGAGCAGGACAAGTGGGTAGGATGTCAATGTCGTTGTCCTCACGCCAGGGCACGTGTCAGCGAGCCACCCGAAACGGGCCCCATTGCCCACGCAGCGGTCAGCGTAAGACCTGAGTTGGGCTCAGGTGTAGGTAAATTGTCCCGATCTCTGCCGCCTGTCCGAGCGCAACGCCAGGTCCCGCTCAGGCGCCACGAACCAGACGCAGATGGCGCCTCTCAGGTGATTTCGACGATGCCGTAGCGCACCGCCACGATGAGCGCCTGCAACCGGGACTCGACGCCCAGCTTGTTCAGGATGCTGACCATCTGGTTACGCACGGTCTTGGGGCTGACAAAGAGCCGATCCGCAATCTCCTCATCACCCAGCCCCTCCGCCAGGAGTTGCAGAATCTCGTGCTCGCGCGGGGTCAGCCGGCCAGTAACCGCCGAGACCTCCCGTTCGGATGAGCGCTGCTGATCGTTGAGCCGCAGCAACTCGATGGCCTCCCGGGTGCCCAGGATCGATTCACCCGCACTCACCTTGCGCACGGCGGCCACGATCTCGGCGGCCGGCGCATCCTTCAGCAGCACGCCGACTGCGCCAGCCGCGACCGCGTCGGCATGTCGCCGGCGATCCCCGCTCGCGGTGAGCACGATGACCTGGATCTCGGGGTTGCCCCGGTGCATCTCATGAATCAGGGTGATACCGCTGCCATCGGGCAGGTCCAGGTCCACCAGGGCGACATCGATATCGCCCATAACGCGGCCAAGCAGGTCCCGCGCGGCCTGAATGGACCCCGCCTCACCCACAACCGCCACGTCGGACTCGAACTGCAGGCGCAGAGCCAACAACTCACGAAACGAGGCGTGATCATCGACCAGGAAGAGCCGGATCACGCGGCCACCGGGACCGAGAAGGCGAACGTCGCCCCTTCGCCAGGCATGGACTCGGCACTGAGCTTTCCACCGTGTGCCTCAACGATGCGTTTCGACAGATAGAGGCCCAGGCCCAGCCCGGAAACCTGCGGATCAGCCACGTGCCGGCCCCGGCCAAATTTGGCAAAGATGAAGGGGGCGTCCAGCGGATCGATGCCAGGCCCGCTATCGGTGACCTCGATCCGGATCCGGTCGTCATGCCGCCTGGCGCGGATCGTGATTGGCGCATCCGGTGGGGTGTATTTCGCCGCATTCGTGATCAGGTTGCGGAACACCTGGGCGATCCGCCCAGGGTCCACCACGACGGCATCAGGCGGCGCCGGCTCCAGGTGGATGGGGTGATTTCCCGGTGCAGTCAGCGCGAAGTCACGCGCTTCGTCCAGGAGCGTACCCAACTGGACGACGCGGGGATGCAGATCGAATGAGTCCCGCTCCAGGGAGGATGCGGCGCGCAAATCCCCGGCCAGTCGCCGGAGTGCTCTCGTCTCCGTCTCGATCAGGGAGCGCGCGCGTTCCTGTTGGGGTGAAAGAGCTTCCAGGCCGAGCACCTCGCTCGCGTGCTGCACCGCAGCAATGGGCGAGCCAAGTTCGTGGGCAATCATGCCCGCGAACTCCGCGGATTCCGCGCGAGATTGCTCGGCATCCTCCATCGCAATACGCAGGTCATCATACGCCTGCGCGTGCGCCAGCGCACTGCCGGCCAGTCCAACCAGGAGTTGCGCAACCAGGATGTCGCTGTCGCTGAAGGCGAACGGCTCAGGGGCGGCAATACTCAGCACCGCCACGACCTCGCCCCGGTGGGAGAGCGGCACGGCCAGAAAGGAACGGATACTCGCGTCACGAGCCACCTGAGACGTTGCCGGCGAGACGTCGTAGAGATCGGGAACGCTGTACAACTCGCCGGTGAGCACGCAGTGCCCCGTGAGCGTGGACGCCACCGGATACCGGGCGTTCTCCCAGCCGGCGGTGAATCCTTCATTAACGGGGAAGAAGAGTTCGTCCCCATCGCGCACGGCGATGCTGGCGCCCGTCGCCTCAGTCAAGGCCATGGCGCGGCGAGCCAGAACACGCATCACCGCATCGCTGTCTGGCAGGGCAGCGGCCATTTCCGTCTGCGCCGACACAATTTCGGCCAGGACGCGCGCGTCAGCTTGCACCGGCGGCGACAGTGAAGGGTTCATGTACAACTTCTTTCTGCAACTCCCCTCAGTGCAGCACGGATTGCAGCCCAGTCGCCCGAGAGTCGTTCCCCGTCAACCCATTGTCACCCACGACGGCGTGGAATTCAGCCGATTCTGCCACGAGGGAGGTCACCATCGATCGGCCTTCAATGTAAAGTATGAGATTACCACTATGAAGCTTCAATAATGACACACTGCGCATGGCGCGCGAACGTCCCACGACCCGAGTACCATCTCTGGTTGTCAACACGCATCGTTGAGGCTGACAGAGGCTCCGCCACCATGTCCATCTTTCACCGTGCAAGACCGCTCAGTTTGCCGCTTTGGGAGCCCCTGATGTTGCCAACGCCACGAGGCAACGCACTGTGAGCCACCCAACGCGTTCAGGCGCCCCACCTGCTTTTTCGGTGGTCATCTGCGCGTATTCGCTGGATCGCTGGCAAGACCTACGCGAGGCCATCACCTCCCTGCAGCAGCAGACAGTCGCGCCGCGGGAAATCATCGTGGTCATCGACCACAACGACGATCTCCTGGCGCTGGCAGGCAAGACATTCCCGGAAATCATGGTGATGCCGAACCGGGGCACGCGGGGGCTCTCTGGCGCGCGCAACACGGGTGTGGCGGCCGCCAGCGGGGATGTGGTGGCCTTCCTCGACGACGACGCCCGCGCCGCCCCCAAGTGGCTCGAGCATTTCCGCGAGCACTACCGCAGCGCAGATGTACTGGGTGTGGGCGGCGCGGTGCTTCCCGACTGGGCCGGCGGCCGCAAACCCTCATGGTTCCCCGCCGAGTTCCTGTGGGTCGTGGGCTGCAGCTACCGGGGCCAGCCAACCAGCCTGCAGCCGGTTCGCAACCTCATCGGCGCGAACATGTCCTACCGCCGGGATGCCCTGCGCGCCGCCGGTCCCTTCCGTGAGGGGATCGGGCGGGTGGGGCTCCGCCCGATGGGATGTGAAGAGACCGAACTGGGCATCCGGGTGCTGAACGCCTTTCCTGCCGAACAGGTGCTGTACGACCCGGCGGCGATCGTCTGGCACCGGGTGCCTCGCAGCCGCATGGGGCCGCGCTACTTCCTGCAACGGTGCTACGCCGAGGGGCTCTCCAAGGCGCTGGTTGCCCAGCTTGTCGGGCAACAGCGCGGCCTGAGCAGTGAGCGCGCCTATACGTTCCGCGTACTGCCGCGCGGCGTCCTCGTGGGCCTGCGCGTGGGCGTGAGCGGCCGCATCGGGGGTTTCGGACGCGCCGCAGCGATCGTCACCGGGCTGGCCGCCACCACCCTGGGCTACGTCGTCGGGCGGCTGCGGCCGCAGGCGCTCCCCGCCTGACGTAGCCAGGGCTCCTGAGCGTACGGGTGTCACCCGTCGCACCGGTAGTTCACGGGAGGGACATGGTGACCCGGGGTAGAGCAGTTGGTGACGCCATCTGTGTCTAGCCACCAGTACCGCATGCCGCAGCATCCCGCCGGGAGTGGGTACTCGTCACCAAAAATCCCTTTCCAGTCGCTGTGGGCGGGAACAGGCGGGCAGGCGATCGACGTACCAAACGGGCAATGCTCCTTGCATTGGCAGGATTCAGGGTCGAAGTCCTGGCCGGATGGGCAGGACGTGCTGACACAGCGGTCCTGCGCCGCGCAGTACGCCTTGCCAGCCGGAGCCGACTTGCAGCTACTGCAGTCGTCGCTCATCTGGCAGCCGTTGGTGCACGGCAGGTAGCACTCCCCCTTGCAACAAACCGAATCCGTGTATTGGCACTTGGAGCGGCAAACCAGTTGGCCGGCTTCGCACACCTCTTCCTGGCAGCCGGTGCAGAGTGGCGGGACGGCGTCCGGGCAGCACGCATCCCAGGGAAGGCACGTCCCGTCCGGGCAGCGCCCCTGCCCCTCGGGACACGGCTCGGGCTTTTGCCGGTCCTTCTTCGGTTTGTGTGAATGCTTCTTCTTGTGCTTGCCCTGGGCCTGTACCGATGCACCGGCATGGCGCCCAGGTGGACGGCTGCGCTCCTCGTGCCTGGAGGATGCACGCTTCCGCTTGCGCTTCGCCTCAACCTCCCCATGCAGTGCCTGGCGCGCCGCCCCGCTCCCCAGCACGCTTCCCGCCACCAGGCGCAGCACGGCGCGGCGCGTTCCCATCGCTGCAATCACCCTGCGGGCCAGGGCATCAAACGATTCGTGGTCCATCGTGAGTCCCTTCCGATCAGTAACCGGCTTGCTGTGCCAGGGGCTTTACGAGTGCCGCGCCATCTCTGGCGAACAGCAGCGCCAGGAGGCGTCTGACCGCTTGCGCAGAGGCGCCGGGTTGCCAACCGCGCTGACGGTTGACGCGAAACAGCGCTGGCTCCCCTCGCTGCGCTGGTCGGGCCAGCGCGAGCAATTCGGCCCGATGCCGCTCCGAGGCAGTTGTCAGAACGATGGGATGCGGATTCACGGACAACGGGCACTCCTGACCGATTCGCCTGCGCGCGCCGTCACTCATGGCGCCCCCGCATCCTGCGCCGCTGCCGGCCACCACACCACGAACAGCGCACGTACAACGGGGCGCACCTCTACGCATGGCCCGCCTCGTCACCCCCGGCGCGCGTTACACTGCGCGCAGTCGGCCATCTTCATCGTTCAAGCTGCGGCGCCAGCGACGAGCCGGGCCATGTCAACGCCTTTCCCTGCCGATCCCACCCTGGGCGCGCTCCTGCGGCAGCACCGGCTGCTGGCCGGGCTCACCCAGGAAGCACTCGCCGAACGGGCTGGCCTCAGCCCACGAGGCGTGCAGCTCCTGGAGCGCGGCCTGCGTACCTCACCCCGTGCCGAAACGCTGCGGCTGCTGGCAGATGCGCTGGATCTCGATGCCCCGGCCCGCGCCGCGCTGATCGCAGCGACTCATCCGGCACTGGCAGCCACACCTGCGCCCGCCGCGCCCGGCTTGCGTCCGGTACGACCACCGGTTCCGCCCACTCCCCTGGTTGCCCGCGAGGGCGAGATCGCCGCCACCTGCGCGCTACTCCAGCCACCAGGTCACACCGTGGCAACCCGTCTGCTGACCCTGACCGGGCCCGGTGGCGTGGGCAAGACGCGCCTCGCCCTGGAAATCGCGGCAGCACTGCACGCGTGCTTTCCCGGCGGCGCGACCTGGGCCGACCTGGCTCCGCTCGGCGACCCTGCGCTCGTGCCCGGCGTCATTGCCGCTGCCTTCGGCATCCGGGACGATAGCGAGGCGGCGCTGCTCGCAGCGCTGCAGCGGGTAGAGCAACCCCTCTTGCTGGTGCTGGACAACTGCGAGCACCTGCTTCCCGCGATGCCGCTCGTGGCCACGTTGCTTGCGGCAAGCCCGCACCTGGCCGTGCTGGCCACGAGCCGGGCGCGGCTCCGCCTGCGTGGCGAACGCGAGTTTCCGCTGGGGCCGCTGGCGCTGCCCGGCACAACGGCAACCGCAACCCTGCCCCTCACCGAGCTGTCCCGCGTGGCGGCCGTGCGCCTCTTCGTGGCCCGCGCGAGCGAGGTAAACCCGGACTTTGCCCTGTCCCCGGACAATGCCGCCGCTGTCGCCGCCATCTGCCGCCAGGTGGATGGCCTGCCCCTGGCGCTGGAGCTGGCCGCCGCGCGCATCAAGCTGTTGCCGCCGGCGGCCTTGCTCTCGCGATTGCAGCAGCGCCTCACCTTCCTTGCCGGTGGAGCGCGCGACCTGCCGCCGCGCCACCAGACGCTGCGCGACACGATCGCCTGGAGCCACGGCCTGCTCACCCCCGCCGAACAGATCCTCTTCCACCGCCTCGCGGTCTTCGCCGGTGGCTTCACAGTGGCTGCCATGGAGACCATGGGCGACCTGGAGGCCTTGACCGCACTCGCCGACCAGAGCCTGCTGCGGCCGATGGCGGCAACCAGTGACGAGCCACGCTGGACAATGCTGGAAACGGTGCGCGAGTTCGCGCGGGAATGCCTGGCGGAAAGTGGCGAGGAAGATCACGTCCGCCGCACCCACGCCAGCCACTTCCTGGCTCTCGCGGAACGCGCCGAGCCGCAACTCACCGGCCCCGAACAGACTGCCTGGCTCGATCGGCTCGAACTCGAGCACGACAACCTGCGAGCCGCTCTGGCCTGGGCCGTCCCCCACGACCCGGGGATGGCGCTCCGGCTCGCCGGGGCCCTCTGGCGCTTCTGGTACGTGCGCGGCTACCTGCGCGAGGGACACGATTGGGCCGAGGCGGCGCTGGCCCAGCCGGGCGGCAGCCTGACCCAGCGGGCAGCGGCGTACTACACCGCCGGTGATCTGGCGCAGGAGCAGGGCGACTACGACGAAGCGGCGCCACGACTGGCCGCCGGGCTGGCAGCGGCCCGGCAGGCGCAGGACCCGGGCATCGCCGCCCGCTGCCTGAGCAGCCTCGCGTTCATCGCGCGCAACCAGGGCGCCTACGACGACGCCGAAAGCTATCTACAACAGGCGCTCGTGCTGCAGCGGGAACTGGGCGATGTCCGGGCGATCGCCTGCACGCTGGGCAACCTGGGCAGCCTCGCCCAGAATCGGGGCGCCGAGGCAGAAGCAACGCAGCTTCTGGCCGAGGCGCTGGTCTCATTTCGCGGCCTGGGCGACCTTCCGATGGCGGCGGACATCCTGGCGAATCTGGCCATCCTCGCCAACCAGCAAGGGGAACCTGCGCGCGCTGCCCGCTTCGCCGAAGAGGCCCTGGGGACCTACCGGACTCACGGGGATCGCCAGGGAGCCGCCACCGCGCTCGTTGCGGTGGCGAACGCCGCGCGCGGCGAAGGCGACCTCCTGGAAGCCCGGACGCTCTATGAGGAAGCTCTCGACCTGTTCCGGGAGGTGCACCATCAGCCTGGCAGCGTCTCCACCCTCACGCACCTCGCCACCCTGGCGCTGGACACCGGCGACACGCCCCGCGCGCTGCCATTGCTCGCGGACACCCTGCGCCTCCTGCAACGCACCGGCGACGAGCGGGCCATCGCGACGGCGCTGGCGGCAACCGCCCGCGCGTTGGCCGCCCTGGGGCACTGGGAGCAGGCGGGGCGCCTGGCAGGCGCTGCCATCGCCCTGCGCGCCACTCCGCGCACCCCGCTGCCGCTTGAAGACGCGGACCAGCGCCACCTGGCCAACGCCGCGTCTCACAACATCGGCGAAGCCGCCTGGGCCACAGCCGTAGCGGCAGGTCGGGCGCTGCCGCAGGAGCGCGCCCTCACCGAGGCGCTGGCGGGTATCCATCTCCAACCGGCGTCGAGGTAGCGGCCAGCCCACGTGAGTACCGGGGCGGCAGGCATATGGCACGGTCGCCGGCGCCAGCGTGCCCAGCGCCTGCGCGTGCGCTACCGCCGCGGAGTGGTGCTCCCGATGAGTTGGCAGATGCCAGCGGAGCACGTTCGTGACCCACAGCACTGTGCGCCAGACGTACAGAACGACCCTTCGTACCAGCAGCAGCGTGCATCGCCGGTGGTGGCGGTGACTTCGCAGATGGCGCCGGTCACATCGCGGTTGCACTGCGCCGTCACCTGGCAGGCATCGCCCGGCGAGAGCGAAATCGTCGTGTACGTGGGCACGGTGTTCGATCCACCCGACCGTGCCCCGCAGATGCCCCCGGCGCAGACATCGCGCCCGCAGCAGTGGGAATCGGCCCCGCAGCGGCTGCCCTCGAAGGCGCAGCAGTTGAGCGAGCCATCCTCCAGCGTCCCGTTGTCGGCGCAGACCAGGGCCGTATCCGCCGCCACGCACTGGCCGTCTTCCCAGCAGGGCTCGCCCGCGCTGCGGTACCACGATTGCGCTGCTGCCTCGCCCTTTCCCCGGGCCAGCCCTATCGCCATCGCCCCGGCCGCCGCCAGCAGGCGCACGCTCGTGCGCCGCGACGTCGTGCCGGCCAGGCGGCGAGTCAGCGAATCAAACCGATGCTCATCCACGACAGTCCCCCTCCATCAAAACTGCACCGATGAGGGATCGCTCGCTCTACATGGCATCGCCAGGCGCGCGTAGCCCGGCAGCCCGGCTCCTGCCACAAGCCGACCCCGAACGCAATTCGCCGTTCACGTAGCCGTGAAATTGCCGTCACGTCCTGCCTGCACGACTTCCTCTGCACACTAGCACCCTCCCCCACGTTCCACAATACAGCCCTTCCTCCGCAGCCCGCTGCCGCGTGACAGCGTGCCGCAGCACCTCATCGTTCACCTCCACACTGCGCCCGGGGCCGCCGGATCGTAGCCGTTGTGATTCTGGCCCACGATCACCATCCCGTTCTCGCCCGCCACTCCAGAGGAGCAGCGCAGTCCACCGCACATGAAGCGGTCGTCCACATCATTCCCTCATGCCGCACTGGCGTTCGTTCGTCGTACAACCCCGCTGGCGCCTCCAAAAAGGCGCAAATCCGGGCTCCCCCGCGCGGCCTCGTAGTCACGGCTGCACCTGGCCGCGTTCAGCCACAGACGCGCAGTGAGCACGGTTGACAAAGCCGTATGATATCGTCACCATATAGATGCCTCCTGCGACGAAACACTGCCCATCAGGAGGTTGACCGTCGCCGCTGCGCTGCCGGCCGGTCATCTGGAGCGCAAGGAGGCGCGGCTGTGACCCGGACCCACGTCATCGCCCCTACCCGCCCTCACGCCACGTCCAACACCACGCTGTCCCGGCTCCTTGCCACCCGTCACGTGCTGACCACATCCGTCCGCATCGCTGCGACGACACGCCAAAGGAGGTGCTGCTGGTAGATGACGCGGCAAACATGTCCGATCATGCACTGACGCGTGGAGGTTCTCCAGTGACGAACAATTCCTGTGATTCCAGGTCGCTCAATCGGCGCCGTCTCCTGCAGGCCGCCGTCGCAGGCTCGGCCACTGTGGCGCTCGGGCAGGCGGCGCACGTTGCGGCGGCGCCCGCGCCCGGCAAGGGCTTCCATTTCTCACGCACCCCGGCGTATCAGTCCGACGCGCCGATCTCCGTGCTGGTGCCCTCCTTCACCTCCGTCGGCGACGGCTTCATGCGGGACCAGGCCGAGGCGTTCACCAATGAGACCGGAATCGGCGTCGAGATCCAGTTCTGCCCTTCGAGAAGGCCATGGATCGCCAGACGACGCTGGTGGCGGCGAAGAGCGGCGAGGTCGATGTCTTCGGCACCCACTACGCCCAGATCGGCAAGTTCGGCGCAGGCATGGTGCCGTTGAACGACCTGGCGGCCGCCGGCGACGTGAAGGCGGAGGACTACGTCCAGAACTCGTTCGACTACCTCTCGGTCGATGGCAAACTGCTCGCCATCCCCTTCACCTTCGACCTGCGCACTCTCTTCTACCGCACCGATCTCTTCGAGGCGGCGGGCATCGAAGCGCCTCCCGCCACCTGGGACGAATTCATCGACGTTGCCACCAAACTGAACGCCCCGCCCGATATCTACGGCTTTATGGAAGTCGGCAAGGGCGACCCCGTGCTGCGCGAATACAGCGACCGCCTCTGGGAAAATGGCGGCGACTTCCTGGAGAACGGGCTGGAACCCTCTCCGCCCGCGTGGAACCAGCCGGCTGGCGTCGAGGCGCTGACCTGGATGCGGGATCTGATCTGGGAGTACAAGATCGCCCCGCCGGGCACGCCTTCCTACGGCTGGGAGGAGAACTCCCAACTCTTCGCTGCCGGGCAGGCCGCCATGAGCAAGCAGTGGGATCCCTCCGCCATGGAGGACCCAGCCCAGTCCACCATCATCGGCAAGTACTGGATCGGCCCGCTCACGAAGAACAAGACCTCGAAGACCACTGCCATTTGCCACGGGCGCGGCATCAACCTCTTCTCCGAGAAGCAGGACGCCGCCTGGGAGTACGTCAAGTACGTCACCTCAGCCGATCAGTTGCTGGCCTTCTTCCAGGCCGGTGGCTGGCGCCCCGCCAACACCGTCGCCCTCAACCAGGCCAAGGACGAGGCCGAGGGCGTCATGAAGCAGAATCTCGATGTCTCCCTCGAGGAGGCCAAGGACGGCTACACCTGGCCGCTCTTCGCCCAGTTCGCCGAGGTGCAGCCGATCCTCTGGGGCGAGATCGAAAAGGTGCTCTCCAACCAGAAGGAGCCGCAGGAGGCGCTGGACTTCGCAGCGGACCAGGCCATCGAAATTTTCAAGCGCGACGGTCTCATCTAGCATCACGGGGGCGCCGGGCACGCAGCCCGGCGCCCCACCGCCCGCTTCCCGACGGAGAAACAACGTGGCGACGCAACAAGGCGTGCATCTCCAGCAAGCGGTGCAGGCCGCCTATGTGCCTCGCGGCCGGCGCGGCATCGGTGAGCGCTACATCCAGTATTGGCTGATTCTGCCGGCCCTGCTCACCATGTGCGCGGTCCTCATCTACCCACTCGGCTACTCCTTCTGGATCAGCTTCTTCGACTGGACCATTACCTCGCTCGAACATCCCTTCATTGGCGTACGTAACTACACCGAAGCCCTCAGTAGTTCCGCCTCTCAGTTCATCTTTCTCCAGAACATTGCCTTCACCATCATTTGCATCATCCTGGAATTCATCATTGGTATTGCGCTGGCGTTGCTGCTGGCCCGCAAGTTCGTGGGGCGCAGCCTGGCGCGCACGCTGCTGATTCTGCCCATGCTCACCGCGCCCGTGCTGGCGGGCTTCAACTTCCGCTGGATCTTCAATGACCGCTTCGGCCTGGCCAATCAGTTGCTTATCCAGGTTGGGTTGCAACCGCAGGCCTGGCTGGCCGACGCCAACCTGGCGCGGGTCGTCATCATCATGGTCACGATCTGGCAGGGCATCCCATTCATGATGCTGCTGCTGCTGGCCGGCATCGAGTCGCTACCCACCTCTCCCTTCGAGGCGGCCATCGTGGACGGCGCCACCGCCTGGCAGCGCTTTCTGCACATCACCCTGCCCCTGCTACGGCCCATCATCGTCGTCGCGGTTTCTCTGCGCGTCATCGATCTCTTCCGCACCTTCGACACCATCTACATCATGACCTTCGGCGGGCCGGGCCACGCCACGGAGCTATTGCCCTTCTACATCTACCGGGCAGCCTTCAGCAGTGGCCGCTTCGGCTACGCCAGCGCCCTCTCGTACATCACCCTGGCCCTGACGGTGCTGATTCTGATACCGCTGTTCTACCGGCGCCGCGAGCGGCCAAAGGCCTGGATCAGGGAGGAGCGACATGGCGACAGTTAGCAGTATCCCGATCCAGGCGACCCGCCGTCGCAACGGCAAGGCCCTGCTCACCTCGACGGCAGTCTACGTCGTGGTTATTGCGGTCGTGATCGTGATGCTCATCCCCATCGTCTGGCTGGGACTGACTTCGATCCGCCCCATCGTCGAGATCTCGTCGGTGCGGCTCAACATCCTGCCCCAGAACCCGACGCTGCAGAACTACATCACCGTCTTCGAACGCTACGACATGGGCATGTACCTCAAGACGACGACGCTGGTCAGCCTCGCGGTGGTCGTCACTAACCTGCTCATCGGCGCGCCCGCCGCCTATGCCCTGGCGCGCTATAGCTTCTTCGGCGGCCGCGCGCTCTACGGCAGCATCATCTTCTTCCGCATGATCCCGCCCATCGCCGCCATCGTGCCGCTCTTCATGCTCTTCGAGCAGGTGCGGCTACTCGGTACCTTCTCCGGGCTGATCATTGCTCACACCGCGTTCAAGCTGCCGGTCACCATCTGGTTGCTGCGCAACTTTTTCCTCGATGTCCCGCGCGATCTCGACGACTCGGCGCGCGTCGATGGCGCTTCCACGCTGCGCGTCCTCTTCGAAATCGCATTGCCACTCATTCAGCCGGGCCTCGCGGCCACCGCCGTGCTCGCGTTCCTCTGGACCTGGAACGACCTGCTGGTGACGCTGGTCCTCTCCACGAAGACGCAGACGGAGATGCTGCCGCTGGGCCTGACCAAGTTCGTCCTGGAGTACGGCGTGGACTGGGGCTCCATGACGGCGGCAGGCATGATCATGTTCATTCCCACGCTGCTCTTCGTGTTCATCGCCCAGCGCTACCTGATCCAGGGGTTGACGATGGGTGGCGTCAAGGATTGAGGTCAATGCCACACCCAGCGGGAGGGTTCCCGTTGGTTGCGGCCTGTTCCCGAGACGAAGTCGTACAGGTAGAAGGAACGAGGAGAACAGCGCACATGGAGCAACGAGTCCTGGGCAAGAGTGGCGTCGCGGTCTCCGTGGTGGGGCTCGGCACGTGGCCCATGGGTGGCGAATGGTGGGGTGGCACGGACGACGCCGAGAGTATCCGCACCATCCACCGCGCCCAGGAGCTGGGCGTCACGCTCTTCGACACCGCTGAAGCCTATGCGGCCGGGCACGCCGAGGAAGTCCTTGGCCAGGCCCTGGTCGGCCGCCGCGAGCAGGCAGTCATCGCCGACAAGGTCGCGCCGAACCACTTCGAGCCAGCGCAAATCCGGGAAGCGTTTGAAGCATCGTGCCGGCGCTTGCAGACCGACTACATCGATGTCTACTTCCTGCACTGGCCGAACATCGATCTCCCCATCAGCCAGGCCATGAGCACACTGGAGGCGCTGCGATCCGAGGGCCGTATCCGGGCTATCGGGGTCTCCAACTTCACCTCGGACGAAATGCGCGCCGCCGGTGAGTACGGCCAGATCGACGTCCTGCAGCCGCCGTACAACATGTTCTGGCGCTTCATCGAGGGCGACCAGTTGCCCTACTGCCAGGATAACGGGATTGGCGTGATGGCCTACAGCGGCCTCGCGCAGGGTCTCCTGACCGGAGAACTCACGCGCGCCACGACGTTCCCCGCGGGCGATCAGCGTCCCACCACCGTGCTCTTCCAGCCGGGTGTCTACGAGCGCTGCCTGGACGCCGTCGAGACCCTGCGCCCCATTGCGGCCCGCGCGGGCCTGACGGTGCCGCAACTGGCTATCGCCTGGCTGCTCGCCCGGCCCGGCCTGAGCACGGTCCTCGTCGGCGCGCGCACCGTCCCGGAAATCGAGGAGAACGTCGTCGGCGCGAAAACCTCCATCAGCGCCGGCGATATGGCCGCCGCCGACGCCGCCACCCGCGCCGTCTTCGAATCCCTCCCCCGCGTGCCGGACATGTTCCAGAACTGGGAGAACTGGGAACTCCAGCGCCGCCGCTACGAGAAGGATGGCCAGTTCCCGGCGAGCGCCAGCTAGCAGATAGCCCTCACCCTTAGCCCCTCTCCCGCTGCGCGGCTGGCCGGCGGAAGTATTCGCGCAGGCCGGACGTTGCCCGCAACGGACCCTCACTCCAAACGCCGCTCCCGGTGCGCAGGGAGCGGGGCGGCTGGCCGCGATCGCGCGGCAGGTCCGGCAGCAGGGCGCCGGTTGCCGCCGCCTTGCCAGGTCACAGCTCCCCCTCTCCTTGCGCAAGGAGAGGGGCCGGGAGTGAGGGTTCGTCGGCGTCGGCCCAGCCTCGCCCCGGACACCTCCCTTTCTCAGCCGATGCGCGGGGGAGGGGAGACGGCTTGGCCACCTGGACACGAGAGGGCGCCGCAATCACAGCGCCCTCCCCGGTAGCCCACACAACAATGCCAAACTGCCACACTGCGAAAGTTGGCATTCTTGGCATTCTTGGCACACATACCCGCTGTACCAGCCCTCCAACTGGCTCAAGCGATCGCCCTGTTCCCCAATTGGCCGCCCCTTTGCCAGCCCGCTGGCCGCCCCCTCGCGGCGCTGCCGCCATGCTTTCTCCCCGAGCCGCACTCTGGCGGCCGGAAACGACACCCCCGCTGGGCAACCAGCAGGCACGAAGTTACGTAGGCAAAGGAACCAACCAGTGATTACGCGAAACGCATCGACTGGCCGCGCCACCTTGCGCGCCGCCGCTCCCCGGGCGCTCAGCGCCTTCCTCCTGGGCGCCGTGGCACTCTCCACACTGACCCCGCTCGCCAGCGCCGAAGACACGGCGAATGCCAACCTCGTTCCGGGACAGCCCGCGCCAACGGTCGATTCTGATGGCGACGGCATCTCCAATGAGGCCGAGGTACAGATCTACGGCCTGAACGCCTTCGACAACGACACGGACGACGATGGCCTGGGCGATGGCGACGAGCTGTACAACCGCTATGGCTACAGCTACCCAAATCTCTACGATTCGGACTACGACGGCCTTTCTGATCTCGAAGAGATCGCCGGCCTGTTCGGCTACGTCACAAGCGCGATCGCCAGGGACACCGACTTCGATGGCCGCAGCGACCGCGACGAGATCTACAACGGCGGCAACCCGCTCGATCCCTATCGCTAGGTCCAACGCGCCCCTGCGTTTGAGCTTCTGAGCGCGCGTATCCCCCTGCCCCACCGCATGGTGGGGCAGGTAGGAAAGCATGCTGGCGATTCGGGGCCCTCTCCCTGTGCGCAGGGCGACCAGAAGCCCCTCGCCCTGCGCACAGGGCGAGGGGTTGGGGTGAGGGTCAAGCGGTCACCACCAGCGCTCCGCGAAACACCTACCCCAGTCAGCCGCGCATCAAGAGAGGGATCGGGGTTGATGGCCTTGCGGCCCCAGCTACTCCGCGGCGCGCGAGATCATCCCCGGGCCGTGCCTGGCCAGGTACTCGTCATGAAAGCCACTGGCCGTATCGTCCGCTCCGATCACGAAGGTCAGACCACTCGGCCCCAGCGCGTTTTCCCCAATCGGCTGCCAGGAGAACGTATCGCGCGCGTAGTGCGTCAGCGGGAACTCGAGCGGCGCTGGGCCGATGTGCATCACCAGGCCGTCGCTCCCCGCGGCGATCTCGATGTCGCCGTAAAAGTCGTCGTGGTACCTGCCGGCGTAAGCGGCATCCGGTAGGGCGGGCGTCGCATCGCCCGGCGCAACCGCCCAATCCGTCCCGGTGCTGTACGCGGCTTCCTCCGCGCCCGCCTCCACCACACTGTGGATCACCGCCTGCCAATCCCGGCTGATTTCACCCGTGGTCACGAGATCCAGCACACTCAGGCAGAGGGCCTCCGGTGCCCCCGGGCCGGGTCCATTGGAAAGCGCCACGATGCCGAACCCCGCGCCGGGCAGCATGAATACCGCCGTGCCGGCGCCCAGGGCGAAGGCTCCCGAGTGGCCCCACTGGATCGCCCCGTACTCCGTGAAGCTGACGTTGAGCCCCAACCCGTAGAACCCGGCGTGATCGCGGGCGGGATCGCCCGGTATGCGGCTGACGACCTGTGGGCGGTGCATGGGCGCGAGTGCGGCGGCAGGAATCACCTCCTGCCCGTCGTACATTCCCTGCCCAAGCTGCAGCCGCAGCCACTGCGCAACGTCGAGCACGGTGGAACTCGCGCCACCAGCAGGCGACTGCGGGTCCGGGTCGCGCAACATGGGCGCAACCACCCAGGCTTCCCCGTCCAGCACGTGCGGGATCGCCCGGTTCGGCTGCGCCGCGTAGTCAGCCAGGAGCGAGCTGGTCTTGCTCATGCCCAGCGGGGCGTAAAGCCGCTCCGCCGAGAGCTCTTCCCAGGTCGTGCCCAGCGACCGGGCGACGGCGTCCGCAGCCGCCGTCAGCCCGAAGTTCGTGTACGCGTAGCCGTCGCGGAAGCTGTACTGCGGTTCCAGGTAGCGCAGGCGGTGGATGATCTCTGCACGGCTAAACCCGAGGTCTTCCAGCACGTCTCCACCGTGGTCCTTGAGGCCACTGCGGTGCGCGAAGAGATCAGCGAGGGTCACCTGCCGCGTGGGCCAGGCTTCGTGCAGGGCAAACCCCGGATCGAGGTCGGCCATCTTGGTGTCCCACGAAATCTCGCCGTCGCCAACCACGGCCGAGACGACCGTGGCCGCAAGCGGCTTCGAAACCGAGGCCAGCAGGAAAATCGTGTCCGCATTGACCGCCTCGCCGGTCTCCACGTCGCGCACGCCGAACCCGCCGCTGTACACCACCGTGTCGCCGTAGACCACCGCCACGGCCATGCCTGGTACGCCCGATTGCGCCAGGATGGTTGCCGCCAGGTCCGGCAATTGCGCGAGGGCGGCATCAACGCGCGCCTGGGTGACCTCCCCCGGCGCATCGGGCGCGGCCTCATCCTGCGCGAGGGCGCGTCCGGGCTGGAGGCCCGCCGCCACTGGCGCGAGTGCCGCCAGCGCACCTGCTCGTGTCAGCGTCCGCCGGTTCAACGGCTGGCGGAGCGCCGTCACACCGGGGTTCAGAATCTTGTTCACCACGGGACAAAACCCCAATCGTTTGGCAACCGGTCAACGACGATCACCCGGTTACGACCAGCCGCACACCCCGCCGTTACACAGCAACGCGCCGCAGCAGAGATCGTGGCGGGCGCTCAGCGGCCCGCCGCACGTACCCCCTTCGTACCGGCAGCAGACGGTATCCGGGCCGTACGGGCCATCGGCCCCGTTTTCGGCGCAGTACGTGATGCCGAGTTCGGGGAAGCTGTTGTCGCACTGATAGTCGTTGACGCATGGCTCGCCCGGGCTGAATCCCCAGCCGGTCTGGTTGAGATTCACCGGCTGCGCCGCAAGACCGGACGCATGCTTGCGCCCCAGCGGCAGCATGGCAAGCCCGGCGCCTGCCAGGATGCCCAGCCCCGCCCGCCGGGAAACGCCACGGGCCATGGCCCGGGCGAGGCCGTCGAAACGCTCGTCGATCATGCCATCCTCCTGTCATCTGGCGACTCGTCCGGATGTGCTGATCTCAGCGTAGGTTGCCGCGCCGCGCGGGTACCCTGTAGGTTCTACGGGGTTTCTTACGGGGAAATACCGGGAGCAATGCCTAGACCAGGCCGTCCGCCAGCGCGCGGGAGGCGGCTTCGCGCCGCGACTTGACCCCGAGCTTCCCGAGGATCGCGCCCACGTGCCAGCTCACGGTGCGCTGGCCGATGTACAGCGCCTCGGCGATATCGCGGTCCGTGTGGCCAGCGGCGAGGAGGCGCAGCACCTCCAGTTCGCGCCGCGTGAAGAGCGGCGCGTCGGGCTGCACACTCACTGCCTCTCCGGCGGCAGGCGTGACGGCGGCGGCGATGGCGATGGCGTGGGTCACGGGCAGTGCCCGGCCCGCGCTCAGGCCAGCCTCGAACCCGGCCGCGCTGAGCGCGTCGCGAAGCTGGGCTACGCTGTGTTCCGTCAACTCCTTGTCGCGGGGCAACATGAATCCCAGCCCGACCCGTTCCCGCAGCGCCTGGGCAGCGCCGTACAAGCGCACGGCGGTCTGCAACTGGCCCCACTCGGTACATGCGCCTGCAATGCCGGACAGGGCATCCACGACCACCCGCATGTCGCCGCGCTCGCCGGTTCGCGCCAGGCAGGCCTGGTAGTGCGACACCATGGTGGTCTGGTCGCCCTCGAACCGGGCGATGTCCGCCAGGTCCATCAGCGTGCGCGTTTCCGCCAGGTCGAACCCGAAGCCCTGGTAACACGCGAGGGCTGCTTCGCTCATGGCGCGCGCCCGGGCCAGGTCCCCCTGCGAGCGGGCGGTCACGCTCAGGTTGGCCAGGGCCCGGCCCATGATCGCGGCGCGTTCAGCCGGATCAGCGACGGCGGCCGCAACCGTCCGCCCCTCGTCCAGGACGCGCTCCGCCTCGGCATACCGCGCCAGCACGTTGTGCATCGCGCCACACGAGGTAAGCGCCATCGCAATGTCGAGCGGGTTGCCTGCGGTCTGGCTCAGCGGAATGCCCTCATCAAAGGCGCGGTCAGCCGCGTCGAAATCGCCCAGGAATCCGGAGAAGATGGCCCGGCCGTTCAACACCCGCGCCTGATCGGCCAGCGACAGGTGCTCGCGCTGTGCCAGCGCCCGGGAGATCCACATGTCGGCTTCGGCGAGCAGGCTGTAGGCCAACCAGTAGCCACTGAGGGCGGCTACGAGCGCGCCAAACTCAGCGGGAGCGCCACGCTCCGCGAGCCAGGTGAGCGCCGCGCGCAGGTTGGCGTCGTCCGCGGCCAGGCGCTCCAGGGGGGTGCGGGCTGCCTCAGTGACCACCAGGGGCCGCAGCTCCTGGGTCAGGTTGCCGAAAAAGCGCGCGTGCTGGTCGCGGTAGCGTGCTTCCTCCTCGGGGGCCATCTGCTCCAGGCCAAAGGCGCGAATCGTCTCCAGCAGCCGGTAGCGTGGTTCGCCGTCCAGCCCCGCCTCGCGCACCACCAGGCTCTGGGTGAGCAACGCATCGAGCCAGTCCAACGGCGCGGCCTCCGCGGCGTGGTCCTGCTCGTCGCTCCCGATCCACTCCACGGCATCCAGCGTGAAACCGCCGGAGAAGACCGCGACCTGCCGGAACAGGCGCTGCTCGTCCGGCGTGAGCAGATCGTAACTCCAGGCCACCGCGTCGCGCATGGTGAGATGCCGGGGCGGGGCATCGCGGTCGCCGCTGGTCAGCAGCGGCAGGGACGAGTCGAGGCGGTCCCGCAATTGGCGAGGCGAGAGGAGCCGGGTCCTGGCCGCGGCCAACTCGATCGCCAGCGGTAGGCCATCGAGCCGGGCGCATACCTGGGCGATCAGCGGCGCGTTCCGCGCATCGACCGCGAACGCCGCGTCGTGGGCTCGCGCACGCTCCACAAACAGGCGGCCCGCAGCCGAGGCGAGCAGTTCCTCCGGTGTCGCCTGTTCCCCCGCCAACAGCAGGGGTGGCACAGGAAACTCGCGCTCGCCGCTCACGCGCAGCGGTGCGCGGCTGGTCACCAGGAGCGTCGTGTCCGCCAGCCGCCCGATCTGGGCGATCTCGGGTGCGGCGGCGATGATCTGCTCGACGTTGTCGATGATCAGCAGCGCCTCCCGGCTCCGCAGAAAGCCCACAATCTGGTGGAGTTGATCCTGGCCGGCTATTTCGCGCAGCCCCAGTGCCTGGGCGATGGCTGGAACTGCCCCGGGGGCATGCCTGACTGCCGAGAGATCGACGAAGATCACGCCATCCGCCAACTGACCCCGCATCGCCTCGGCGACCGCCAGGGCCAGCCGGGTCTTGCCGATGCCGCCAGCCCCGGTGAGCGTCACCAGCCTGACCGTGGGGTCCTCCAGCTGCGTCCTGACGGCGGCAACTTCTGCCTCCCGGCCAATCAGCGCCGCACGGGGCGTGGGCAGGTCGCCGCCGGAACTCCGGGGAAACTCGAAGATGCCGTCCCGCTCCCAGGGCACGAGCGGCAGCGGCAGGTTCTTCTGCCGGGTGAAGCGCAGCAGATCATCCACCGAGATCAGCCACCCATCTTCCGTCTGCCGGGCCAGCAACTCGCCGGCTGCAATCGCATCGCGGATGGCAGCCCGGCCCAGCCCCAGGGCATCCGCCGCCTCGCTCAGCGTGAGGAGCGCACGAACCGGGCGAGCAGTGGGATCGATCTCGCCGGGCCCGTTGGTCTGTGGCGCGTTGAGGAACGTGTGAGATCGGTCGTCCACCCTGCCTGGCCCAGTTCGAGATGTTGGACGTGACGTGCGCTTCACGCCAGTCTACTGAAATCTGGAGTCCCGGCAGCGCGCCAGACTGCGCTCCGCCGCAAGACAGATATCCTTGAGGGCAACATCACCCAGGAGGACGTTCAGGTGACCAAGGAAACCGGACCCCGCCGCGCCACCGGCAACGACGATGCCCGCGCCATTGCGTCGCTCTACTGGCGCTTGCTCGACGCCTGGAACCAGCGCGACGCAAGCGCGTACGCGGCGCTCTTTGTGGACGATGGGTACGTCGTCGGGTTTGACGGCAGCCAGATGGAAGGGCAAGCCCACATCGCCGGAGAACTCGGCGGGATCTTCTCAGACCATGTCACGGCGGCCTACGTTGCGCGGGTCGAAGGCGTGCGGTTTCTCGCGAAGCAGGTCGCGGTGCTCCGCGCCCGGGCCGGCATGGTGCTCCCCGGGCAGTCGGACATCAACCCCGCCGCGAACGCTCTGCAGACGCTGACTGCTGTTGAGTCAGACGGTACATGGCGTATTGCCGTCTTCCAGAACACACCGGCGCAATTCCATGGCCGGCCCGCGCTGGTCGAGCAGATGTCCGCCGAACTGCGCGCGCTCCTGTAGGGGTTTCCCCTCCCGGCTACTGCGCCAGCAACGCATCGCAAGGCTGCGGCACGCGTTCGCCACAGCTCTCCCCGATCTTGAGCTGAGCCGGGAAGACCTTGTCCGCCGGGGGCAGGCGCCCGTCCTGGATGCCCTGCAAGAGCAGGCGCACGGCTTCCGCGCCCATGTCGTAGCCAGGCTGGACGACGTGGGTGAGACGAGGACGGAAGAAGGCAGGCAAGCCCGGATCATCAACGCAACAGACGGCGATGTCGCCCGGGTTCGTCAGCCCCAGCACCGCCAGTTCGTCGAGCACGCCGTTCAGCACCTGGGTGCTCGCGGCAACGATCACGTCGGGCGGCTCGGGGAGGCGCATCAGGGAACGTACACCCTCAACACCGGCTTCCGCGCGAAAATTGCCGGTCGTGACCAGGTTGGGATCAAAGACCAACCCGGCTTCCTGGAGCGCGTGCTGGTAGCCCGTCACGCGGTCACGCCAGGTTTGCACCTCGGGAATCCCGCCGACCAGGGCAATCCGCCGATGCCCCAATCCCATCAGGTGGC
This sequence comes from Thermomicrobiales bacterium, assembly GCA_034431475.1. Lineage (GTDB taxonomy): Bacteria > Chloroflexota > Chloroflexia > Thermomicrobiales > UBA6265 > JACCXM01. The sequence continues at coordinate 52,339 of DAOUDE010000018.1, read as the reverse complement.
GACAGAGATCGCGGGTCGCCGTGGCGATATCGCAGCTCACCAGCGTCGCATCAACGCCCGGCGGCCGCCGGTCCAGCAAGACCAACTCGACGCCCGCCGGCAGGATCGGCATATCCGCTGCCGTGGTGGTCGCGGTCGGCACCAGCAGAATGCCGTCCACCCGATGCTCGGCCATCGCCTGCAGATAGCGCGCTTCCATGGCGGGCTCATCCTCCGAGTTGCCAAGCACGATGGCCATCTGCGCCGCGTGCGCGGCGTCCTCCGCGCCCCGCGCCATGGCGTAGAAGAGCGGGTTCTTGATGTCCGGGATGATGAAGGCCAGCAATCCGCTGCGCGCTTGCCGCAAGCTGCGGGCAACGGCGTTGGGGACATAGTTCAGTTCAGCGGCGGCATCCAGCACGCGCTGCCGCGTTTCGGCGCGCACGTAGGCGGCCCCCCGGAAGACCCGGGAGACAGTCATGGGGCTGACGCCGGCCGCCCTGGCAACATCGTGAATGGTGGACATCAGCCTCTGTGCGCTTTCGTGTTGTCTGCCTGCTGAACACTCACTGGCGCAACTATAGGCAGGATGACCGCGTTTACGATCAGGCGGTGGCGTCCGGCTCGTCGCGCCAACTGTGCTGGGGAACGAACCCCAGCACGTCCTCGGCGCGGTCTGTGGCCCAGCCGGAGGCATGGCCCGGAAATTCGCCGCGCAGTTCCAGGTTCGGCAGGTAACGCGCGATCAGTTCCGCTGTGGGCTCCACGCGCAAGGTATCGCTGGCCACGATGTTGAAGGCGTGGAACCCCTGCACCTGTGCCTTCAGGCCCAGGCAGATTGCGCGCGCAGCATCCCGCGCGTCGATGTACCCCCACAGGTTGAACGCATCCTGCTCGGCGGTGTACGCCGGGTCAAGCGCCCGCCGCCGGGATTCGCCCGGCTGCCCGATCCAGTGCAGCCGGTAAGCCAGCACCGTCATACCAGCGCGGCGGCAGAACATCTCGGCCGTGCGCTCGTCGGTCTCCTTGGAGAGCGCGTAGGGGTCCTTGGCGAGAAACGGATGCGCCTCGTCAATGGGCGCGTAGCGGGGCGGGAAGGTTGGGCGGCCCCAGGCCATACCGTACGCCGAAATCGAGGAGGCGATGATGGCCCGCTCGATGCCCAGGGTCATCGCCGCCTGAAGGGCATTGTAGGTCGCGCCGACGTTGTTCAGGAACACGACCTCGTCCGGGTGCGAGAGTGGCTGCGGGATCGCCGCCAGGTGCACGATGGCATCGCAACCAGCCGCCGCCCCCACAACCTGCCCCAGGTCTCCCATCTCGACTTCGCGGTAGTGCACGCACGCCGCCGGCGCATCCGGCAGGTGGCGATCCACACTCACGACCTCGTGGCCATCCGCGACCAGAGCGGGACCTACCCAGCGGCCAAGGCGTCCGTTGCCCCCCGTCACTAGGACCTTCACAGCACTCTCCTCACCGCAGACACCTGGCCGCTTCGCTAGCCAGGTCGTTGCCTCGTGCGGCGCCGGCGCATGGTGGCCCAGCACCAACGCGCCACACCGCTCCTCAATATGGTAACGATAGCAAATGATGGATTTCGCCCGCCCATCACCCGGCGACGGGCAGCGTCTCACGCGCGTTGCCGCCACATGGGAAACCTCTCGCCTCGCCTTGCACTCACCGTGCAAACTGCGACAATGCGCGTTGACGAGGGAAGATGGTAACGTCAACATATCCGGGTGGGCACCGGCTGTCTCCCGGCGCGCCAGGATGCAACAAGGAAAGGACGACGTATGTCCGGCCTGATCTGGAACTCCGACGACGGACAACGCTTTGCCGCCATTCGTGCTGACCTGGGCCAGGTCAGCACCGCCACCGCCTGCCAGTTGCTCATTTCGCTGGGCTGGCGGAACACCTACATGCTCGGGCTGCACCCGCTGCAACCGCTCGGCCTCGGTCAGCGCATCGTTGGCCGCGCCCGCACCTGCCGCTACCTGATGCGCCGAGGCCCCGAGGGCCCGCACGACCCTGAAGCGCGCCGCGTCTCCCCCGAGATCGTGCTGATCGAAGCGCTGGAACCGGGCGACATCCTCTGCATCGACGCCCAGGGACTTCCGACGGTAGGCATCATTGGGGACATTCTTTCAGCCCGCATCCTGGCGCGCGGCGCGGCGGCTGCCATGGTCCACGGCGCCGTGCGGGATGCCCCGTTCATCAAGGAACTCGCCCTGCCCGTCTTCTGCGAGTCGGCTCACCCGTCACACAGCGGGCGAGACCTCGTGCCGGTGGACTACGACACCCCAATCAACATGGGCGGCGTCCAGGTGATCCCCGGCGACATCATCCTGGCTGACGACGAGGGCGCGCTGGCGATGCCGCTCGACCTCGCTGAGTGGATCGCGGCGCACGGCCCCGAGAAGGAACTGCTCGAAGGCTGGATCCGGGAGAAGGTCGCGGCGGGCGGCTCGATCCACGACTACTACCCACCGATTCCCGAGAAGTTTGCCGAGTACACGGCGGAGACGGGCCGCCCCGCGCCGAACCTGGAGCCACGAAAGGAGCACGCGTGAAAATCACCGATGTCCGCACCGCCGAGATCCGCGGTCACGGCTACTCCACCTATGTGCGCATTTACACCGACGAAGGCGTGATCGGGAACGGCGAGTGCATCCACGGCGGCGAAGGCTGCCCGGAAATGGTGCACGCCCTGAAGCACGAGATCATCGGGGAGAGCCCACTGAACGTGGATATGCTCTTCGAGAAGATGCGGCGCGGCAAGCTCTTCGACGGCGCGATGTCCGGCGCCACCGTGACGGCCATGACCGGCATCGAGATCGCGCTCTGGGACCTCGCCGGCAAGGCGCTCGGTGTGCCGGTCTACCAACTCCTGGGCGGCAAGTTCCGCGATACGGTCCGCCTCTACTGTGACAGCCACGCCGGCAAGGACTTCTCGCCCGAGGCGTACGCGGAGCGTGCGCGCGAAGTGGTGGCAATGGGGTTCGACGCCATCAAGTTCGATGTCGATGAGACGCGCGCCGGGTTCCGCAATGACCGCTGGAACTGGCACGCCTCCAACCCCGAGATCGACTGGATGGTGGAGCGCGTGGCGGCGGTGCGTGAGGCCGTTGGCCCCAGCGTTGATCTCGCCATCGACATGCACGGCCGCTACGACATCGCCAGCGGCATCGCCGTCGCGAAGGCGATGGAGCCATTCCGCCTGCTCTGGCTGGAAGAGCCGGTGCCGCCGGAAAACGTGGGCGCCATGCGCGAGGTGAAGCGTGTCTCGCCTGTGCCCCTCTGCTCCGGCGAGAACCTGTACCTGCGCTGGGGCTTCCGCGACCTGCTGGAGCAACAGGCGGTCGACTACATCATGCCGGACATCCCGAAGTGCGGCGGCCTCTCGGAGTGCCGCAAGATCGCCAACATGGCCGAGGTCTACTACGTGCCGCTGGCGCCGCATAACGTGTGCGGCCCACTGGGCACCATGGCCTCCGCGCATGTCTGCGCCTCGATCCCGAACTTCCTGGTCATGGAGTGGCACTGGGTCGACTACGAAGGGTGGGACGATCTCACGCTGCAGGATCAGCCGGTGATCCAGAACGGCCACGTCGTGCTCACGGACAAGCCAGGGATCGGTCTGGAGGTCAACGACGAGGTGGCGCGCACGTTCATCCGGCCCGGCACGTCATACTTCGGGGAGCGGCCGTAAGTTCCTCGATCAGAGCAAGGAAAGACCATGACTGGATTGCCCGCGTCTGCCAGTGGTGTGGTGCTCAACGCCTTCAACGCTCCCCTGACGCTGGAGAGCGCCCCGATCCCGGAGCCAGAGCCAGGGGCGGTCGTCGCCCAGATCGACCTGGCCGGTATCTGTGGCACCGATGTGCACCTGCACCACGGCAACCTGCCGATTCCGACCCCGGTCATCCTCGGGCACGAGGCGGTGGGGCGGGTGGCGAAGCTGGGACCGGGCGTGGCCGCCGACTACAACGGCAATCCCCTCCAGGAGGGCGACGCCATCGCCTGGGCCTCCAGCATTCCCTGCGGCCACTGCTACTGGTGCGTGGTGGAAGGGGAGCGCACGCTCTGTGAGACGCGGCGCATCTACGGCATCAACCAGCGGTTTGATTCCGGGCCGCGCCTCTCCGGCGGCTGGGCAGAGTACATCTACCTGCAGCCCGGCTCGGCCATCTTCAAGCTACCGCCCGGCACGACGCCGCAGCAGGCGATTGCCCTGGGCTGCGCGGGACCGACCGCCGTCCACGGCGTGGTGGAGATTGTCGGCATCAATGTCGGTGAGACCGTCGTGGTCCAGGGGAGTGGCCCGGTCGGCCTGGCCGCAGCGATGTACGCGCAACTCGCTGGCGCGGCGAAGACGATTATCGTCGGCGGCCCGGCAAGCAGGCTGAAGCTGGCGAAGGAGATCGGTGTCGGCGATGTCCACATCGACATCTTCGCCGTCAGCGATCCCGAGGAGCGCAAGCGCCTGGTGCTGGCAGAGACACCCGCCGGGCGCGGCGCGGATGTGGTGCTGGAGTGCGCCGGGGTGCCGAGCGCGGTGCCGGAGGGGTTCGAATTCGCGCGCCGCAATGGCCGCTACCTTGTGCTCGGCCAGTACACCGACCGCGGCGTCACCCCCATCAACCCGCACGTCATCACGCGCAAACAACTCAAGGTCTACGGCTCCTGGGCCTTCTCCGAGCCGCAGTACGCCAAATACGTGAACACGCTGCCGCAGCTTGCCACCCGCTTCGACCTGGAACGCCTGATCACCACCTATCCCCTGGCGGAGGCCAACCAGGCCCTCGCGGACATGGCGCGCGGCGAGGTGATGAAGGCCGTGCTCGCGCCGTAGCCGGCTCCGCCGGGGGTACGCTTGCGGCATGGCTGAGCCAACCACACCTGAATCGGACGAGATGCCGGTCAGCCGTGACCTCGCGCGGCTGGCGCTGGTGGCAACGCTCTGCGGCGTGCTCTCCGGGATCTTCGGGGCGGCGTTGAGCCTGAGCCTGCTGCGGGCCGCCGCTGTCCGGGCACACCTCCTGACCTTTGCGCATCAGTGGCCCCTCTGGGGCTGGGTCATCCCGGTCGGGGTCGGCGCCATCCTCGTGACGATCGCCGCCTGGCTCGTGCTGCGCTTCGCACCGCTGGCAGCCGGCAGCGGCGTGCAGCACGTCGAGGCCGTGATGCGGGGGGAGGCGCAGCCCGCGCCGCTGGCGGTGGTGCCCGTCAAGTTCGTGGGCGGCATCCTGGCCATCGGCTCCGGCCTCGCCCTGGGTCGGGAGGGGCCGTCGGTTCAGGTCGGCGCAACCATCGGGGCGCGGGTGGCCCAGGTCCTTTCACTGCCCGAAGATGTCGTCCGCATCATGCAGAGCGCGGCGGCGGGCGCGAGCCTGGGGGTGGCGTTCAATACGCCCTTTGGCGGCATTGCCTTTGTCTTCGAGGAACTCTCGCGCCGCTTCAGCACGCGGCTGATGGTTGCCACGCTCGCGGCCTGCATGTCCGGCATCATGGTGGCGCGGGCGATCCAGGGCGATGCCCTGGACTTCACCGTCGTCGAGCCGCCGGAGCCCGTGCTGGCCACGGTCGCCGCCGGCCTGGTGCTGGGGGCGCTGCTGGGCGTGCTCGGCGCGGCCTACAACGGCACGCTGATCGGATGTGTTGATCGCTTCGCCGCCGTCACCGCCGTCCCGAAGCTCGTCAAAGCCGCGTTCGTAGGGGGTGTGGTCGGGCTTGTCGCCTGGTTCGAGCCGATGCTGGTCGGCGGTGGCGATCCGCTGATCCAGGCCGCGCTCGGTGCGCCAATCTCGATCTCGGTGTTGCTGCTGGTGTTCGTGGCGCGCTGGTTGCTGGGCCCATTCTCCTACGCCGCCGGGACGCCGGGCGGCATTTTTGCGCCCCTGCTGGTCGTCGGCTCGGTGTTCGGAGCGCTCTTCGCGCAGGTCGCGGGCCTGCTCGTGCCGGGGCTGCCGTTCTCGCCCACGATGGGCGCCATCGTGGGCATGGCGGCCTTCTTCACGGCGGTGGTGCGCGCACCGTTCACTGGCATCCTGCTGGTGCTGGGCATGACCGGCACCATGTCGCCGCTGCTCCCGATTCTGGCCGCCAACGTCGCGGCCACCATCGTGCCGTACGCGCTCGGCAATGCCCCGATCTACGACACCCTGCGCCACCGTATGCCCAGGCCGCCTGCACCCTCTCCGGTCGCCGCCCCCGCGCCGGGCGCCGACTGATGGCCACCAGCCTGCCTACCCCACGCACCCGCCTCATCGGACGTGAGCCAGAGATCGCGCTGGCGCGCACGCTGCTGCTGCGTCCGGATGTCCGCCTGCTCACGCTCACCGGCGCCGGGGGGATCGGCAAGACGCGGTTGGCACTGGGGATCGCCGCGCAGATCGAGAGCGAATTTACGGATGGCCTGCGCTTCGTCGAACTCGCCGCCGTGCCGGAGGCCAGCCTGGTCGCCGCCACCATCGTCCACGCCGCCGGGCTGCAGGATACCGGCGCGGCGCTGGCAGGCGACGTCCTGGCCGCCGCGCTGCAGAGGAGCAACACCCTGCTGTTGCTGGACAACTTCGAGCATGTGGTAGCCGCCGCGCCGCTGGTCAGCGACTTGCTGGCCGCCTGCCCGCGCCTCAAGGTGCTCGTCACCAGCCGCGTCCTGCTGCACATCGACGGCGAACACGCCCTGCCCGTGCCACCGCTGATGGTGCCGCAGCGTGACGCCAGCGCGACCGCCGCCACGCTGCGGCACTCGCCGGCGGTGCAACTCTTCGCCCAGCGTGCGGAGGCGATCGCGCCCCACTTCGCGCTCACCGACGACAACGCACCACTCGTCGCGGAAATCTGCCGTCGCCTCGATGGCCTGCCGCTGGCCATCGAGCTGGCTGCGGCGCGCATGACCCATCTGTCGCTCCCGATGCTCTGGGAGCGGCTGGATCAGCGCCTGCCGGTCCTGACCGGTGGTGGCCGCGACCGCCCGCTGCGCCTGCAGACGATGCACGACGCCATCTCCTGGTCGTATCACCTGCTCACCCCGCAGGAGCAGGTGCTCTTCCGGCGGCTGGCCGCCGTCTCGGGCGGCTGCACGCTGGAGGCCGCCGAGGCGCTGATGGCCGGGGATGCCAGCGCCCCCACCCCCACCCTCGATCTGGTCGCCGCGCTCGTTGACGCCAGCCTGCTCCAGGCGGAGAGCGATGCGCACGGAGCCCTCCGCTACCGCATGCGGGAGACCATTCACGACTACGCGGCGGAGCAACTCACGGCCAGCGGCGAAGATACCTCCGTACGCGCCCGGCACGCCGCGTACTACACCCACCTGGCCGAACACCAGGACCTGGCGGACCTCCTGACCGGTGAGCCAGATCGCCCAACGCCGCTCGTGGCTGAGCAAGGCAATCTCCGCGCCGCGCTCACGTGGCTCGCTGCCAGCCAGGACACCAGCGCCCTCCTGCACCTGGCGGCGGTACTCGGGCCGTACTGGAGCGAACAGGGGTCCTTCGATGAAGGGCACGGCTGGCTGGAGCGCGCTCTGGCGCCCATGCCGCCGCCTGACTCCGTCGATCACGCGCGAGCCCGGGTGGCCCTGGGCATGATCGAGGCTTACCGGGGCGAACGCACCTCGGCGGTGCGGCACTTTACCGCCGGGCTGCAAGACTGCCACGGCCCGGAAACGACCTTCTTCGCTGCCCAGGCCTCGGTCGGGCTCGGGGCCATGGCGACTGCCAGCGGCGATCTCGCGCGCGGCGAGGCGCTGCTGGCGGAGTGTCTTGCCCGCGCTCAGGCGATTGCCGACCCACGCCTGGCCAGCATCATGACCGGCTGGGGCCTGGCGAATCTGGCCGTCATTGCGCGCACGCAGGGTGACTACCTGTTGGCCACGAAGCGGCTGGAACTGGCCCTGCAGGCGGCACGCACGGCGCACTACACCACGGGCATGATCCTCACCCTCGGGGACCTGGGCGATCTGGCCCGCGATCAGGGTGACCACGCCCGTGCGCTGCGCTTCTATCGGGAGGCGCTGGCGCTGGGCCAGGCGCGGCCACGAACCCGCGTCGTGGCGGATGTCATGGAGGCCATCGGCATCGTGGCCGCCGCCGCGGGCGAGGCGGAAGCTGCCGCCCGGCTGCTGGGCGCAGCCGGCATGCTGCGGGAGCGCATGGGCCTCCGCTTCCGGGTACCGGAGAACCAGGAAGCCCTGGAGCAGGCGATTGCCGCCTGCCGCGCCAGCCTGGGTACTCACCGGTTTGACGCTGCCTGGGCCGCCGGACGCAGCCTTTCGCCAGCCGAAGCAGTTGCCGCCGCGCTCGACCCTCTTCCCTCACCCGACCCCACCGGAGGCATTTCCCTGACCCCGCGTGAGGCAGAGATTCTGCGGCTGCTGGCCTCAGGCATGACCGACCCGGCCATCGCGGCCGGCCTCTTCATCAGCCCACGCACCGTGGAGAACCACGTTGCCCGCATCTTCAGCAAGCTGGGGGTGCGCACCCGCACGGCCGCCACCGCCGCCGCCATCGCCCGGGGGTTGGTCGCGCTCGCCGAGGCCTGACGCACGAGCCGCAACTCTCTCAGGTTTCGTGCTGCGTGATGACGAGAACGCCTGGCGCGAAATGCCAGCAACGCGTGTCGTCGTGCCGAACGGCCCTCACCCCACCCCTCACCTGGGGCGCGGCTGAGTGGGATAGGTGTTTCGCGGAGCGCTGGTGGCGACGGTTTGACCCTCACTCCCAACCCCTCTCCCTGTGCGCAGGGCGAGGGGCCGAGGGGCTTCTCGTCGACCTGGGAGCCGGCAACCGGGGTGCAGTCCAACGCTTTCTTCCATACCTGCCCCGGTCAGCCGATGCGCGGGAGAGGGGCTCCCGGCGATGGGCGCCAGTGCATTAATCGGCGTGGTGTCGCCAGTTGCTGCCTATCCAACCGCCGGATGGCTTCCATCTCCCGCGCAAGTCCTTCGGGAGCGAGGTTGGGGGTGAGGGCAAAGCGCTGGAGTACAGCCAGTCATGAGAAAGAACGACCTGCTCATGGCAGTTCACACCAGGCGAGAGAGGCATGGCCAGGCTCAACATCACACGGCCTACGCGCGCTCCCGGCGTCGCTCAGGATGCTTCGGATACGTTGCACCAGGTAAGAATGCCAAGAATGCCAACAATGCCAACTTGCACAGGTGAGAGACCTGGCATTGCGTTGGGGCCTACCCAAGCGCCCGGGGAGCCGGGCGTGGGCAGGCTTGGTGGACATCCCCTTCCAGTCTGAGTACCCCACAGTCCGCCAATGAGGTACTTGTACGCATTCCCCAGTTCCCATCGTCCCGCATAGGCTGACCGTGCGGAAAGGGAACTGCACGTGACCGCCATGCTCATCCGGCTCCAGGTGACGGACTTCGCCGCCTGGCTGCCAGCGTTCGCCAGCGAGCGCGCGATCCGGCGCGCCCACGGTGCGGAGCAGGAACGCATCTTTCGCAATGCCAGCGATCCCTCCGACGTCTTTGTCCTCCTGGCGTGGGACGACGTGGAACGGGCCCGCCTCTACGCCGAGGCGGACGATGTCCGGGTCGCCGCCTGGCAAGCCTTGGTCACGGCACCGCCAGATATCTGGTTGCTGCAGGAGCCCGCCGCCCACGACATCCCGGAATTCGGAACATGAGAAGGGAGAGCACATGACCGGCTGCAGATGCAGGCAACCACACCACCATCCATCTCGCCGCCTGACACGCCGCACCACGCTACAGGCCGCCGCTGGCGCCCTGGCCGCGATGTTCCTCGGCGGCGCGGCGGGTCAGGCGCTCGCCGCCGCCCAGGATTCCCCGCTCACGGCGCTCCCGGCCGACCTGACCGGGGCCACGCCCCTGCACCTCACGGGCGCGCTCCTGGCGGAGTTCGAGGCCTACATCGTCCACTGGCTCACCGAACTTGACGTACCAGGTGCGGCGGTGGTGGTTGTCCAGAACGGCGAGGTGGCCCTGCTACAGGGCTACGGGGTCTGCGCCTGGGGCGGGACCGAACCGGTGACTGCCGATACCCTGCTACGAATCGGCTCCATCACCAAGTCCTTCAGCTCACTGCTGGCGGCGACGCTGATCGACGCCGAACTGGTCACCTGGGACACCCCGCTGGTCGATCTCCTGCCCAACTTTGCCGTCGCCGACCCGGCGCTCACCCCGCGCCTGACGCTGGCCGATGCGTTCTGCGCCTGCACCGGCGTACCCCGCCGCGACCTGGAGTTCATGTTTCGCGCGCACGACCTGACGGCGGAGCAGATTGTGGCCACCATGGCGCAATTGCCCCTGACCGAGCCGTTCGGTGAGGTCTTCCAGTACAACAACCAGATGGTGGCCGTGGGTGGCTTTGCCGCCGCCATCGCCGATGGCGGTTCGCCCCACGCGCTCAATCAATCGTACGCCGTGGCGCTGCGTGACCGCGTCCTCAACCCACTCGGCATGACCCGCACCACGCTCAACCTGCAGAATGTGGTAGCCGATGGCGACTACGCTCTCCCGCACGCGCCAGACCTGGAGAACCAGCCTGTGCCCCTGTCGCTCATGGTCGATGACGCCTGGATTGCTCCGGTCGCGCCGAGCGGCGGGCTCTGGTCCACCGCGCGGGAGATGGCCGCATATGTCCAGATGGCCCTTGCCCACGGCGTTGTCCCGGATGGTGAGCGCGTCGTATCCACCGCGAATCTGGAAGCCACGTGGCAGCCGGGCGTCCCGATGCTCTTTGGAGACGGGACGTCGGCGATCCTCAAGGAGGCTACCAGCAACTACGGCCTCTCCTGGGAGGTGGGCAACTACGGGGGCCTGCGCCTGATCTCGCACCAGGGCCTCACCTACGGCTTCAACGCCCTGGTGAGCCTTCTGCCGGAGGCGGGCATCGGCATCGCCGTCCTCACCAACCGCGATGGCGCAGGCTCCACGCTCACGCTGGCGCTCCAGTTCCGGCTCTTCGAGCTGCTGTTCGCGCAACCGTCGATCATCGATCCGCTGCTGGATGTCGCCCTGGCCAGCGGGGGGGAAGCACGCGCGGCGCTGCGCGGCCAACTCGGGGCCATCGCAGCAGATACGGTGCAACCGTATCTTGGCGACTACACCAACGCCGATCTCGGCCCCATGACCCTGAGCCTCGCGGGCGACAAGCTGATCTTCGCCACCGCTGGAGCCAGGTCCGCCCTGCTGCCGCTCGTCGACGATGCCGGAGCGATCACCGGGTATATCTTTGCTGATCCCCCGTGGGCCTCGAACCCGCCGGCTCGCCTGCTGGCGCTCGCGCGCGACGACGAGCAGCGGCCACAGGTAACCATCACGACCCCCGGGGATGGCAACGAAGGCCTTATCACCTACGTTTACACCATGCTCGCGGCCAGTGAGGCCACGCCGGTACCCTGAGGGTGCGGCGCAGCCCGCTATGCGCGTCAACCCGGCTCACCGTCGGGCCCCGCTCTCGAAGCAAGGAGGAACGATGTCGAGTCGTATTCGTACCGCGCCGGTTTCCCGCCGCCGCGCCCTGGCGCTCGCTGCGAGCGCGGCCACGACGGCAGCAGCCGCACGCTGGACGCCGCGCACCGCCGCGCAGGCGACGCCCACCCCTGGCGAGACCGCGGCCACGCCCGTGCCTGGTCTCGCCACGCACCCCATGCCCAGCACGCTGGCCGCCGATGCTTCCCCGAGGTTTCGGGCCGTCGCCGACGCCCTGGTGGCCGCCATGCAGGCGCACGGCGTGCCCGGCGCGGCCGTCGGTGTGCTCTGGGGTGATGGTGATCAGGAAGAGCACGCCACGTTCGGCGTGGAAAGCCTCTCATCCCTGCGCCCGGTCACGGAACAAACGCTCTTCCAGATCGGCTCCCTGACCAAGATCTACACCGCCACCGTGATCTGGCATCTCATCGACCAGGGCGCGCTCTCGCTGGACGCCCCGGTGCGCACCTGGCTGCCCGACCTGACATTGCAGGACCCGGACGTTGCCGCAAGGCTCACGATCGGCAACCTGCTCGATCACGCGGCCGGGTTCTACGGTGATGACACCACCGACACTGGCTCCAACGACGACGTGCTTGCGCGCTACGTGGCCGAGCGGCTGCCACTGCTGCCGCAGGAGTTCCCGCTCGGGGAATTCTTCTCCTACAACAACGTCGGCTTCACCACGCTGGGCCGGCTGATCGAGGTCACCACCGGTACGTCGTACTACGCGGCCATGAGCGACCTGCTCTTCGCTCCGCTCGGCCTGCACAGCACGTTCCTGGAGCGCAGCGATGTCCTGCAGCATCCTTACGCCGACGGCCATGTCACGATGCCGATCAACGGGACCGTGGTCACGACGGTGCAACTCCCCCTCTGGATCGTGAACAGTGCCGACCCGGCGGGCGGCATCTGGTCCACCACGCGCGACGTGATCCGCTACGGTCGTTTCCATCTGGCAAGCGAAACCGTGGCCGGGCCCGCGAATGTCGTCAGCCCGGAGAGCCTGGCCCAGATGCAGGAGCCGATGCTCCCCATCCCTGGCACGTCGCTCTGGATGGGACGCGACTGGTTTGTGCAGGATATCGAAGGTATCCGCACCATCGGGCACGGCGGGGATACCCTGGGGCAGCACACCGATTTCTTCGCCGTACCGGAGCACGGCTTTGCGATGGTGGTGCTCACGAACGGCCAACCGGGCGCTGGCGTTACGTTCGCCGCCGTCGATGCCGCTGTCAGCCAGGTCCCGGAACTGTCGCCGCTGGCCGGGAAACTTGGGCTCGTGCCGGCGCTGTCGGCCGCGGCCGATGCGCAGCCACTGCCGGTCACGCCCGAGGCGCTGACCGAGTACGCCGGGCACTACGCGAACCCAGACGCGTCGGTGGACGTCACGGTGGAGGGCGACACCCTGCATTTCGCGTCCACATCGACGCCCGGCCCCGATGCCTGGCAACCGGTGCTGCCAGCGCCGGTTGCCCAACCAGCGGCCTTGTCGTTGCTCGAGCCAGATGTCGCCGGCGTTCCCGGCGGCCCGCGAATCCCGTTTGTGCGGGATGCCGACGGCCAGGTCCGCTGGGTGAGCGCGGGGCTGCGCCTCATGCCGCGGGTTGACGACTGATTGCGCCTCACCCAGGGTCGCCGTACGGTTGGCACGGGATCATCATCTGACCACCGTAACGCGACGCGTTGTGACAAGGAGATGTGGCACATGACGATTGCGACAACCCGGACGACGCTCTCGCGCCGCAGCGCCCTGCGCGCTGGCGGGGCCGGGGCAGCCACCGCCCTTGGCGCGGCCCTGCTGGCGCCGCCGGCCCTGGCCCAGGACGCCTCGCAGGCCGCTGACCAGGCGATGGATGGACTGAGCGCCGCCATCCTGGAGGCGTACAAGGAGCTCCCCGGCCAGCAGGGGCTGATGTTCCTGGCCCCGCCGGATGCCGGCCGCCCCGCCTGGTCGATGGAGCTCAATGCCGACGGCCGCTTCTTCATTGCCAGCGTCTTCAAGGCGCTGGCGCTGGCGGAATCCCTGCGCCAGGAGGAGTCGCAACTCGATCCTGCCAGCGACATCCCGCTCGCCGCGCAACTCAACATGCGCCTGGCGCAGCAACTCCCGCTGGACGAATCGGTCTTCTCGCTCGCCTCGCCGGTCCTGAACTCGCCGTCACTGACGGGCATGGTCACGCTGCGCACGGCGCTGGAGGCGATGATCGCCCACAGCGACAATACGGCCACGGACATCGTCCTCAAGCATGTCGGCCCGGAAAACGTTGACGCGTTCATCGCGGAGATCGGGCTACCGACGACCGTGATCCCCCTGAGTACGCATCAGTTCTTTGGCTACGTCTACGGCGTGGAGGATTGGGAAAACACAACCTGGGATCAACTGGTAAATCCCGACCTCAGCCTGACCCCGCGCCCAATCCTGAACGACACCATCACGATGGCCAGCACGCCCCGGGACATGGTTTCGTTCTACACCCGCGCCCTGCAAGGGGAGTTCTTCCAGTACGAAGTGACCCTGGAGATCTTCCGGCAAATCCTGGCGATTGGCGACGCCGTCTTGCGCTCCATGCCGCTGGGAGTCAACGGCTTTGGCAAGGGCGGCAGCATCGATTTCGACGGCAGCCACGTCCTGACCTTCGCGGGTGGTCTCTACGTGCCGGACCGCTGGGTCTCCTTCGCGCTCTTCCTGAACTGGACCGATGCGGACGGCGGAGCCAGCGGGGACGTGCAGGGCGCCTACCTCACCGCCGCGCAGACGATCTTCACGCTCATCCGCGACCGGTTGTCGCGGTAACGGCAAGGGGCTGCGCTGGCGAGAAGAACCCTCACCCCAAGCCCCTCTTTCTTCGCGAAGGGAGAGGGGCTTTTGTTCCCGTGCGGCGGAACTGAGGGGTTGGCATCAACTTGCGGCGCCAGCCGCCACCTGTAGTTCCGCCACGGCCTGCGCCACCACGTGCTCCGCAGGCCGCGCCACACCCAGGGCGTGGGCGCTGGCGTAGGGCGCTTCGCCCATCAGGTCACGCAACCGCTGTTCAGCAGCCAGCAGCGCCTCCCCCTCCGCGAATTCGGACGCGCCACTGGCCGAGAGCGCGCCCAGCACTTGCGCGGCAGTTGCAGCGTGCCCGCCCTCCAGCGCTGCCACCGCCAGGCCGCTCAGCGAGCTGGCAATCCCCTGGGTGTCGTCCACCGCCAGGAACAGGCGATAGGCTTCCTGGTAGCGGAGGGCGGCGAGGGCAGGCTCGCCGCCGCGCAGCAGCAACGACGCCAGGTTTTCCAGCGAGATGGCAGCGTACAGGCGGTTGCCACTCTCACGGGCCAGCGCGTAGCTCTCGGAAAACATGGCGCTGGCCGCCGGGGCATCGCCACGCTGCCCGGTGAACTGGGCCAGGTTGTTGAGGGTACTGGCGATCCCCTGCCGGTCGCCCACGGCGCGGTGCAGCGCCAGGCTCTCTGCCAGCAACGCGCAGGCCGTGTCCAGATCGCCGCTCTCCCCGATGATCGTGCCCAGGTTGTTCAGCGCACGTGCCACGTGCGACTCATCGCCGAGCGCACGGAAGCGCTCCAGCCCGCGCGTGTGCAGCTCGATGGCGCGCTCGTGATCCCCCTGGTAGTGCGCGATCGTGCCCAGGTCGTTCAAGGCCGTGGCGATGCTTGCTTCGGCGCCCGCCTGCTCCGCCACCGCCAGATTCTCCTCCAGCAGCGCTTGCGCGGCTTCCAGGCGCCCTTGGTTGAGTTCGACCACCCCGAGGTTGTTGAGGGTCCAGGCCACGCCGTGCAGGTCGCCCCGCTCCCGGAAGAGGCGCAGGCTCTCGGCGTGCAGGCGGGCTGCGCCCTCCCAGTCCCCGGCGCTGTCCGCCAGCACGCCCGCGCCGTTGAGCGCCTGCGCCCGCAGGTGGCTATCCGCGCCGGGCACTTCGGCCAGCAGCGATTCCAGCAGCACCCGATCCTGTCGCGTGTCGCCGCGCAGCCACCAGAATCGCCACAGCGCCGCGCCCAGGCGCAGCGCGTCCTGCGGGTGCGCGCCCGTGCGCAGCCAGGCAATGGCGGCGCGCAGGTTCGCCTGTTCGAGGTCGAGGCGACGCAGCCAGGCGCTCTGCGCTCGGCCGCCAAGGTGCGGCTCCGCCTCTTCCGCGAGTTCCAGAAAATGGCAGGCGTGCCGCTCCCGGAGGTCGCGGTCCAGCGGCGTGCCGGCCAGCATCTCCTGGGCGAAGTCGCGGATCGTCTCGAACATCATCAGCCGTGGTGCGTCGTCGCCCACGATGCGGAGCAGGCTCTTGTCCGCCAGCGATTCGAAAACGTCGATGTCCGCCTCGATGTTGCACTCGCCCAACAGGACCGACTCCGCGTCCTCCAGCGACACCCCGCCGGCGAACACGCCCAGGCCGGCAAAGACCTGCTGCTCCTCGGGCGAAAGCAGGTCGTAGCTCCAGGCGATGGTATCGCGCATGGTGCGCTGGCGATCCGGCAGATCGCGCGCGCCCTTGCTCAGCAGGTCGAGCCGCCGGTCCAGCCGCTCCAGCATGGCTGCCGGGGTGAGCAGCCGCGCCCGCGCCGCAGCCAGTTCCAGGGCCAGGGGGAGGCCGTCCAGCCGCACGCAGATTTCGGCGATGGCCCCAGCGTTCTCATCCGTCAAGCCGAGATCGGGCTTCACCCGCCGGGCGCGGTCCAGGAAGAGTTGCACGGCTGGCGATTGCTGCACCGCCGCCAGGTCGGGAAACGCCTCGTGCAGATCGCGGGTGTTGCCCGCCCGGCCCGGCAGCGCCAGGGGCGGCAACGGCGCCTCGCGCTCGCCCCGGATGTTGAGGCGTTCGCGGCTGGTGACCAGCAGCAGCACACGCGGGGCTTGCGCCAGGATTTCGGCGACAAAATCGGCAACCCCCATCACCTGCTCGGCGTTATCGAGCACCAGGAGCAGGCGACGGTCGCGCAGGTGATCGAGCACCACCTGCCGCGCCGAGTCGCCCCCACTGAGCGCGATCTCCAGCGCGCTGGCAATGGCCGCCGGCACCAGCGAAGGATCGGTCACGGCGGCCAGTGGCACGAAGACCGCGCCGTCGTCCAGTTCGATACCCAGCTCCCGGGCCAGGTGCAGGCCCAGCCGGGTCTTGCCGGTGCCTCCGGGCCCCGTCAGCGTGACCAGCCGTCCCGGAGCTACCGGGCTGGCGCCCGCCTCGCCCGGCGCTACCAGGCCAAAGAGGGACCGCACCTCCCGCACCGCCTCCTCTCGCCCCAGGAGCGGCGTGGCGGGCAGGGGCACGTTGCGCAGCAGGCGCTCCGGGGTGCGCAGCGCGGGGAAGATGGTGCGCAAGCCGGACGCGTTCACCTGGTAGATCCGCTCCGGTTCCGCCAGATCCTTCAGCGCGTACTCGCCCAGGTCCAGGAGGGTCACGCCCGCTGGCAGGGGGTCCGCCGCCGCGCGCGCGGCCCGGGAGAGCACGATCTGCTCGCCGTGGGCAGTCGAAAGCAGCCGCGCCACGCGGTTCAGCGCCGGGCCAAAAAAATCGCCCGCGCGCGCTTCGGCCTCCTCCGTGTGAATGCTCATGCGCACGCGAATGACGAGGCTCGGATCCCAGCGCTCCGACTGCAACGCACCCTGTGCGGCAATGGCGGCGGCAAGCGCTCCAGCCGCCGTGGGAAACACGGCGCAGAACGCGTCACCGGCGGTCTTGAAGACCCGGCCACCGTGCTGCGAGATAGCCGCCCGCACCAGGTCATCATGACGCTGCAACGCGCGCGACATGGCCGCCGGCGCGGATTCCCAGAGGCGGGTGCTGCCCTCGATATCGGTAAAGAGAAATGTTGGCGTCGTCACAAATCCTCACTGGGGTGGTGCTGAGCGTCAGGGTGCGCGCATCCCTCTGTTAGGATACGAGAGCGTTGCCGTTCCGGGGCGCGTGGGAGCCATGCCTGCCGACGAGAGGAACGAAGGATCTCCACCTTGCTATCACACCTTCCCTGGTCTCGTCACGCAGCGCGCACCCGGCCACTGACCACCGTCCGCGCAGCAAAGCCGCGCCCGGCGTCGATCCTGCCTGCGCTCCTGCTCGCGCTCACCGTGTTCCTGGTCATCCCGCTGGCCCTGCCAGCCGTGGCCCAGGACGCTGCCCCGCTGGAGGTGGCGTCTGGCCCGCTCAGTGAACGCACGCTGGTTGTCACCGGCCACACCGTACAGACCCCTGATCAGGCGCAACTCTTCGGCTACGTCAGCGCGGCCTCCGGCCTGACCTCCCAGAATCTCTTCGTCGATGACAGCAGCGCGGTTGGCGCAGCTCGCCTCACCTTCAGCGCGGATATCGCGTTGCAGCCCGCCAGCAACCGCGCCGACACCACGTCGTACGCCGGGGAGGGGGTTTTGCGCGTCTTCCTGGCCACCGACGGCGGCGCCGCGTGGGAGGACCCGGCCAGCTTCAGCACCGGGGAACTCCTGGCCGAATACGACCTCACGCTCCAGGAAACCCTGCAGCGCCAGTCGGCCCAGGTCGGCGTGCTGGTTGGGGACGGCGTCCTGACGCAGACAACGGCCAATGCGATCACGCTCGACGGCACGACCTATCGCTTTGGCACGCAGGGACTCGTGCAGCGCCTGCGCTTCACCGGCGCGCTCACTCCGGACACCGCTGGCTCCACTCTGGACGCGGTGATCACCGGTCACGCGGAGGTGATCCGTCGCGATGTCACCGTCGTGCGCTTGGGCCAGACCGGCACGCCGGTGGCGGCGGAGGCAACCGTGCCACCCGCCGCCGAAACCCCCACCGCCGCACGTGCCTGTGCCCTGGAGCCCTGGCTGGGCAACGCTGCGTCGGCGCTGGCTCTCGCCAACCAGGGCATCAGCGATCTCGACTTGAGCACCGTCGACAGTGTCGATGCGGCTGCCGTACAGGGCCTGGCGGATCAGATCGATGCCGCCATCGAGGCGCAGCGCGGCAGCCCTCCCCCAGCCGGCGCGGCCAACGCCAACCGGCTGCTGGTCACGGCCCTCAGCACGACCTCGCGCGGGCTGCGCGGCATCGCCGAGGCCGCCGCCAACGGTGACTCAGGGACTTTCGACCAGGCTTCGGCGGCACTTGGCGACGGCCAGCGGCTGCTGACGCAGGCCCAGGGCGAAATCGCTGACCTGGCCGCGACCTGCCCGGCCGGGTAACACCGCTCCGCATCACGCCAGGAGACCATCCATGAGGTTGCGACTGCCCCGACTCACCCGGCAACCCGGCGCGTTCACGGCGCTGCTCATCGCCTTGCTCGTGATCCTGCCTCCCCAGGCTGCGGCGCAGGAGGCCGCAGAGGTCACCTTCTCCCCGGCCAGCGGCACCGCGCAGGTGATTGCGCAGGGCGTCACGCCGCTCCCGGAGGGGAACGTGGTCTGGCGCACGGTGCGCGCGCGGGCGCTCCCGCTCGCGGACGCACCCTTCGAGGCGCAGCCGCTCAGCTTCGTGCTGGCAACCACCGGCCCGTTGCTCCTGACGAATGACGACGGCGCGCAGATCCAACTCGGGACTGGCGAGGCCGCGCTCACCCCCGGCGGCACGGTGCAGCAACGCGCCAGCCTCTCCGGCCAGGAGGTGAGCTTCCTCAGCATCGAGCTGGTGCCGGAAGCTGCCGCGCCTCCCGCCAACGCCACCGTCCTGCAGCCCGGTGCGCCCTTTGCCGCGCCCGGCGGCGCGCATGATCTGGATCTTGTGGCTGATTTGCTCGGCTCGGGTGAGAGCCTGACCATCCCCGATTCGGGGGGCAAGAACGTCATCCTGGTCACGGATGGCGCGGCCACGGTTGGTAAGCCAGACGGCGGGAGCGCCGTGCTGCTGGCCGGGGAAGCGGCCAGCTTCAGCGGAGAGTTGCTCGTCGCGCCGGCGCCTTCGGGCGGGGTTGCGGCGGACCGCGCGGGCTTCGTGGTCGCCATGATCGGCCCGGAAATCCCGCCGCCGGCGCTCTCCACTACCGGGACGGCAGCGCCGCCCACGCCCGCCAGCGTTGAAACGCCCGAGGTAGCGGCCACGTCCGATGCGGGGTCCATCGCGATCTCGGTCTACGACTGCCCACCTGGCATGACCACGACCACGTTCAACGCCGCCGCCTGCGCGCCGACCAACCAGGACTTTGATATCACCATCTCCGGCAGTGCCCTGGCCCTACCGCTCACCGTCGGTGATGCGTCCGCCGAAGGCGACAACCTGGTCTGGGGCGGGCTGCCGCTCGGCGACTACGTCATCGCCGAGGCCGTGCTGCCGCTGGGGTACGCCGACTACGGCCTCGCGGCGCGCGGGGCCAGCGGCAACTCCACCCTCGGCTACCGGGTCACACTGGACGCCGAAACGCCAGACCTGACGGCGCGTATCTACAACTTTACCGGGGAGTAGCGGGTCGAAGAACCCGCACCCAACCTGCTGCGACGTACGGCCCGCACCCCCAGCCCCTCTTCCCCGCAAGGACTTCGGCTGGCCGGGGAGGCCTGTGGTGTGGCGGGCGTTGGCCGCGCCGCCCCCTCTCCCGCCGTATGGGCGTCGCCGCCGAGGCGCGCCGCCAGACCGTGGCGCCAACCGCCCAGGCTTGCGGTGGCGTTCACCTTCAGGTGGCATCCTGAGCGACGTCGAAGGACCTCGCGCCCCCGACCAACGTGGAACGAGGTGGCATCCCCACCCAGGTGTCGTCCTGAGCGCAGTCGAGGGATCTTGCCCATCACCGCGTTGGGACGGGGTGTCATCCCCACACAGGTGTCGTCCTGAGCTTGTCGAAGGACCTCGCGCCCCCAACCGCGTTGGTGTGAGGTGGCGCTCACCTCCAGGTGTCATCCCGAGCGCAGTCGAGGGATATTGCCCCCGACCAGCGCGGAACGCTGTCCGCGCCCGAGCGTGGGCGGCGATCTCGCAGCAATGCGGCCGGGGAACGAGATCCTTCGACAAGCTAAGGATGACACCTGCGGGGGGGCGGCGTTTTCGCAGCAACGCGGCTGGTGACGCCGAGATCCGGCGATGTCGCTCAGGAGGACACCCGGGGGCGGGCCGCGACGCGCCCTCACACCAGCCTGTTCCGCCACGCCGAATCTGGCGCGTACGCCAGGAGCCGGGAGCCCCTCTCCCTGAGTGCTTGCGCAGGGCAAGAGGCTCTTGGCGGCGAACGCGGCAGTCGGTCCTAACCTCGGCGCGCCAGGTGCTGGCCGCGCCTGCGCTCATCAGCTCCCCTCTCCCTGCGCACAGGGAGAGGGGCTGGGGGTGAGGGTCCTGCAGCCGCAGCCCAGCCTCGCCCCGGATACCTCGCCCTGTCAGCCGCGCATCGGGAGAGGGGTTGTGGTGAGGGCTATCTCCGGCGCAGATCCCGTGCAATCTGGGTCCTACTGCGCCAGCGTCAACCCCCGCAGCAACGCCTCGCGCAGGGCAAGCTGCTCGTTGTAGTCCGCCGTGGGCACGTTCTGCACGATCGCCAGCACGGCCTCGCCTTCGCGCAACGGTACGCACCCGACAAAGAGGGTGTACGGCTCCACACGGTTGCCGAAGTCGTAGTCATGGTCGTAAATCGCGAACGCGCCGGTCGCCGCCGTGCCGCCCTCCAGCGGTTGCCCCTGCTCGTCAGTGGCCAGGCGGGCATTGCTCACGTTCGGGTCGGCGATCAACTGCTGCAAAAAGGTATCGACGCACGCCTGCGGATCGCCGTTGAAGGCTTCTTCGCCGGTGAAGGTGATGTAGCTGGTGCCATTGAAGAGAACAAAGCGATCCCGGCCATTGGTGGAGACATCCTCCGTTTCCTGCCAGGTCTGCCCGTAGCCGATGGTGTAGCCGAAGGTGGGGCTCGTGTACGTCGTGCTCGGCGCCGGGGTCTGGGCCACGGTTGCCGCGAGGGCGTCCGCCGAGGCCGCCAGCGTCACGGCCACGTCCGTCGCCGAGCCATCAGCCGAGGGCAGCAGCGTCACCAGGCCGCTGAAACCCGAGCCGTTCTGTTCCGTCGCTTCCAGCACCAGGCCATCGGTTGGCGTCCAGGGTGCGTTCGGCGGTCCGCCGATGTCGGCGCAGGCCAGGTAGGTCGCCTTGTTCGTTGGGCTCTCGTGGATGTGCACCGAGAAGGGCTCGCTGAAGAGTTGCTCCAGCGGCACATTCGCCTCACCGGCGATCAGTTCCACCGTGCCCACGCCCCCCGCATCGCCGCCGACGCGGTAGGTGCGGATATCGGGCAGCGAGTAGACGACGATGCCCAAGTCCTCGCAGTTGCCAGCGTGGATGTGCGCCAGCCGCGACGGCTCGGCTGGCTGCAGTTCCCGGCTCTCACCGGCGGTGCTCGTGGCGTTGGCTACCGGTGCTTCCGTGCTCACCGGCTCGGCGGTGGAAGACGGTCTGGCCTCAGCCTCGGTGACGATAACCGTGCCCGTGGCCCCACTGCCAAAGGTCGACGAGTACCCGAACTCACCCGGGGTCTCGAACGTGAAGGTGAACTGCTCCCCCGGATCGAGCCGGAAGGAATCGAACGAGCCATCGTCCGCCACCACCGACTCCAGGCTCGACCCGGTGTTGGTCCAGACCACCGCCGTCCCGGCGGGAATCGTGATCTCCTGCGGCGAGAAGCCGTCCGCCCCGACCTCGACCGCGACGCTCTCATCCTGCGCCAAGGCCACCGCGCCCCGCTGCAGCGAGACCAGGGGTAAGGCGAGCGTGACCACGAGGGCCAGTAACACCCAGACAGATCGCATTGCGCGCATTGGTGCCTACTCCCGATTGACGATGTTCGCGCGACGAAGCGTGTGCAAGTGTGGGGCCGTCGCGCCACGGCGTCCAATGCGAGGCTGGCGCGGCCACAACCGCTGCCTACGCCATCTGCGCCCGGGCCTTCGTGATGGCGGCGACCAGTTCCGGCGCGTTCGGGTCGATCACCGGCGGATTGAGCGAGACGAGATCGACGTGCATCAGGCCAGAGCCGGTCGAGAAGATCACCGTACGCTCATCCGGGGCGAGAAACCCGGACTCGCGCAGCTTGCGCGCGGCGGTCACCGCCGCGCCCGATTCCGGTGACGCAAAGAGCCCCTCCAGGCGGGCCAGCGTCCGCATCCCGTCCAGCAGCTCATCATCGGTCACGGTGAGGGCCGTGCCCCCGCTCTCGCGCACCGCATCGAGGATCAGGTAGTCGGCGATGGCGGCGGGCACACGAATACCGGGCGCGATGGTGTGAGCGTCCGGGAAGCGCGGCGCGTGGCGCTCGCCGGCAGCGTAGGCGGTGGCGATGGGCGCGCACCCTTCCGCCTGCACCACGATCATCTTCGGGCGCGCGGGGCCGATGAGGCCCATTTCCTCCAGCTCCGCGAACGCTTTCCACATTCCCACGATGCCGGTGCCTCCGCCAGTGGGGTAGATAACGGCGTCGGGGACTTTCCAGCCGAGTTGCTCGACCAGCTCCAGCCCCATCGTCTTCTTGCCCTCGGCGCGGTAGGGCTCCCGCAGCGTTGAGACATCGGTCCAGCCGAACTCCGCCGCGCCAGCCCGGATCACCTTGCCGCAGTCATCGATCAGCCCCTTGACGAGGATCACCTCCGCGCCGTAGGCCAGGCACTCCGCCAGCATCGCCGTGGGCGTGTCCACCGGCATGGCCACCACTGCCTGCAATCCAGCGCGGGCGGCGTAGGCAGCAGTGGCGGCCGCGGCGTTCCCGGCCGACGGCAGCGCCACGGTTGTGGCGCCCAGCTCCCGCGCCCGGCCCACCGCCATGGCCAGGCCCCGCGCCTTGAAGCTGCCGGTGGGGTTGAGCGCCTCATCCTTGACCAGCAGCGTCTCGAACCCGAACGCCTCCGCCAGCCGCGGCACGGTGTGGAGCGGCGAGCCGCCTTCGCCCAGCGAGGGCGCGGCCTGCGGGTCCTGGATCGGCAGGATCTCGGTGTAGCGTTGCAGGCTCCACAGGCGTGCGGCGAGCGCCCGCGGCGTCATGGTCTGCGCCGCAGCGGCCAGATCGTACCGGGCCAGCAGCACCTTGCCGCAGGCGGGGCAGGTCGTGGCCGGCTGGTCAGCCGGGTACTCGGCCCCGCAATTGGAGCATTCCAGATGCGTCAACTGGCTGCGTGAATCAACAGACATGGATCGCCTCTCGGTACGGATGGCACGCTTCGACGGCCATTGTCACCCGACTCCGGGCGTGTTGTCTGGGCGAGCAGCGGGAACTCCGTAGGCGTACGGCAATGGCAACCCGGCTCAGCAACGCCATCTGTGATAGCGATCTGCCCAACTGACGGCACGTGCCGGGGGACGCAACGACACCGCCGGCCCGTGCGGACAGCGGCTCCGGCAACCTGACCAGAGGCGGCACATCATCCTCATCTGCGCTTCATTCAGGCGGACACCCTGTCCGCCTGATGCTGATTTCGGGCCACGGGAACCCGCAGGACTTGCTGGGGCGCGATACGGCCCCGGTCTTTATCGTTCATCCCGATGGCGGAAGGAGGACGGCGGCCCAGGCCCCCGGCCTCTCCGGCAGGAGCTGAAAGGAAATCCATGAGCACCAACGAGCAACAATCGCGCCGGGCCTTGCTCCGGGCAGCCGCAAGCGCCTGCAGCCTGGCCGCCGGCGGCCTCTTCCTGTCTGCGGCCGTTGCAGAGGTTGAGGCACGAGACGGCGTGCTGGACGGGGAGCACGGCGGGCGCCGGCGCCAGAACCGGCGCGGGCGGGACAAGGCGAAGCAGCGGGATCGCCGCAAGGCGCGGAAGCGCAACCAGGGACCGCAGGACGCGGGCCAGATTCTCGGTGTGCTGCTGTACGTGCACAACCGGCGCGGCACCAGCGTCACGCTGCGTGCGTGGCGCATGATCGACAGCGAGATCATCGCCTGGAAACCGGCCACCGAGACAATCACCCTTCCGGCCAGGCCCGCCACTGGCCCCGAGCCCTTCCATGATTTCATCTTCGACGTCACGCATCTGGCGGTAACGATCGACGCGGGACATGTGATTGAAGTGGGCAACCCCTGGCTGGGCTACCCCTGGGCGTTCCTGGCCACCGGGAGTTGGGGTCAGGATGGGTGGCAGAAAGGGACGCAGTTGCTGCGCCAGGGGTTCACTGAGGGGGAGTCCGCGACCGTGGGCGGCTTCTCCATTCAACGGCTGAACGACACCGCAACGCACAAGCGATTTCAGCTCAATCTCGTCTGACTTCCCGGAATCGCCGGAGCGGACACCTCCACCTGGAATCGGGCGCTCGCCAACGACGCCCGTTTCCGTAGGCGCGTCCCCACCTGCGCGCTGCCGGTGCTACGGTAAAGAACGTAGATGCATTCCCGTACGTAGGCCAGCAGGCCGAACGTAGATTACGCGTCATCACGCGAAATACGTACTTGTACTTATAGCTCCCTCCGGGCAGCGGCCTCACCCTGTAACGGTGTTCCACGCCGCAATGCGCCGCCGTCCTGAGGGAGCCATCGATGTCCAACACCTACACACGCTCTGCCGCCCCCGCCATACCCCGACCAGTGATTCCTGTCCACGTGGTGGCCACGCTCGCGCTCGTGGGCGCAGCGACGCTCTGGGGTACGTCCCTGGCGGCCACCAAGGCCGCGCTGGTGGTCTTGCCGCCGACCCAACTCGCCTGCCTGCGCTTCCTGATCGGGGCGTTGCTGCTGGGGCTGCTTTCCCTGGCGGGCGGGCGCCGTCCCGAGTTTCGCGTGCGCACGGCCCTCCTGGGGCTGACCGGTGTCACGCTCTACTTCGCCACGCAGAACGCCGGGTTGCAGCACGCGCCCGCCGGCGACGCCACGGTGATCCTGGGCGGCGGTATCCCCCTTGCCTCCAGCATCCTGGGGATCGCCTTTCTGCGGGAGCGCCTGGGGCGGCTGCAGGTGGCCGGCCTGGTCTGCTCGCTGGCCGGCATGGCGCTGGTTGGCTCGATGATGAACGGCGAGGGAGCACACTCGGCCCTGGGGCTGATCCTGCTGCTGGCGGCGGTGATGAGTGGCGCCATCTACGCCACACTGGGCCGCCGCGCCTACCAGGAGGCGAACCTGATGCCGATTCTCTCCGGCTGCGCGATCTTTGGCGCGATCTTTCTCATCCCGCTGGCTATGGTGGAAGCCCGCAGCACCGGCCTGCCGATCCTGACCGCTCACAGCGTCGGGCTCCTGGTCTACCTGGGCGCTGGCTGCTCCGCGCTCGGCTTCGCGCTGTGGGCATTTGGCTTGCGCCACCTCACCGCCGTCCAGAATGCACTGGTCAGCAACCTGGAGCTGCCGATTGGCCTGGCTGCGGCCGCCATGCTGGGCGAGCACCTGCAGGACGCCGCGCTGGTCGGCGGCCTGCTCGTCGTCGTGGGCGCCACGCTCGCCGTGGCGCGGTGGCCACGGCGCAGGGCGCTTGCAACTACACCCTGACCGCCGCCTCGCGCTGGGTGGCGCGCTCGCGCAGGGCCTGCACGGCGTTGCTCTTGCGCACCGGGTAGCTTGGCGCGCCGCTCAACTGGCGGTACGGTGCTGGGAGCGCGGCCAACTCCTGTGCCGCGATCTCGCGCAGCGCCATCACGTCTGGCGCGGGCGTTACCTGCTCACCATCGACCATCACCGGGTGCAGCAGCGGCTCCCCGCCAGCGGGGAGCGGCTCATCCTCCAACTGGATGACGTCCTCCGCGAACGCACCGATGCGCGCCACCTGCTTGCGGCCCGGCCAGGTGCTCTTGTCGCCAGCGACCTTGATCCGCGCCGGGTCTCCCGCGCCCTCGTACCAGACCAGCTTGTAGACCGCCCCGAGCGTGCCGCCGACCGTGCCGCTCTCGACCGTGCCTAGCCCGACATCCAGGTTGCCGCCCACGCCGAAGCCATCGAGTGGCGCGCCGCCCGCCAGCAGCTCGGCAATGCGAAACTCGTTCAGGTCGTTGCTGGCCAGGACCTTCGTTTCGGCGAGACCGGCGCGGTCCAGCACGGCGCGGACATGGACGCTGTCGGCGTGGATGTCGCCACTGTCCAGGCGCACCGCCGCCAGGTGGTGGCCGTAGCGCGCCCGCGCCTCCAGCGCGACCGCGACCGCCGTCTCGATCGCGTGGTGGACGTCGTAGGTATCCAGCAACAGGGAGTAGTTCTCCAGCGTGGCGGCCACTGCCCGGAACGCCTCCTCCTCCGCCGGGAACAACTGCACCAGCGCGTGCGGAATGGTGCCCGCCGTCGGCACGTCGAAGAGCGCCGCGCCCGCCACGTAGGAGGTGCTGGTGCAGCCCCCGATGATGGCGGAACGCGTCGCCAAATAGGGATCCTGCGCCCGGCGGTATCCGAAGTCCGCGACGGAGCGCCCGGCAGCGGCATCGACGAGCCGTGCGGCCTTGGTCGCGATCAGGGTCGAGATGCCCACCGCGCGCAACAGGCCCGATTCCAGCAGCAGGGCCTGGCGAAAGGGCGCGGTGACGCGCAGCATCGGCTCGTCCGGGAAGGAGATGACCCCCTCGGGGATGGCATCGAGGTCACCGCTGAAGCGGTAGGCGCGCAATTCATCGAGGAACCCCTCGTCGTACTCCTTCACCGCCCGCAGGTACGCGATGTCATCGTCGGAGAACGCGAATTCCTGCACGAAATCGAGCGCGGGCTGCAGGCCAGCGGTGACCATATACGCCCCCTTGAAGGGCGCGGTGCGGGTGTAGATATCAAAGGTGGCCCGCCCGTTCAGCCCGGCGCGCCAACTGACGTACGCGGCGTCGAGGTGATACAGATCGAGGGAAAGCCCGCTCACGCGCTGTCGTTCCTGTGCCACGCGCTCATTCGCTCCTGTGCGCATCATCCGGCCAGCGATAGCTGTCGATCCGGGCATGGTACCGGACGCGCGGCAGCAGGCTGCCTACGGTATCCTGCTGGCCGGGCAGGCGCCGGGGAAGCGCCGCCAAACCGGACGACATAGCAACGGAGTGAACCTTATGGCGAGGGCGCATGCGCCGCTGCGCTTTGCCTACAGCACCATCAACTGGGGCACCACACCCGATCTTGCCGCCGTCGCCACCGAGATTCGGGAGTGCGGCTGGAATGCCATCGAACTCTTCTGGCACGACCTCGGCTGGCTGGGACCACCCGACCGCCTGCGCGCTACGCTCGGCGGCCTCCAGGTCGCCACGCTCTTTGGCAAGGCCGAGTTGCCGCTAGACGCCGGCCAGGCCACGCGCATGAAGAACGAAATCGCCTACGCGGCGGCGGTGGGCGCGACCCACTACGGCCTGATCGGGGGCACCCGCCTCCGCTACCGCCCGCCGTCGGCGGAGGAAGAGGCGTCGCTGGCGGCATTTTGCGAAGACCTGGCCCGCTACGGCGAGGCCGTTGGCGTGCAGGTGGCGTATCACTCGCACGTCGGTTGCACCGTTGAGACGGAGGCGGAGATCGACCGCCTGCTGAACGCCACGCAGGCGCTCACGCTCTGCCTCGATGTCTCCCACATCGCGCTCGTGGACGAGGACCCGCTGGCCCATTGGGCGAAGTACGGCGCGCGCACCTCCTACGTCCACCTCAAGGACTGGGCGCGCGGCAAGTTCGTGGATATTGGCGACGGCACGCTAAACATCGACTTCGCCGGGTTCCTGGCCGCGCTGGACGCCGCCGCCTTCCCCGGCTGGGTCGTGGTGGAGCAGAGCCGCAGCGATGTTTCACCCCGCCACAGCGCCGAGGTGAACGCCGCCGCGATCCGCCGCCTCGGCTACGACCCCGGGGTTACCAGATGACCCTGCACCTGGCCATCGCCGGCTGCGGGGTGATGGGCCGCCGCCATGTCCTTGGCCTGGGGCGCCTGCGGGCGATTGATCGGCTCCCCTTCAAGCTGGTGGCGGCCATCGACCCGGTTCCCGAGAGCGCGGCGGCCCTGGCGGAGATTGCGGCAGAGCAGCTTGGCGCCCGCCCGGCCACCTTCGCCAGCCTGGGGGAGGCGCTGGCTGCGCTGCCGCTGGACGCCATCGACATCACCACCGCGCCACACCTGCACCCCGCCGTGGCGCAGGAGGCGTTCGCGCACGGCCTGCACGTGCTGGTGGAGAAGCCGATTGCCCTGACCGTACACGGCGGGCAGGCAATGATCGCGGCGGCGCGGCAGGCCGGGCGCGTGCTGGCCGTGGCGGAAAACTACCGCCTCGACCCGATGAACCGCCTGGCGAAAGCGCTCCTGACCGCCGGGGCAATCGGCACGTCCTACCTGATCGAGCAACGGCTCTCCGGCTGGGGCGAGCGCGTGGTGATTACGCCGTGGCGGCATGTGCGCGCCAGCGGCGGTATCGGCGTGGACATGGGCGTGCACTACGCGGACATGCTGGAGTACCTGTTCGGCCCGCTGCACAGCCTGTGCGGCATGGGCCGCGTCGTCGATCCGGAGCGCCGCAGCGCGGATGGCTCCCTGCACCCGGCCGACGCCGAAGACCTCATCCTGGGCGCGGCGCGCTTTGTCGATGGCACACTGGCGAGTTGGACGCTCAACCTGGCGGGCCGCGGCGAAACCGAGTTCGCGCGCACCATCCACGGCACGCGCGGAACGCTGGCCATTCCCCAGGACCGCACGGGAGCCCCGTTGCGCCTGGCAGTGAAGGAAGGCGGCGAGGTGCGCGAAATCCCGCCAGCAAAACACCTGGACCTCGTCCCGGATTTCCGGCTCGATCCGGTGACGGCAGCGCTGTTCGGCGGTGATCGGCTCGTGAGCTACGACAGACCGTGGGCTGAAACCGACGCCAACCTGCTGGCGATTGAACTGGCCGACTTCGCCCACGCCATCACGACCGGCGCAGCGCCGGAGACCGATGGCGACCAGGGATTACGCTCGTTGGCCATTGCCTATGGCTTCCTGGAGGCCGATACGCTGGGGCGCACGGTCACGGTGGACGACCTGATCAGCGGAACGACTATCCCGTACCAGGACGCGATCCTCGGAGGAATCGCCACGTGACCAGAGAACGCGACAAGATCAAGATCGTGGTCTGGGACAGTATCGGCAACACGTTGCTCGGCGTGCGGCCGTGGGCAAGCTGGGAGCCGGCGATCCAGGAGGTCCTGCTGGCCGAAGATCCGGCGGCGCAGGAGCACGCCCTGCCCCTGGCGGACATCCTGGACGAGTGGGACATCGACCTCGTCTGGTTCAACAGTGCGGACGAACCCTACGTTCACTTCGGGCAACTCTACGCCGATTACGGCGCGGCCCTGCGCTTCACCAGGAACGTCGATGAGATTACGGCGGAGGTGGCGGACGCCGACTTCGTGGTGCTGCACAAGGAGCGGCTGCCTGCGGCAGCGATCCGCAACGCGACAAAGCTGCGCCTGATCCAGCACCTGGGCGAGGATGCGCGGGGCGTGCCCCTGGAGACAGCACGGGAGCGAGGTATCCCGGTGGCGGCTACGCCCCTGGTCAACTACATCACGGTGGCGGAGCAGGTCTGGGCCTACATCCTGAACTGGAGCAAGCGCCTGCCCGCCCTGCGCCAGCACATGCGGGACCGCGCGTACGCCGAGCACTGGACCCGCTTCCCCGGCACCCGCTACGTGGGCGACCTGACACTCGGGTTGCTGGGCATGGGCGAGATCGCGCGACCAGTTGCCCGGGTGGCCCAGGCTTTCGGGATGAACGTCATCTACTGGGACATCGTGCGCTTCCCCGACCTGGAAGAGCGGTACGGAATGACGTTCGTGGAGTGGGACGACCTCTTCCGCGAGTCCGCGATCGTCTCGGTGCACCTGGCGCTGAACCCGCAGACGGAGAACATCATCGCCGCGCGGGAGTTCGCCCTGATGCGGCCAAACGCCCTGTTCATCAACACCGCGCGCGGCGGGCTCGTCGACCAGGCCGCGCTGACCGACGCCCTGCGCGCGGGCCGCATCGGCGCGGTGGCGCTCGATGTGTTCGCCGAGGAACCACCCGCGCCGGACGACCCGCTGCTGCTGCTGCATGATGACGCGGACGAGCGAATCACGCTGACGCCACACAACGCCTGGCAGAGCCCCTGGACGTGGGTGCGCGATTCGCAGGAACTCTGGCTCAACGTGGCCCGCGCCCTGCGCGGCGAGCCGATCCACTATCTCATCTGACGGAGGTCTCATGCCCGACGTGCAATTCGGCGTCTGCCTGCCCATCTTCGCCTGCCCCGGCGTGCAACTTTTCCGCACCCCCGGCATCGCCGCGCTCGATCCCGCCACGGTGCTCCCCTTTGGTCGCACGGCCGAGGCGTTGGGCTACGACTCGCTCTGGGTGGCTGACCACCTGATGCTGGGCAAGGATGAGGCGATCCTGGAGGGGTGGACGGTGCTGGCGGCGCTGGCCGGGGCCACCACCCGGCCCAAGCTCGGCATGATTCACATGGCGCACTACTTCCGGCACCCATCGCTTACCGCGAAGATGGTCGCCACCCTGGATCAGCTCTCCGGCGGGCGCGTCATCCACTTCCTGGATGCGGGTTACCAGCGCCGGGAGTATGTGAACTACGGGCTGCCCTGGAAAGAGGATATGGCCGATCGCCTGGATGATCTTCACGAAGCCACGGAACTGATCCTGGCGCTTTGGGCGGCCGACGGCCCGCTCACGTTTGCCGGCAAGACGTGGCAGGTGACCGACGCCATCTGTAACCCGAAGCCGGTACAGCAGCCGCACCCTCCGCTCTGGTTCGGTGAGGCCGCGCCTGGCGGCCTCGCCGCGTGCGCCCGCTTCGGGCAGGGCTGGAACACCACCCCTGTCTCCCTGCCGGAACTGGCGCGCCGGGTTCGCCTGCTGGCGGACGCCTGCGCCGCCATTGGCCGCGACCCGAGCGAGATTGCGCTCACCCTGGAGACGCAGGTGCTGATCGCCCCCACGCCCGAGGCGCTGCGCGAGAAGCTGCGGACGCTGCTGGCGCTGGCCGGGCAGCAGAACCACCTGCCGCCGGAAATCGCGCCCTACGTCAAGGACTACGCGAACGACCCAGCCATGCTTGCCTTCGCCAACGGCGACACCGATGTCCTGCCCGAAACGATGGCCGCCGACTGGATCGTCGGCACGCCGGAGCAGGTGCGCGCCCGGGTGCAGGCGTACGCCGAGGCGGGCATCAGCCACTTCATGCTCTGGTTCATGGATGCCCCGGACGAGGCCGGGATGCGGCTCTTCGCAGAGCAGGTGGCGCCGGGCTTTCGCGCAAGCTGATTGCTCAGTTGCCCTCGGCCGGCTCTGCCCGAGCGGCACATCCATTGGGGACGAATGTGCCTCTACGCCACCTCCGGACGTCCGGAGGTGGCGTAGAGGTCAACCGGCGACGTGCGTCTACAGTGGCGCGCCGCAGGGCTTGTTGCACTCGATATCGTTCGCATTCGGCCGCGTGCAGATCTCGTCTGGCGCACATTGACCGCACCCGCCGGCACTTGTGAAGTTCCTGCCCAGTTGGCGGCTGCAAAACGCGATGCCAGCGTCGCTGACGCGGCGGAAGCAGGTGTCGCCATTCGTGTCGGTGCCACACTCACCAGCATCCGCCGGCTGGGTACAAACGCCCGACGCGCACAACGCCGTGATGCACTCATCCCGCGTGGTACAGGCAGTACCGGGTGCACAGCGCGCACACTTGCCGCCGCAGCGGCCCTTACAGGAATTCTTCTTCTTTTTCTTGTTCTTCTTGTGCTTCTTGCGCGCATCGCCTTCGGCGACGCCCAGCACTGCCAGGCCGCCAACCCCCAGTAGCGACGCGCCGAGCAGGCGCAGGGTATCGCGGCGGCCGGTCTCCCCGGTCAGCGCGGCGGCGATGCGATCGAATCGTGTGCTGTCCATTTCCAAACTCCCTGGGCAACGCAAAACGACGTTGTCCCTAGTCTGCGTTCCTGACCCGCTGCAGACTGTCATGTGCGAGACAGGACTCCTGTCAAATTGGGAACATCCCGGGAGTTTCAGCAGGCATACGGTCCAGAAATGCAATCCACCAGCGTGATGCCCCAATGTGCGGTAGTGTAGATCGCCAATGGCTCGATACGCCCTCGCGCGCACATGGTGAGAACCCACATGAACGACGATGCCCCTGCTGCAACCGCCACACCGGCCAGCCGCCGGCGGCTGCACCGGGTCGCGCTGGTGCTGACGGTCTCGTTACTGTTGATCATCCTCCTGATGCTGCCCATCGCCATTCGCAGCATGCAGGAGGTGCTGGGGCGCGGGCCAGACCCGCTCTACCGTCTCTCTACCGGCCAGGTGGTCGATGAGCAGCAGGCCGATGAAGCGCAGCAGGACCGCACGTATGTCAACTTCGGGCTGGTGGGTCTGGATGAAGCGAACGGCGAAGTGACTATCGCCGTCTCGGGCAACCGCAAATGCCAGGGGCCCTGTCCGCAGGTCGATATGCTCCTGGCGTCGCTGGACAACGACGCGGACACACGCCGCGGCCTGCCGCCATCCGTCCCGCTAACGCTCAAGCCGGAGGCCAAGGTCTTCAGCGATTCCGTCGTACTGCCGGTGCGTGGCCAGCCAAGCCTCTATCCGTTCGATGAGTACCGGTTCTGGCTGGGGGTCGGGGGTACCGCCACCCTGCCCGACGGCAGGGTCATCGAACTGTCGCAAGAGATGGTGTCGGCGTCGGCAGTCACCACGCTCCAGAACCGTATTCCGGACATGATCATGAAAGCGCCCACGGCCGTCGATCCAGAAACGATGCGGTCGGTGACGGATCCCTACGGGTTCCAGAGCGTGAACGAGATCGTGATTTCGCGGCCCGCCTACCTGCAGGT
The DNA here is from genome assembly GCA_034431475.1 of Thermomicrobiales bacterium. GTDB lineage: Bacteria > Chloroflexota > Chloroflexia > Thermomicrobiales > UBA6265 > JACCXM01. The sequence goes on along the minus strand of DAOUDE010000018.1, from coordinate 19,289 downwards.
CCTGGCGGTGGTGCTGGTCGTCCTGATCGGCGTCTCCGCGCTGATGGCGCTGCTGACGCGCAGCCTGGATGACCTGGCGCTCGGGTTTGGCGGCCTCATCCTCGGGGTCTGGGGTATCCGCTCCATCCTGATGCCGCAGAGCCTCTCCACCGTCACCGCCATCGACCTGGCGCTGTCGTGGCTGATCTTGCTGCTCCTGCTCGGGCTGGGGCTGCGGGCGGCGCTCTACTTCCTGAAGCAGAGCGAATTGCCAATCCCGTCTACGCCGATCTCCCGGCCCAAGACCGTGCATCGGCGCAAGAAGGGTGGCACTGCCACCGATTGATCCTGCGCGGAATCACGCCAGGCGCTGCCAGACGATGGCGCCATTTGCGACGATCAGGAAGAGCGCAATGGTGACCATCACCCCGGCAAAGCTGCGCTTCAGGATCTCATCGTTGACCCGGCCCGCCGCGCGGCCACCAAGTTGGCTGCCGAGCAGGCCGCCTGCGACGAAGAAGAGCGCCACCATCCAGTTGAAGGCGGCATCGTCCCGGTGTGCCAGGGCCCCGGCGAGGGAATTGATGGCAATGATGACGAGGGAAGTGCCAACGGCGACCCGCATCGGGATTCCCAGCCAGAGCACCAGCGCCGGCACGATGACGAAGCCGCCACCCACTCCGAAGAACCCGGTGAGCAAGCCGACGGTGAGCCCAGCAACGGGAATGATCCAGGCTCGGGGTTCGCTGGCCGTAGCCGGATCCGGCATCCCGCTAAGGACCATACGCGCCGCGACTGCCAGCATCAGCACGCCGAACAGCAGCAGAATCATCGGGCCAGACATCTGACGGTTCGCCCAGGCGCCGCCAAAGGTGCCCAGGATGCCTGCCGCGCCAAACAGGATGGCTGTTCGCCACTGCACACGCTGCGCCTGGATGTGCGGGGCCAGACCCGCCGCTGCCGTGGCCCCGACAATAATCAGCGATGTCGCCGTTGCCTCGTGGGGCGAGAGACCCAGCACGTAGACAAGGATCGGGACGGTGAGGATGGAGCCGCCACCCCCAATCAGGCCGAGCAGCAAGCCAATGACAACGCCGAATACGACCGGCACGGCGACCTGCATCATGGCTTCACCGCAAGACGGGCTGGTTGGCGGCAGACCAGGCGATCATGCCGCCCGCCAGGCTGCGGGCATGGGAGAATCCCTGCTCACGCAGGTAGCTGGCCGCCTCAAGGCTCCGCCGGCCGCTGCGGCACACGGTAATGACGGGGAGCCCCGGGTCAAGCTCGTGCTGCCGTGCCGGGAGTTGATCCAGCGGCACGAGCCGGGCCTCCTGCAGGTGACCGCCATTCCATTCGTCCTGGCCACGCACGTCGACTACCTGCAGCGATACCCCAGGCCGAGCGGCCAGGTATTCGCCCAGGGTGATCTCCAGCGGCTCGCCGGCGGGCGCGCCGCGTTCTCTGCTGCTCCGAACGGCAGGCCAGCCGCGCTCCAGGCAGCCATGCCACCGGCCACGTTCACGATGCCCGCAAAACCTTGCTGCTGCAGGAGGCTGGCAGCCAGCGCCGAGCGGTATCCCGAGCCGCAGATGACGGCGGTCTTGCCCGCGACGGCGGCCGGCGCGGCAGCACCCTGGGCCAGATCACCGGCGGGCGCGTTGATGGCCCCTGGCAGGTGACCGCTCTCGAACTCACTGGGGTCCCGGACATCGAGCACACGGTAGTCCGCAAACCGCGCGGCCAGTTCAGCGGGCTGGATCGTCTCCAGGGACGACTGGGGGAACCCCGTTTGCTGCCACGCGGCCATGCCGCCAGCCAGGTACTCGGCGAGACGATCAATCCCGATACGGCGCAGTTCTGTCTGGGCCCCGGCAAGCTGCTCGTCTGCCTCCAGCACCAGGATGACCTCCCGGTCATAGGGCGTCAGCCAGCCGGCCCAGATTGCGAAGCTGGGACCGAGCGGCAGTGTGACAGCACCGGGAATATGGCCCTGCGCGAACTGGGCGGCGGGGCGAGCATCGAGAATGAGCGCTCCCGCCTTCTGCTGAGCCGCAACGTCTCCCGCGGACAGCGGTTGCGCCCCCGGGAGATCTCGCAGCAACACCGGGCCAACCTTGTTCACCCGCTTCATGACGGGGTAGTACGCCGGTGGCTTCGGCATTCCGGCCATCACGCTGCGCATGAAGTGCTCGCGGTCAGGCTGGTTGAAGGCGTAGTTGAGCGCTCGCTCCTGGCCGATGGTGGTGTGTGGGGCATCCCCAATGCGCTTGCCGCATGGGGATCCCGCCGTGTGGCCCGGGTAGACGACCAGGTCGTCCGGCAGGGACTTCAGCCGCTGCTCGACCGTGTCGTAGAGCTGAACGATCAGCCGCTGCTGCGCCTCAGGGCCGAGCAGGTCGGGGCGGCCAATCTCCCCGGCAAAGAGCACATCTCCCGAATACATGGCAACCGGGGCCGCGCCCTGGGCAGGGTCGAAGAGCAGGTAGGACAGGTGCTCCGGGGTATGGCCCGGCGTCCACAGTGCACGCAGCCGGAGGTTGCCGACCGTCACCTCGTCCCCGTCATCCAGGGGTACATGTGGAAATTCCGTGTTGCCCAGGCGGCTGGCGTAGATCGTTGCGTCCGTCGCGGCGGCAAGCTCGCGTGCGCCACTGACGAAATCGGCGTGGACGTGCGTCTCCAGGATGGCGACGAGGCGAAGGCCGCGCTCCTGCGCCCAGTCCAGGTACGCGTCGATATCGCGACGCGGGTCAATGACGGCAGCTTCACCCGCCGCTTCGTCGGCAATGAGGTAGGCCACCTCAGCCAATCCGGGAGTGAACATTCGGTCGAGCATCATGGTGTCAGGTCCCTGCTTTCCTTGAAGCGCGCTCAGGCCCCGCTCGCGGCGGTAGCCTGTGGAGCCGGCCGGCGATCAGCGGCCATCTGTTGCAACACGCCGCTGATGTCGCAGGAGGGTTGGCGGTTGTACGGCAGGCGCGAGAGCAGCATGGCCAGCCCACAGCTGTCGGTGACAGCCGAAACCGCAAGCCCGCCACCGACGATGGCGGCTAGGGCAGTCATGGGAGGCCAGATCAGCCACCCCGCAAGCACACCGGCCAGCACCAGGGATCCCGCCAGCCCGCGCACCTGGCGTTCCAGGCTCCAGCGCGTGGCGCCCCGCCGCAGCGGCAATTGCTGCGCCTCCCAGGCGCCGAGGCCTCCCTGCAGCACATGGACACGCGGCAATTCCGCCTCCAGCAGGGTGATCTCCGCCTGCCGCGCCCGGCCTCCCGAGCGGCAGAGGAGCACCACGGGTTCGCCGCCGGCGGAGCGCAGGAGATCGGCATGCTCGGGGAGTTGATCGAGCGGAACGTTGTAGCTGCCTGGAATATGGGCAGTCGAAAACTCGGCTGGCGTGCGGACATCGATCAACGTCAGCGCCACCTGGCGCTGGAGGAGATCCTGCAGCTCGGCCGGTTCCAACGTGCCGGGCAACAGCGAATCTTCTGACACAGAGCATCCTCCAAAGTACCATCGCATCGTCCGGGTCAGACCCGGACAGGGGTATCTGGCTGTTGGATGCCGGCCAGGAACAATTCGTTACATCGGAGAGTGCGGACCGTGTCCGTCGGCAAGCCCTGGGAGATTGACCTCACCATCTACGACGATGAGCCGGAGTTGCTGGCCGGTTTACGGCGTGGTGAGCGCATGGCCTGCACCTGCCTGTTGAAGCGCCATGCTCCACGGCTCTACCGCCTGGCCCTGCACCTGATGGGCGACGCCGATGAGGCGGAGGATGTCCTGCAGGAGGCGTTCATCAGCGCCTGCGCGCACATTGCGGAGTTCGAGGGCCGCAGTGGCCTGGGCACCTGGCTCCATCGCATCGTGCGCAACACGGCGCTCGGCCGGTTGCGCGCCCAGGCCCGGCTTGCCGGGAAAGTCACCCACGACGACGTGGAACTGGCTGCCGTGCCAGACACCTCCGCCGTCCTCGAAGACCAGGTATTGGCCAGCGAGCTCGGCGCGCAACTGGAGCAAGCCATCCTCACCCTGGCCGCCAGCACCCGCGCCGCCGTGGTGTTGCGGGATATCGAGGGCCTGAGCACGGCCGATGCCGCGCAGGAACTTGGCATCAGCGAGAGCGCGCTGAAGGTTCGCCTGCACCGGGCACGCCAGAGCCTGCGCGCCATCCTGGCAGACACCGGGACAGGCGGAACTCCGGCCCCGGGCACAGGCAGCGGTGACGGTTGTGAGATGCCGGAGGCACAGATGTCGCGCCTGTTGCAGGATGTCTGCGCCGCCAGGCCCCGGTAGTCGGCCGACCGCCGCTCCCTCCCGGAGAGCATCCCTGCCACGCAGCGTTCGTGCGCGCCTTCAGGAAGGTGCACGCCGTGCGAACAGCTCCATTCTCGTGGCATACTGTTCACCTGAGAAACGTTCTCCACCGAGGGGAGATCATGGGCAGCACTCCGCGCACTGAAGACGTGGCGCGCCACCTGCTGGAGGTCACCACCCGCTTGCACCGCTGGGCCGCCACCGCTGTCCAGACGAACCGGAGCGAGCAGGATCCCAGCCTCCGGCAGTTGGCCGTACTGTTTGCGCTGCGAGATGGCGTCACCTCGCCGGTGCTCATCGCGCGGCGACTGCGCGTGAACCGCGCCGTCGTCACCGGCTTGCTGGACCGCATGGAACAGCGCGGGCTGGTGCGGCGTGAGGCAGACCCGGTGGACCGGCGGCGGCAACGTATTGTGATGACCCCCGCCGGAGCCGCGGCCAGTGCCGCCATCACGCAGGAGTTGATCAGCGAACTGACGGCGCAACTGCAACTGGCCAGCTCAGATGACATCGCTGCCGCCGAGCGCACCCTGGCTCTGCTGGCGCAGGCGATCACCGCGCTGGAGGCCACGACGCCCGTGCCAGCCGGAGCTATCACCGACGAGACCGCCTGGGAAGAAACCGAGACCGCGACCCGCAACCGGCGGAGCGCCTGACCTGGGGCACCCAACCCAGGCAGTACGTCCCGATCCGTCACGCACGACACACGAGGAAGACCTTGGCCACCACCCACGACGACCGAACCAGCACCCAGACCATCGAGGCAGAGGCTCTGCCAGTCCTGAACCGCTTTGACTCCGCGTTCATGGCAACCGCCTACGGCGCCTACGCGCACCTCCGTGATCAGGGGCGCGTTGCCCGGGTCCGCCTGGGCGCCCCCAAAGCGCCGGACAGCAACCCCACCGGCCGCGAGTTCTTCGGCGGTGGACCGGCCTGGTTCGTGACCCACTACGATGACATCATCGACTCGCTCCTGGACAGCCGCTTCTCCGTCGATCTCGCGCGGACCATCCAGGCGCCGGCTGGCGAGCGCCCCGAGGTGCCGGAGGAACTACGGCCCATCTCGCGCAGCATCATTTCGCTCGATCCGCCCGATCACACGCGCATCCGCAGGTTGGTGCAACCGAGCTTCACCGGGCGCGGCATGGAAGCGATGCGTCCGAAGATCCAGGCCACGGTGGATGATCTGCTGGACCGGGTGGAAGCAGACGCCGCTGCCCGCGGCGAGGGCGCGCCGAACCGCCGGCTGGACCTGATCCCCCAGTTTGCTTACCCCTTCCCGGTCGCCGTCATCTCCGACCTGCTCGGCATCCCGCAGGAAGATCGCCAGCGCACCAGGTCCTGGACGGAACACCTGCTGCAGGTGGACCGGCGCAGCGACGCCGCGTTCGATAGCCAGGTGCGAGAGGGGCTGCGCGCATTTGTGGCCTACCTGAAGGAGCTTTTCGCCCACAAGCGCGCGCACCCCGGCGACGACATGATCTCGCGCATGGTCCTGATCGAGGACGAGGAGGACAAGCTCACGGAAGAGGAGGCCATCGCGACGGTCTTCCTCATGTACCTGGCCGGCCACGTCACCACCGTCAACCTGATCGGGAACGGGGTGGTGGCCCTGCTGACCCACCCGCAGCAACTGGCAAAGCTGCAAGCCGACCCTGACCTGGCGAAGAACGCGGTCGAAGAGGTCCTGCGCTACTGGGGTCCGGTCGATTTTGTGGCGCGCCGCACCGCCACCGAGGACCTGGAAGTCGCCGGGACGCTGGTGCGCAGGGGCGATGAAGTCGCGTTTGGGCTGGCCAGCGCGAACCACGATCCGCGCCGCTTCACGAACCCGGATGCGTTCGATATCACCCGGCCGGATGCCAACCGGCACATCGCCTTCGGCAAGGGGATTCACGTCTGCCTGGGCGCGCCGCTCGCGCGCATCGAGGGGCGGGTCGCCCTGGAAACGATTGTCCGCCGCTACCCGGACCTACGGTTGGACATGGCCGCGGACGACCTGGAGTGGGGTGCGCTCTTCCGGGGTTTCCGCGAGATACCACTATTGTTCTAGCGACACGTGTGCCCCAGGATCTCGCTCCCAACCGCGAGCCTGGAGCGTCCCCCATGCTCATGTGTCATCCTGAGCGAAGTCGAAGGATCTCGTTGCCAGCAGCGCAGATGCGATGTCACCGCCCACCCTCAGGCAGCATCTCGACGCCGAAAGGCTTGGCCCACACCGCAACCGGCCGCTGCCGGCGCCCGATCTCCGCCGCACCTCGCACCTGCGCGGTTGGGAGCGAGATCCTTCGACTTCGCTCAGGATGACACGCGGGGGTGGCGGACATTCGCAAACCTGGGCGGCTGGCAACACGGGCCTGCGGCGCGCTTCCGCAAGCCCACCCGAGCGCGTCGCCCGGTGCTTCACGGCCAACGCCCGCCGCACCGCATACTCCCTGCCAGCCTGCGCACCGGGAGGGGCTGGGGGTGAGGGTTTCTCGCCCTACACCTCGATATCCGCGATGATCCACTGCACGTCGCCGGCCACCAGGTTACCAGCGGCGCTGTAGGTGAATTCGTCATCGCTGCCAGGAGCGGCGTCCCCGGCGAGTGCGCCGCCGGTGTTCACCTCCAGCTCCACGCGGTCCAGCGCCGAGCCGGGCGCGCCGCCATCCATGGCGCGCGCCACGAAGGGGTAATCCCCCGCGCCGTTCACCTGCATGCGACCCCGCACCTCCGCGCCGTCTGTGCGGTTCGGAATGGGGATGCACTGCGTCACTTCGAGGCTCTGGATCTGCAGATTGGTCCCGGCCTCGATCCACTGAATCGAGCCTAGCACCAGGTTCTGTCCCTCCGGCAGTTGCACCGCCGAGGCGAAGATCCCGAAATTTGCGAGGCGCGGCTCATCGCCGCCCTCGAGCTGCGCCAGACCGCCGCCGCTCATGCCGCGCTGCAAGATGGTGCGCGCCAGGACGGCCTTTGGCAACGTCAGCGCCGCAGCGCCGAGACCGGCGGCCAGCATGCGGCGCCGGGGGATAGACAGGTGGGTCAGGGTCATGATGGTCTGCCTCCGAGCTGGCCATGCGCCCGCCGGCGCCAGGTCATCCGGCCGCGTCCACTGCGGCCTGGTCACGCTATTGCACCACAGGATACGGTGCGCCGCCGTCCGTCATCTGGCACACTCCCTGCCAAGCCGGGAACACGCACAAGACAGCCTCGCCGTGATACGGTGCATCATGCATGATCTCTGGTCAATGGAGTCACTCAATGCCAGCTGTTTCGGATGCGCGGGAACTGGGGAATGTGGAGCTGTTTCGTGGCTGCTCCCCCAGTGAACTCGTGCGCATCAATGATTTGCTCGGGCGCACGCGGTTCCCCGCCGGCGCCACCATTCTCTACGCGAATCAGCCGGGGGAAGTTGCCTACGTCGTGCTTGACGGCACGTTGAAGGTCTCCACCCTGCAAAGCAACGGCAAGGAACTCACGCTGGCGCTGCTGGGGCCGGGCGAAATCGTGGGCGAGCTTTCGCTGGCGGACCGCTCGGGCCGCTCGGCGGATGTCACCACGCTGGAGCCTTCCACCCTGGTCTGGGTTGACCGCAACTCGTTCGACCAGTTGCGCCGCGATATCCCCACCATTACCGAGAACCTGCTGCGCCTGATGGCGCGCCGTCTCCGCCTGGCGAATGCGCAATTGCAGGCGGTCGCCACCCTGGATGTGCATGGCCGCGTGGCGCGGCAACTGCTTGCGCTCGCCGATGCGCTCGGCGTGCCACAGGCCGACGGCAGCGTGCAGATTCCCCTGCGCGTCACCCAGTCGGACCTCGCCGCCCTCGTCGGCGCAACCCGCGTGCGGGTGAACGAAGTCCTGGTCGGTTTCACGAAGCGCAAGATGATCGCCATCGACCGCCAGTTGCGCATCAGCATCCTGGACCGGGACGAACTGGAGGCGTACCTACTCTGAGGGAAGACAGCCTGCGGGCTTTAGGGAAGACGAGCTCACGCTCTCAGGGAGTAAGGGAATAAGGAATGACGTCGTTCGTAGCTCCTTATTCCCTTACTCCCTGAGCCAAAGGCGTCTTCCCTAAAGCCCGCAGGCTGTCTTCCCTCCGTCAGGGGCTGACCCGCGCGTCCATGTACTGGTTCGTGCCGCCGGTGTCCGGGAAGGCCTGCCCGGAGATGGTGTTCGGGCCGTCGAAGGGCACCGACTCGTGATTGCCGTTCCCCTTCAGCTTCCAGACCGCAATCTCGAAGTGCGTCATGCTCATGTAGCCGGGGTCGCCCGGCCCCGCCACGACGCCGATCTGCTCACCCTGCGTCACACTGCCGCCACGCCCGGCGCGGTTCAGGACGACGTGGAAGAGCGCCACGCCGTAGCCATTCCCGGCGTTGATGAGCAGGCCACCGCTGCCGCCGTCCGTCCATTCAATAGTTCCGGAGACCGGCGCGTAGATCGGCTGACCTTCCGTGTTGCCATCCACGCGGGCCCAGTCCAGCGAGTATTTGTAGGTCGCGAAGTTGCTGCGGTTGGTGTGGGTGCCGTTGTTGTACCCCTGCACCACCTCCCATTCCCCGCCAGACATCGGCCAGATAATGCCCGTGCTCGTGTCGCTGGCGATGACCGGCGGCGGCGCGGGCACGTTCTCGGCCGGCGCGGGCTCCGCCATGGTGGCGGTCGTGGCATCAGGCGCAATGAGCGGCGGTGGCTCGGTGACTGTGCCGCTCTCCGGAGCTGGAGCCGCCAGCGCGGGATCAGCGGTGGCCGGGTCCACACTCGCGTCGGGCACGGCCAGGGTCGGATCGAGCGTCACTGGCTCGGCTTGCTGGGCAAGGAGTTCCTGGGCGATCCAACCGGACATTCCGCCGCCCGACACGGGCACAAAACCGTTCTGGGCCGCGCCGTCCACCGTCAGCGGTGTCCCGGGCGGCAGCACCTGCATGATGCTGGCGTCCGCGCTGGGCCACGTCCGCAGATTGGCGTCGGTCACCGTCGCTGCGCCAGTGGGAATCATCGGCGCAGCAACCGGGTCCTGCGCCACCACCGGGTCCGGCGCAACGGCTGGTTCCTGGGAAACGAGCGGCTCCGCCGCGACCGGCGCAGCGTCCGCCAGGGCCGGGTCGCTGGCCAGTTCCGACGTCTCGGGCGTCCACGTGTCTTCCGATGCCACGGGCGCGGCGTCAACGGGCGCCGCCTCCGCGCTCCCCGCGCCAACGTACCCGGCAGGTACGTAACCGCTCGTGCCATTGGCGCTCACCGGGGACCAGAGGGTGCCATCGGCGGCGGTGACCGGCTCACCGCTGATCTGGAGGGCACTGCCATCGGGCAGTTCACTCACGGCGGCGGCGTCCCAGCCGGGAGCATCGCGCAGCAGCACCACCTCCCCGCCGGAGGCGATGATCGGCGCACCATCCTGCGCCGCCACGCCCAACACCAGCGGGCCACATGTCAGCGTGGCCACCATCGCGCCCACCAGCAGGCGGCGCACCGGGAAAAGACCCCGGGTCAGCATCTTCCCTTCCCTCCGGCGCTCCGTGATCGCCAGTGATCACGTCAGCCAGCGCCGCTTCCCCTGTTTACGCATCACGACGGCGGGGCCATCCCTGTCCCCGCCGCGTCCATTCCACTCTGGCATACGCGCAAAGCGGAACTGCGGTTCTCTGGCTGGAACGCACGAAACGGGGTGAGAGTTTCCAGGAAGGCGACCGCCGGGCGCGCATATCCGCGAAACCGGGACTGGCGCGACACTCAACGAGCGTCGCGCCAGGGATGGCTAATTACTGGCCCCGGCGATCAGGAAGTGCTGAACGCGGTCGTTTCCGGTATCCACCACTGTGAAATTGTTGAGATTGAAGGCCTGGATACCAGTCGGCGCGTTGAACTCCCCGACCGCGCTGCCCGCGCGGCCGACCGCCTTGAGGAAGGCGCCGTCCGCCGCGAAGATCTGTACGCGGTTGTTCCCCTGGTCGACCACGTAGATGTTGCCGTCGCGGTCGCTCGTGACCGCCGCCGGCCGGTTGAACTGGCCGTTGCCACTTCCTGCCTCGCCGAAGCCCCGCAGGAAGTTGCCTTGCCGGTCAATGACCTGGATGCGGTTGTTGCCGGTGTCGGCGACCACCACATTCCGGTCGACATCGATGGCGACCCCTTCCGGATTGCGGAACCCGCCGTCGCCGCCGGTATTCCCAAGGTGCCGCAGGAAGAACAGGTTCCCGTTCAGCACCTTGATCCGGCCATTGCCCGTGTCCGTGATGTAGATATTGCCGGATTGCTGATCGACCGCGATCCCGCGCGGCGCATTGATCTGCTCGGCGCCGCCGCCGAAGAAGCCAAACGTCTTCTGGAACTGCCCGTTGACGCCGAACTCCTGCACACGGTGGGCAGCGGCATCGACGACCAGGATCTCCGTCGCCTCGAAATCCACGGCAATGCCGGCCGCCTCGGTGAACTGCCCATCGCCGGTTCCGGGCGATCCAAACCCACCATTCGGCACGCCCAGGCTCAACTGCACGACGCGCCCGTTCCCGGAGTCAACGACGAGGATTTCCTCGCCACTGATGGCGAGCGAAATGCCGGTGGGCCGGTTGAACTGCCCCTCGCCGGACCCCGCTTCACCGAACGCCGTTACGCAAAACCCATCGACGCAGGCCTGACCGGCCGCGCAGCGGTTGCCGCAGGAATCGATTTCTCCGCCACCGCCACCGCCACCGCCGCCGTCACCACCGTCTCCGCCGTCACCGCCGTCGCCGCGATTGCGGTTTTTCTTCCGCCGCTTCTTGTTCTTCTTCTTGCGCTTCTTCGCCTCTGCGTCGTCCAGATCGAGCCACGTCAGCCCGGCGGCCACCGCCAGGCCAGTCAGCCCACCGCCGAAGACCCGCCGCGTGGCAAGCCCCTCGCTCATCTCGCGCAACAGACCGCTCGTCGTTGCCTCGGTCGTGTTCATGCCATTTCCTTCCGTCGTACTTCGTGCCGGCAAGCGCCAGCCAGGGTTGCTCGTGTGCCGTTGCAGACCATGGGTCGGTGGGCACGTCTCGATCATGCCGGGCAGCGGCGAACGCAACATCGGGCACATGGCAGATTTGGGTTGGCAGCTTTCTGGGGTGCGCCGGGGGAGTTTGCTCTGCCACCTGACAGAGGGGAGAGGACGCTACGCGCCGGGCCAGCCAGCGCCGCGAAAACGTCGGTGGCAGATTGCGGCACTGGCGGAACACGCTGTCCGCCCCGCGCCACGTTGAGATCGGGCACGGGCGCGGAGCGAGCGGGCGCTAGCCCAGGGTTGCCTGGTAATAGGGTGTCTTGACGGCTGCGGCGAAGGCCTGGCGGGCGGCAGTGGAGCTTGTCACCCGCCAATCCACCTCGGTCGTCGGCCGGACATCGCCGGGCGCCACCGTGTCGAGTCCCGTGGCGATCTTGCTGAACCACGAGATCGCCTGCACCCGTGGGTACCGGTTGGGCAGTTGCTGCAGCAGGGCGTCGCTGATCCAGTTCGCCTTGTTGCCGCCCGCCTCGGCCGAAGCGAACTCACCGATGAAGATCGGCTTGTTGGCCAGCGCCGCAAGCTCACGGTAGGTCCGGTCGAAGACCTCGGCGAACGACTCCCACTGTGACCGGCAGGGGCAGCTCGCCCAGTAGACGGAGGTGCCCCAGTTGTAGCCGTTCATCCCCATCCAATCGACATAGTCGTGGCCAGGGTAGACATCCTGGAGCGTGGCCGGAATGCTGTCGTAGACGATATTCGGGTTCCAGACCCAGCGCACGTTCGTGACGCTGTTGCTGGAGAATCTGTCATGGATATGTCGCCAGGCTTTGACGAAATCCCCCGCCTGGTTGCCGTTCACCCCAACGCCCCAGGGAAACCAGTTCCCGTTCATCTCGTGGGCGAACTTCAGGTAGACCGGCTTGCCGTACGCCTTCAGGCCAGCCGCCCAGCTTTCGATGTAGTCGTTGAAGTCGCCGCGTGTGATGTTTGCGAGCCGGTACGTTGGCTGATCGATCGTCGGCCCGTTGGCATCAAAGGGACTCCACGAAATCACCGGGGTCATGTGCCATCGATCCAGGGTCGCCAGGTACTGGCGATGCCCGTTGTCGAAATTGCCGCGATGCCAGTCCTCGTACCAGATCACGAAGTCGAGCGAGCGGCCGATAGCCTGGTGGAAGCCCGTGAGCACGGCCGCATCATCGAGCGCGCGCGGGAGGTAGACACCGAGCGCCACGTTTGGGTTCTGCAATGCCGGGCTGTTGTCCTGCTTCTGCTTCTTCCTGTTCTTGCGCTGCTTGCGGCGCTTGCCTTTTTTCTTCTTCGCCCCGGACTCCGCGCTGAGGCCGGCGAACGCTGCCGCGGCGGCCAGCAGCCCCGCAGCTACCTGTCGCCGCGTCGTATCGGACGCGCCAGGGCCAGGCTCCAGCGCGCCAGTATTCACGTCTCTCAAGATCGAATGCCCCCCACCCCTGCGCGCGCGGGCTAAGTGGATGCTGGCTGAGTGGATGTTCGTCGTCGCGCGCCCGCATGTCGCCGGACACGCCGAGCGTGAGCTTACGCCGTCGCGACACGATTCCCTCGCTGGGCATGCGTACACCGTGTACGAGCGGGATTCATCGCAGGGCAGTCAGCGGGGAAGAAGCGCTACGCCCCGGCTGCCGGGACGGCGCCTCCGGCTCGCCGGGCGTTCGCCCGGATCGCCACCTGGCCGTTTTCGACGCGAACCTCGTAGGCGGCGATGGGTGTCAGCGCCGGGCCGTGGATCAACGCGCCGTCGGCGAGGCTGAAGACCGAGCCGTGCCAGGGGCAGGTGACGGTGCTTCCGTCGATCGTTCCCTCATCGAGCGGGCCGCTGAGGTGGGGACACGTCGCGCCAACCGCCCGGATTTCATCGCCCTGCCGGAGCACCATGACTGGCGTGCCCTTGACCTCGACCCGGAGTGGCTTGCCGTCCTGGAGATCACCCAGCGCGGCGACCTCAGTCCACTTGGTGGGCGGCTGTTCAAAGGCAGCGTGATCGACGCCGATCCCCAGGCTGTAGGAGAGCTCGCCACCGAGCCAGGCCGAGGCGAGGTTGATGCCAAGGCCAGTGGCGGACAGCGCGATACCGGCGCCGCGTCGCCCGCGTTTGCGCATCACCCATGAGCCGGCCATGAGCGTGGTGGCGCCGGCGTTGAGCAGGGCGTGCAGGGCACCGAGCCGGCGCGGCCCCTTCTGGCTGGTCGTGTCCTGCCATTGGGCTGCCCCGGTGACCGAGGCCGCCACAGCGCCGGTCAGCCCCAGGGCCAGGCACAGGTCGGCGGCGCGTTCTTCGCCCATCAGGTCAAAGATGGCAGCCGCGGACCAGGAGCCGACCGGAACCGTCACCACCGCGGCGTGGAGCGGGTGTCCCAGCCAGGTGCCATACAGCAGATCACGGAGCTCGCGGGGGGCATCCGTGCCCAGGACCGGCGCGAAGGCCTGTTCCATCGCCCCCGCGACTCCGTCCAGCCAAGGAAGGCGCTGCGTGATTTCGTCCTCCATGCCGACTGTTTCCACCCGTGCTGTCATGACCTCTCCTTACCTGTAGGGGGAGATGACGTGCGTGCGAACTCCGAAAGGGAGAAGATCGCCTCCGCCGTGACCCGACATCCGATCTTTATGCACGGTACAGGCCAGAGATGAACGATCGGGTGTACAGCTCCGCGGGGTCTGGAGCGAGGGACGCACGGGTGACCATGGTGTGCCGCCAGGTCGTCCGTCGTTCGCGAGGGCGCAACCTGTGGTGCAATGAGGCAAGCGGCCTCAGGGTGTCGCGCTGGTTTCTCCGTCATGAGCATTCACAGCCAGGAGCAAACTGTTGTCTGACCGGCCCTTTCGCTTTGGTGTGCAGTTGCGCGGCGCAACCTCCGGCCAGGAATGGCGGGCGAAGTGCCGCCGGGCCGAGGCCCTTGGCTACGACACGCTCGCCGTGGCCGACCATTTCCCCCGGGGCCTCGGCCCCTTTGCCGCGCTGGCCACCGCCGCTGCCGCAACAGATCGCATCCGCGTCGGCGCGTTCGTCTTTGCCAACGATTTCCGGCATCCGGCGGTGCTCGCCAAGGAGGCCGCGACGCTCGATCTGCTCTCGGACGGGCGCCTGGAAGTAGGGATCGGCGCGGGGTGGCTCCGTGCTGAATACGAGGCGACCGGCATTCCCTTCGACCGCGCCGGGGTCCGCATCGAACGCCTCGCCGAGGCGATACCCCTGATCAAACGCCTGTGGACCGAGGACAACGTCACCGCGCAGGGCCGCTTCTATCAGGCGACCGATCTCACGATTACCCCGCGCCCCGTACAGGCGCCCCATCCCCCGGTGATGGTCGGGGGCGGGGGGCAGCGCGTTCTCTCGCTGGCGGCGCGGCACGCCGAGATCGTGGCCCTGAACCCGCGCGCCACGCCGGAGGGCGTACCCGACCGCCGCGATATCACCGCCGAAGCCACGGCACGGAAGCTCGCCTGGGTGCGCGAGGCCGCCGGGGCGCGCTTCCCGGACCTGGAGCTGAACATCATCGCGCTCCGCGTGGTCACCACAGCCGACCGCGCGGCCACAGCCCACCAGCTCGCGCAGGAGCTGGGCCTCACGCCGGACGAGGTCCTGGCCAGCCCGCACGTGCTCCTGGGGAGCGCGGAAGAGATGGCGGAAACGCTGCGGCAACGCCGCGACCGCTATGGCATCTCCTACGTTACCGTCACCGAGGACGGCCTGGAGCCCTTCGCGCCGGTCATGGAGCGATTGGCGACGTAGGGGGCTCTCTCAGGCTCCGAGGAGCGTCCGAGCTCACGCCGCTGCAGCACGTTCGGTGAGTTGCACATGGCTGCCCATGAGCATCCTGGCAGTATCTGACGAGCCCCCGGATTTGTTCGTCACTGCCCTATCACCACGGTGCTGGTCAGTGACATGGCTCCGCCCGCAAAGGGACAGCGGCCCCGGGCACCGGGGACATCAATGGTCTGTTCGCCTGCGTCTTCGCTTTCCCGCTCGATATCTCGCGTCCCGGCCTCCCGGTCCCCTACAGCCATCGGCAGGGATGGAAAGACGGGAATCTCCTGCACCGACTTCAAGTACGCCGCACCTGCGGTGTAGCCCGTGCCGGCGCTTTCCCCCAGCATGCGAACCGCAATCTTGTGGTGGGTCCTCCGCCACTTCAGGAGCGTCGCCGCAAATTGCCGCAGTGCCTGCTCCAGGTCGTCAAGGTCACGTGCACTGAGGTGGTCCTGGCGGCGGGCGGCGGTGAATGCGTCGTCCAGGGTCAACTGTCCTGCCAACACGCGCTGCCGCACCTCAGGCACGGCGTGATAGGCCGCTGAGTCAAGGCGGGACGATTCGGGTTGCCGGCACAGGGACTCGACGAGCTTGTAGTTGCGCGATTGGATGGCGCTGGCGCCCTCGGTAAAGACCCGGAACGTCTGAAACGCTTCCAACTGCATGGTGGCGACCAGCGAAAAAAGTGGCGACGCCTCGTGGAGCGTCGATTCCGTTAATTCGAGGCTCCGCCGTGCCAGGCCGGCATCCCCGCCAGTGAGCGCCCTGACCGCTGCCTGCAGTTGCACCGCAACGAAAGCAAATGTTGCCTCGAACGATTGCAGAATGCGGATGAACTGATACTCATCGTGGACCACGGAGACTGGAAGCATGGTGAGCCGAAGCGTCCGGCGCTCGGCGGGGGTGAGATCGGCGTGCACATGCGACCACAACTGGCGTGCCCCTGCCAGCGGATCGGCGATGTCCAGCATGTCGCCCAGCTTCAGCCGCCGCGCGGCTGGCCCAACCAATTGCAGGACCAGCCGGCAACGTTTCGCGATGGTCCGGGCGTCTGGCCGCATCTGGGGCAGCAGGACCGTAGTGCCTTCAGCCGCGGCGATCTCGAAGCGCGCGGCATCGGCAAGCAACTGCACGAAGAGCCGATCGTACTGACGCTGGGCGCTGGCAACGTCGCCGGCGGGGTCATCCACGTCGGCAAGTGGCAGCAGGCTCAGGGCCAGGTAGGTCGGGTTGGCGTAGCGGCCATCCAGTTTGTCCAGGGCGGCGTCGAGAAACTGGTCAAGCAAGCTCACGCTCGCCCCTGAGCCGCGAACCTCCGGCAGGGCCGCTCGCACGCCGGACAAGGCCGCGAGCAATTCCGCCGCCACGAAGTGTTTCCCGGCACGGTGGAAATCCGCGACCACCGCGTCGTAGGGAAAGTCATCCGCGTTGCGGGATGAGCGCCACTCCTCGATTGCCGCCGCGGGCGACGTTCCTGTGTCGAGGTCGGGAGCGTCGGAGAGGCCGATCGTCCCGGCGAGGCTCGTTTGCCTGTCACGCCAACAGGTAGTTGCGCTGGTTGTCCTGGATTGGGTCTGCATCACTGACCTCCTGCTGAGCCAGGCGACTGTCAGGTGGCCCATCCACTCGGGTTCCAACACCATCTTCCTGGGCCGGGGCTGGGCGGTCGGCGGCTGCTGTCAGCATGCCTGTGCGGGGAGCGCAGCGCTGTTAGCGGCCGCACACCTGGGGTGTCATCTGGGGGACAGGTCATTGCTGTGGGCTGGGGTTGGCTGGCCCTGCCACGCCACTCGCTGCAGCGAGGCTGGCCGAAGCGGGCCTACCCCCTCCGCCGTGCGGGGCCAGTACTGCAGCGCTTTGGCGATGTGGGCGGTAGCGTTCTGGTCGGCACCGGCGAAGTCGGCGATGGAGCGGGATGCGCGGCACATCGAGGTGGATGTCGATGCGGTCCAGCAGCAGTCTGCTGATGCGCTTCTGGTAGCGGGAAACGGCAGCAGGTCAAACAGCCGCAGACTCACCCTGTCGATGAGTCAGAAACTGGGTGCGACCAATCGAGCCTGACGCTTTGCGTTATGCACCCGCCTGGACGAGTCGTAGAAAATCACGGGTCCGCTCCTCGCGCGGCGCCCCGAAAATCTCCTGCGGTGTGCCTTCCTCGACAATCACTCCGTGATCCATAAAGAGCACCCGATCTGCAACCTGACGCGCGAACCCCATCTCATGCGTGACGACCGCCATCGTCATTCCTTGCAGGGCCAGTTCGCGCATGATCTCCAGGACTTCGCCTACCAATTCCGGATCCAGCGCGCTTGTCGCCTCATCGAAGAGCATCGCTTCCGGATCCATGGCGAGAGCGCGCGCAATCGCGACGCGTTGCTGCTGTCCTCCCGAAAGCTCCTCCGGGTAGTGATCCGCCTTCTCGGCCAGGCCAACTTGTGCGAGCAGCGACCGAGCCTTCTGCTCTGCCTCCGACTTGCTCATGTGCTTGACCTGTATGGGAGCCTCCATGATGTTCTGCAGGACCGTGAGGTGCGGAAAGAGATTGAACTGCTGAAACACCATACCGATCTTTTCTCGGGTTGCAGCGATTTGGCGCGCTGAGTAGTTCTTGATTTTGCCATTAGCCAGTTCTCGATACGCGTTCTGACCGTCGATGATAATCCGGCCACCTTCTGGTTGTTCCAGGTAGTTGATACAGCGTAACAGGGTCGACTTTCCGCTTCCCGACGGTCCGATGATGCAGACGACTTCACCCCGATCGATCGTGAGGGAAATCCCGCGGAGGACGTGCGTGTGCCCAAAGCTCTTGTGAATGGCTTCGAGTTGGATCATCGCATTCCACTCTCTCATGTTGGCTCAATCGGCAGGCGCAGGCTCTCGGGGCCAAGGCGACGCCGGTACCCTGCCTTCGTCAACTTCTCCAGGTGGCGCACGAGGATCAGGGATGGGTAGCAAACCAGGAAATACAACAAGAGCACCATGGTGTAGATGGTGAAATAGTCATACGTTCTGGAAATGATGATTTGACCGCTGAAAAGCAGTTCTTGCAGCGTGAGCAAGGAGACCAGTGACGTGTCCTTGAACAGTGCGACGAAGTAGTTCCCCAACGGGGGAATTACGATGCGGATCGCCTGCGGCAACACGATGCGGCGCATGGTGAGAGACGGCCGCATGCCCAGGGCGGCGGCGGCATCGAGTTGACCGCGAGGAATCGCCTGAATGCCGGATCGATAGACCTCGGACAAGTACGCGGAATAGTTGAGGCTCAACCCCACGACGCCCGCGACAAATGGGTCCAGACGAATGCCAATGGTTGGCAGAACGAAGTAGATGTAAATGAGCTGCACGAGGAGCGGAGTCGACCGCATGAAATCGACGTAGAAGCCAGTCACCGTGCTGAGAACACGGTTTTTCGACAGGCGACAGAGTGCAACGACGATACCGAGAACGAGGGAGATCGCGAGAACGATAAACGTCAACTCGACGGTGATCTTGAGTCCCTCGAGAAGTGCGGGCAACGACTCCCGCGCGAGGGTCAGATCGAAAGTCGGACGTTGCACGAACCCTGCCCTTCTGGCGGTAATTCAGAGGAGGGAGGCAGGCAGCGGCCCCAGCGCCGCGCTGGTGACCGCTGCCCGCCGGCCTGTCAGTTGATTCCTGGCAGGTACACGTTGTCCTTGGGGAGCCCGAACTGCTCCAGAATCTGGCCAATTTCTCCGCTGGCCCGCATTTCCGCGAGAGCCCGGGAGTAGGCGAAATTCAGCGTGCAATCGGCCTGGCGAAGGCCGTATCGCGCGTAGCTGTACCCGTATTCCGAGATGAGGATCTCGGGCGCGTCGACGTCAAGCACCGTGAGGTTGGTGCTGTCGTTCTGCAGCTGGTACGCGGCGAATTTCGTGTCGTCTTCCAGGATCACCGAAACGCGGCCCTGTTCGGCGGCGGCAAACTCAGCGGTATTGTCCTTGAATGTCGTGACATTTGCCCCGAGGAAATTGAGGTATTCCGCGGCAGCCGAACCGCTGACGGCGCCCACCGTCACGCCCTCGCGCGTGAGATCGTCGTAGGACTGAATGTTGCCAGGATTGTCGCTGGTGGCGATCAACGCGGGTCCATACCACCAGGCCGGGCTGGAGAAGGCAATGACCTTTACCCGATCTGGCGTTTCATGAATGTTGTCGGCAATGACATCGATCTTATCCGCTTGCAGGGCCGGAATCAGCGAGTCCCACGGCATGATCTCGTAGGTCACGT
>DAOUDE010000017.1:0-23897 GCA_034431475.1 Thermomicrobiales bacterium | reverse complement strand
GCCCTCGCCCTCACGAGAAGCCCTCACCCCCAACCCCGCTCCGGTGCATCGGCTGCCAGGGGGAGGCATGCGGGGCGAGGCTGGGCTGCGGCTAGAGGACCCTCACCCCCAGCCCCTCTCCCTGTGCGCAGGGCGAGGGGAGCCGATCCGCGCGGCCGAGGCCGGGAACCGGCGCGCTGAGGCCAGGTCCGACCGCCGCCAAAAGCCCCTCGCCCTGCGCACAGGGAGAGGGGCTGGGGGTGAGGGTCAAGCGGTCGCCGCCAGCGCTCCGTGAATGACCTCCCCCTGCCAGCGGTGCATCCGGAGCGGGGAGCCGTCGGGTCGTCTGCTCTGGTGGATATCTGGCATCACGACACCGATGGTGACATGCGTGCCTCCAGCCGCAAGCCCCTCGCCCTGCGCACAGGGAGCGGGGTTGGGGTGAGGGCCACACGAGGGCAGCCACATTCCGGTCAAGCACCGGGCCCCGCCTTCCATCACCAGAACCCGCCGCCCCCGCCGCCACTGCGGCCCTTGCCACCGAGCGCGGCGCCCACCACCGCCAATCCAACCTTCAGCGCGAGTTCCCCACCATCCATGCCCAGACTGGCGACATTCGCATTGCGCATCACTTTCTCCGGGCTGAACGTCTCACCTACCTCATTGAACAGGTCGAAGAGCGTATCGGATGACGCCTGGAGTGAGGACGAGGCCAGCGAGCTCATCCCCTGCAGCCCACCAACGTCCGGCAGATTCGGGAGATCAAGATCCGGCGTTGGCGCCGGAACCCGCGCGCCAGACCGCCAGGTAGCGTCCAGCCAGTTTCCGTCCAGGTTCACCAGTTCGTGCCACGTTGGGGCGGCCGTCGTGGCCCGGGAAAACGCGTCGATCCAGGGCAACTGAATGCCGAAGACAACCGCGTAGGGCAGGTAGCGTTCGAAGTCATCCTGGCCACCGTGCTGCTCATGCAGGCGGTCGACCGCTTCCATAGAGCGCCGGAACGCCAGCCACCTGGCGGCTGCCTCCGCGCCGGCCCGCGTCTTGCGCGGCATGTGCCGCGAAACCACGAACACCGCGGTGCCGAGGGCGGCCAGTGCGAGGCTGGCCAGGAGCGGCCAGACGATGCTGGAGACGGCAGCCATACCCAGCAGCAGCACCAGCACCGCGACCACCCAGAGCGCGATCCCGGCATAGCGCCAGCCGGTGCGCGTACCGGGCGGCGGCGCAGTGAAGTAGCCCCGCTGCACCAGTTCGCCGTAGAGCAGGCTCGTGACCTCCCGCAGGGCCTCGCTCATCCCGGTCGGGTCGTCGAGAGGGAGGTTCACCTGCGCGTGGCGCCACCAGGTCTTCGCGAAGAGCATGGCAAGCAGCGCCCGCTCGAACGGCGCCATCGGCGCATCGGGCTCCAGCAGGGTCACGACCATGCTCTGCTTGCGGCTCACCACTGGCTGCACCCGGCTGGTGATGCGCACCACGCCGCGTCGCCCCAGGTCAATCAGGGTTGCCACGTAATCGCGCTCATCAACTTGCTCATCCAGCAGCGCACCCACCACGCCCGGCGGGGTGTCATCCGGGGGTGCGCTGAGGCGGTCCGGGATGGGGCCGGGCAGGGGGTCTCGCCCGCGGAACCACCAGGCGGCGAGCAGGCTTACGCCGCCGCCAACGGCGGTCAGCAGCGCCAGGCCCAGGAAGACCAGGTTCGCGGAGGCATCCCTGGCGATCTGGCGGTCGTAGGTGTCCTGCCAGGCCGGTTTCCTGGCCTGGACCAGCGGCGGGAACTGCAGCGAGGCACCCAGCGTGTCGCCCGGTCCCAGGTGCTCCGCCCGCCAGCCCCAGGTTTGCCCATCCTCACCCCCGAAGGGTGTGCCATCGCCTTCCGCAACGGTCGCCGCCGGGTCAACCGGATGCGGCAGAACGAAGATGAGGGTCGCCTGGTTGACCGGCGCATCGCGGGTCAGGACACTGTCCACCCCCATCCACGAGATTTCCTGGTACGGCGGCGTCGCGTTGTCGTACACGCGCAGCGCGCCCCGCGCCAGGTACTCGATCACGAAGGTGCGCGTCGACGACGTGGTGGGTGGGAAACTCCACTCGATCCGCATCATCGTGCCCACCTTCTGGTAGGTGTACGTGTGGGGAGCATTGCGGGAGTACGCGTAACGCGGCACGTAGGTGTACGGCTGGGCGGGGCCGCTCCCCACTTCGGCGACGGTGACGTCGCTGATGCTTTCGACGGCGGCGAGCGGGATCTCGCGGTATCCCTGGCGGAAGGGGCCGCCGGTGAAGCGCACGGTGTCGAGCTCGCGGACGCGCATCGTCCCGTCATCCTGCAGCCGGACCGTGACGGAGACCTCGTCCCAGACGAAGCGGCTGGCGACCTCATCCGCCGCGCGGGCGGGCCCGGCGATGAGGCTCAGTAGCGCCAGGGCAATCACCACCCAGCCCACGGCCCGGGCAAGGCGGAACCCGGCCCCTGGCCCCGATTCAGTCCCTGATCCCATGTCGCGCCTCCGTTGCCGCGCCGCGCCTGGGCGCACACGCCCGCGGTGCGGCCGCACCGCGAAGACGGCGGCCACCACGCGGGTCGTATCGCAACCCATGGACTGATGACGCGCGAGTATGCCACCCAACCTGCGGCGGCGTCGGCCACGCGCGCAGGTGCGCCTGGCTGCCCGCCGCCTGCCCACGGCGATGATCGACCCCGGAGCAACCTGCGCCGCTCCTGACGCCTGCATCGTG
Organism: Thermomicrobiales bacterium; assembly: GCA_034431475.1. GTDB lineage: Bacteria > Chloroflexota > Chloroflexia > Thermomicrobiales > UBA6265 > JACCXM01. The sequence goes on along the minus strand of DAOUDE010000017.1, from coordinate 21,179 downwards.
CGGCCAACCGGCTGCCCCCGCACCCGTACACGCTACGGGGTTTCCGCGCCATTTCGGTTTGGGGTGGCGCCTGCCTTCAGGTGTCACCTTGCACCTGCCGGAGAAGAATCCCGGCCCAGCCCTACCCTGCCAAAGCCCATCGCCCCGCCCAGCCACCGTCCCACCGCCCACCCTCAGGTGTCATTTCGATCATCCACCTGGTTGCGCTGCCACCGCCCTCGCTCAGGTGTCATCTCGAGTTTGTCGAGAGATCTCGGCCTCCCCGGCCGCACTGCTGCGAGGTCACCGCCCACCCCCAGGTGTCATCCTGAGCTTGTCGAAGGATCTCGGCCTCGCCGGCCGCGAGGCAGCGAGGTCACTGCCCACCCGCAGGTGTCGTCCTGATCACCTACCCGACCGCATTGCTTCGAGGCGGCCGCCCACCCTCAGGTGTCATCCTGAGCGAAGTCGAAGGATCTCGGCCTCCCCGGCCGCAATGCTCCGAGATCGCCGCCCACGCTCGGGGACGGGCAGCGTTCTGCACTGGTTGGGGGCAGGAGATCCTTCGACTTCGCTCAGGATGACACCTGTATGGGGATGCCATCTCGTTCCACGTTGGTCGGGAGCGGGAGGTCCTTCGACTGCGCTCAGGACGACACCTGAAGAGGGTGGCCACCTCGTTCCATGTTGGATGGGGGCGCGAGGTCCTTCGACTGCGCTCAGGACGACACCTGGGAGTGGCTGCCACCTCATACCAACGCGGCCGGGGGCCGAGGGCTTTCGTCTTCGCTCAGGACGACACCTGGAGGAGCGCGCCAGCTCGTTCCGCATTGGCTGGGAGCGCAAGGTCCCTCGACTTCGCTCGGGACGACACCTGTGTGGGGCGGCCACCTCATACCTGCGCGGTAGGGGCAAGGGAGCGAGGTCCTGTGAGACGCATCAGATACGACACCGGGAGGAGCGCGCCACCTCACACCATGCTGGCTGGCAACAAGGTGCTTCGACTGCGCTCGGTATCGCGTCGACTGGCAGTCGTCAGGGCTCCTGCAAGGGCTAGCGAGCGAGGTGCTTCACCCGCAGGCACCGCATGACCGGCGGAGGGGGGTGCATGCACCTGACACCTGCCCGCACGCCGTCTCCCGCTGTTCCCCGGTTGACCGCGCGTCTATCACCCAGGCGACAGACTACTCGACGATAAGAGTAGACAATAAGCACATGGTTCGAGCGGTTCGAATCACCCGGTTCACCACACAGCCGCAGAGTGGCTGGAAGAGGAACACCATCATGGAGCGCACCACCTTCGATACTGTCGCGCGCACCCTTGGCACACTGGGCACGCAGGGCAAGACGAACTCGCAGGAACCCGTCGTTTCACGCCGCACCGCGCTGCGCGGCCTGGTGGCCGCCGCCCTGGCCGTGGCCGGTGGCAGCACCGCGCTGGAGGCCGAGGCCCGCAAGGGGCGCAAGGCGAAGAACCGGCAGAAGAGCAAGAAGCTGCGGCCCGGCGATTTCTGTAAGACTGACAAGCAATGCCGCCACATCAGCGGCGACACCATCTGCGGGCGCACCGGCCCCTTCACGGATGAGCGCGTCTGCTGCGGCGGGCTGGATGCCCTCTGCGATGAGACTGGCAAGGGCCAGCGCTGCTGCTACGGCTACCTCTGCGCCAGTGGCCGTTGCATCGTGGTCTAGCCGTTCGCGATCGGCAATCTGGCAGCCGGGGGCACGCCCCCCGGCTGCCGCAGCGTCTCCGCGCCGGTTCGCACCGGCGCGGCCCGCCAGGAAGGCTGGGAACGCCGGTGCAAGGCCGGGCCGGGGCGGTTGATAGTGGCAGTGGCCCGGTGCGTCAGGTCGCCGGCGTGCCAGCCTCGGGTGTCCCCACCGGGAAGCCCGGGTCACCAATCTGGATCCGCCTAGCATGCACGGGCGGCGTCACGGGCTCTTCTCCCTCGCCTCCACCCGCCTGGAAGGTCGTGTGATCCTCCGCATCACGAACGGTCGCCCGGGCGGTTGTCCCCTCATCAACGAAGCTCTGCCCGTCCTCGCTCACCACGGGCTCCCCTTCGAGTGTGAAGGTGCCCAGATAGGTTCCGTCCGCGCTCGGGCGAAAGGCCGAGGATGTGTGCGACCTCGACCGACGGAATGCCGCTCAGCCACAGCTCGATGACCTGGCGTTGCTCACCCGGCAGGAACGCCAGCGCCGTCGCCAGCAAGCGCTGCTCGTCCGCCAGGAGCGCGAGTTGCTCCGGCACCGGAGCGGGGTCGCTCAGGCCACCGGCCTCTGCGAGATACGCGCTGGCGACGCGGGCGTGCGTCCCCTGGCGGCGATAGGTATCGGTGATCGTGTTGTGCGCGATCGAGAAGAGCCAGGCGCGAAATGACGCTCCACGAAAGGTGGGCAGGGCGCAGCACGCGCTCGAAGATGATGCTCGTCGCATCCTCGGCGGCTTCGCGGCTCCCCAGGCGACGGTAGCAATAGCGATAGACGGGGGTGACGTATGCCTGATAGAGGGGCGCGAAGGCGGCCGGATTCTGCTGGGCGCGGGCAATGATGGCGGCCTCGTCAACGGGCCGCACGTCATCCCATGCGTGGGTGTCCCAAGAGTCAGGCGGTGGCTCCATCGCGCATCCCCTGAGTAACCGAGAGTCCTGCCAGCTGCCTGGCATGATTGCTCCCGTGGTGTGGTTGCACAGGCGTAGACGCGCCAGCGCGCCAAACGTGACGGCCAAGGCGCCCGCACCCTGGGCCAGACGTGTACCCGGTTCCAGAATGGCAGTGGCGACTGCCACACCTGTTGCCCCGGCGGGAGCAGGGAGTGCCGGTTTGACGAAGTCTGTTTCTCCTATTCGATTCCATCCGGAGACATGCGCCTGAATATGGCAGTGTGTGACTGCCCAACGGGTAGGGACCGGTGCACGCACAACAACCTCACCGGAACCTGCGTCGAGGACTCCGAGACCGATACGCACACGTGTGGCGCCTACTGCCAGGGGTGCCCCGCGAGCGTGCCGGGCTCGCTCTGCTGCGGCGACTCCATCTGCTGCAACCAGGCAGGGGACTCTCCGCCGCGCTGCATACCCGACGTCAACCAGGACGGGCGCTGCTACCAGAATATCCAGGCAGGAGCGCCCGGCGACGGCGGCAACCGCGGAGGCCCACCCTTCCCGGCCACCTGGATGTGGCCGGGAAGCACCTTCACCCCATACTGCCTAGTAACTGTTCGGGTCGTTCGGGTCGGTCCCGTTGGCGACCTCGTCGCCATCCAGCACGCCGTCAGCGTCATTGTCGGGATTGAGTGTGCCGGTCTGGTGGACAAAGTACTCATCGCCATCCGCCGCGCCGTCGTCGTCCGTATCGACATCGTACGGATCGGTACCAAGCTCCGCTTCGAAGGCGTCCTCCAGTCCGTCTCCGTCGGCATCGAACACACCGACCACTGCCGCGGCTTCAGCCTCCACGACTGGCGCGTCCTCGGTCACGACGGCATCAGCGGCGGCGGCGTCTTGCGGGAGGGTCGCTGCCTCAGGCGCTTCACCCTTGCCGATGGTCATCAACGACGAGACGCTCCCTGGCCATTCGACTTCGCTCGGCGTCGGGGTGTAGCCATTGACCTCGGGGTTGACCACGAAGATGCCGGAGGGATTGAGAAGAAAGGCGGCGGGTACGTCATCGATCAGCAACTGGCCTGCTTGTTGATAGAAGGGAAGGCGTGCCGCCGGGTCGATCGTGGTGTCTCCACTGTGGGTCAACGTGTCGAACGCTTCGTTGCAGTACCCGACGGTGTTCAGGCTGGAGTTGCAGGTCCAGAAGGCGCTGAGCCAGTTCTGGGGGTCCGGGTAGTCCTGGTACCAGCTCCCGAAGTAGAGCAACTGTGGGTGGGTCTTCGGGTCCTTGCGCAACGCCGTGAGCGCGGCTCCCTCCATCGGTTCGAGGGTCAGCGTGATACCCAGGATGTCGCGAATCTCTCCCGCGATCCACTCCGATTGCTGGCCGCGCTCTTCGTAATCGCTGTTGTAGTAGAGCTTGATCTCCGGCAGCTTGTCCGGCCCCCCGTACGACGATTCGGCCAGCGCCTGCTTCGCGGCCTCGGGATCGAACCCGTATTGTCCGGTTTCGATGGCGCCTGGGAGCCCCGCCGGAATGAAGGAAACGGTCGGCAGGCAGTCGCCGGACCGGAGATCGGCGCAGAGCGTCTCGCGATCGATCGCGTAGGCAAAGGCTTCACGCACCTTCTTGTCGTTGAACGGCTCCTGGGCGAGGTTCATGGCGAGGAACTGGGTACCGGCCTGCGGGTAGGTCACGAACGCCTGGGCCAGTTCAGGATCTGCCTCCACCTCGAGAATCTGGTCCGACCCGAGCTGCACGATGTCGAGGTCTCCGGCCCGGTAGGCCTCGAGGGCCACCGCTGCCTCATCGACATAGCGGTACACAATCCCGTCAAGTCTCGGGCGTCCCTGCCAGTAGTTGTCGTTGGCGGCGAAGGTCCACTCTTGACCTTCCTCGACGCCGGTGACCGTGAACGGGCCGTTACCAAGGTGGTTTTCGGCCTTTTTCCACCAGTTGTCAGGGTCTTTCGCTGCGATCTCCTGCTTGACCGGGAAGAACACCCACAGCGCCGCGATCGTGTGAAAGTACGGCGCGGGATTGGTCAGATCGATTTGCAGGGTGAGGTCGTCGACAGCCTTCACCCCGAGCGACGCCACGGCGGCATCGTGCTCGGCCGGGGTGAACTCCTTCGGATTGCCATCTGCGTCAGCGGCAAGCCCGGCGAGGTCCGCGCAGCCCTTGACCTCAAACAGGAGGTACTGGTACTCGCCAGCCGTCCCGGGGTCGCAGGTGCGCTCGACCGCGTAGCGGAAGTTCTCGGCCGTTAGCGGCGATCCATCGCTGTATGTGAGACCCGGGCGCAGCTTGAAGGTGATCTGCGTGGCGTCGTCGTTGTACTCCCAGGACTCCGCCGCGCCGGGCACCGTCTCCTGGTTGGCGTCGAGGCGCGTCAGGCCCTCGTAGACCAGTTGCAGGATATCGATCTCCGGCGTGGTCGAGCTCTTTTGCGGATCAACGACATCCGGGTAGGACGCGTGATGGACGCGCAGCACGTTCGCGTCATCCTGCGCCCTGGCGCTGGCCGTGAGCAGCGGCATCACAAGTGAGCAGATGAGGACGAAAGCGGCAAGGATCGACCACCGGGCACGGCAAGTCGTGCCTGCGGCGGATGCACGCGGTGATACGAGGGCAGACAAAACGGTCATGCGCAGCTCCTTTCGGGTTGAAACGACAGTGAGGTGAGGGCCACGTAGCGTTGACCGGAGCGCTCGATATTCAGTTCTCTGATTGCGGCTCATCGTAAAGCGCAGATCACGTTTGTCAAGCCGGGTACCGCGTGTCACACCGGACATGCTGCCGGCAGCCCGGAGATCCAGGCTGCCGGCGCGAGCACGTGCGGTCCTAGTCGTCGTGGGCGGGGTCTGCCACCGGCATCATGATGTGCTCGTAGGGGGTGCCTTCCCACATGATGTAGGGATGCCCCGAATGGTGATCGGTGGTGATGAGGCTGGGGTCGAGATCCCCGGGCATGAGCAGCATGACGTGGGCCGGGGAATTGACCCACTCCTCGCCGGCGACCGGCTCGGTGGCGAAGGGGTCGGTGTTGCTACCGTCGTCACCGCCCTGCAGCATGTAGGCGAACCCTGGGGCCGTGATGTCCGGTTCCTCATGAGCGACGAGCGCACTGAGCCAGGTCATCCAGGTCTGATCGAGGCACATGGGATCGGTGGCGGGGGTGCCGGGGGCATCGGGGAAGCAGGACCAGCCATTGCTGCCCTCGCGCAGCACGATGAAATTGCCCTGGCCATCAACATTGCGGTCGTAGATGGTGGCGTCGGCGGAGACCGTGGCCGGGGCGGCGCTCAGGGCCACCGCGATCTTCGCCTCCGTGTCTGCGTCGTCCTGGCCAGCGGCTGGAACGGCATGGGCCGCGCCCAGGGTGACGAGGCCAGCGGCGACAGTCAGAACGAGTGCCAGGTTGCGTGGAGTCCTTACCATCATGGGTGGTGCGTCCTTTCCAGGTAAATCTGGCTTGCGGTTGGAGGCATTGACTGACTGCGGATGAACCAGGCTGTGCGTCTGGCGATGGCGGCTCCTTTCAACGGTCAGAAGCAGCGCGGGCGCGGTCGAAATACGGCGTGCTCATCACCTGGGTGTGGCACTCCTGCCCCGTCCCTGCCCTGCCTTACCAGCGCCATCACGCGGCCACCTGACCACGGGGGCAGACGTTGATCGTGGACGTTGCAGGGGCAATTGGCATCGGGAAAAATTACCGAGTTCTTGCCGCTACGGATGTAACCAGCGAATTAGAGGAGACCGGCTCGCGCGGCAACTGCCGCGGCCTCGCGCCGGTTACGGGCGCTGAGCTTGGCGAGGATGCTTGCCACGTGACTCGAAGCCGTCTTGCGGCTGATGAACAGCATCTCGGCAATTTCCTGGTCGGTCTGCCGCTGCCCGAGAAGCTTGAGCACCTGCTGTTCCCGGTTCGTCAACGCGAAGTGCCCGGTTGACTTCCGGGACGGCAGCGACCGCCGCACGTGCGGTGGCAACTGGGCAGGACCCTGCATTTCGCGACCACTTTCCAGCAGGGTGATACTGCGGGCAACGTCGAAGACCGCATCCAGGTGCATCGCGGCTCCCGTCTCGCGCAGGTCTTTCAGGGCGCTGTCGCCCAGGTGGCCACGGACGGTTGCGGACGCGCGTTCGTAGTTCTCGCCACTGATCGGTTGGCGTTTCGCCTCGGTATCCCGGGCAATACCATCTATGGCTCCCAGGAGGAGGGCCGCGCTCTGGTCCTGCCCGTGCCGGCTTGCTCCGTCAGCCAGACCAGCCAGCACACCGACCAGGTACCAGCGATCTCCGCATCGCTCACAGAGCGTGAGCGCTTCCGCAAAGGCGGCAAGCGCGGCGTGATCATCGCCATGATCCCGGGCGATTCGCCCCTGCAGGCTCAGCACCATCGCGATACCACTCGGCTCGCCGATCTCCCGTAACAGGGCCAGGGCTTCATCTACCCGCCGCGCGGCGGCTTCGTGATTCCCCAGCGCGTGCTCTGCCGACGCCAGGTTGTGGAGGGCACTCGCTTCTCTCCAATGCTCGCCGAGCGTCCGCCACAGCCCCAGCGCTTCACTCATGTAGCGGCGCACCAACGCGGAGTCCCGGCTGCTGCTGGAGACAATAAGCCCCAGGATGTCGAGCGCCGTAGCCAGGACGAACGTGTCACCGAGCCGTCTGCCGAGAACGAGGCATTCTTCGGCTATCGCCTGTGCCGGCTCGTACTTGCCCTGCGCCCAATGCATGGCGGCCAGCTCTCCCAGGGCCACGCCCCGGGCAACCGTCGGCACTGGCTCCGTGTGGGCCAGCGCCCACTCCAGCCACTGCCGCCCCTCCTCGAAATTCACCTGGACGTACCACGCCGTGTTCCCGATCAGGCGCAGGGCCCGCTCCCCCTGATTGCTGGCGATAAGGTGGGCAATCGCGGCTCGCACGTTGCCCAGTTCTCGCTGGGATCGCTGCAGCACGGTTGACGTGCCGGTCGTGGCGTCTACCTCGCTCTGGTAGGAGAGCTCGGTCAGGGCGGTGAAGTACGCGGCGTGGGCGTCCTGCGCGAGGCGCATTTCCCCCTCTACCTGGAGTTGCTCCAGGCCAAACGCCCGCAGTGTTTCCAGCATGAAGAAGCGCGGCGCGTCCTCACTCACCTGGCGCTGCACCAGGCTCTGGTGCACCAGGTCTTCAAAGGCGGTCAGCACGATGGGCCGATCCCACGCCGGAGCCGCGACCGCCATGACGGCGTCCAGCGTGAACCCGCCGGCGAACGTTGCCAACCGCCGGAAGAGCGCCTGCGCCGTGCTGCCCAGCAGGTTGTAGCTCCAGGCGATGGTCGCTGCCATCGTCTGCTGCCGGGTGGGAAGATCACGCTGGCCCACGCGCAACAGGTGGAGCCGATCAGTCATCTGGGTCAGCAGGGTTTCCGGGGGCAGCACGACAGCGCGCGCCGCGGCCAGCTCAATGGCGAGCGGCAGGCCATCCAACTGGCGGCAGAGCGCGGCGACGCCTGGCGCATTGGCTGCAGTCAAGCGAAACGCGGGGAACGCGGCCTGGGAGCGTTCCACAAAGAGGCGCACCGCGTCGCTCTCCGCCATCGCGGGGAATGTGGCATCGGCCCCGGGCGAGAGGAGCGGCTCGACCTGAAAGCGGCGTTCGGCGCGCAGTTGGAGCGGGGCCCGGCTGGTCGCCAGCACCTGCAGCGCGGGACACTCCGCCAGGAGCGGCCCCACGACGTCGGCCACGGCATCGCGCATGTGCTCGCAGTTGTCAACCAGCAACAGGAGTTGTCGGGCGTGCAATGCGCTGTGCAGCCGATCAGCCATGCCAATATCGCCGTCAAACGACAGGCCGCACGCGGCAGCAAACACCCCGCACACTGCCGCCGGTTGGGCCACGGGCGCCAGGTCTATCCAGACCACGCCGTCGGCAAAGGCGTCTGCCACATCCTGGGCAATAGCCAGCGCCAACCGCGTCTTGCCGACGCCTCCAGGACCATTGAGCGTGAGCAGGGGAGCCGCCGCATCAAGCAGGGATGCCCGCGCCGCATCGCGTTCAGCCGCTCGGCCAATGAGCGAGGTGCGCGGGCGAGGCAGCGATCGATATGCGTGCGCTGTCGGTGATGTGCCCATCGTGCAGAACAGTAGCAGACATCTGGCAGCCCAATGCGTGGCCATCCGCCGAGCTGCGTGACCAGCGTCCGCACCGGCAGTTGCCTACCCTTCCCGGGCTGACCCGGCTGGGCCAGCAGGCAGCGGCAGCAGCGGCTCCCGACACTCCGGAGAGACAGCGAACCCATGGAAACCTCTCTCATCGTCGCGAGCCTGGTCCTGGTCATCTCTGGCATCGCGACTGGCGCCGCCGGCTTCGGCTTCGCCCTGATCTCGGTGCCCCTGCTCCTGCTGCTCTACCCGCCGCAGACCGTGGTCCTCATCATCTTCGGAGCCAGCCTGCTGCCCGGCGTGCTGGTGGTCGCCAGTGCCTGGCGCGAAACCGACCTGCGGTTGGTGGGGCTGCTGCTGCCCGGCGCATTGCTCGGGCTGCTGTTCGGCGCGCACGTGCTGCGGATTGCGGACCCCGTCGCCCTCAAGCTGATCGCGGGCTTCCTTGTGGCCAGCTACGCGCTGCTCATGTGGCGCGGCTTTCGCCCATCCCGGCTGGACGGGCCAGGAGCTGCCTCCGTGGCCGGGCTGGCCAGCGGCGCGCTCGGGGCAGCTACCGGGCTCACCGGGCCGCCAATCGTGATCCTCTTCACGGCGCGCCAACTTGCGCGAGATGCCTTTCGCGGCACCATCTCCGCCTACTTCATCGTCACCGATCTGATCGGCCTTGCCATCATCTTCGCCGGCGGCACGGCCGGCGCGCCCGAGGGCAAGTTGACCCTGCTGCTCACCCTGCCCGCCGCGCTCGGCGTGCTGGCCGGCAACGCGGTGGCCCGCCGCCTCTCCCCGGCGGCATTCCGGGCGCTGACCCTCCTGCTGCTGCTGGCCACTGGCGTGGCCGGCATGACCACCGCCATCATCGCGCTGCGGGGATAGCGCCGCGACGAAGGACCCTCACCCCGACCCCTCTCCCGGTGCGCAAGGAGAGGGGCTTACGGTCGAGCGGGGCTGGCGCAGCCGGCTGCATGACGCAGCGGTTCTCCACCCAACTCGGGTCACGGCTCCCCTCGCCCTGCGCACAGGGAGAGGGGCTGGGGGTGAGGGTCCTCCGGCGCGCCCAGCCTGCTCCCTGAATACCTCCCCGCTCAGCCCACGCACTGGGCCACGGCGACATCCCCGGCGCAGTTGTCTGGCGTGTTGCCGGTCACGTTGCTGGTGGTGGCCAGGGTGACCGTGCTGTCGTTGTAGATGCCGCCGCCACCCGCGCTCTCCGTGGCGGTGTTGCCCGTCACCCGGCTGGCGGCATCGAGGGTGAGCGCGCCGTCTGAATTGCGGATGCCGCCGCCCAGGTTCGCCCGGTTGCCCCGGATCGTGCTGCCCGTCAGGGTGAACGTGCCACGGTCGTTGTAAATGCCGCCCCCGACGCTGACGGGCGTGACTGGGCCAGGGGGCAAGACCGCCAGGCCCGTCACGTTGTCGCTGACCACCGTGTTGGTCAGGGTGACCGCGCCCTGCACGTTGACGATGCCGCCGCCGCCGGTGCCGCCGTCCTCCGCCGTGCCGACCGTGTTGCCGCTCACGGTGCAGGCCGAGAGCCGCAGCTTGCCGCCATTGGGGAACTGCGTGTTGACGCCGTTGTGGAGGCCGCCGCCACCGATCCGGGCGTGATTGCCCGTGATGGTGCAGCTGGTCAGCGTCATGTCGCCGGAGTTGTAGACGCCCGCGCCGTAATCGGCCGCGCCGCCGGTGATGCGCACCTTCTCCAGCGTCACCCGTGGGGCGAAGCTGGTCACCACGGAAGCCGCGCCCGTACCCCGCAGGATGGAGCTGTCCGCGCCGGAGCCTTCGCCCGCGCCGACCAGCCGCGCAGCCTGAAAGAAGGAGATGTTCTCGCGGTACGTACCGGGGCAGACGGTGATCGTCGCGCCGGCCTTTGCGCCCATGATTGCCGCCTGCACCGTGGGGAACGCGCAGCGGGCGGCGCACGCGCGCGGCCCACCCCTGCAGCACGTGCCCTTGAAGAGTACGCCGCCGAGCTTCTTGCACTGCTTCTTCTGCTTGTTCTTGCCCTTCTTCTTGCCGGCAGCTGGGAGCGCAGCGGGCAGCCCGATGGCCAGTGCGGCCGCCACGCGGTGGTGCAGCCCGCGCCGGGAGATCGCCGCAAGCGGCAGCGAGAACAGGCCGGGCAGATCGTCGTGCATCGCTGGCCCCTTCGATCAGGATCGGCTTGCCGTGGTGCGCACCTGGGTAAGGCGGGAGGCCGCCGAGTGGGTGGCCGTACGGCGCAGTGCCGAAGGCCATGCCCACACTATAACGAATCGTCGCCGCTGCTGCTGACGTCGCACCCGGCATGACCGGCGGGGTCGCCGTGGGACCCGCGCGGGTCCCACGCGGTGCGATGCCTCCTATGCCTCGGCCGCCAGCAGGAAGCTGCGCAGCACCGCCCAGTACGCCTCCGGCTGCTCCAGGTGCGCGGTGTGGCTGGCGCCTGCGAAAAGCTCCAGCCGGGAGCCGGGGATGCCCTGGTGCATGGTCTCCGCGCAGGAAGGCGCCACCTCGTCGAATTCGCCGACGGTGATCAGCGTTGGCACGTGAATCTCGCCCAGGCGATCCGTGCGATCCCACGCCAGCAGGGTGCCGGTACAGGTGAACTCGTTCGGCCCCCACATGGTGGTGTAGACCGGCAGCGCGATCTTCTCCAGGTCGTCCGCCAGCGCCGCCGGGTAGGGCCAGACCCGGCACAGGTGGCGGCGGTAGAGCACATCCATGGCGGCCACGTAGTCCGGGTGGGCGTACTCCTGCGTTGCTTCGTACCGGGCCAGCGTCGCCTGTGTTTCGGCGGGCAGCTCGGTGCGCCAGCGGTTCATGCCGGCCACGCACTCCACGGTGCTCGCCGCGCCGCTGGCCAGGGTGAGGCTGCGCAGGTGCTGCTGATGATGCAGCGCGTACTCCAGCGCCAGGAACGAGCCCCACGATTGCCCCAGCAGGTGGACCCGCCCCAGGCCGAGCGCCTGCCGCACCTGCTCGACCTCGTCCACGAAGCGCGGCACCTCCCAGAGGGAGAGGTCGTCCGGCTTGTCCGAGTTCCAGGAGCCGAGCTGGTCGTACCGCACCACCAGGAAATCGTCTGCCGCCTGCGCCATCAGGGGCTGCAGGTACCCGGAACTGGCCCCCGGCCCGCCGTGCAGCAGCAGTAGCGGCGGCGCGTCGGGCCTCCCCATGCGCTCGTACCACACGCGCCCGCCGGTGACATCGATGTACCCCTCATCGCGCGGGAGCGCAACGGAACGTGCGGCATCCGGCGCTTGCGTCGATCCCACCTGTTGGTTCTCCAGCATCGTAGCGATCCTCTACGGCCACGGCCGCCCTCTCCTCAGCCCATTCGCGAGTGGAGGATGCACCAGGGCGGCCCACGAAGCAACGTGGGCCGCCCACGCCCGTTGGCGGAGGAAGAGCGGCCGGGCTCCCGGCTTGCCAGGGGCGCCTCAACCCAGGGCGCCCCCTCTAGCTCACACCGGCGATCTGGCTGTCACGCCTGGCATTGTCCCGTGGATCGATCGCATGTCTGGCCACTAGCGCATTCCTGATTGCCGCACCACCAACTTGCCGCAATGCAGAAGCCATTGAGAAATTGCTGGTTCCCGATGAACTTGCAGCATCTGGACGTGCTGCCAGAGCATTCGGCGTCGGTGCAACAGGACGTGTTTGGTATGCACCGTCCGTTGCAGAGATACGTGTTGTTCACACACTGGCACGCGCCATCGATGCAGGCCCCGCCGTTCGTGCAGTCGGTATTCTCGCAGCACACCGCTTCCGGAATACACTCGCCGCGGCACGCCTTCAGGCCAGCCGGGCAGGCGCACAGCCCATCCCTGCACACCCTGTCGCTGGGGCAGGGGACGCCGCAGGATCCGCCGCAGCCGCCATCGCCACACACGCGGCCGCCGCAGCGGGGGACACACGACGCACATTTGCCCAGCGTATCCCCATGGGCGAGGTGCGCCTTTTCGCCTTCTTGCTGACCGAAATGGTCTGTCCCTCGTGACAGAGCGTGACCTTCTTTTTCTTCTTCTTCCTGGCCTCGGTTTGCGGCGGGGCGATCAGCGCCAGGGATTCATCCGCGAACTGTGGACTGTGGCTCCCGGTCGAGCGATGCGTTCTGCGATATCCCCGATACGCCGCCGTCGCCGCGACCCCGCGTCCTCCAACGTCTCGAGGCCACCTTCGTAGCGGAGCTATCTGCCCTCATTTGTCGTCCTGAGCCGCTGACCTCGCAGGCGAAGGAACTCGGCCCGCCCCGCTCCGACAGACGCCCTGCCACCCACAGGTGTCGTTTCGACCGCAGTGGAGAAACCTCGTCCTCCCCCCACCGTCGAGGCGCACGACCTGCACCTGGGGGGTGCGGACGCCTCACCCGCGCGGTTGGCAAGGATCTCGTTCCCCAGCCGCCAACCTACGGAGCAGCATCCTCCTGCGCGGCGTGGGGTGGGCGTCACGCGGCGGCGCCGACCTCCCGCTTACCCCCCGCCATTGCCGCCATTGTCACCGTTGCCGTTGCCGAGTTCCGCCGCGCCGCCCCCGGCGTCGGCATTGCTCGCATCGTTCATGCCGGGAGCCGGAGCCATGTTCCCGCCGCCGGCTCCGCCATTCCCGGCGTCACTGTATCCGGCATCCATGCCGGGAACCGCGATGTTCGGTTCCGGCGCGATGGCGTTCGCATTCTGCCCGCCGAAGCCGGCATCCAGGCCGGCGTTGGCCGCGCCGATCCCAGGGTCGCCATAGTTCGGTTCTGGCGCAACATAGGCCGGCTCCTGCTCCACGTAGGTGGGTGCTGGCGGCGTGTCGTTGCTGCCGAACCCGGGGTCCACCGCGCCAAGCTGCGGCTCACTGACGTCGGGTACGAAAACGGGATCGGGCGCGATGGAGCCAGGGTCGACGTTCCAGTCGGCGCCTGCGCCGGGATCGGCAACACTCGGGTCGACGTAACTGGGTTCTGACGCGACGTAGCCGGGATCCACGTAGGTGGGATCGACAGCGGCGGGCGATTGTTCGACATAACCGGAGTCCACATAGGCCGGGTCGATGTAACCGGGATCGACGTAGGCCGGGTCGACAGCGGGCTCTGGCGCGACGTAGTCGGGCTCTGGCGCGACGTACTCGTCAACCGGCGCATCGGCGGCGGGCTGCGGCTGCGCGGGGGTGCCCAGCGGAGCAGCGCCTGTGCCGTCGTCCGGCGATTCGACCGCGCCGTCGCCGGGGAGTGCCGCGCCGCTGTCGCTGGCTGCCGGGTCGCCCTCGGTGGGCGCTGCCACGGCAGCGTCGCCTGGCGGCTGCGGGGAGTCGGCGGGCGCAGGTTCGACCGCCAGCCCACCGTTGACCGTCACCACCGGCTGCTCGCTGGCGGCGAGCGGTGCGGCTTCGCTGGGCGCATCACTCGCGCTGTCCCCGTTGATGGCCCGTGCTTCACCGTCAGTGCGTTCGGCCTGAGCCGATCCGCCCTGCATGAGGTGAATGTCCGCGTCGTCGTGGTCGCGGTCGTCGCCGTCGTCATGATGACCGCCGTCGCCATGGTGATCGTCGTCGTTGCGGTCGTGATGGTCGTCCCAGTAGTCATCATGGTCGTACCAGTCATCACCGTGGTTGCGGGCGGGCGGCACGTACCAGAGGCCGCGCGCAATGATGACCACCGGGTTGCTGACGATGGCGATATTGGCGCCAGAGCGTGCAATCACCAGGTTGCCGGTGCTGATGATTCCCGGCCAGCCCCCGGCGTTCGCGTGACCGGGCCAGTGCCAGACGCCACGGCCAATGAAGACCGGGTTGCTGACGATGGCGACGTTGCCGTAGCCGCTGCCAGAGCTGGCGGCCGTGACCTTGCCGATGGTGAACCAGTCGGGCCAGGACCAGACGCCGTTGCCGGCGTGATTGCGCCAGGCCCAGTCGTCGCCAAGGTTGCGCTCTGGCCACGCCCAGAGGCCGTTGCTGATGGAGACCGGGTTGCTGACGATCGCCACATTCCCGGTCCCGGCCCCGGTCGGGTTGTTGACAGAGGGACTGCTCGGCAGAAACCCGACGCCGCCCTGGCGCAGATGGCGTTGCCGCCAGATCCAGTCATCCCGGCTGATCTGGTTCGGCCAGCACCACACCCCAGTGGCAATGAAGGTGGGATGGCTGACAATGGCAACGTTGCCCGTGCCCGTGCGCGCCGGGGTGGCGTTCCAGAGGCCAGCATTGCCCCAGTTGCGAGGGACTGCCAGCGTGTCAGCGCGGCGGCTGGCCGGAGCCGCCTCCCACGCGACAGCGTCGGCGCGCTCCCGGCTGGCAGGAACGGCATCGCCGCCGCTGACGACGGGCGCAGCGCGGAGCACGGCGCCGCCGCTGCCGGCGGGATTGACGCTTGCATCGCGGGCGACTGTGCCGCCAGCCACCGCAATCGGCTCGCAGCCAATGCCGTCGTGGTCGGCGTCCAGCCCGCGCGGGTCCGGCGCGAGCACCGTAAAGTTGCGCTGGTCGGTGATGGAGCAGGGCACGGCGAGCGGCCGCCCCGGCGCGATGCAGGTGCGCGCGTCCGGGTAGGCCGGGTCGCAGCCCGACCGGTCCGGCGCGGCGGACTGCGCGAGGTTCGTGCCGCCCACGGCGGGCGGATCGCTGGCCAGCGTGGCGGCGACTGACGCCGGGACGTTGACGAAGAGCACGGCGGTATCCGCCGTGGCCGAATCTAGCTGCACCGGGTTGGCGTACGGCACGCCGTTGGCCGTTTGCGTCAGGGGCGCGTACCCATCTGGCAGCGACGCGAGATCTTCCGAGACCGAGACCGCCGCGCCCAGCGCGACCGGGACCGACAGGGCGCCATCCGCGCCGGTGGTGAACGGGCTACCCGAGACCGGCTGGGCGTTCTGCGTGACGGCGAGGCGCACCCCCTTGGCGGGCGCGCACCCGCTCGGCGGCGTCCCCGTGCTGAAGTACGAGGTCAGCGCCGCCGCTGCGGGCGCGGCGGCGCACTGCAGCGCCAGCACCGCCAGGCCGGTCGGCGCATCGGTCTCGCTGGCAGGAGCCTCCTGGGCCAGCGAGGCGGCGGCTGCGCGCGGCACATTGACGAAGAGCACCGCCGCGCCGGCCACCGCCGAGTCGATCTGCACCGGATTGGCGTAGGGGACGCCATTGGCCTCCTGGGCCAGCGGCACGTAGCCGTCCGGCAGCGAGGCCGGGTCTTCGCGCACCTCCAGGGTGGAGCCGGGGCTGACGGGCAGCACGACGATCCCGTTGACATCGGTCGCGGCTGGGCTGCTGGACACGGGCGCGCCATCCTCGCTGACGGAGATGGTCACGCCCACCGCCGGCGAGCACCCGCCCGGCGCTGTGCCGGTGGTGAAGAACGTGGTCAGCGCCTCGGTCTCCGGGGCCTCGGCGCAGTGCAGCGCCGCGATCGCCAGATCGGCTGGCTCGCCAGCGTCAACGGCGGCGTCCTGCGCGAGCGCGGAGGTGACGGGCGCGGCGAACCGGGCCGGGAGGGGCGCAAGCGCGACCATCGCCACCAGGGCCAGCACAGCCGCCCAGCGAAGAGCGCATTTCCAGATCATGTTGGCTCCTTGACCGGGGGATATCGCGGCCAGCCGGGCGCGGATGCACGACCAGATCGAACGCCGGGCTCACCCCAGGGGCGCCATCTTATGCCCGCGTTGTCACCGGCGCAGTTAAGTGCTTTACACCTCGCGCCGGAGAACCTCGGCGCGGAGCCAGGACGCCAGCTCGGCCAGGGCGGGTCGATCGATGAGGGTGACGACATGCTGCCCATCGACCGCCAGGAGGGTGTTGCGCTTCCAGTCGCCGATGATCTGGTTGACGCGCACGCGGGAAGCGCCCACCAGCGCCGCCAGGTCAGCTTGCGTCAGGCGGAAGGGAATGCGGCAGCTCCCGTCCGCCAGGATCTCGCCGTACTCCTCGCCCAGGGCCAGGAGCTGATCCGCCAGGCGGCCCTCGATGTCCAGCGTCGCCAGCGCCACGACGTGCGCGTTGGAGAGGCGCAGCCGCCGGGAAAGAATGCCGGCCAGGTTGAAGGCCATCGCCGGCATCGCGCGCAGGCAGGCCCAGAAGTCAGCGTTCGTGAGCCAGGCGAGCGTGGTTGGTTCCACCGCCACGACCGTCGCCGAGCGGCCAAAACGGTCGATGAGGCTCATCTCCCCGGCAATCTCGCCCGCGCGGAGAATGGCGAGGATGACCGCCGTGCCATCCGGGTGGTGCACCTGCACCTTGACCGTGCCCGCGAGGACGATGTAGGCGACATCCCCGGGTTCCTCCGCCGTGACGATCTGGGCGCCGGCGGGGAAGGTGCTGACGCCCAGCAGATCATGCAGGCGGCGGTGCTCCGCCGCCGTGAGGCCACGAAACAGGGGGATCGTCTCGAAATCGACGGCATCGAGGAGTGGCGTCATGCCCGTGCTCCCGCGCCTGGCGCGCGCGAAGTCGCGCAGCGGCGATCCGTGCGCTGCCTGGGGCGCATCCGCCGGTCACCATGCATGAGCGGGATGCGGCCACTGCGATTCATCTCTTCTCCGCCACCTGCCGCAGCACCCGCTTCGGCAGCTTGCAGATCATGGTGTACGCCGGGTCATAGACGTTGCCGACCTCGTACTCCACGCACAGCCCGAGCAGCGTGCTGGCTGCCGCGACATCCAGCTTCCAGTCGCGCTCCAGCCAGCGCACCATTTCGGTCGTCGCGTGCTGCAGCGCCTGGTCGAGCGGCCGCGCGTTGCCGGCGGTGAAGATGTACGCCTCGTTCTCGCCACGGGGCCAGCCGATAGGCTCACCTTTCCGCAGGTCGACCGTGAACTCGATGTCGCACGAGATTTCGACCCCGCTGCCCGTGATCTCGCCGTCGCCCTGGATGGCATGGCCATCGCCGACAAAGAGCAGCGCTCCCGGCGCGAAGACCGGGAAATACGCGGTCACGCCCGCCCGGAAGCCACGGTAGTCCATATTGCCGCCATGCTCGGCGGCGGTCGCCGTCGATATCGCCTGGCCATCGGCCGGCGCCACGCCGAAACACCCCAGCATCGGATCCAGCGGCAGGCGCAGGGCCTCGAGCCCGGGAATCGGCGCTTGCGGCAATACCTCGCCCCGCGTGAGGTCCACGTCCCACAGCACGAGCGGCCGCTCCGGCAGGCAGCGCACAAACTCCGGATCGACCACGTTCGGCGCGAGCACGGGCGCTGACACCCCGGCCGGGCAATTGGGAACGAGCCGATCCAGGCGCACGATCAGCGTGTCGCCCGGCTCCGCTCCCTCGACAAAGAAGGGACCGGTCATCGGATTGATCCCCGGGGTGATCCGTTCCCCGGTCGCGTCCTGTCCGATGGAGTCGACGGTCGTCGTCACGACTGTGTTGCCCGGCGCGATCCGCAGCGCAGGCGGGTGGGGGCCCATCGTGGTGAAGTACCGCTGCGGTGTGAACGCGAGCCTGGCCATGCCGCTCCCCCTGGATCTCGCTTACAACGCCGGCAACCATGCTGACCCTACGCGCACGCGCCAGCCCACGGACGTGCCGCCCTGTGGCTTGGCTTGCGGTCACTGCTGCTGCCCGTATGCACCCCATGCCGTGGCGCGGCGCGGGACCTGCCATGAGCGTACTCGCGCTCGTTCGCTGGAGTTTCCGGCCAACCTGCAGCGGGGTGGAGCGCCCTCACCCCCAGCCCCTCGCCCTGTGCGTGTATGGACCGGGGACATGGTGGACGCCGTCTAGGGTTGGGGACCTGGCGTGATCTCCGTCACCAGGCGCGGCCCACGCGAGAACGGGCATCGAAGGCAGCAGCATCCATGGCAAAGCCCCGGGGCAATGTCGAACCAACGCACGTTGGGTGAGGGCGTCAGCATGCGAGGCGGCATCCGGACGCCAGCGGCCACCTCTGCCCGCGCATCAGCCAGGTGTGCAGCGCCGACTCTGCTGGTACTGCCCATCCTTCCTTGTCATCCTGAGCCCGCAGGTGAAGGACCCCAGCCCAGCGCACTCCCTTTCCCTCACGCGAGCCTGGCGCCCACCTCGCATCGTCGCGGTCTGCGCGGCTGAGCTCTTCGAAATGACAGAGGAGGGCGGGCGCAGGATGCAGCCTGGAGGGGGAGACCCTATTCCCTGAGCGAAGCGTCTTCCCTGCGCTGATACGTCAGGAACGTCTCCACGTCCGTGAACCCGAGGCGGGTGTACAGCTCCCCTGCGCGCTCGGACTCCCAGCCGATCTTCAGGCGGGTCGCGCCGGCCTGGGCCAGGCGGTCCAGCCCGGCGCTGATCATGGCGTACGCCACCCCGCGCCCGGAGTGGGCGTCCTCTACCCGCACCGGCTCCACCATCCCCACGCCGGTCACCGGGTCGTTCCAGAAGAGCGCGTACCCGGCCACCGAGCCATCGGGCGCCAGCACCGCCAGGTCCAGGTGGGGGTCGTAGAGCGAGGTCTGACGCAGCCGGGCTTCGACATCCGGGCCGTTGCGGCCCACCATCGGGTGCTCCGGCGCGACATCTGCCCCGCGCACCACGCGGTCCACCAGCGTGTAGCCAGCGGGCAGGGCGCGCACGGCGGGCCGGTTCGCCGCCGCCATCCAGCCACTCCACGATTCCCCGGCGACGATGAACCCCCGCCCGGCGAACCACGCGCCAAGCTCGGCATCGCCCGCTGGCACGAGCGCCTCGATCACCGGCGAGCCCGGCAGGCCCTCCAGCGCCGCCCACGCGGGCGCGGCCAGGGCATCCAGCGATACTGGCAGCCCCGGCAGCCGGATCATGTCCAGCCACCAGGCGTGGGGCCACCACGTCAGCAGGGCGGCGGCCACTGGCTGGCCCGCGTCATCAAACCAGACCGGCGTCGCGACGTCGTCACTGGCGCGCGGCTTGCGCGACCACCACTGCGGGTCCGCCGCCTCCCAGATGCCCGCCAGCGCATCTTCCTGCCGGATGCGGTGCAGCAGCGCCGTCACCGCTGCCAGGCGCGCCGGCCCGCTCATCAACTCCTGACGCACGCGGTCCTCCCGGAGCCGTCAGCCGGCAGCATCATCACGGGACTGGTGATAGCCCGCGCTCGCCGTCAGGGATCACAGGCGTCGGTGCCCACGCAGTTCGTGGGGTCGTTGTCCAGCACCGCGCTCTCGCTATCGAGCGAAATCACGCCGCCTGCCGTATTGAAGATGCCGCCGGCGATCGTCGCCGTGTTCTGGAACACGGTGGAGGATTTCAGCGTCACCGGGCCACCGTCATTGAAGATACCGCCACCGGCCTGGCTTGCCACGTTCCCGGTGACGGAGCTATCCGTCATCGTAAAGGTGAGGTTCTGCGGCGAGTCAATCCCGATCGTGGAGTAAATCCCCGCGCCCTGCGCCGCCGTGTTATCGACGACCTGGGCATTGTTCTGCATGATGAAGGTCGTCATGCCGGTGCTGAAGACGCCGCCGCCGTTGCCGGTAGCGGCATTCCGGTGCACCTGGCCATTGTCGATGGTGAAGGTCGCGCCACGCTCGTTGTAGACGCCCCCGCCATCAGCGGCCGCCGTGTTTTCGTGGACGACGGCTTCCGCGCCTGACAATGCGAGGGTGCCGTTGTTGTAGATGCCGCCGCCCCGCGCCGCCGAGTTTTGGGTAACGATGGAACGGCCCGTCATGGTCAGGCTGCCATAGTTGACTACGCCCCCACCGAAGGTCACGCCGTTGATGAGGGTGCCAGTCCCGCCGCTGATCCACGTGCCGTCACCCAGGGTCACCGTCGTCCCTGGTTGCACGGTCATCACGGAGCCGGAGCCGGTACCCAGCAGTTTCGCCTGCTCCCCGGCCCGGCTCCTGAGGATCACGTTCTTCTGGATGGTCACGGCCTCGGGGTAGGAGCCCCCGCAGAGGATGAGGGTATCGCCATCCTGCGCCGCGTCGTGCGCGGCCTGCACGGAGGTAAAGGCGCAGCCACTCGCGCAGACATGGCAGGTCTCTTTGCCCCGGCCCTTGCGCTTCCCCTTGCGGTTGTCCTTCCGGCGGCCTGGGCGGTGGCTGCGCCGGCGGCCCCGCCCCTTCCGCCGCGCGTCCGCCTCGTCCTGCCCGAGGGCAGCCAGCACGGCAAAGGCCGGCAGCCCGGGGACCGCGCGTAGCAGCCGTCGCCGCGATGGCGCCAGGGGCGTCGTCGCATCTCCATCTCTGGCCTGGTCGTGCATCACCGTCTCTCCGTTGCGTGCTCCTGCAAGGGATGCGTCAATCTGGCTGGCTGCCCGCCAGCATAGTGCAGTCGGTCGCACGGCGGCGATACCCGGGCCGCTCCCACACGCTCGCCCGTGTCGTCCTGGGGACAGGGGGAGGTACGGGCGACGGGTCGCGAATCCTCACCCACCCCTCACCCTGCGCACAGGGCGAGGGGCTTTTGGCGGCGACATCGGAGGCCAGTTCCGCGCTCTGCACGTCCTTTCTGGCCCTGCCTGCGCCGATCGGCTCCCCTCGCCCTGCGCACAGGGAGAGGGGCTGGGGGTGAGGGTCCTCCGGCGTCACCT
>DAOUDE010000016.1:0-12980 GCA_034431475.1 Thermomicrobiales bacterium | reverse complement strand
ACATGTCCGGCCTGGCCGCGCCCGGCGCGGTGCCGAAGTAGTCGATGACCGCGCGCTCGCCACTTGCCTTCTGGATCGTCATGAAGCCGACGCCGCCAATGCCGCTCATCCACGGCTCGACCACGCCAATGGCGAAGCCCACGGCGACGGCGGCATCGACCGCGTTGCCTCCCGCATCCAGGATGTCGTTGCCCGCCTGGACCGCCAGCTCATGCTTGGCGGCCACCATCTGCTGGCCGCCCACGGCCAGGTCCCGCGAGATACGCAGGGTGGTGGAGGTGTTGGGGTGCATCGTTGCTCCTTGATGAAGGGAAGACGGCCTGCGGGCCTTGGGGAAGACGCTGCGCTCAGGGAGTAAGGGAATAGGGAATGACATCGTTCGTAGCTCCTTATTCCCTCACTCCCTAAGCGCGTGAGCGCGTCTTCCCCAAGGCCCGCAGGCCGTCTTCCCTCGTCACGCACAGCAAAACGCCGATAAATCGTGTGCTTGCGCACCAGATCCATCGGCGTATGCTCGGCCAATCTTCGCCGGGATTGCTCCCGCCTCTGTTTGGCGTGCCATGAACGTACACCTACCGTGCCCGGTTGTCAATACCCCATGCAGGCCGGGCGTTGCCGCTGGTGGCGATCAGAACGGCAACGCCCGCGTAACTCAGTTCGCGCAGGCAGAGGCGCACTGGCTGAACAGGAGGTCGCAGAACGTGCCGGCCGGGCAGTTCGCCTGGGATTGGCATGGCGGGAAGCTGATCCCGTTCGGCGGGGTCACGGTGTTCATGCACACCTGTTGGCTGTTCTTGTTCAGCCGGCACTGGCAAATGAGGGTGTTCCCGCAGGGGGCGCCCAGGTTGCCGCAACTGAAGCTGGCGCCGCCACCGGGCGGAGGAGTGCTCGAGCCACCCTTCTTCTTCTTCTTCTTTTTCTTCTTCTTTTTCTTGGCGTCTGACTCGGCGGCCAGTCCCAGCGCCAGCAGCGCGCCGGCGGCCAGCCCCCCGGCGCGCCGCCGGGTCAGGCGGGTATCGAACCCTCGCGCCATCGCATCGAAGCGTGCATCGTCCATCCGCGGCTCCCTTCGTGGCTGTCCCGCACCCCCTCGTACGCTGAGTGGCGTGCGGCAAGGTCATCTCGACCGTGGGTGGCTGGCGCGCCAGCCGTGACCTCGTCGATGCCTGCCATCCTGGGGTATGCAGATGCTTGTGGAATCCGTGAAACCCGCCACTTTTCCGGGTCTTGCGGGCTCTTCCGGCGCAAATGTTAAGAATCTCGCCCGAAACGCTAATTCCCCGGGCGCAAGCCTGGAAGAGCAGCCGCGGTACCGTGGCTGCAGGGAGCTTTCACGCTGGCGATCAAGTCCCGACGACGAGATTCTTCGCCCGAGGGCTCAGAATGACGGGTGAAAGGGGCGCGATTGCCCGGTAATGTCTCTGAGACGGACGAGGCAGCGCAACAGAAACGGGGTCAGCGCCGCATTGCGCTGACCCCTGCTCAATCTCTTCCCGTCACCCCCTGAGGGCTTCAGCCCGTCACCCCCTAAGGCCCGCGGGCAGTCTCCCCTCAAGCTCCCGCAGGAGCGTCTTCCCCTCTAATATGTCCACCCAATCGGCACGTCGATGATCGTCGGGCCGGGGTGCTGGGCGGCGGCAAGCACGGCGGCCTCCAGTTCCTCCGGGGAGTTGGCGCGCACGCCGGGAACATCGTAGGCCTCGGCCAGCTTCAGGAAGTCCGGGTTCACCAGGTCCACCGCGATGTAGCGGCGGTCGTAGCGCATCGCCTGGTCCAGCTTGACCGCCGTGTAGGTCGAGTCGTTGAAGATCACGATCGGCAGGCTGACCTCGAACTGCTTCGCTGTGGCCAGTTCGTGCATCGTGAACTGGAAGCCGCCGTCGCCAACGATCGCCACCACCAGCTTGTCTGGCTGCGCGAGCTTCGCGCCGATGGCGGCGGGCATCGAGAAGCCGAGCGTCAGGTACCCGGAGGGCACCAGGAAGGTGCGCGGCTCGTAGCACGGGAAATGCTTCGCCGCCGCGTAGGTCATCATCGTCGTGTCGTTGACCAGGATCGCATCGCGCGGCATCGCCCGGCGCAGCGCGGCCAGGTACGCCGCGTTCTCCGCGCCGAAGGCGCTCGCCAGTGCGTCCTTGCGCGCGGTCGCCACCTCGTCCGTGCTGAAGCCGCTCTTGCTGACCCCCGCGCTCTCCAGCGCCGCCGCCAGCGCCTCCGCGCCCTTCTTTGCGTCCGCCACGATGCTGCGGCTGGGGCGGTAGTTGCGCTCGATCTCCTCCGGGTCGATATCGATGCGGATGAAGGTGGTGGGCAGTTGCATGGCGCCATCTTCCGTCTCGGAGCCGCCCAGCTTGGTGCCGATCACCAGCACCGTGTCCGCCCGCTTCAGCAGGGCATCGACCGGGTTGCCGAAGCTCCAGAGGTTGCCCAGCGAAAGCGGATGATCCTCCGGGATGACCCCCTTGCCCGTCTGCGAGGTGAGCACGGGTGCGTTCAGCCACTCGGCAATCGCCAGGATGCCCGCGCCGGCGTTCGCATTCGCCGCGCCGCCGCCCGCGATGATGACCACCCGGCGCGCCTTGTCGAGATCCGCCACGGCGCCGGCAATCTGGTCCTCGGCCGGGGCCGGGGCCTCGCCGTGGCCGGGCGCGGGGAAGGTAATCTCCGCCTCCGCCTCCAGCACATCGCGCGGAATCTCCACGTACGCCGGGCGCGGGCGGGCGCTGGCCATGCGCGCGAACGCGGCGCTCAGGGCCGGAGCGACCTCGGAGACGGCGGTGGCCTGCGCCTGCGAGGCGGTGATGGGGCGCATCACTTCCGTCTGGTCCCGGATATCGTGGTAGTGGCCCATCATCTTGCCGCCCCAGCGCTGCTCTTCGGCGGAAGCGACCACCAGGACGGGCGAGGAATCGGCGAAGGCTTCGCCGATGGAGGTGGAAACGTTTGTCACGCCGGGGCCGGTGATCACCAGCGCCACACCCGGCTTGCCGGAGGCGCGGGCGTAGCCATCGGCCATGAAGCCGACGCCCTGCTCGTGCCGGCCCATGATGTGCCGGATCGGGCTATCGATCAGCGCGTCGTAGATCGCGAGGGTGTGAACGCCCGGAATGCCGAAGGCGACATCCACCCCATGCTCCGCCAGCGCGCGCACCACTGCCTGCCCGCCGGTCAACCGTTCGCCCATGGATGTTGTCGCTCCCTTGCATCGAGCGCAGGGCTCCTGCGCTGGCTTCGAATATGGCTCCTGCCGGCAGCGCCATCCTGACGCCGGGCACACAGCTTGTCATGATAGCGGAGGGCCGCCTGCCGGCCCGGAAGGTGAACCTGCGCTATCGTCTCCGGCGTGAAGGTTTGCAGTCACAGCAGGAGCAGATGCGATGTACACGCGAATCGTGGTTGGGCTGGATGGGTCGGATCTGGCCGAGAGCGCCCTGCGCAGCGGCGCGGAGCTGGCGAAGGCCCTGGGTGTTCCGCTGCACCTGGTGCGGGTGGCCGACCTGGCCACGGTGCACTGGGGCGCAACGGAGGCCTCCGACTCCTACGTCGCGCTGTCCCAGGAAATGGAGCATGAGCAGGCCGCGGCTGCTACCTACCTGGAGGTGATGGCCTCGCCCCTGCGCGATGACGGCCTGGAGGTCACCACCGAGGTCCGCGCGGGCACCGCCGCCCGCGAGTTGTTGAAGCTCTCCTCCCCCAGCGACCTGATCGTGGTCGCCTCCCACGGCCGTCACGGCCTGGAGCGCCTGTTGCTGGGCAGCGTGGCGGAGGAGATTGCGCGCAAGGCGGCGGGCCCGGTGCTGATCACGCGGGCGCGGTGAGGCAGCGCGAGGAGGACAGGCTTAACTGGAGAACATTCCGCCAACTCGCGCAGGTCGGGGTACGAGCCGTGCAAGAGCTGCAAAAGGAGAAGATCTTGGAAGCCGAACGAAGTCAGTTGAGTCGTCAGTGATCGTTTCCTGGAGGAGCCCTCTTGTCCGGAGATCATCGGCGAACGTCGCCAGGGGCATGACGAGCGTTAGCGGGTGGTTCTGGAGTGGCTCTGCGCCATAACTCGCGTACCAGTTGGCGGCGCGCTCATGCCTGGCATCAATGATGAGCAGGATGCCGCCGGCTTCTTCAGCTACCCGCAGACAGCGCAAGGCCGCCGCCACAAGGAGTTGCCCGCCGAGGCCCTGCCCGGCCACGCTAATGTCACTGGCGATACGCGCGAGTTTGAAGCCGGCGACGTCGTGCCGGGCCAGCCCCAGGTCATGGTCGCCGGCACGTCGTCAACGGCAGGCGGCGTTATGGATTACAGCCGTGTGCAGAAGAGATGGCCACGTACCCGCCTACGCCGCAATCACCGTGCCTCTCGACTTCGCTCGAGACACGACAATCATTGGGTAACGGTCCCACCTATCTGCAAGCCGCTGTAGTGCCGGGCCAGTGTGGCTACGGCGCGCATCCCAGCCAAAAAGGGGGAACTCACATCGGCCCCAACCCGACGGACCGGGGCAAACCTGGCGCCATACGCCACCTGATCGTGGATCGCACGGGGATCCCGCTGGTGATCCGGGTCACCGCCGCCAATGTCCACGACGTCACGCTGCTGGAGTCGCTGCGCTCGATGCCGCCCCCCATCAAGACGCCGCGTGGGCAACGGCGCAGACGGCCCGCCAAGCTGCATGCCGACAAGGCCTACGCCTCGGTGGCCAATCGTGCGGCGCTGCGTCGCTGTCACATCGCCTGCCGCATCGCCCGGGTTGGCATCGAGCCGTAAGCGCGGCGGCCACCCCTTGCTCGACGCAATGGCGCTGGATACGGCCGCCGTCGTCGGCTGGCAATCCAACGCTCCCGCGATGGCCGCATCGCTCGAAGCGGCTCCGCCCTCGCCTTGGTTCGCCTTCAGTAGTTCGCGTGCACAGGTAAGCATGCGGGCGGGGCCGACCCCGGCGCCAACGAGGGTCCGCAGCCGGGCTCACTCCTCCTTGCTCAACAGCACGGCAGGCTCCTTTTGGCGCACGCGGAAACTCCCAGACAGGACGAGCATCGGGCTCGTCCACAGCCCACCGCTCGCCTTTACGCCCCGAAATTAGCCGTGACGGAGTACGAGTCGAGGGGGCGCTGAAGGAACCGGAGGCCGCTGGTTCCAGCATTTGCTATGCTGAGAGCAAAGGCATCTTTGGACATTCGCGAGGAGTTGAAACGTCGTGTTTACCGCGATGGTCGCAGGAGACAACTACCTCATCTGGATGATCCCCGGTGTGCTGCTGACGATATTCGCCCAGATTCGCCTCAAATTGAAGTTCCGCAAGTACAGCAAATTGGAGAACGCCGCTCACATAACCGGGAAGGAGACGGCTCGCCGGATTCTCAACAGCGAGAATCTGCAAAAGGTTCCGATTAAGTCAATCAGAGGAAATCTCACCGACCATTACGATCCTCGATCGAAAACGGTAAATCTCTCCCGGCCCATTTATAACAAGACCTCACTTGGGGCAATGGGGGTAGCCGCCCACGAAACCGGCCACGCCATCCAGGACAAGGATGGTTATTTCTGGATGAACCTGCGTGGCTGGATTGTGCCGTTTGCGTCCATTGGCACCAACTTCGGATACACGCTCATCATCGCCGGCTTGATCATCGGCTGGCAGAACGGTGCCCGGATCGGCGTGCTGCTCTTTTTTCTCACTACTGTCTTCGCGTTAGTCACGCTTCCGGTCGAGTTCAACGCCTCCAAACGCGCAAAGCAGAAATTGCACGATCTCGGGCTTACAGAGGGGGAAGAGGATCGGGATATCGACGACGTTCTGGATGCTGCAGCTTTCACGTACGTAGCCTCGTTCGCCACCTCTGCAATTCAAGGATTCTACTGGTGGCTTACCGTCAGGAAGGAATTCCACGAAGAAGAGGATACAGCTGAGCTCGAACGCCCTTTGTTGCCGGAAGTTGCCTCCAGATCTGCGGCATCAAGGGTCGCGTCCATGGGACCGTTCACTGAACCAGGGGATGAAAAGATCTCCGGACGCGCCGAAGCAGCCCCTGGCGGGACCGCCGGCAAGGTATTGACCGAAAACCGCAGAAATGAGGAGAAAGACAACAGCATCGAGAAAGCTCTTGGCGGAGCGGTAGTTGGAGCAGTGGGCAAAGCGTTTACCAGCGACACAAACGCCTCGTCGGAATCCAGCGACGAATCTCGCCGCTCCAGGACCGACGAGGACAATGGCGCCGAAACGAAAGACAGTGACGTCAAGAAGAGATTCAATCCGGTCAAGACCGCAAAAACGGCCGGCAAAGTCGTCAAGACTGCCAGCAAGTTAACCGATTCCTGATTTTTCCGTCGTATCTCATTTGGTACGCCTGCTGCACACGTTGGTGCAATGGATATCCAGTTTGTCGGTCAGCCGTTTGGCCTCGGCCGGAGGGTAGGCCTCGTAGAGGGGGGCCGGCGAGTGGGTGTTGAGTTGATCTGGCACCAGCACGAGGCGCTCGGCGTCAGGAAAGTGCTCATCGACCAGGTCGCGAATGCACTGGGCGAAGTCGATCCGGGTGCGCCGATCGCTGAGGGGATGTCACGCCATCTTCGCAATCGTTCGCTGACAAGAAGGTCGTGAACCACGCTGTTGCACGCATACTCCGGGTCGCGCCGCGCGGCAAGTCCTGGGGTAGCCTGCTGCGCACGATCCTCCCGCTCCGTCGTGCCGTAGCCTGGAGGGTGTTTGAAAAGAGTTTTTCGCCACCCTGGCGAGCGTGAGCATGGACATGGCGAGATAGATCCAGGCCTCCTTCAGTCGTGTGTTCGGAGCGGGAGGATCTTCCAGCAGTGCGAGTATGCGCCGGTAGTAGCGCATTGAAACCCGCACGGTATCAACCTGCGCGATCACCGCATCTGCTTCTCGCAGCGCCGCCGTTGTGACGAACTGGGTCAAGTCCATCTGTTGAACGCAGCGGCCCGGGCGATTCGCGCCTTGTCTGCTCGCGTCACCCGGAGTTGCAGGCGGTGGTTGTCTTCTCCTGCAGAGCGTGCCATGAAATCCTCAGTGACTCGCTGTACTTATTCAAAGAGTACAGGAGATTGGGGGTGTTTCCTCAGGAGATCGGGGGAGTCTCCTCCGCTTCACTTGCGCCGAAGCCCACAGAACCTCACTCATTGGTGTCCTCCGACCGGCTGTGCTGCGCCGTCCTCCCCGGTCGGTATGCTCGGCAGCACGATCCCCGCGTCGCGCAGCATGGTCAGCACCGGGTCCAGGCTGATGGGCAGGCTGCCGCTCGTGTCCACCTGCACGGGCAGTGCGCCAGCGGGGGTGGGCGGCGGGGCGGCATCCAGCGCGGCACGCTGCTGGCGGTAGGTGGCCAGCGTGGCGTCGGAGGGCGATGTGCCGGCCGCGCCGCGGGCGGCCAGCCGCTCGGCGACTGTCGCCTCGGCGCAGACGGTCTCGATCAGCACCAGGGGCACGGCGTGCTGCGCGGCCAGGGCGGCGGCCCCGGCGCGTTGCTCCGGGGTGAGGAAGGCGGCGTCCAGCACGGCGGGTCGCCCTGCGGCAAGCTCGGCCCCGGCCAGCGCGAAGAGTTGGTCGTAGGTGGCGGCCGTCAGCTCGGGACGGTAGATGCCTTCGCGCCACGCGGCGGGCGCCGCGCCCTCCACGCCGGCCACCTTCTTGCGCACCACGTCGGAGGCGAAGAGCGCTGCGCCCAGCGCCCGCGCCACGCGGCCGGCCACTGTCGATTTTCCGGTTCCGCTCAGCCCGGTCATCACGATCAGGGCGGGCCGCACCGTCAGGCAGGCCGCCGTTGCCAGGTCCACGTAGTCGGCGGCCTTGACCGCGAGCGCTGTCCGCTCCTCGTGGGTCGCGGTCAGCTTGAGACAGGCCACCTTGGCCCGCACCAGCGCCCGGTGCGCCCAGTAGAAGCGTAGCAACGCCTCCGGCAGGTCCAGCCCGGCTGAATCGTAGGCGGCGCGCAACTCACCGGTGGCGTCCGCCGCGCCCAGGCGGGTCAGGTCCATCAGCAGAAAGGCAAGGTCGCTGGCCACATCGGCGCAGCGCAGATTCCGGTTGAACTCAACGCAGTCGAAAATCTGGACCGCGCCGTCAGGCTCCAGGCAGATGTGCTCGCAGCGCAGATCGCCGTGCCCTTCACGCAGCCACCCCTCCGCTGCGCGGCGCGCCAGCAGCGCGTCCTGCTCGGCGATGAACCGGCGCATGGCGGCGGCGATCATCGCGAACTGCTCGGGTCCGCGAAACGCCGGGGCGAAGGGCGCGAGTTCCGCGAGGTTCTCGGTCACGACCTGCGTGGCAGCGGCAGCGGCCTCTGGCCGCACACCGCAGGGTGGGCAGCGGTCGCGGTGAAATGGCACAAGCTGGCTGGCGAGCCGCGCGCCAAGATCGGGCGGGGCACTCCCGGCACGGAGGATGGCATCCAGCATGCCGGAGGCAGGCAACCGGCGCATCAGCGTGCCCCACTCCACCGGCGCGCCGTCGCCACCCACGCGTACGCCATCGGCGGTCTGGACGATGGGGACGACATCGAGGTAGACGCCGTCCGTCAGGCGGCGGTTGAGGCGCACCTCATCCTGGCAGGAGCGGTGGCGGCTGGCCAGGTCGCGGAAATCGACAAAGGGGTAGACCACGGGCCGCTTGATTTTCACCACCCGGTCGCCCGCCAGAAAGACCCAGGAGACATGCGTCTCGATCAACTCGACGTCCGTTGGTAGCCAGGGGTACGCCTCGGGTTGCCGGAGCGCCGCCACCAGCGTTTCTGGCGTCATGGGCCCCGTCACCGATCCGCGGCCGCGGAAGCTGCCGCCTCCGTGCCGCGCTGCGCGGCAGGCACGAGCAGGACGGGGACGGGCGCTTCGCGCACCAGCTTTTCGGCCACGCTGCCGAGCAGCCAGCGCATCACGCCGCCACGGCCGTGGCTCGTCATCACCAGCAGATCACCAGGGGTGATGGCGTTGGCGATTTCGGCGTACGGCGAGCCGTCGCGGACCTCCCAACTGGCGGCGATCCCCTCCTGCCGCAGGCGCGCGGTCACCTCGCCCAGGTAGGCCGTGGCCTCGCTCTCGAGGTCGATGGCCAGCCGGTCGTAGATATCCGCCGGCGGCGCAACGGGGAAAGGGCTGCTGCCAGTCAACGTCGCCAGCGTTATCGCGGCGTTGGTGGCGCGGATAAGCTGAACGGGAATCGCCAGGCGCTGCGCCAGCGCCGTCGCCACCGGCAGCGCCGCTTCCGCGAGGTCCGAGCCGTCCAGCGGTACCAGGAGGCGGGTAATGGCGGCCGTGCCCGGGGCCGGCGCTGGCACGCCGGGGCGGACCAGCAGCACCGGGACCGGCGAGGTCCGCACGATGCGGTCGGCGACACTGCCAAAGAGCGCGCGGCCAAGGGCGCCCCGCCCATGCGTGGTCATGGCGACCAGGGCAATGTTCTGCTGCGCCACCGCCTGCAGAATCTGCGCGGCGGGGTCACCCAGTGTCGCCGCGACGCTCCAGGTCACCCGGGGATCCGCGGTGCGGGCCACAACCTGGTGCAGCGCGGCCCGGGCGGCGGTGAGCTCCGCGGCGTGGGCAGCCTCCTGGCCAGGTTTCACTGTCCGCTGCCACTCCGTGAGGAGCGGGTCGTTGGCGATGAGTTCGCCCTGGTCCGCCACCACCGTCACCAGGAGGATATCGCCGCCATCCGGCAGCACGGCCCGGGCGTAGGGTATGGCCTGCTCCGCCTCGGGGGAGCCATCAAGGGGAACGAGGACCGAAGAAATCATGATGGGCTCCTGCTCGCTGAAGCCGCGGCTGCCGGGGGCAGGTAGGCCAGGAACCAGTCGCGGGCCAACGTCGATGCCGCCGCGAGCGTCCCCGGCTCTTCGAACAGATGGGTGGCGCCCGGCACCAGCGCCAGGCGCGCCGGGGCGCGCATGTGCTGCCGGGCCAGGTCGTTGAGATGCACGACCTGGGTGTCTTCCGCGCCAACAATCAGCAGCGTGGGCGCCTGGACGCGCGGCAGCGCGTCGCCGGCCAGGTCGGGCCGCCCGCCGCGGCTGACGACGGCGCGAACACATTCCGGGCGCGCGGCGGCGGCGCGCAGGGCCGCTGCCGCGCCCGTGCTTGCGCCGAACAGGCCCAGTGGCAGCGCGGCCGTTTCCGGTTGACCGGCGACCCAGTCGATCGTCTCGGCGACGCGGTCACCGAGCAGGTCAATGTTGAACCGGTGCTCCCGCGTGTATTGATCGACCATGTCTTCCTCGCGGGTCAGCAGATCCATCAGGAGGGTGGCGAACCCCGCCTCCTGCAGGGTGCCCGCGACGAAGCGATTGCGCGGCGAGTGGCGCGAGGAGCCGCTGCCGTGGGCGAAGAGGACCACGCCGGTGGCGTTGGCGGGCAGCGTCAGCGCGCCGCCGAGTTGGCCTGCTGGAACGGTGATCGCGATCTCCCGGGATACGGCAGGTTGCGGATGGGTTGTGGCATGCATGGGTGTTCTCCTCACGGGCCTGGTTGGCCGCAGGGTGCGGCGGTGGCCGCGTCACCCTTCACCGACGCATGTTGCGGGCCGCTGCGGGCCGCGTTCACGCGGCGGTCCAGCCGGCATCAGCGGTGATGACCGCGCCGTTGATGTGGCGCGCTTCATCGGAGGCCAGGAAGAGGGCCAGGTCGGCGATATCCTGCGGCGTCAGCGTGGCCGGGATCAGGGCTGCGTACGCTCCGGCCCGCGCCGACCCGAACGGGTCCAGGCGGTCGGGCGGCATCGTCTCGCCGATGTTGGTCGCGGTCGCGCCGGGGCAGATCGCGTTGCAGCGGATCCCTTCCTGGGCATACATCCAGGCGGTATTGCGCGACAGGCCGATCAGCCCGTGCTTGGAGACGGTGTAGGCCGCTCCAGCCGCACCGCCTTGCAGGCCGCCGATGGAGGCGATGTTGATGATGGAGCCGCTTCCCTGCCGCCGCATCTGCTGCACCGCGCGGCGACTGGTAAACATCGGGCCATCGAGATTGACGCTGAGCACGCGCCGCCAAACCTCGTCGTCCAGCTCCCCGACACCCTGCATGTAGTCCATCACTCCCGCGTTGTTACAGAGCACATCCAGGCGGCCGAGGGTGGAGACCGCCAGGTCAATCAGGGTCTCGGCCGTTTGCCGGTCGGCGATGTTGCCCTGCACGCCAGCGATGATCCCGCCCGTGGCCCGGATCGCCGCCACCGCCGCGTCGAGCCGTTCGGCGTGCCAGTCGCCAGCGACAACCGCCGCACCCTCGGCGGCGAACCGGGTGGCGATGGCCAGCCCCATCCCGGACGCTGCTCCGGTCACTACCGCCACCTTGCCTTGCAGTCGCATCCCTCGCTCCTTCCCGGGCCTCCCTTCCCTCCCCGCGGCATCATCGCTGTGCTGGCGTGCCCCTGCCCCGGTCAGAAGGGGCGTTCGCGCCCACCCCGCCGGGCGGGAAGCGCGTGGTGGAATGCGCGGTTTCCTTGTGGCAAGGCGAGACAGTGGCCACGCCGGGGATACGTGGCCCCCTCGCGAACGTTCTGATGTTGACATCTGTCGATGACACCTGGTGATTGGGCCATCGAGGCGTTCCAGAAACGCCCCGCGAAGCACTCGCCGCTAGACCCTCCCCAGCGGCCCCACCGGCGCCAGCAGGTCCCGCGTCACCTCCGCCGGGCTGCCGAGGCCGCAGAGCAACAGGTCCAGTGCCAGTTCCGCCTTGAGCAGCTCCAGCACGTGCTGCACCCCGGCGGAGCCACCCACGGAAAGACCCCAGTAGACGGGGCGGGCGATGAGCGCCGCGCGGGCGCCGAGCGCCAGCGCCTTCAGCACGTCGGTGCCGCGCCGGAAGCCGCCATCGACGAGGATCTCGCCCCGGTCGCCAGCGGCGTCCACCACGGCGGGCAGGGCATCGAGCGAGGCAATCGCGCCATCAAGCTGCCGCCCGCCGTGGTTGGAGACCAGCACCGCCGCTGCCCCGTGCTCGAAGGCGAGGATGGCGTCCTGCGGGTGCAGGATCCCTTTCGGGATAACCGGCAGGCCGGAGATATCGGCCAGCCAGACCAGATCGTCCCAGGTGATCTTCGGGTCCCAGGCCGCGCCCACGAACGTCGTCAGGCCCGAGCCGGCTGCGCCAGCGGGCATGTGCGCGTGGTCGGGCGAGCGCAGGTTGGCCACGGTCAGGCCCGGCGGCAGTTCGAAGCGGTTGCGCTCGTCGGCCTCGCGGCGGCCCAGCACCGGCACATCGACCGTCACCACCAGCGCGGAGGCGCCGTTCGCCTTGGCGCGCTCAACCAGGCTGCGGGTCAGGCCACGATCGGTCAGGATGTAGAGCTGGAACCACCACGGCCCGGCCTGCTGCGAGACCTCCTCCATCACTACCGTGGCGGCGGTGCTCATGGTGTAGATGGTGCCGGCGGCCTTCGCCGCGCGCGCGGTCGCCAGTTCGCCCTCATCGTGCGCCACGCGGTGCATGCCGGAGGGCGAGATGAGGATCGGCATGGCGACCTCCTGCCCCAGCACCGTCGTGGCGGTCGAGGCCGCCGGCAGGCCGCGCAACATGCGCGGCAGAAAGCGCCACTGCGCGAACGCCTCCCGGTTGGCACGGAGCGTGATCTCATCCTCGGAGCCGCCGGTGATGTAGCCATGCACCATCGGCGAGAGCAACTCGCGCGCGGCCTGTTCGTACTCATGGAGATTGATCGGCAGATCGGTTGTGGACATCGGAAAGGGACCCTCACCCCAACCCCTCTCCCTGTGCGCAGGGCGAGGGGCTTCCCGTGCGGCGAGGCTCGTACACACCCTTCACCCGGAGTTGCGCAGTGAGAGCAGCGCCGCCGCGCGCCGTCTCGTGCTCCCCTCGCCCTGCGCACAGGGAGAGGGGTTGGGGGCGAGGGTTCTTTTCGCATGGCATCTTCGCATACTCCCGAGATGGGACAATCACGCCAACACGTCTATCTGAACGCCAGAGAGCGAGGGCCAGTATGAGCGACGCCCCGGTGAAGGTCGGCCTGATCGGCTGCGGGAACATC
>DAOUDE010000015.1:0-1832 GCA_034431475.1 Thermomicrobiales bacterium | reverse complement strand
GGCGCGCCGCCATGGTTGCGATCACATGCCGCTCATGGCGGACAATGCGCCGAAAACTCCAGCAAAATCCCAGCGTTGCGGCTTTCATCGTTAAGGTTCGACTGCTAAGATGATGTCGAGACGCACGGGCAGCGCGCGTCTCTTCGGCATGGCGGTGCCGCGCGAGTCACCCCTACGGGTTTGGGAACCCAACGATGGATCAGCAAACGTTCGACCGATTGACCCGGGCTTTGGCCGCCGGACAACACCGGCGCGCATTCGTGCGCCGTCTTCTTGGTGCGGGCGCGGCTGCGGTCATCGGGGGCGGATCGATCCGCGGCGGATTGGCCGCACAGGCCCCTGCGGGCACGCCGAGTTCCACGGAACCCTTGCGTGAGCCGAGCGAGCCGGTATCGCCCACCCAGGTCGTGCAATCGCTCGCGGCCGAGGCCGAAATCTGCGTCGAGCCACTGGTCGAAACAGACTGCGGTTGCCTCGATCCCGCAACCCAGACATGCTGTCAGGACGCCATCTGCACCGGCCGGTGCACCAGCAAGGACGGTTGCTGCAATGTCAGCACCGATCAGACCGATACGACCCGCGGCGAGGTCTGCGGCGACCACTGTTGCCACCCTCATCTCGATCCAGGCAACGCCAACTACTCCGAATGCTGCGACAACGCGTGCTGCGCCGGTCATTGCTATGGGGAAAACCTCTGCTGCCCGGTCGCCAGCTTCTGCCCCGGTATCGACAACGATCTCTGCTGCGCCGCGGGTGAGCTTTGCTGCGGCGCCGGTTCCAATGCCAATACCTGCATCCCGGGAGGCGCCGGCGCGTGCTGCTCGGTGACCGATTGCGCGCTCGAACCCGGCGCGTGCTACGTGACCTGCGAGATCGGCGTCTGCCGCCAGCACGTCTGCGCCGACGGGGCTGTCTGCTGCGCAAATGCCGCGGGCGCGCCCATCTGCGTCACCGGCAATTGCTGCAACGACGCCAACTGCGGCGTCGGCGAAGCCTGCCTGGGCGGCGTCTGCACCGCGGTCGAGTGCTTCGTCGATGCCGATTGTGCCGGCGCGGACGCCTGCACCCTGGCAACCTGCTCGAACGGCGCCTGCTCCTATTCCCCCGCCTGCCCAGGCGCATGCGCCACGTGCTCCGAGGGCGTCTGCTCCACCGACGACACCCTCTGCACGCTCTGCGAGACGTGTGACGCCGGAACCTGCATCCCGGTGGAATGCCCCGACGGCTACAGTTGCTACGCCGAAACCGGCGAGTGCCTGGGCATCGCCTGATCCCTGAACCACAACAAATCTCGCCGCTCCCGGATCGTCGCGTCAATGGGTCCCGCTCCCTCGCTTGGTGAGCGACCGCATGCTTCTGCGTCGGGCATCGCCCTCTATGTCCCAAAAACCAATCAGAACAGGTATTGACTTTCGCTTGCCAAACCATATGATGTGAACACTGAAAAATACGGAACTTCCAACGCATTCCTGAGATCCAGTTCGCGGCCTCGCGGCCGTACACGCAGTTCACCTCGGCGGCACGGTTCAGAGAGGAGCGGGAATGGACGATCGTCGGTTCGATTCGCTAACCAAGTCGCTTGCTGCCGGCGCGAATCGGCGGACGCTTCTCAAAGGCTTGCTCGGCCTTGGTGGAGCGGCGACGGCTGGGAGCATCCTTCTGGACGACGATGCCGATGCAGCCCGGCGTCCCACCCCCACCCCGAAACCTCCGTCCTGTCCCGGTCAACAGACTCCCGTCGGTGGGCAATGCGTTTGTCAAACCCCCAAGGCGCCAGGTCCGGAGAAATGCGGCCCCGACTGTTGCAATCCAGCCGGAATCGGCGCCGCGCA
>DAOUDE010000014.1:0-7948 GCA_034431475.1 Thermomicrobiales bacterium | reverse complement strand
CCCGCGAAGCGGTCGATCACGAGCCGCTCGGTGACCGCGCCCCGTCCAGACGCCTTGTTGCGCTTGCGGTACGTGCCCGGCACGATGGTCAGATGTACATCGCCCAGCACCGCGTCCTGCACCGGTTCGTGCGTCATGTGGTTTCCTCCTGGCCCCGGCTTGGGGCGCGGTCTTGCGGGGACGGTGGGTGGAACGTGGCCGCTGGCCGGTGGCGGGTGCGAGGCTGCACCCACGGTTCGCGGTTATCCCGGCGCCGGGAGCAGCTCGGCGCTGCCGGCCACGAGGGCGTTGAGGCGGCGCTGCTTGCGGGCGGGCATCGGGACGTGGGGTTTCCCCTGCGAGTGCGCCCGGCTGCGCGCGGGATGACAGGTGCACGTGCTTGCCACCGCGCACATGGCTGTTGCGAGGCAAGGTCCTGCGACTGCGCTCAGGACGACTCCTGGGAGTGAGCGTCGCCGCGAACCTCCCGTACGCCGCGCCCACGCGTCGGCTCCTCTTCGCCTCGCCCTCTTTCGCCCCCTGAGGGCGTAGCCCGGCACCCCCTGAGCGCGTGAGCGCGTCACCCCCTGGGGCCCGCAGGCCGCCTCCCCCTCACCTGCGAGTACAACCCCGATGCCGCCAGGCCGTAGACAATGGAGGTGAGCAGCCAGGTCGCCCAGCTCCCGAACCGGGTGTGCGTTTGCAGCCCCACCAGCCCCAGGATGAGCGCGCTGCTGGCGATGGAGGCGAGGCCGGCGTAGGCGGTGGGCAGCCCCAGCCGCTTCGCCAGCTCCACCAGCGCCGGCACGAGCACCACGAGCGGCACCCCCACGATGAGCAGATCAGCCGGCATAGTCCATCTCCTGCAGCAGACCCCAGAAGGTGGTCAGGTAGCGGTCCGGCGTCGTGCCGTTCGGCGCGGGCGCTGGGAACCAGCGGCGCATGGCGGCGTCCAGATCGCCACCCGCGTCTTCCAATAACGAGGCGATGATCGCCGCGCCCCGCCGCAGGTTCTCCTCCGGCAGCAGCGGGTCCAGGTCCGGGCGTACGTGCGCGTAAACCCGCGGCTTGAACTGCATCATGCCCACGCTCGGCCCATCCTCCGGAAAGCTGTCCCAGATCGTGAGCACCTCGCCGTCGCGCTCGTGCGTGAACTGCGTCTCCATCATTGCCACGGCGGCGATGATCCGCGCATCCACCCGCGCCTCCCGCGCGGCCACGTTCACCTCGTGCGCCCAGCCTGCCGCCGCGCTCCAGTCGACCGGGAACGGCCCGCCGTTCCACTGGTTGCGGGTGACGATCGGCCCGGCCAGCAGGGGCAGCGTGCGCCGCCGCCGGGGCGCTCGGTGCACCTGCTGGTGCGGCCGGGGCGGGGTTTCGACGAGGTCGGGCGCCGCGAGATCGAAGATGCGCCGCGCGCCGATCAGGCGTGGCCCGTACCAGCCCTCGAACGGCCGGCTGATAATCACGCCGTCATCCTCGTTCGCCGCGTGGATCATCTGCTCGTCGCCCAGGTACAGGCCGACGTGCGAGGCGCGGTTACCGAACACGGTCACGCCCATGCTGTCGAAGAAGAGCAGGTCGCCCGGTCGCAAGGCTTCACCCGGTACCGGCTCGCCCCAGACGTTGAACTGATGGTGGCTGGAGCGCAGCTCGAAATCGAGCGGCCCGATGATCGGCTGCGCCACCCACCAGGTGAACCCGGAGCAATCGAAGGTCTCCGGCCCGGCTGTGGCCAGCACGTAGGCCGCGCCGAGCTTCGTCCGCGCCCGCGCGAGGGCGCTTGCGGCCTGCGCGCCGGTCGCGGCCGGGGCATGCCCGGTGCGACGGGGAGAAGTTCGCCTACGGTGTGTCTTCATCTGCGGCTCCCGTCTGTTGCGACGAGGGGCGGCGTGTTCGTTGCTCCCTGTCCGCGTGCGTGTCATCGCCCCGTGACGCCTCTTGCGCATCGTGCCCACCGTCATTTGCATCTGCCGCGTAGGCAGCCATGCGCCGGGCTTCGGCCACGATGCGCGCCATCTCGGCGTCGGGGTCCTCTTCGCCCAGGTCTGCCGCCACGGAGCGGCGCGAGCGCACCCCGGCGTTGACCAGTTGCACCCCAATCCGCGCCTCCGCCTCGCGGTCGTTCGGCAGGATCGGTGGCCACACGGGCGTCGTCCGCCGGAGGCCGCCCACCGGCGCGCCGCCAAAGCGCTCCATGAGGTCGAGCAGCATCGCGTTGCGGCGGCGGTAGAGCGATTCCAGCCCCCGCCGCTTGCGCTTGACCTTCTGCACCAGCGGCTGCAGCTCCACCTGCAACGCCGCCCCGGCGATGGCGCGCCCGGCCTCGCCGAACGCGGTGCGCGGCGTCTCGGCCAGGTCGTGCAGCGCCGTGCGCAGTTCATCCAGGTAGGCGACGTGCTGCTCCACCCCGCCGTCCTTGAGCAGATTCAGCAGGTACGCCTTCGCGCCCTCGGGCAACTCCCAGCGCGCGCCCGGCCCCACCGTGATCCCCTCGGCCGAATCGACGTTCTCCAGGACGGTGATGGGCCACCCCGCCAGGTCGAGAATGTCCGCCAGGGCGCTCACCCGCGTGTTGAGCTGGCGGCAGACATCCATCAGGTCATCGAGATCACTCTCGCCCCAGAACTGCGACCCGCTCGCGTTGTTCGGCAGCACGAGGTAGGGGAGCCAGCCGTAGGGGTTCGCCTCGTCTCGCGCCATCTGCCCGGCCACCGTCACCGTCCAGCGCTCGCCGGTCCAGTCCTCCACCACCGGGTAGAGACGGTCGGGCGCCAGCGCGCCGTCTGCCGCCCAGCCCAGGGCCGTAATGGCCTGCCCCGGCAACTGGTAGTGCTGCGCAAAGCGATACGCCTCGGTCGGGGTGTCGGGGCTCCACCAGGCGAGCAGCGTGGCGGGGTCGACCGCCGTCAGGCGGGGCCGGCTGGCCGCGACATCCCAGGTGACCTTGATCACGCCGTCGCCCAGCACCGCGCTGTCGATGGCCAGCGCGAAATCGAGCCGGTCGGCGTCCAGTTCCGCCAGCAGGTCCGCCAGCAACGTCTCGACATCGTTCGCCTGCGCCTCGTCCGCCTGCCGTCGCGCTCGCACCAGGCCGGGCAGGCCCGCCCCCGCGGGCGGCTCCCCGCCGTGACCTCCGTCCGCCGCGCCCGGCCCGGCCAGCGCGGGAACCGGCACCGTGAAGCCGACGCCGTCCGGCAGCGCGTAGGAAACGACCTTGCGCACCAGCGCCCGCGCGTAGTTGACGGTCAGTTGCGCCTGCCGCCTGCGGGGCCGCCCCAGCCATTGCCCGCCCTCGTAGAACTCCCGCCGCTCCCGGTACCGCGCCAACCGCCCCCGATCCCGCTCGAACGGGTCCATGTGCGCCTCCTTTCGAGGGAAGACGCTGCGCTTAGGGAAGACGCGCTCACGCGCTTAGGGAATAAGGGAATAAGGAGGTAGGAACGTATGCTTCCCTCATTCCCTTACTCCCTAAGGCCGGCAGGCCGTCTTCCCTAAGCGCAGCGTCTTCCCTAAGGCCGTGAGGCCGTCTCCCCTACGGCCCTCAGGCCGTTACGCCGCCCAGGCGCGCCACGGCCAGCTCGCTGAAGACCGCCAGGCCCGCGTACCACTTGATTCGATGCCTTGTGGCGTCCTTGGTCTCCAACTCGCCGATCTCCTCGACGGCGATGTTGCCGTTCTCCAGGCCCATCACGCCCTCCGGCCCGAACTTGATCGGGTAGATGGAGGAGCAGACCGCGCCGCTGGAGCCGCGCACTTCGGTGTCCGGCTGGTTTTCGTCCACGATGATGGGGATACCGTCGTAGTAGAGCGCCCGCCGCCCGAAGTCGGTGCGGTCCGTTTCCAGCAGGTTGCCCGATGCCCTCCGCAGCGCGGAGAGCTTGCGGCGGCTGCGCTTGCTCATCAGCAGCGCGTCGGGCCGGCCCGGCTTGACCAGGTCGATCACCTGGTCCATCAGGTCCAGCGTCAGCGCGCCGCCATTCGTGCCCACGTACACCGTCTGCCCGGCCGGCACGGCCTTGGCCAGGCCGTCGAAGCTCTTGGTGTCCACGGCGCTATCGCCGGTAATGAAGGCCGCGTTGTACTTGTACGCCACCGCCTTGGCGCGGCTGGCGATCACCTCGGCCTCGATGTCGTTCGGGTCGGCGTAGGTGGCCTGCAGGAAGTTGTCGACATCGGCGTCGCCCCCGATGATCTTCAGCGCCGCCGTCACCTGGGTGAAGGTCGGCGTCGCCTCGGTCCAGGTGTCGCCCACGTCGTAGAAGCTGGCCGCCGGCAGGGTCGCCTCGCGGTTGTACGTCAGCGTGGTCCCGGTGATCTGCATGAAGGGCAGAATCTCCAGGATCATCGACTCGGTGATGATCGCCTCGATCACCCCGCGCAGCAGCATGTCCTGCGTCAGCTTCGCCGCTTCGGTCTTGGTCATCGCCATGGTTGCTCTCCTTCTGTCGAGGGGGCGCCACTTCGTTCAGGGGGTGTCGCTGCGCTCAGGGGGTGAAGGAGGACGAGGAGAACGAGCGTAACCGGTCGTGCGTCGTTCTCCTTTACCCCCTGAGGGCATTAGCCCGACACCCCCCGAGCGCGCAGCGCGACACCCCCTGCGGCGCTCCGCGCCGCCAGCGCCCGCGCGATCTTCGTGACCGGCGAAAGGGTGGCCGGGTCCAGCGCCGCCCGCGTGCCGCCCGCCGGCACGGCAGGCGGGACGGGCGCGGCGGGGTGGGGCGACCCGGCGCTGCCGCGCACGTGCTCCGCGATCTGCTGGTAGGCGCTGCGCGCGGGCTCCACCGAGGCCAGCAGCGCATCAAGGGACTCGCCCCGCACCAGGTCCGGCACCACATCGGGGTGCGCCTGCAGCACCAGGTCCCGCACCCGGTCCAGGTCGACCGCGCCCGTCGCCGCGTTGCTCTCCGGTTCCCCTGCGTCCGTCATGGCCGCACCCTCCTGCGTATCCGTGCCTTCGCGGCTCATCTGCACCTCCTGCCTCCTGCTCCTGGTGCGGCCCTCACCGCACCGCTGGGTACCGGTCGTTCTTCGCGCACCGGGGCGGCGGCCGGGGCGGCGCATGGACCTGGACCATTCCCTTCACCCCAACAGTTCGTGCCGCGCCTCGCATCGTCCACGCTCCTGTGTCACCTTGCGCTGCCAGGAAACCCTGCTCTCCGGCCTCGTAACGCGTCGCTTCTGCCGCCTGATCTCAGGTGTCATCCTGGGCTTGTCGAGGTGTCATCCTGAGCTTGTCGAAGGATCTCGTTCCCTACCGGCCAGTCACGACGTGTTGTCCATGTTCCGTTGTCATCCCGGCGCCGGAGGGCTCTCGTCCCGCGACCGTACGCGTTCGCAGTGGCCGCGCCCTTCGCCCACCGGCATCGGGGCCCGGAAGCCACCCAGGGCCGAGATCCTTCGCCTGCGGGCTCAGGATGACAGTCAAAGGCGGACGACACATCGAACATGGCTCATGCGAAGCAAGGTCCTTCGACTGCGCTCAGGACGACACCTGAAGGAGGGCGCCACCTCGCATGTGGTCCACGCGCCACGACCCCGCCACGCCCCCCTCGCGCCCATCATCCCCTCGGCCGCACGTCCTCCCGTCCGCTTGACTCCCTGAGGGCATCAGCCCGACACCCCCAAGGCCCGCAGGCCGCCTCCCCCTGAGCGCGTCAGCGCGTCACCTCCTCAGCGCAGCGCCGCCAGGCGCAGCGCCACGTCCACCACCACCGCCCCGGCCACCAGCCAGAGCATGGCGTTGACCCGGTTCTTCACCTCGCTCAGGTCTGCCGCCAGGTCGCTCACCATCTGCCGCGTCAGCGCCTCGTGCGCGCTCTTCGGCGCCAGGTCGATCGCCACGATCGGCTCCCCGGCAGCGCGCAGCCCGTCGATGGCCCGGCGCAACCGTTCCGCCCTTTCGTCTCGCGTTCGCGGCCGCATCAGCCCACCCCGCTTCCAGCTTCCAGGTCCGCCAGGATCGTCGTCAGTGCGTCCGTGAGTCCCTCGGCCAACTGCCCGTTGATCGCCCGCTGCGCCCGCGCCGCCTGAATGCTCACCGCCGCCACCCGCGAGACCGCCTTCGCCAGCGTCACCGGGTCCTCCTCCTCCGCCAGCAGCCGCGCCATCACAATGCGCAGCACCGCCAGTTCGTCCGTCACCCCGCCATCGGCGGCCGCCTGGGCCATCAGCTCACCCAGGCGCTCCCCGAAGAGCCCCCGGTAATCCCCCGCCTCCAGCCGCTGGCGGAACGCGGCCGCGGCCGCCTGCCGCCGCTCCACGGCCTCCAGTTCCACCTCGCTGGCCTGCCCGGCCCGCGCCGTGCATGGGTCATCTGGCAGCAGCGCGGCGGCTGCCTCCCGGCTCAGCCAGGTGTGCGCCGGGCAGTACCCCCGGCGGCTCTGGGTCACGGTCGTGCAGCCCGGCGCCTTGCAGCGAACCCGCTTCCTGGGGAAACGGGACGCGCCACCCTCCAGGCCCATCGTCGCCATTGCCACCTCCTGACCGTGCCTCACCCCGCCCCGTCCACCTGCAGGAAGCCCGCGCGCGGGCGTCGCCGCCGCGCCGCCAGCAACGTGGCGGCTGCCGTGCGCGCGTGCTCGGCGCTGGCCCGCATCTCGCGGGCGGCGGGGGCATCCCCGCGCTTGCCACGCTCCACCGCCCGCTGATCGAGCGCCAGGGCCGCCGCCAGCGCCACGATGATCGGCTCATCGCCTGCCGCCACCGGCTGCGGATCGAGGTCGTTGCCGATCAGCTCGCGCCCGGCGGCGTAATCGATGCTCCACGGCCCCAATTCCGCGGCCCCGGCCGCCGCGCGCCGCAGGCGCAGGGTGTCGCCCCACGCGCTCCAGCCCTGGGCCACGCCTCGGCGCTCTCCCGGCGCGGCATCCGGCACGCGGTCGTCGCTGCGCGGCACGCTCGCCCCGGCGGGGTTGCGTACGGCGGCCACCGCCTCTGTGGCGA
Source organism: Thermomicrobiales bacterium (assembly GCA_034431475.1). Lineage (GTDB taxonomy): Bacteria > Chloroflexota > Chloroflexia > Thermomicrobiales > UBA6265 > JACCXM01. Next base: position 1,024 of record DAOUDE010000014.1, on the reverse strand, counting down.
CCCCGGCCGGCAGCGCGATGGTGAGGTCTCCGGCGGCCACCGCGGCCGTGATGGCGGTGGCCTGCACCGGAAGCTGGACGCCATAGTGCCGCACCGCCTCACCCAGCCAGGCGTTCAGCGCCGCGTCACTCCACAGCGGCGCGCTGCCGGTGTCCTCCAGGCGCGTTCGCAGTGCCGTTCGCAGATCCAGTCGGGTCGTCATGAGCGGCCCCCTGATGGTGGAAAAGCGATCAAATGTTCTACTGAGAGTCAGCATACCGGTGACGAATCGCACAATGCAAGGCAAAGTGGTGGAGGAATCGCGTTCGGTAAAGTCTATAACACTCAGCATCCACAGATAGGAAGGTGGTGGCGCGATGCAGGAGGCGATAGTGATCCGGCAAGGGTTCAGCGCCTGATGATCTCGGCGTTCTTTGCGCTGAAACGGGTCAACGATTCTTGACCGCAGCCTTCGACGCTGCCACGCCTGCGCGGCAGGCAGGCTTTCGGCCGCGCCTCGGCTGGCCGGGGGAGGACCCTCACCCCCGCGCATCGGCTGACAGGGGAGGTATGAGCTATGGGTCACGAACCCTCACCCCCAACCCCTCTCCCTGTGAGCAGGGAGAGGGGCTTTTGGCGGCGAACGCGGCAGTCGGTCCTGGCCCCGGCGCGCCAGATGCTGGCCTCGCCTGCGCCGATCGGCTCCCCTCGCCATGCGCAAGTACTCAGGGAGAGGGGCTGGGGGTGAGGGTCCTCCAGCCGCAGCCCAGCCTCGCCCCGGATACCTCCCCCTGCCAGCCGCGCACCGGGAGCGGGAGCGGGGTTGGGGGTGAGGGTCCTCCTGTCAGCCCCGCAAGCCGTTCGCGCGCGGCCGGGGGTGGCTCCTGGTTGCTGGCTAGATGCACAGCTCGATACACACCCCGCCGTTCCCGATATCCTGGCAGTGCGACCCTGGCGGGCAATCGGCGGTGGCGGCGCAGCGAACAAGGGGCTGCAGCGGCCCCGAAATGCAGTGCTGCGCACCCTCGATATCCGGGTTGCTGCA
>DAOUDE010000013.1:0-37349 GCA_034431475.1 Thermomicrobiales bacterium | reverse complement strand
GCTCAGGCCGGGGTGGTCTGCGGGGCGGCGGAGACCAGTTCCGCCACCTTCTTGATGAAGGCCTGCTTCTCTTCCTCGCCGCCCTCCACGTGCGCGCCGGAGGCGAGCGGGTGCCCGCCACCGCCGAAGTGCCCCGCGATGGCGGAAACATCCATGGTCTTTTCCAGGCTGCGCAGGCTGACGCGCCAGCCCTTGCGGTCCTCATCCTGGTAGAGGATGACGGCAACGCGGCTGCCCTGGGTGCCGGCCAGGAAGTTGACGATCCCCTCCGCCTCGGCCATCTCCGCCCCACAGTGGGCAAAGCCCTCGCGCGTCATCTCGGTCCAGATGATGGGACCATTCCAGCGGATGTTGTGCAGCGCGTGTTCCCAGAGGCAGATGGTGGAGCGCGGCTTCAACCGGAAGAGCTGATCGACAATCGGCTCCAGCTCGCCGCCCATCTCCACGAGGTCCGCCACCGTGCGGATGGTGTGCGGGGTGGTGCTGGGTGTGCGCAGCCCAAGAGTGTCGCCATAGATGCCCGCCAGCAGCGCCTGCGCGATACCGAGATCGACTTCCACGCCCCACAGCTTGAAGATCTCGGCCACGATCTCGCCAGCGGACGACGCCTCCGGCTCGACGATGTTGACGACGCCGAAGCGATCATTCGTCTTGTGATGGTCGATGTTGACGATAGGGACCGACCCGTCGAGCTTATCCGGGTTCTCCCTGGCGAAGTTGCCCAGCCGCTTGCGGTCGGCGCAGTCGATCAGGCAGAGCATGTCGTACTCGGGCAGTTCATCCTTGCCGTAGACCAGCACGGCGTCGATGCCCGGCAGAAAGCGCAGGTTGGAGGGGAAATCCCCGTCCGTGATAACCGGGATGGCCTCCACGCCATAGGTCGCCAGGGCCTGCCGCATGGCCAGCGGCGACGAAAGCCCATCGGCATCCACGTTCTGATGTGTGGGCATCAGCACTCGTTTCGCGCTGCGCAGGGTTGCCAGCGCGGCGGCTGCATCCTCCGGGTCAATGGCCCAGGTATCGCTCACGCCTTCCCCTCCGTGTCCCTGATTCCGCTGGCTGGCAGCGGGCGCCGCTCATCCTCACGGTGCAACTGGCGCAATGTACGATCTATTTCCTCGGCATGCTCCATGGAACGGTCATCCCGAAAATCCAGATCCGGAATGGTGCGTGTGCGCATGCGTGGCTTGAGGTGCGTGCGAATGAACCCCGCCGCGCCACGCAGCGCCTTCAGCGTGTCCGTGCGCTCCTGCTCCGTGCCCAGCACGGACACGAAGATGCGCGCGGACCGCAGTTCCGGGGAGACTTCGACATGGGTAATGGTCCAGAACCCGAGGCGTGGGTCATCCAGCTCGGTTCGGATAATATCAGTGACTTCCTCTCGCAGGAACTCACCCATCTGCTGCGTACGTCTGGTCATGGCGGGCTCCGGTCACGGTCAAGCAAGAAAGCGGCGCGTCCTCCCGAAGCCCACATGGCTCCAGCCGGCGCGCCGCCCCAGTCTGCTACGTGCGCGCGACCTCTTCCTCATGGAAGAACTCGAGTTGATCGCCGACCTGCAGGTCGTTGAAGTTATCCAGGCCAGCGCCACATTCGTACCCGGCGGCCACCTCGCGGACATCGTCCTTGAAGCGCTTGAGGGACTTGACCGTGCCCGTGTGCAGCACCAGGCCACTCCGCAGCACGCGCACCTTGCTGTTGCGGCTGATCTTGCCGTCCAGCACGTACAGCCCCGCCACCACGTCGCCACCCGGCAACTTGAAGGTTTCCCGGACCTCGGCGTAGCCATCGGTCTTGTCCTGGAAGACTGGCGCCAGCAGACCCGTCATGGCCGCCTTCACCTCGTCCAGCAGGTTGTAGATGATGTTGTAGAAGCGGATATCGATGCCGCTGGCATCGGCCGCTCGCTTGGCCGCCACATCGGGGCGGACATTGAACCCGATGATGATCGAGTTGGTGGCGGAGGCCAGGCTGACATCCGACTCGTTGACCGCGCCCGTACCGGCGTACGTGATGCTGAGTTGCACCCCTTCCGGCACTTCGTCGTTCAGCTTCAGCAGCGCCGTCTGGATGGCGCCGAGGGAGCCCGAGACATCGGCCTTCAGGATCACCTGCAGCTTGCTGACGCCGCCTTCGCTCACCGCCTGCGAGAAGTCGGTCAGCTTGGTGCTGGACTGCCCGGCCACCAGGGCCTCGGCCCGGCGCTCGGCCGCGCGGCGCTCGGCGACTTCGCGCGCCTGCTTCTCGTCCTCGTAGACCAGGAACTGATCCCCGGCCTGCGGCACTTCCAGCAGCCCCAGGATCTCGACCGGCATGCTCGGCTCGGCGCGGCGAATGCGCCGGCCACGGTCATCGAACATCGCCTTGACGCGGCCCCAGGTGCCGCCCGCAACCACGACATCGCGCGGGTTCAGCGTGCCGCTCTGCACCAGCAGCGTGGCCACCGGGCCACGGTTGCGATCGACCTTGGCTTCCACAACCACGCCAGCAGCGGGCTTGTGCGGGTTCGCCTTCAGCTCATGGACATCGGCGACGAGCTGAATCACTTCCAGCAGGTCGTCCAGGCCCAGCTTCTCGCGCGCGGACACCTCAACGAAGGGGACATCGCCGCCCCAATCCTCGGGCATCACTTCGATTTCGGAGAGCTGCTGCTTGACGCGGTCCGGGTTGGCCGCCGGGAGGTCAATCTTGTTGATAGCCACGATCAGCGGCACGTGCGCGGATTTGATGTGCGCCACCGCCTCGCGGGTGGTCGGCATCACGCCGTCGTCCGCCGCCACCACCAGCACGGCCACATCCGTGGCCTGCGCCCCACGGGCGCGCATGGCAGTGAACGCCTCGTGGCCGGGGGTATCGAGGAAGGTGATCTTCCGGCCCTGGGTATCCACCTGGTAGGCGCCGATGTGCTGGGTGATGCTGCCAGCCTCCCCCTCCGCGACGTTGGCGGAGCGAATGGAATCCAGCAGCTTGGTCTTGCCGTGGTCCACGTGGCCCATGATGGTGACCACGGGGGGCCGTGGCCTGGCGTTGGGGTCCGCCTCGGCCTCGATGCGGCGCGCCTCGAAGTCCTCACCCTCGCCGGCCAGCGCGGATTCTTCCTCCAGCGTCTCCCAGCCCAGCGCCTCGGCCACGCGCGCAGCGGTGGCGTAGTCGATCTGCTGATTGATGGTGGCCATCATGCCGACCTTCATCAGCTCCTTGATGACCTCAACGCCCGTGGTTTCCAGTTTCTCGGCCAGTTCGCCGATGGTGAGAACACCCGGCAGCGTGACTGGCTCGCGCACGACTGGCGCCGATCGGCGCAGGGCGACGGTGCGTGCGCCGCCGCGCGAATTCTTGCCGCGTCCGCCTTTACCACCCTTGCGTGATGCTGGTCGTCTTCCCTGATAGGTGCTTGCCATTAGTGTGCTCCTCCCGATGTAGCGGTTCCAGATGATGATGATGCCGATGCCCGGGCGCCCGCAGCGGCGGTCGGCTCCAGGTGCAGCGTGGCCGCGTGCTGGCGCAGGGCATCCAGGGTTTGGGTGTCTATCTCAATGTTCAGGGCCCGCGCCAATGCCCCTGAACTCAGCGCCTTCTCCCAGCAGGCAGTTTTGTGGCACAGGTAGGCGCCACGCCCGTTCTGGCGCCCGGTGGGATCGTGAGATACGGTCCCTTCGGGCGATCGCACGATGCGGTGGAGCCCACGCTTCGCCTCATGGTCGCGGCAGATGATGCACATCCGCTGCGGCACATGCTTCGGGCGCGGCCCCTTCTTGCGCCCGGCTGGGGACGAAGCCTCCGTCACGCTCAAGCGCCCCGGGCTCCGGCCGGTACTGGCTCATCGTCCAGCGACAGCGCCTCGCCGGTTTCGAAATCAAAGCGGTGGCGCAGATCGCGGTTGTAGAAGACCTCCAGCGCTGGCCCGCGCACATCGACATCAACGCTCATCCCGACGAGTTCGGGTGCAAGCGGGCCAAAGGTGCGCTCGCGGACGGAGATGGTGCCATCGGCCCGCACCAGGCGGGGCTGGCGCCCCTGCCAGGCGAAATCATCCGCCTGGGTTTCGGCCAGGGCCGCCCGCGCCTGCCGCAGCAGTTCTTCGTCCATCTCCTGCAGGGCAGACGGATCCTTGATATCGATGCGCCAGCCGGTCAGCTTGTAGGCCAGCCGCGCGTTCTGCCCTTCCTTGCCGATAGCCAGCGACATCTGGTCGGTGGGAACAATGACGGTGGCGACCTTGTTTGCCTCGTCGAGCGTCACGGACGACGGCTTGGCCGGAGAGAGAGCATTTGCAATGAACTGCGCCGTGTCGGGCGACCATTCAATGACGTCGATCTTCTCGCCATACAACTCGTTCACGATGTTCTGGATGCGCACGCCGCGCACCCCAACGCACGCGCCGACCGGATCGACCTTCTCCTGGCGCGCCGCCACGGCGACCTTGGAGCGCAGCCCTGGCTCCCGCGCAACCTCCATGATCTCGACCGCGCCCGAGAAGATCTCTGGCACTTCCTGCTCGAAGAGGCGGCGGATGAGCCCCGGGTGCGAGCGGGAAACGATCAACTGCGGCCCACGCGGGTCCTTGTTGACCTCCACCAGCAGCACCTTGACGCGCTGGCCGGGCCGGTAGCGCTCGGTTGGTACCTGCTCGCGGGCGGGCATGACGGCCTCGGCCTTGTTCAACTCCACGATGACCGCGCGCGGATCCGCCCGCTGCACGGTGCCGTTGAGCACCTCGCCCTGCTTGTCGTGGTATTCCTCATAGACGGTATCGCGCTCGTAATCCCGGATACGCTGCAGGACGGACTGCTTCACCGTCTGGGCGGCGATACGCCCGAAGTTCTCCGGGGTGCGCTCAATCTCAATGGTTTGCCCCAGGATCGGGTTCGGCGCGTGGTTTCGCGCCTCCTCCAGGCTGATCTGGGACACAGGATCCTCGATGACTTCGGCCACAGTCTTCACGGCGTAGATACGGACGGCTCCGGTCGCCTTGTCGATATCGACCCGAACCGGTTCTTCCGTATTGGCCATCTTGCGATAGACGCCCTGCAGAGCATGCTCGATGGAGGCTTGCACCGCAGCCGGCGGAATACCGCGCTCAGCGGCGATTTGGCTGATGGCGGACTGGAAATCGCTCTTCATGCCCGCGATGCTCCTTTCCTGGGCGCCACAAGGGCAACCCGGTGCGGGGTGGCGCTCCGCAACGGCGCGGCGCCGGAACGCCCCATGGGCGCAGTTACGACTGAAACAATGAAAAAATGCGGTCTGACCCCTGGCCCAGGGGGCTGGAACCCGCCACCCCTGCGGCGGCTGCCTGCGTTCCGAACACAAAAGAACGCGGGCGATGGACCCACGTTCCGCGGAAAGCTTGGTTCCAGTGGGGAAGTATAGGCGGGTGAAGCCTTCAGGACAAGTTCAGGATTGAGACGATTGGGAACATGCGATCGCGCGACAGCGTGTTACCCGTGATCCACCGACCGGCAACGTCGTGGCCTGGTCAGGGAGCACGCTCTTTCGTGTGACGTGCGACCACATCTCGGACGAATAATCGGAGGTCGATACGCTAGCGTTCCATCAGCAGATTGGCGCCCTTGCGTGGCCCCCGGCTGCGCCGGCGCCGGGCGCAACGCCAGTGACTGACCAGGAGCCAGAGTGAGACCTGGCGACCGGGCAAGCGCCCCCCGAAAGGCGACTTTCCGGGCGGTTGCCCGGCTCGGTCTCCCGACGATCTGGGACGTGACTCATGCCCCAGTAGGCAAGCCCCGAACCGTCCGCGCGTCGCGCTGACTCGGGGGAGGCGAGTGGAACCCCGCTATCTGGTGCTCCATTTGCCTCCTGCTTTCGGTGATGGGACCAGGCCTGATCTCCCCGAAACGTCCAATGTTGCACACGTCACGCGACATTCTCCTGTTTCAGCAGCTATCCGCGTACGTCCTCGGACAAACCCGCGCTGAGGCCGTAAGCTACCCACCTGACCCGGCGCATGATTGTTCAACGAGGAAGGAGGTCTCTCCCGCCTACCCCCAGACCTCACTCCAGCCCCTCGTGACGTGCTGGAGTTTTCGCAAGCTGCACACAGACTGGAACAGGAGATTCACGATGACCCGTTCCCACTCTCTGGGCGAGGCCGCCTTCACCAAACTGCAGCGGCACGCCACCCGCCGGACGCTCCTGCGCGGCACAGCCGCCGGCGCAGCCGGGCTGGGGCTCAGCACGCTGGGTGGCCACCTGGGCCAGCCGATGGCTCGCGCGGCGCAGGATGCCGTCTGCGACGGCGCGGAGGCGCGCATCTCCTACGGTATCTGGGACGCGGCGCAGAAGCCTGGCGTGGATGCGCAAGTTGCCGCCTTCGCTGCCAAGAACCCCAACATCACCGTTGAAGTGCAGATTGTGCCGTGGGATGACTACTGGACCAAGCTGCAGACCGGCGTTGCCGGCGGCTCCACCTACGATGTCTTCTGGATCAACGCCGACAACCTGCCGGTTTATGCCTCCCAGGGAGCCCTGGTCTCCATCCAGGACGTCATCGACGACGGCAGCATCGATGCGGAGGCGTACCCCGAATCCCTGCGCGCCATCTACACCTTCGACGGCACGGCGTATGGCATTCCCCGGGACTTTGACACCATCGCCCTCTTCTATAACAAGGATCACTTCGACAAGGCCGGCGTGGACTACCCCACTGCCGAGTGGACGTGGGACGACCTGCGCGCCGCCGCCGAGAAGTTGACCATCAAGGAAGGCGACAACACCACCCAGTGGGGCTTTGCCGCCGGGATGACTGGCCAGCAGAACTGGTACAACCTCGTCTGGCAGAACGAAGGTCACCTCATGAACGAGGAGATGACCAAGACGGCGCTGGATGAGCCGGCCTCCTGCGAAGCGATGCTGTTCGCGGGGGACTTCGTGACCGATGGCCTGTCGCCGTCGGTGGCCGTGATGCAGGCGAACGATCCGCACGAAATGCTCTTCCCGGCCGGCGTCATCTCCATGATCTCCGCCGGGTCGTGGAACTCTCGCACCTTCAGCGAGGCGCAGCCGAATGTGGCTGTGGTGCCGCTGCCCCAGGGCAAGCAGCGCGCCTCCGCCATCCACGGCCTGGCGAACGTGATCTGGAGCGGCAGCCAGAACCAGTGCGCGGCGCTGGAGTGGGTCAAGTTCCTGGCCTCGCAGGAGGCGGAGCAAATCCTGGCCGATACCGCCACGGTCATCCCGGCCATGAACGGGCTACAGGAGTCGTTCCTGGCGTCCATCCCCACCCTGGACCTGCAGGTCTTCCTCGACGCGGTTGACTACTCCTTCCCCGTGCCGAATCCGCAGGCGGGCCCGGAATGGGAGACCAACGTCGTGGAAGTACTGGCCGAGGGCTGGAGCGGCGGCATCCCCCGCGAGGAGATGTGCGCCCGCATCGCCGAAGCCGCAACCGCCGGCCTGGAGGCCTAGGGCAACGCAACCGCCGAATGCCCTTACCCCCAGCCCCTCTCCCTGTGCGCAGGGAGAGGGGAGCCAGAAAGCCGATGCCCTGCCGAGCTTCAGCCAGATGGCTGGGTTGCCACACCGTCCTGTTCCCCCGCGAGCCCCTCGCCCTGCGCACAGGGTGAGGGGTTGGGGTAAGGGTCGATGCCGTGAGTTCAGCCTGTCAGGCAAGTCAGCAAGGATGAAGCGATGGCCGTAGCAGATATCGCGCGCCCAGTCGCGGCCGGGAGCCGGTCCTGGCGCAGTGGCCGTACGGCGGATCAGACGCGATGGGGCTACCTGATGGTGGCCCCGATGATGATCGGGTTCGCCATCTTCTTCCTGATCGCGCTGGTGGCCTCCCTCTACCTGAGCCTGACCGACTGGAAGGTCATCGCCGCTCCGAACTGGGTTGGGCTGGACAACTACGTCAAGCTCACCCAGGACACGGTGTTCATCGAGGCCGTGCGCAACACGGCGATGCTGACCGTGCCGAACGTGATTTTGCGGCTGATCTTTTCCATGCTGCTGGCCATCGCCCTCAACACGAAGATCCGCTTCCGGGCGTTCTACCGCATGCTCTTCTTCATGCCGGTGCTAACCATGCCGGTGGCGATTGCGACCATCTGGAAATGGCTCTTCGATCCCGGCTTTGGCCCGATCAACGCCCAGCTTGGCCGCATGGGCCTGCCCAAACCCGAGTGGCTCAATCAGCCAGAAACGGCGGCGATCGCCGTCGTCATCGTGCTCCTCTGGAGCGGCGTTGGCTACGACATGATCATCTTCCTGGCCGGGTTGCAGAACATCCCGCGCGAGTACTACGAAGCGGCGCAGATCGACGGCGCGGGTACCTTCCGCCAGTTCCGCGACATTACCCTGCCCCTGCTGACGCCCACCACCTTCTTCCTGAGCGTGGTGGCCATCATCGGCTCGCTGCAGGTCTTCGACCTGGTCTACGTGATGACGCGGGTGGGGAACATCAACCGCTTCCCGACCATCGTCTACTACATCTATGAGGAAGGGTTCACCAACTTCCGCATGGGCTATGCGGTCTCCATTGCCTGGGTGCTGCTGGTGATCATCATGATCTTCACCATGATCCAGTTCTGGTTGCAGCGGCGCTGGGTGCATTACGCATGAGCCACAAGCTACGCTCCAACCTGGGGCATCTGCTGCTGCACATCGTTCTCCTCTCGATCGGCGTCATCTTCCTGTTGCCGTTCGTCTGGTCCGTCTCCACGTCGCTGAAGCCGATGGCGGACCTGTTCCAGGTCACACCGAACCTGATTCCCAGCCAGATCCGCTGGGCGAACTACCAGGACGTGCTCGACTACGTGCCGTTTGCGCGGATCTATGCCAACACCATCATCGTCACCATCCTGCGCGTGATCGGCCAGGTCTTCCTGGCCTCACTGGCGGCCTTCGCGTTCTCACGGATGCAGTTTCCGGGGCGAGATTTCCTCTTCTTCCTGTTGCTGGCCGGGCTGATGGTGCCGCAGCAGGTACTGATGATCCCCAACTACGCGATGATGCGGCAGGTGGGCTGGCTGGACACCTACCAGGGGCTGGTGGTGCCCCTGCTCTTCAGTTCCTTTGGCGTCTTCCTGCTGCGCCAGTACTTCCTGTCGATCCCGGCCGATTTCCAGGAGGCGGCCACGCTGGAGGGAGCCAATCCCTTCCAGATCTACTGGCAGATCTACCTGCCGCTGGCCCGGCCCGCCCTGGCCGCGTTTGCGTTTCTCGTGATCCAGTGGTCGTGGAACGAATTCCTGTGGGCCCTGATTATGACCAGCCGCACGGAGATGCAGGTCCTCTCCGTGGGGGTTGCCCTATTCCAGGGGCAATACTTCACCAACAACGCCTTGCTGATGGCCGCCGCCAACATGGCGACCATCCCGGTGCTTCTGCTGTTCCTGTTCTTCCAGCGACAGCTCGTGGAAGGTATTACGCTCAGTGGTCTCAAGTAAGCTCGATCTGCTCCTCAGCGACTTTCAGCCGCAGCCGTCGCTGACGACGACCGTGACGGAGGTGACGAAGCCGCGTTTCGCGGTGATCGATGTCCACAACCACCTGGGAGACGCCTTTGGCGATCTCACAGAAAGCTGGTTGGCGCGCCCGGCCACCGATCTGCTGGAGATCATGGACGCCTCCGGCGTGCAGGCGATAATCGACCTCGATGGCCAGTTCGGGGAGAAGTTGACGCGCGAACTGGCGCACTTCCAGGAGCCCTACCCCGACCGCTTCGCGGTCTTCTCCGGCGTTGACTATGCCAACTTTGCGACCGACAACTCGTTCGGCGAAACCGAGGCGAAGCGGCTGCGCGAGGCGGTGGCCAGGGGTGCACGCGGCCTGAAGGTGTGGAAGACGCTCGGCCTGCACCTGCGCGACAGCTCCGGCAAACTGATCCCGATTGACGATGAGCGCCTGGACCCGCTGTGGCAGGCGGCCGGTGAGCTCGATGTGCCGGTGCTCATCCACATCGCGGACCCGGTGGCGTTCTTCAAGCCGCTGGACCGCTTCAACGAGCGCTGGGAAGAGCTGCACGCGCACCCGGACTGGCACTTCTACCCCACTCGCCCGGCGGGCAGCGACAACAGCCACCCGGACTTCCCGACCTTCGATGAACTGATGGACCAGTTCGAGGCCATGATCCGCCGCCACCCCGGCACCAACTTCATTGGCGCGCACGTGGGCTGCTACGCCGAGAACCTGCACTGGGTGGGCCGGGTGATGGACGCCTGCCCGAACTTCCACGCCGATATCAGCGCGCGCATCGCGGAGCTGGGCCGCCAGCCGTACACCACGCGCGAGTTCTTCCTGGCCCACCCGGACCAGATCCTGTTCGGCACCGACCTGACGCCGGACCCGGCGATGTACCAGATCTACTACCGGTTCGCGGAAACCCGCGACGAGTACTTCAACTACGGCCTCGAACCCACCCCCAGCGTGGGCCGCTGGCAGATTTACGGCCTGTACCTGCCAGATGACGTGCTGAAGAAGTTCTACTTCGAGAACGCCAACCGGCTGGTCTTCAAGGGCGCACTGACCCCTGCCTGGTAGGGGTGAGCTGCTGACTCGGGGAGGCTCCTGCCACAGGCGCCTCCCCTCTACCGCGAATCCTCATGTGTGATCCTGGGCCAACGGGGACCGGGTCAAGGAGTTTCAATCCTTCGAGCGGCAAGCGGTCAAGCGCCTCAGGATTCTGCTCGCCGCCCGCGACCGGCAGGACTTGATGCGCTTGCCGAGTAAGCACTTCGAGGCGCTGGGGGTGATCGGCAGGGGCAGTTCAGTATCCGCATCAATCAGCAATGGCGGCTGTGCTTTGAGTGGCCAGACGGTGCGCCCCAGCCTTGCAACATCGAGATTGTCGATTACCACTGATCGTGAGAATTCCATGACCGAGAAACGACCAATCTATCCCATCCATCCCGGCGAGGTTCTGGCCGAGCAACTGGAGGAACTCCAGATGACCGCCGCCGAACTGGCGCGGGAGCTGCATGTCCCTGCCAACCGGCTCTATCAGTTGCTTGCCGGCAAACGGGCGATGACTGCGGACACCGCACTACGCCTGGAGCAGTGGCTTGGCGTGAGCGCTGCGTTCTGGATGAATCTGCAGAAGAGCTACGAACTGGACAACGCATCGCAGGAGATCGGCGCGGAGATCAAGCGCACCATTCACCGTCGTGTCCCGGCTGAAAGCGCCACGCCGTCCTATCCGTAGGAAGGGCGAAGAATCCGATAGTGATTTGATCGACGACCACTGAGACAACGCGACGATGATGATGAAGAACCCGGTGTGTCCCGGCAGGATCGTACGGGGCGCAATTGAGGATCTCGACGTGTCGGTGGCCGGGGCGGCGGCAGCGCTGAACGTCTCCCGGCCGGCGCTCTCCAACCTGCTCAATGCAAAGGCCGGCGTTTCGCCAGAGATGGCTGTGCGGCTCTCCAAGGTGATTGGCAGCACGCCCGGCTTCTGGATGCGACTCCAGATGAACTACGACCTGGCGCTCGTCGAGCAACGCGCCGACGCCATCGTGGTGAATCCCCTGCCGGCCGCGCACATCGCATAGGGTTGCCTGGCACAATGGCGTTGGCCTGGTCGCCGTCGTGTTGAAGGCATGCATGTAGCGTCTGCCTGGATCGGTGAAATGCCCAGTGCTGATCGAAGCTCACCAACAACTGCTTGAAATCCGGCGTCACGCCGAGCGCACCAAGCCGGGTCAGAATCTCTCCCGTGCCGGCATTGACCGGGCGCATGTTGCCGGAGCGTCGGGTCTCCCGTTCACTCGCGTCGTGACCAGTCCATCGCCCCGCGCGGTGCAGACTGCGGTGGCGATGGGCTACCCGGTGGACCAGGAAGAAGTGGTTCTTCAATCACTTGGGTCAGCGGTATCTGCCGTGATCAATTGGCATGCGGGATTCGCGAACTGGCAGCAGGGCGTTGCCGAATCGCCAGTGTTGGCAGCGTTCGCGGCGTTGCAGGCGGCAATCTGGCGTCAGGTGCTGACCGGCATCCTGCCTGGCCAGGCCGCCCTGATCGTGACCCACGGCGGCATGATCGAAGCCGGCGTGATGGCTATGGTTCCTGCTGCCGATTGGTCGGTTGCTGGCAAGGCGCTCGACTACCTGGAAGGCGTCCGGCTCTGGTTCCACGATGATCGATGCCTCAACGTCCTTGTGCTGCGATTCGATGGAGATCGGGAAGAGCAGATTGCCATTCCTGTGCCATCTCGATCGCCTTGACCTGATGGCAGGACAATCGCTGACCGCTGGTGGCCGCAAACCTTGCCTGCACGTCGCAGCGACTTCTGACAGAATCGGCGCCATCATGACGAATCGCGAGCCTTGAGGAGAAATTCCCTCGTGCCTGAAACCACGTCCGCCGAGTTTTCCGTTGCCGATCAACTGACCCTGAACACTATCGTGCAGCGAGGCATGGCCGCGCAGCGCGTGCCGGGCGTGATCGCCGGGGTATGGGTGGAGCATGCGGGCTGGGCCACCGCGCAGGGCATCGCCGACCTGCGTACGGCGGAACCGATGATGCTGGATGGCCACATCCGCATTGCCAGCGTCAGCAAGACGTTTGTGGCGACGGTGCTGCTGCAACTGATCGCCGAGGGCAAGGCCACGCTGGAGGAGGTGCTGGAGCAGTACGTGCCCGGCGTGCCGAACGGTGACCGCCTCACGCTACGCCACCTGCTGGGCATGACGGGCGGCATCTTCAACTTCATCAACGATCCGGAGTTTGAGCCAGCCTACACGAATGATCCGCTCATTCCCTTCTCCCGGGAGTTCTTCCTGGAGTTGCTGCGGCGTAACCCGCCGAAATTTGCGCCCGGCGAGGGCGTGGAATACAGCGACAGCAACTACTACCTGCTGGGCATGGTTATCGAGGCAATCACCGGACGCAGCGCAGCGCAGGAAATCGACGAACGGATTGTGCAGCCGCTGGGCCTGACCGGAACCAGCCTGCCCGATTCCCCGGCCATGCCTTCCCCCGCGCCGCGCGGCTACGCGGCCTCCGCTGGCTCGCCGGACCTGCGCGACCTCACCGTAAGCTCCGCCGAGGTGCCGTGGACGGCGGGCGCCATGATCTCGACGCTGGCGGACTTGCGCGTCTGGAGCCGGGCGCTGGCGACTGGGACGCTACTGACACCGGAGATGCAGCGGGAGCGGCTGCGCCTCTCGCACCTCGACCTGGGCGGCGGGCGCACGTTCGGCTACGGACTGGGGATCATGGAGTGGCAGGGCTGGCTGGGGCACGCCGGGGCCATCTTCGGCTACAGCACCTGGATGCTGTACCACCCGGAAAAGGACGCCACGGTGATCGTGCTGGCGAACCGGGGGGAAACGGAACAGGAGTTCGCCAGCGCCATCACGTTCGAGATGGTGCAGACACTGTTCGCCTGACGCGCCCCCCGGGCGACAGGAGACGTTACCCCGCACATCCGGGAAGAGCATCAGGCACACTATGCGCCGAACATTGCGCAGTAGCGGCGGGGAACACGCGTGGGGGGCAGTGCCGCATCGCGTCAACCGGGAATGTTGCCGATCCTGCGCACGCGCCTCATTGGGCGGGAGGCGGAGCGGGCTGCGGCCCGCACCCTGCTGCTCGACAGGGCCGTGCCCCTGCTCACCCTCACCGGGCCCGGTGGTGTGGGCAAGACGCGGCTGGCCCTGGCAGCCGCGCAGGATGTGGCCGCGCACTTCGCCGATGGCGTGGCCTGGGTCGACCTGGCCGCAATCAGTGATCCAGCACTGATCCCCTCCACCGTCGTCGCCGCCCTGCGAGCGACGCCTACTCCCGAGGAATCGCCAGACGACGCGCTCGTTCGTCTGCTGCAGTCGCGGCACGTCCTGCTCCTGCTCGACAACTGCGAGCATCTGCTGCCCGCAACGGCGGATTTCGTGGCCTCCCTGTTGCTCTCCTGCCCCCGCGTGCAGGTGCTGGCGACCAGCCGGGCGCCGCTCCGCCTGCGCGCCGAGCAGGTGCTGCCGGTGGAACCGCTGGCGGTCCCGGCAGGTGACGCCTTGGTGGCCGTTATCGGGCAGAACGACGCCGTGCAGCTGTTCGTTGACCGCGCGCAAGCGGTGTACCCCTCCCTCACGCTGGACACCGCGACCCTGAGCGCGGTGGCCGAGATCTGCCGCCAGGTTGACGGCCTGCCCCTGGCCATCGAGCTGGCCGCCGCGCGCACCACGGTGTTTCCGCCCCAGGTGCTCCTGGCGCACATGCGTGACTGGTTGCACTGGCCCGGCGATGGGCCGCGCGATCTGCCCGCGCGGCAGCGCACGATCCGGGATACGCTCGCCTGGTCGTATGATCTGCTCGATCGGCCAGCCCAGCAGCTCTTCCGGACGCTGTCGCTCTGTCCCGGCGGCGTCACGCTGGAGGCCGCACAGAGCATCAGCCGCGACCTCACCTCGCCCACTGCCGATGTGGCGCCGGCGCTTTCTGCCCTGGCCGAGCAGGCACTCCTGCGGCGGGAAGACGCAGAGGGTGGGCCCCGCTTCACGATGCTGGAGTCGATGCGCGCCTTTGGCCAGGATCGCCTGGCTGCGGAGGGAGAAGCCGAAGCGGCCGGCGCAGCGCATGCCCGGTACTTCCTCGCGTTCGCCGAGCGCCTGCATCCCAACCGCGTGGCGCCCCGGGAGCGGGTGGACGAGCGGGTCCTGCGCCTCGACGCGGAGCTTGGCAACGTGCGAGCCGCGCTCACCTGGTTCGCTGAGCACGGCGAGACGGAGAACCTGCTCCGCCTGACATCGGCGCTGGCGGTTTTCTGGCACCTGCGCACGCACTTTCGCGAGGGGCGATACTGGCTGGAGGTTGCCCTCAGCCAGGCCACAGCCTCCACATCCCTGGCGCGGGGACAGGCGCTGGCCGGGCTGGCGCTGCTGGCCTGGGCCCAGAGCGACTACGCGCTGGCAGCGGATGCGGCCGGGGAGAGCCTCGCCATCGCTGACCGGCATGCCGATCTGACCGTGGCGGCGAACGCGCTCCACGTGCTTGGCATGACCGCCGAGATCCAGGATCGGTGGGAGGAGGCCGAGGAGTATCTGACGCAGGCCTGCGCGTACTGGCGCACGCTCGGCGCACTGGCGGAGGATGCCTGGGCGCGCACGCTCCTGTGCCGGGTTGCCGCTGGTCAGGGCAAGCCTGAGCTTGCGGCGCAGCACGCGGAGGACGCGCTGCACCTGTTTCGGGAAATCGGGCACCCTGTTGGCATTGCGACCGCACTGAGTCGCATGGCAGAGCTGGCCCGTGGCCGGGGCGAGCACCAGCACGCCGCGGTAGCGTATCAGGAGGCGCTGGGCATCTACGCCGAGGCGGGCGATGAGTGGCTGATCACGCTGCCCCTGGCGGGCCTCGCGGATCTGGCTGCCGCCCATGACCAGGTTGCGACGGCGGCGAAGCTGGTGTGCTTCCTGGATGCGTTCGCGACGGAGACCGGGGCGCCGCTGCTCTCGGCCGCGCGCCTCGGCCGTGACCGCGCCGTGCGGGGGCTGACGGCCCACCTGGGCGACGCAACAGCCACGACCGCCTCCAGTGCCGGCCCGCCAATCCCGCTCGACGAGGCGATCCTGGCTGCGGCGGCGGTTATCGTGCCGGCGCGGTACGAGCACCGCAGAGCGGGGGCCCGCGCGCTGACAGCCCGGGAGCAGGAGGTGCTGCGGCTGATGGCCGGGATGCACACCGACCAGGAGATCGCCCAGGCCCTGTCGCTCAGCCGGCGCACCGTCAGCGGCCATGTGACGCACATCCTGGCCAAGCTCGATGTCGAGACCCGCCGCGCCGCCGTAGCGCGCAGCCGCGAACTCGGGCTGCTGCCGAATCCCCGCCCGTAGCGCCCGCTGCGCGCAGGGACGCGCACAGAAAACCGCGTACATTCTCCGGATGTCGCTCCTTGCCCCAGCCGCCAGCATGGACGCGTCCACACGAGGTGGACCGGCGTCTCGCAACGGCGAGAGGCGCTGACGGCGCAGCACAGGAGCGCAACACACCATGTGGAAGTTCGGGCTCGTTGCAGCGATCCTGATCGCAGGCAGCACCATGTCGCCGGGGCACCGTGACCTGGCGACAGCCGCGCAAGAGGCAACCCCTGGCGCTCTGGCGGGACATCCGCTGGTGGGGACCTGGGTAGTGGATACCAACGTGGACACGGCGAACGACCCGCCTGAGATGGGCATCTTCAGCGCCGATGGCACGGTCTTCGGGCTTGGCGCGAGCCGCTGGGTCTCTGGCGCCTGGGAGGCCGCCGACGACCACACCGGCACCGTGACCATGGCGGGCGTCTTCGACGCGAATGGCGGTGGCTACGTCGTGGTGCGTGGCCCGCATGAGGTCGATGCGAGCGGGGACGCCTGGTCTTGCCTCTGTACCTTTACCGTCGTGGCCCCGGACGGCGCCGTGCTCGCCTCAGGGAGCGCGACGGCCCACGCTACCCGGCTCCCCATCGAAACCGCTGACGCCGTAGGCCAGCCGCTGCCCGGCTTCCCGGCCTGGACGCCGGAGGCCCCGGCCGGGGCCACGCCAGCGGCGTAGGCCCGGGCATCGCTCAGGAGCGGACCCCGGCGTAAATGCCAGGGTCCGCCAGGCATCCTGCCCGGTCAACCAATCCACGCCAGGAAATCACCCAGGTCCACAGCAAATCGCTCCGGGTGCTCCCAGTGCAGGTTGTGCGCGGCGTCCGGGTACACCAGGAGTTCCGCCCGTGGGATCAACGCGCAGAGGCGCGCCTGTTGTTCCTGGCTGCAGATGGGGTCCTCCGCCCCCCAGATGACCAGGACCGGCGCGGAGATGCGCGGGAGTTCATCCGTGATGTCTGCCGCCAGGATCGCGCGGCCGACGTCCTGCCAGACGCGCACCGGCACCTGCAGGCTCTCCGCAATCATCATCTCCAGCCGCTCCGCCGGGATGCGATCGCTGGACTGGAAGGCACGCACGAACTCGGGATCGACCGGGTCGGTCAGGTGCGAGACCACGTTCTCCCAGAGATCCTCCACCAGCGGATTGCCCTGCCAGGTGGCATTCGCCCCGACCAGCACCAGGCCTGCGACCCGCTCCGGATAGTCGATGGCGAAGCGCAGCACCACGCTGCTGCCCAGCGAGTGGCCCACCAGGACCGCCCGGGGAATCCCCATGGCGTCCAGGAAAGCCAGCAGATCGGCCGCGAAATCTGTGGCGGTGTAGCCATAGCGGGGTTGCGTGACATCCCGGTGTCCACGCTGCGTGAAGGCGATGGCGCGCTGCTCCGGCAGCAGCCCAAGGACCGGTGCAAACGAGCGCCAGGAATCAGAGATGCCGTGCAAGAACACGACCGGGACGTCCCACGGCGCTGCGGATTCCCCGTGCACCACGTACTGAACCGTGACTCCGGTAGCGAGCGGCAGGGACCTGGCGTACAGACCCGAGGTCTCGAACGCGACGACGTCGTGGTTCATCCAGCTAACAGACATGGTTTTCCGCCTCCAGCGAACAGGATGTAGGCAAGATGGCTGGCCAGGCGGCCAGATCACGCCCCGATCATGCTGGAAGGTGCGACATCCGGCGTCTGTCAGATGACGGATACGGCTGGCAGATTTGGCGTCGCGTCAGCGCCGGATACCTCGCGCCAGCATGCCCTGGACCGGCACCTGCAGTTGTCCATCCACCGTGGCGTCGCGCACGGGCTCGGCCATGCCGGCGCGGATCGCCTCGATGACGGTGGCCAGCTCGGCGGGATCCATGCCCTGCAGCGAGCGAATACCGGCGGCGCTGGCGGTTATCTGCATCTCCACGAAGCGCTCCGGGTCGCCGTAGGCGGCGGTGAAGGCAATCGGCTCGACGGAGACATCCTGGAGCCCGGCCTGCTGCAACAGCCCGGCCAGTTCGAGTGGATCATCGAGGGCGAAGGGCAGCGCAAGCGCATCGGAGCCAACCTGCTGCTGCACCACCTGCGCCAGGTGTGCAAAAAAGGGGTTGCGCGCCAGCCCGCGCCAGCAGGCCACGGCCACCTCCCCACCAGGCGCGAGCACCCGGTGCATTTCGGCCACGGCGAGCGCGCGATCGGGGAAGAACTGGATCGCCTGCTGGCAGAACACGAGATCGAAGACCGCGCCGGGAAACGGCAGGGCCTGCGCGTCCCCCTGCACCCAGTCGATCTCCAGGCCAGCCGCTTCGCTCCTGCGGCGCGCCACCCGCAGCATGGCCGGGTTGAGATCGAGCCCGGTGATTTGGCCTTGCCCGTGCAGGCGGGCCGCCACGGTGCGGGCCACGATGCCGGTGCCGCAGGCGATATCCAGCACCCGCGCCTGCGGTGGCTGCGCGGCGCCGGCCACCATCTGCTCCGCGACTGGCGCAAAGAGGACGGGCACGAACCAGGAATCGTAAATCTCTGCCGGATCGGTCATGGTGCGCCCCCCGCGAGCACGGCCTCGTGCGACACTGGCGGGAACGCGGCCCTTCAGGATGGAGGTTCCCCCACTGCCTGGTAGATGGCTTCCGGAGCAAACAGTACCGCCTTTGAGGCGCAACCGGCACTCTCTAAGCACGGAATATCGCGTTGCTACGAGGTGCGGGACGTCCTCCACTGAGCGCCAGCCAGATGATGACGCAGGTGAGCACCACCACCCACGGCTCGACCGTGGAGGTTGCCAGGTGCGGCGCGGGCAGGCCAAGCTGGGAGAAGGCTTCAAAAACCATGACGGAACTCCGGGCACGGCGCGCGGTGCGTGGTGCAATGAGCGAACCAGCGAATCACTCGCGCACCGCGTCGCACCGGTATGCCTGGCTGGGGCGGGGCCGATGCGACGCGTGCTGGCCGGGGATGGCCGGCCTCGTCGCGAGATCCGAGGCGAGTTCATCACGCGCTGCGGATGTCTCTATCTTGCCTGGGGTTGCCGGATTTCCCTGTACGCGTGGGCACGCGGGACGTGTGCTCTGCGACACAGGGCGGCCTGCAGGCCGCAGGGGGCGCCGCTGCGCTCAGGGGGTGTCGGGCTGCGCTCAGGGGGTGAAGGAGAACGACGGATGACCTCTCCCCGTCGTTCTCCTTCACCCCCTGAGCGCAGCGGCGCCCTCGTCTAGCGCGCCAGCAGATCCCCCGTCATGCCGGCGGCGGTGACGGCCGCGCCCGCGCCGGGGCCGACGATGGTGAGGGGGTTTGCCTGATAGCGGGCTGTGCGCATGATCACCACATTTTCGGGGCCTTGCAGCGCGCCGAGCAGGCTGTCTGTCGCGACCTCCTGCACGCCGACCCTGATCGCCCCCTCGGCTGGCACGGAGGCGACGTACTTCAGGGTCGCGCCGTTGGCGCGGGCCGCAGCCGAGCGCTCCAGCCAGGCGGCATCCAGGTCGTCCAGGCGGTCCATGAAGGCCGGGACATCGAGGTCGCGCAGGTCTTCCGGCACCAGGTTCTCGACGGCGATCTCGTCCAGATCCACCTGCCGCCCGATGGTGCGCGCCAGGATGAGCGCCTTCCGCGCGACATCGAGCCCGCTCAGGTCGTCGCGCGGGTCGGGCTCGGTGAAACCGTTGGCCTTGGCGGCGCGCACGGCGTGGGAAAAGGTCGCGCCCTGGCCGAGGTCCGTAAAGATGGCGCCGAGCGTACCGGAGAGCGCCCCGATGATCTCCAGTGGGGTATCGCCCGTATCCAGCAGCGTGCGCAACGTCGAAATCACCGGCAGGCCAGCGCCACAGGTCGCCTCATAGCGCAGGTGACCGCGCGGCCCGGCGGCGCTCCACAACTGCGCCGCGAGCGGGTTGCCGAGCGGCAGGGCCAGCGGCGCTTTATTGGAGAGCACCACCCGCGCGCCCGAGGAAAGCGCCCGCGCGTGCAGCGGCGCCGTCTGATCGCCGGCCGCGGCGTCCATGACGACGACCGGGCCCTGGTTGACGAGCACGGCAATCGCCTCGGCGGGATCCACCAGCTCGTGCCCGGCTGCGGCCTCGTGCAGCGCCGTCCCCTCGCGGCGCGCGTGCACCAGGCGCAACAGCAGGTCATCCGCCAGGCCATCCGGCCCCTCGGCCAACACCGCGCCGCCGGTGCCGATCACCGCGCCGATCTGCACGTCGCGCCCCAGCACGCTCCGCCACCGTTCCCGGTTGGCGACCACCTGCGAGATCACCTCGCCGCCCACCGTTCCCAACCCGATCTGCACCACTGTTACACGAGACACGTATGCATCCTCTCCAGGTCAGCCAGACGCACCGTCGCCACTCACCCCGGCGTGAGGCGACCGTACGCCGGTCAATTCAACTGCATGGAAGGATATTCGTGCCGGGATCGGCAGATCAGGCAGGATCGGCGGGTGGACAGCGCAATGACAGGAGAGCAATCTGATCAATCAAGCGCTGCTGCTCCGCCTGCAGCCCCGCAACCTGATTCGCAAGGCCCTGGATAGCGGCCAACGCCACGCCTTGCCCATCCATGGGATGAATCGTGCGGTCATCACTGCCAACCCCGAAGGCAGCCGTGAAGTCCTGGGCCATGGGGCCGATATGACGGACCGCCGGGTCATCGCTGCGATAGTTCCAGGTCGTGATCGGCAATGAGCGGACTCGCTCCAGCATGTCCGCCGGATCGATCGTGCCAAAGTTCGCCTTGGCGGCGCGGTCGCTGACCAGTCCCAGACAGATCTTCTCGGTAGTGCTACAGACACTCGGTGCGCAGCAGTCCTGATCCTGCTGGCACGGAGCACCATTGTCCACACAACAGAAGGCCTGAGGATTGCCCTCTCCCCCGACCGCGCTGCAGGTGCGCCCGGCGCAACACTTGCGCTTGCCTTCCACCGTGCAGGTCTGGCCCAGCTTGCGGCACCGCGTCTTCTTGCGCCGGTGCTTCTTCCGGGCACTGGTGCCCCCGGGAAGCCCCAGCGTGGCCAGCAGTCCGGCGCCGGTGGCCGCTATCACCCTGGCGACGGTCTCGCGCCGTGAAACTCCGGGAGATTCGGGCTCATGCTCGGTCTGGGATAACAGCATCACCGTCTCGCTCCGTCTTGCTCTACCAGTTCGCAACAACGAGAAGGTTGAGCCCAGCACATAATCCCTGGTGGAGCCTGGCTCGTGGCCACAGTATCAGGCCGGTCGAGGCACCGCAAGAACGCGGTTCACCAATGTGTCGAATGGTCATCGTCTGGGCGAAGGTCAGGTCGCGGCGGCCAGCACTTCCGCCGGACATTGGCCAGAATGACCGGACCCCGGCAGAGCGCCAGGCCTGCCCTCACCCACGATACCCGCACGTGACGGAGGATCGTCGCGCACCCACCGGCTGCTGGCCCTGTGAATGAGCATCTCGGTCAGCGGACCCTCTAGCCCCTTGCCTCTGCCACCCCCTCCCAGACTTGAGGTGAGCCAGGCGCGGTTTCTCTCACGACACGCCCATCCCTTTGGATGCGGCAGGCAACGAGCGCGGCCATCAGGCCGCGCAGTGCAAAGCCAGCGGCGCCGAGAAATGCCGCGCTGTAGCCAACCGTGTCGCCGGCCCGGGAGCCAATGGTTGTGAAGAGGGCGATGAGCATGACCAGCCCAGCCGCCGTGCCAACTTGCGCACCGGTATTCACGAGTCCTGCGGCAATGCCCTGCTCCGCGGCCGAAACGCTCTCCGCCGCCGTGCCGACAATGCCCACCTGGACCTAGCCCAGGCCGTACCCCATGAGCAGCCTACCCAGGAGGATACTCACCAGCGCGCGGACGGTGAGTCCAGCCTGCACGGCTTCGTCCAGTCCAAGGAGCAACAGGCCGATCCCCGCGGTTCCCAACAGCGCGTTGCCCGAATCGAGCGCAGCCGCGCCGCGTGACGGGTCGTGCGGGAACACGATGCGCGAGAGCGCGGCGGGAACCAGGGCCGCCACAGGCATCAGGAGGTAGAGCGCGCGCCAACTGAACGATTCGAGGAGAAACCCGCTGCAGAGCAGCGCGGCGATTCCGCCCAGCGGACCCGAAATCCCCCAGACCGCCATTGCCCGGTGCCGGGTGACGCCTTCCGGATAGGTGGCAATCAGGAGGGCCAGGCAGGCTGGGACAAACATCGCCAGTCCCACACCCTGCGCGATGCGCGCCACGATCAACCAGCCGATGGATGGCGCCAGGCCCGCGAGGCACGAGGAACCCGCGAACATGGCCAGCCCACTCAGGAAGAGGCGGCGGTGCCCGAAGACGTCCCCGGCTCGCCCGGTCAGCAACAGCAAGCCGCCAAAGGCCAGGGCATTGGCAGTGATGAGCCACTGCCCGACCACCGGAGTTGCGCCAAACGCCTGCTGCATGATCGGGATCGTGATGGCGGCGCCCTGGAAGCTGAGGACGACGCCGAACTGCGCCGCGCAGAGCGCGCGCAAGGCACCCGTGCTTCCGGGGACGGCGCGCGGCCCGATCGGGGGCTTACCAGGCCGCCCCCGCGAATTCGTCACGCTGATCGACAGGGCGCCTACGAAGCTGGGGTGCACGCAATGACGGCGGCCGCTCAGGGACCGTCGTCATGTGCTTGTCGGTGATCGTCGCCACTCACCCCGGCGTGAGGCGACAGTACGCCGGTCAATTCAACTGCGTGAATGGATATTCGTGCCGGGGCGCGCCATTACTGGCAGGGGCCTTCCGCTGGGGTGTGGCAGGCGCCGGAGACGCCGCAGCAGTCGTAAAGCTCACAACAGACACCCTCGCAACAGATGCGGTCGCCCCAGTAGACGCCTTCCACAATGACCGCTTCGCACACCGTCCCGTTCGCGCCGGGCGACCACGAGGTGGTGCTGAGCTCGACCCGGCACCGCTGGCAGGGATCGTCCGGGTTGGGCGCGTTATCACCGTAGTACCGGCCGTTGATGGTGCAGCCGACACAGCCGGGCGCGCCGGCTTCGCAGGTTTCGTTGGCGTTGCAGCAGGAGCCAGTTTCGCAGCAGACGCCATCACAGCAGAAGCGGTCAGCGAACGGCCCGCAGCGGATGTAGCTCGGCCGGCTGCTCCAGCCGGTCGTGCTCCAGTACGCATCGCACCACTGGCAGGAGTTGGCCGGGTTGATCTCCTGCTGGGCGTAGAACTGGCCGTCGATCGTGCAGCCACAGGGCTCCGCGACGTACGGGCAGGGATCAACGATGCCGCACCACTCAACGCTGCACGACTGGAACCCCGGACGGCAGCACTCACCATCCGGGCAGCAAACACCATCGCAGCAAATCTGGTCGAGGTTCGCACCACATTTCGTCAGGAAGGGCGCGGGCGACCACGCGGCGGGATTCTGCGCGGAATCACAGACTTCGCACGGGTTGTCCGGGTTCGGATCGCCCTCGGCGTAGGGTTGCCCGTCGATCTCGCAGGCCGGGTCACAGGCATCGGCAGCGGCGGTGCGCCGGTTTCGCCGCCGCCCACCGGCATTGTCACATGCGCATGCCTGGCAGGTCAGCCCGACGCAGCATTCGCCCGGGGCGCAGCAGACGCCGTTACAGCATTCCCTGCCGCTGGTGCTCCCGCAGGTGTCGCCATCGTCCCGGAGCGACCACTCGGATTCGCTGCGATTGGGATCGCAGTACCGGCATCCGCCGGGGGTCTCTTCGGCTCCCGCCGGATACGATACGTCGCCGACCTGGCACTCCAGCCCACATGATTGACACGCGCCGTCCTCGCTGCAGCACTCCCATTGGCCGCAGCAGCTTCCGCTACAGCAGACCAGGTTGTCGCCACAGGCGCTGCCATTGGCCACCGGCTCGGCAACACATTTGCCGCGCTGGCAGGTTGCGATGAAGGTGCTGAGACACGGGTTACCATCGGTGTCAGGTGGGCAGGTCGTCCCATCAGGAAGGTCGTCCCAACGCTTCCAGCCGTCTCCGAACACCTGCGGGTTGCAGATCTGGCAAGGATCGTCGGGGTTTCGGGTCTGTGCATCCACCACCCTGGCGCCGATCCGGCATTTGGTCGGGAAACAGACATCGAGGCGGCACTCGGTGTACGTGCCGCACGGCTCCCCATTGCGACAGGATTCCCCGATCCGCGCGAATTCCTGCTTTCTCGTGTTGCGGTCGTGGCGCTGCTGCTTGTTCTTGCGTCTGCGCCGTTTCTTCGCCTTGCGCGCACCATGCCGTTTCGCCTCACCGTCGCACGCAAGCCAGCCAGCGGCGAGGACACCGGCAAGCACGCCGGCCAGCACGCGCACGGCCGCGAGGCGCGAGATTCGCGTCTGGGCCATCCCCTTGACGATGGAGTCGAACTGCCGGGCATCCATGGTGCTGCCTCCTGCTGTGTTGCCCTCGGTGTGCTGGCTGAGGGCTTCCAGGCGTGGTCTGGCCAGGCATCAGGGCCCGGGCCACGGAAGCAGCTTGCTCGCGCGCAGTGGGCCTGACCATGAAATCCACCCGCAAAGAACACGCAATGCCGCGTGACGTATCCTGTAGCGACATGCCAACGCAGTCACGCTCGGAAGGGCTCGCTCATCATGACCGCCACGAACCACGGGCCAGGCTCGATCCTCGACTCCATCGGCAACACCCCGCTCGTGCGGCTACGGCGGCTGCGGCCCGCCGGTGGGGCCGAGGTGCTGGTGAAGCTGGAACATTTCAGCCCGACGGGGTCCTACAAGGACCGCATGGCCCGCGCGCTCATCGAAGGGGCGGAGCGGCGCGGCGTGCTGCAACCAGGGCAGCGGGTGGTGGAGTTCACGGGCGGGAGCACCGGCTCGTCGCTGGCGTTCGTCTGCGCGGTCAAGGGCTATCCGCTGACGTTAGTCTCCTCGGATGCCTTCTCGCTGGAGAAGCGGCGCACCATGCGCGCCTTCGGGGCCGACCTCGTCATCGTGCCCAGCCGCGATGGGGCGATTACGCCTGACCTGTTCGACCGGATGCGCGACGAGGTGCGGGCGATCATCGACCGCGAGGGCGCGTTCTGGACGGACCAGTTCAACAACAGGGACTCGCTGGCTGGCTACGCCGGCATTGGTCATGAACTGGCTGCGCAGGCCGGCACGGAGATCGATGTGTTCTGCGGCGGGGTAGGCGTGGGCGGGATGCTGGTGGGCGTCTCCCAGGCGCTGAAGGCGGCTGGCAGCGGCGCCCGCATCGTGGCGCTGGAACCGGCAAGCTCACCCATGCTCACGCAGGGTGTGGGCGGGCCGCACCATGTGGAGGGGATCGGGACGGGGATCATCCCACCACTGTTGACGCCGGGCAGCTACGACGAGGCGAGAACCGTCGCCGAGGAGGACGCCCGAGCGATAGCGCGTCGCCTGGCCCGCCAGGAAGGAATCTTTGCCGGAATCTCGACCGGCGTGAACATCGCAGCAGCCCTGCAATTGGCGGCGGAACGTGGTCCGGGGCAGACGGTGGCGACGGTGGCGGTCGATACGGGCCTGAAATACCTCGCCGGGGACCTGTACGAGGCGTAGCGCCACGGAGTGCAGCGGCCGGTGTTCCTCGTGCATCCTCGCTGCTGTGGCATCCCGAGCCCGCCCTCCCGTGTCATCCCGACGCAGGCGGAATCTCGGCCTCCGCAGCCCTGAAGCGGCGAGGCGACCGCTCACGCTCTGGTGCAGGCATCGTTCCTTGGGGGTGGGCAAGGTCAGATCCCTCGACTTCGCTCGGGATGACACCTGAAGAGGGATGACACGAGAGGGTGGACGAAACCTCGGACAAACCCTCCCATGTAACGCTCTGCGGGCCTCCAGAACCGGGCATGCTTGATCTGCGAGTCTGACGTAAATCCAATGAGGGCGGCCCCTGGGAGCCGCCCTCGTCTGTCGATTGATGTTGGTTCCGGCTACCGGTGGCGCTTCTTGTGCTTCTTGCCGGCCTTGCCAGTGATCTGGATTGACACGGTCTCGGTGGCTTCGAGGCCAGTCTCATCCCTGGCAACGTAGGTGAAAGTATCGGTTCCCTTTGCCTTCTTCGTGGTGCGATAGGTAAAGGACCCATCATCCTGCAGGGTCACCAGACCCTGAGCCGGCTCCGACTGGAGAACGGCAATGAACGGGTCCTTATCCGGATCGCGGTCGTTCTGTAGCACGCCACGGGCCGGGACGGTCAGCGTCTGGCCCGCCCGCGCCTGGTAGGTATCCGGCTTCGTGCGCGGCGCACCATTGACGCTGGTGATATCGAGCTGCCAGCCACCGGCGATGATCCCCCGGGTATCGGGCGTGTCGTCGTCAGCATCCACCACGAAAAGCGTCCATGTGCCGTTCGGGTCAGTGCCGTTGAAGACCGCGAGCGAGGCGTTGCTCGGTAGCGGCGTCGGAATGCGCGGGTTCGGCGCGAACTTGTCTGGCAGACTGGTGTACTCGTAGTTCGTCGGCTTGAAGTGGCCGCTGGTCAGGTCGTCCTGCTTCGGCAGGGATGCCAGCGCCTGGTCGTCGAGAATCAGGCTGTCGTTTTCGGCCTTCGAGGCCCCGGCGACATCGCTCATGATCATTGCGGTCTGGCCCTGCGGGCCAACCAACAGGACATCGACATCGGCCGGCTGGCTGTGGGTGTAGATGTTGAGCCGGACATTGACATCCTGGATTTCCGTCTCGAACCCGCTGACCTCGATGGTCGAGGGTGCGGAGGTCGTGTTGTCGGTGATGGTGATCGGCGCCGAGTTGGACAACAACTGGAGCAGATCGGCGGATTTGCGGTGCTTCGCGGCGTCCACACCCAGGGCGGCTGGCCCGAGGCCGCTGGCGACAAGCCCGCCGACCAGGAGCAGTGCTCCCAGCCGATGCTTCCACACCGCGCTCTTCTGATGCATTTGAATAGCGTTTTCCGGGGACATGATGGTCGTTACTCGTTTCTGTCTACGTGAGACGGCGATCCACGCAACGGGCGGCGCAGGTGCGCCGCCCGTTGGAGGAAAGTGGGAAAGAAGGAGAGGCGGTCTAGTTCACCGGAACCGCCTGGCAGGTGTAGGTGTTGCCGGTGGCGGTGCAATCGAAGCCCACCGCACAGAAGGGGGCCGTATCGTCCCCATCGCCGTTCGGCGCGCCACAGACCGCGCCCTGGCCACCGGCGCAGACCCGGTCGCTGTTGCCGCCGTTGGACGGCACTTCGCAGATGTAGCCCTTCGTACACTGGTTGTCGTTCTGGCAGGGCTGGCCGGGCTTGAGCTGCTTGCCCTTGCCTTTGCCCTTCCCGCGCTTGCGGCGCTTGGCGGAGGTGTCCTCAGCGCCATGCAGCACGCTGCCGGCGACCAGCGCAGCCGCGCCCGCTGCCAGCCCGCGCAGGGCGGTGCGGCGGGTCTGGGACGTCGCAACGGATCGGGTCATGGTGTCAAACGTCGTGAAATCCATTGAGGAGTACTTGCCTTTCATGGTGCTGACCCGGCTGCCTGCCGGGCCGTCAGGTTGTGGCCCTCATTACACGCCCGCCGGCCTCTGGCCTCAGCCAGGCGGCTCACAGGCGGCGTGTCAATGTGGGAACAGCGCCGCGAAAGCGTCGCGGCCACGGGAGGTTGCGATGGATTGCGTGTGGGATGGCAGCGCCGGAGTCTCGTTGGGGGCTCCACCTCCCTGACCGGGACCCCGAGCGCGCCAGGCTGGATTGCGTTCACGTTCTCCGGTACGTACGGTCCTTTCGTAACCACGTTGGTGTGACTGGAGGCCGGCGGCTCACCTCGCGGCGAGCCGCGCCGGCCGATTGCCTGCCTGGCCTCAGCAAGGATCCAGGCAGATGGCAGGTCCCTCCCGCTCGGGAAGGGGCGCCCGCAGCACTGGCTGCCGTTGCCGGAGCACCTCGCGGGCTCGCAGCAACACCAGGCCCAGGTTCGGGACGCGTGCGCGGCGCGGTGGGCGAGAGGCGGTGGCCTGCGCGGCCCGGCCGCTCGCCGCCGCCGCATCCTGCACCCTGCGCCGCATGTAAGCGGCTTCCACTTCGTTGTAATAGACGTTCTGCATGACGCTCCCTGAATGATGACCTCGCGGCGTGCCGTGATTGGAAGAACGTGCGTGGTTGACACGACGAACGAGAACAGCGTTCACGTCAGCAGAAGTTCTGCGCGTTCCAGATTCGCGGCAACCTCCTCCGGCGAGAGGCGTCCGATGGGTGTCCTTGCCCGCAACGGCGAGCCAGGTGTTTGGCTGGGGTGGCATCGGCTGGCCTCCTGATCTGGCATACGACCGTCGTATGACCATGCCATCAGGGTATGCCGCCGTACGCGCCCGCACATCGGGCGGGCATCTGATATTTGGGAGGGAGTGGGCTGAGCTTACCCGGGTAGGAGTCCCATTTTTGCCGCGATCTGCGCCGCCTCAGTCCGGGTCTCGGCGTTCAACTTGGCGAGAATGGTCGATAAGTGATGGCTGACCGTCTTCGGGGAGAGATAGAGCCGCTGCGCGATCTCCGGGTTGCGCAACCCCTCGGCGACCAACACCAGCACCTCCACCTCGCGCTGGGTCAGGCCCGCCGGGTTGGAGCGCGTCGTGGCGATGGGCCCGCGCCGCACCACCGGCAGGTCGCGCTCGCCGAGCGCGCGCAGGCGCTGAACCGCCTGGCGGTGCGCGGGGTATGCGCCAAGCTGATCGAAGATGAGAGCCGCCTGCCGGATCAGGCCAGGGTCATCCCCGGCGGCCAGCGCGAGCGCTTCCGCGTACGGGTCGCCCACGGCCCGCCAGGCGGCAGCGGCCCCGGCCCAGTCGCCCGCAATCTGCCTGGCATACGGGTCCGCCAGACCCTCCAGGGGCAGATCACGCGCGCCGGCCTGCCACAACAGCCAGGCGCAGCGGCCGCGATCCCACGGGTTGGCCCGGGCAAAGACTGCCTCGCACACCGCGTCCAGTTCCGCCCGGGCCCGCGGCGGATCACCGCCCAGCAGCGCGGCCTCGGCACGGGCGAAACGGATGGCCGCCTGGCGGAGCAGCTTGCCCGTGTCATCCGCCAGCACCAGGGCTTCGTCGAGACACGCCCAGGCCTCGGCGTCGCCCCGGCGGGCACGCAGTTCGCCCCAGGTCGTCAGGGCCACCATGCGGGTCACCGCCGAGAGCAGCGGCTGCGCTAGCAGGCGGCTCAGTTCGGCGTCGGCGGCGTCCCACTCGCCGCGCAGAACCTGGAGCACGGCGCGGGTTGCCACCAGGTACCCACGGCGTGAATCGAGATCGTGCTTGCTGACGAACGCGATCGCGCTGGCCAGCCACTGCCCGGCTTCCTCCAACTGCATGGCCAGCATGGCGGTGTAGGCCAGGTTGGCGAGTGCCCGCCCCGCGTGGTCGATCTGCCCGGCGGAGCGCGCCAACTGCAGGCTGCGCTTCAGGTCCTCGCGCCCCTCGGCGTCACCGGCGTACGCGCGCGCCGACCCGACGTTGTTCAGCGCATGCACGAGCGTTTCCGTCTCGCCCAGCTCCTCCGCCAGGCTGATCGCGCGCGTGCCCCACTGCAACGTGCCCGCCAGGTCGTGATCGAGCATGTGCAGTTGGGCCAGGTTGCTGTAGGCCATCGCCAGCTCCGGCCCGGGGGGCAGGAGCTCCAGCTTCTCCAGCGCCGCCTGTGCCGCTGCCGCGGCCTCGGTGCCGCGCCAGGCCAGGTGCGACAGCCAGCGCAGGCTGTCGCCCTCGCGCCGCGCATCCCCCAGGCGCTGCCAGATCTCCAGCGCCATGCGGCGAGCGGTGATGGCCTCCTCCCCCTGCTCGCTCAGGTAGCACGCGACGGAGCGCGCTTCGAGCAGCGCGGCCCGCTCGGCGGGCGGCAGGGCATCGCCAAAGCGCAGCGCCCGCGCGTACTGGGCAGCCGCCTCGCGATGGGAGAAGAAGGCGGACGCCTGCTCGGCGGCAGCCACGGCGTACGCGAGGACGGCCAGCCGGTCACCCGCTGCTTCCGCGTGGTGGGCCATGCGCGCCAGGTCGCGCGAGGTCTCTGGCAGGTCACGCAGGGCCTCCAGCACACGGGCGTGGAGCAGGCGACGGCGGGTGGGTGCGAGCGCGCTCAGGACCGCCTCCCGCGCCAACTCGTGCCGAAACGTGAGGTCGTCGCCGCTGCCCAGCAGCAGGCCACGCGCAATGCAGGCATCGACCTCATCGGCAACGGGCCCGGCAACCGCCAGCAGCAGGTCGGCATCGATGACCGAGCCGATCACCGCCGCCACATCGAGCGTGGCGCGGGCTTCGGGGGAGAGGCGCGAGGCGCGCGCCAGCACGGCATCCGCCGCAGACGCTGGCACGCTCTGGCCGGGCGCCGCGAGCACCTCGTTCACGAAAAAGGGATTCCCGCCGGTCAGCCGGTACAGGGCGTCGGTATCCCGCCCGCTGCCGTCGGCGAGTTGCTGCACCGCATCCGCGGACAAGGGGTGGAGCGTCATGCGGTGGATGGACTGGGCGGTGGCGAGATCCCCCAGGATCAGCCGCAAGGGATGATCCGGGCCGATCTCGTCGTCCCGGTAGGTGACGATGTGCAGGGTTTGCCGCCCGTCGATGCGCCGCCCCAGGAACCGGATGAGATCCAGCGTAGCCCCATCAGCCCAGTGCGCATCCTCCCAGATGACGACCGTCAGGTTCCCCTGGGCCGAGAGGGCCGCGAGCACATCGCGAAAGAGCCGCTCCTGCGCGTCGCGATCGAGGTGCTGCTCGCCGATGGTCAGGCCAAGCGCGGGCGCGAGGTCGCGCACGGGGCCGAGCGGCGCGGGTGTGGAGAGGGCATCGCACGACGCGCGCAACACCGCCGTCTCGCCCGCGATGCGCTGGCGGAAGGCCTCCAGCAGGGCGGATTTGCCGATGCCGGCTTCGCCACCGATCAGCACCAGGCGGCCACGCCCGGCGGCCGCCTGGCGCACGTGCTCTTCAAGCTGGGTGATCGGTAGGTCCCGCTCGAGTAGCTCCATCGCAATGCGCTCCCAGGCTTGCCGCGCAAGATACGGTTGAGCTATGGCTCGGTTCATTGATGATGATAGCGGAGCCATCGGGAGAGGCGGGGCCCGCCCCCGCAATGGTGCACAGGTGCGGGCCGAACCAGGCGCAGCGACCCTGGCAACGCAAAAAGACCGGGGGCATCGCGAAGATGCCCCCGGCTGTCTGTCACAGCGCTATGCGCGGGTGTTATGCCTGATCGCAGTACCCACCATTGCAGATCACATCGATGCCGCAGCACTCACAGCCATCGTTGCACTTCGCGCCGACCGGCTTGCAGCAGCGCTCTTCGCTTTCAGCGTAACAACCGTTCTGGCTGTTCGCCTTCTTGCACTGCAGGCCGCTCTGGCACTCCTTGCTCTTCTTGCAGCGAGCCCCGAGCTTCTTGTTCTTCTTGCTCTTCGCCGCCTCGCTGCTCTTGAGGCCGAGGCTGGCGATACCCAGGCCGAGCCCGGCTGCCGCGAGGGTGCGAAAGGTCTGGCGCCGGGTCGTGGTGCTGGCGAGATCGCGCGTGATACCGTCGAAATGGGTGCTATCCACTGGTCGTTCTTCCTTGCTATCTGAGCGATGATCCGTCAAGTGTTCCGTCTGTGTTGGTGTGGCTCCCCCCTCCGGAGTGGTAAGCCCGTTTGCGCCAACCCCATCAGATTAGGGTGCGGCCGGGTGCGCCGCTGCCAGGTGGGGCACGGGGTGCGTGTCAACTGTGGAACAGGGAGGGAGCATGGCGCATGACGGTCAACCAGGAGGGGCCTCCTCTTGCGGGTCCGCCGCCTGCACCGTGCAGAAACGACCCATGCGGCTCCATCGTGGAGTGCACCTATCCTGGCGACCGCCCGACGCTCGTGAACGGGAGACGGCAGCCCAGGTCACGCCAGCCGCAGCGGCGAGCATGCATGGGGCTACGACGAATGCGGCGTACGCCAGGACCACGAACCAATCCCAGGTCAAGCCCTCGATACCCTTGTGCTCCAGGGACTGATAGCGCGCATTCGCCGCGATCATGTAACTGGCTGCTGGCACGCCGTACGCGACCACGGGCCCTAGGACCCACCACCAGGTCTGTAACCGCACGCCGATCAGGAATGCCAACACGGCTACCGCGACGAGCAGCGCCCAGAACAGGGCCGGATACGCCGGGGCAAACGCTGAGAACACGAGGGTCGCCCCGGCCAGTGCCAGGCCAAACATCACGGTCCAGCCAAGCCAACGTGCCCAGGTCGAGGATCGCCATCGCATCATCACCAGCTCCCGTGCTCTCGCGTCCCGGTCCCTCCGGTCGGCAACCATCATCGGCAACCGATCCCCGGAAATCCCCCGTATCGGGTACGGGAGTGGAGGGGGTGACGCGCGCTGGGCCATACGAGACCGGGAAGCTTTGGTAGCCCGCGTAGTCTGCGGATGTGCACCACGGTGTACGGGGCAGCGGAGAAAACTACACAGGTGATTGCGGCGCATCTACATGATGTGGAGGATGTGCGGGAAGCGGCAGGCGGGGGATACTGCTCGTGTTCCGTCGAACCACGAACGCCGCCGGGTTGCTATCCCCCGGCGGCGTTCGTGTGGTCCGCGAGTGCTCTGGATGCATCTGCTACCCGGTCTAGCGCACTCCGCGGTGGTCGCGGGGACGCCAGCGGGGCCAAAGGATGACAGGGGTGAGTGGGCAACATCGAGGCCGTGCCTCGACGCGCTCGTGTCGCTGCAGCTAGACTCTGCCGATTGGGGATTCCCCATTTTCCAACCGGGTCGTGAACCTCTCTTGGAAGGAAAACCAATGGACCGCGCCGTCAAGATTGACGCGCAGGGACGCGTCGCCATTCCAGCTGCCATGCGGACCAGCCTCGGCCTGCACGCCGGCGACACCCTTTTTGCCCACCTGGATGAGGAGACCGGTGGCATCCGCTTCGCCAAGGCCGTCAACCCATTCGATCTGCTCTATGTGCACGCGCTGCGGGAGTACCGCGCCGGCAAGACCACGAACCTGCAAGACTTCCTCGCCGGGGAGATTGACGAGCCAGATGGGGTCGACGAATAGACGATACGCCGTACATCTGACGAACGCTGCCAGGCAGGACCTCAAGAAGCTGCGCTCGCACAAGGACCGCATTGGGGAGGCGCTCGGTGAGCTTGAGACCAACCCTCGCGCTGGTCACACCCTGAAAGGCTCGCTGACCGGGCTCGGCTCGCTGGATTTCACGGTCAAAGGGAGCGGAGCCTTCCGTGCCGTCTACGCCGTTTTCGACGATGACGCTGTCTGTCTCATCAAGATTGTGGGACCACACGAGAACATCTACGACGTGGCTGAACGTCGGGTGGCGATGCTACGTGCTGCCGGAGAACTCTGAACCCACGTGACCGTGTCGCCCGAGGCGCCAACGTGACGATCCAGGTCGGGGCACACGTGATGCGATCACTTTCGTCCTGGCCAGCGCTGTCGAGGAAGATGAACGGCACCCAGGTTGAACCGCCTGCTGCGCAAAACCAACGAACCAAGAGTCCTTGAACTCCAGGGCGCTAACCCATGCTGCGGGTCAACGCAGGTTCCAGGTTCGTGCATAGGGCCGGACGAAATACCGCAGCAAGCAATCCTTACTCCGCCAGCCACGCCTCGCGGCGCGCCCCGCGCGTGCGCGCGATGTGGGCGGCGCGCTCCACCGGGATCTGCATGGCGTCGTACCAGATCGGCATGCGCATGCCGACCATCGGCTTCTCGCGGGTGACGGTGGCGGTGCTGACCGTCGCGGCGACCGCGCCCTCGGCGTTGCCGGGGATGATCACCTCGGCGCGCGGTTCGGTTTCCAGGACGGCGGCGAAGATGCCGCTCCAGCCCATCCACGGCGCGCCGGCGTTCGCGAAGAGGACGTGGACGTGGTTCTCGCGCTCGCGCTCGCGCCAGAGGTGGAAGTGGTCCGCCGTGGGACCGGTCTCGACGTGCGCCGGGAAGGGCACGCTGGTCGCGCCGTAGGACCGCACCTGCGGGCCATCCAGCAGCGAGGGGCAGGCGATGATATCCGCGCCCTGGAGAGCCAGTTCCCGCGCGGCTTCCGGGAAGAGCGCGTCGTAGCCGATGAGCAGGCCGGTGCGGCCCGGCGGAATATCGAACACCGGCAGCCCGCCATCGCCCGGCGTGGCCCAGGCGCGGTCCTCCGCGCTCAGGTGCAGCTTGCGGTAGACGCCCTCGACGCCCTGTGGCCCGATCAGCGCGGCGCTGTTGAACAGGGCGCCGCTGGCCGGGTCCTGCTCCACCAGCCCGACGACCAGCCGGGTGTCGTGCGCGGCGGCAACCGCCTGCACCTGCCCGGTGAGCGGGCCGGGAATCGGCTGCGCCAGGCGGCGGGCGGTCTCCGCATCGGTCACGGGCCCCGCCAGGGCGAGTTCCGGGAAGACAACCATATCCACCGGGGCGAGGGCGGCGGTTTCCTGGGCGATACGCGCCAGGTTCGCGGCCACGTCGCCGGCCAGCGGCGTCATCTGCATCACGGCCACGCGGGACTCACGAGATTCCGGCAGCGGGTGCAGATCGTAGAGGCCGTGGAAGTCGGCAGCGGGCCAGAGATAGCTGTTCAGCGTGGAGCGGCCGTAGGCCTCCGGGCGGCGGTCGGCCAGCAGGTCCTCCGGAGATTCCCCGCGCCACCTCTTGTCCCTGGCGCGCGCGATATCGACCTCGCCCCAGGCGATGCCATCGCCGTTGTCCATGATCCCCTGCAAGCTCCCGTCCGGGTTGATCACCGCCGAGCCGCCGGAGAACTGCACGCCGCGCTCCAGCCCGTAGCGGTTGGCGGCCAGGAAGTAGACGCCGTTCTCCACGGCGCGGGCGATCCAGCTTGGCGACGGGCTTTTCTCGCTCAGCCAGTTGGTGGGGAAGCAGATCACGTCGGCCTCTGCCAGGGCCGGAATGCGCGCCGTCTCGGGGTAGCAGGCATCCATGCAAATCGTCATGGCGATGCGGCCCAGCGGCGTCTCGAAGACGGGCAGGCCGAGGTCGCCATCCTTGGCCCAGGTTGGCTCGGAGATGAAGGCGTGCGTCTTGCGGTACACGCCCACAGGCCCCTCGGGTCCGATAAGCACCGCGCTGTTGTAGTAAACGCCGGTCTCGGGATCGACCTCCGGCAGCCCCAGCACGATCCAGCAGTCGTACCGGCGCGCGATCTCGCCGAAGTGCGCGGTGGAAGGCCCGGGGATCGGCTCGACCTCTGACGCGACCTCAGCGCGGTCGGCCCAGCAGTAGGCGGTGGTCGCCATCTCCGGGGTGACGAGCAGCTTCGCGCCACCCACTGCCGCATCCTCCACCAGCCGCGACAGCGCGGCGATGTTTGCTTCCTTCGCAAAGAGGGCTGGCTCGAACTGGATGACGGCGACGCGATAGGGGGTGGGAACTGGAACGAGTTGGTCATCCATGACTGGGCGATCCTTGTACTGCCGGTGCGACGGCATCCGGTTGATCGACGTTATCGCCGGCTTGCTCTTTCGCAGGAGGGATATTGGCCGGAGGTGACGCCCACCGTCGCGTGTCGACTTGAGCGAAGTCGAGGAATCTCGGCATCACCGGTCGCCCAGGAACGACGCCCGTGACCACGGTTCGCGGCCTCCTCGCACCAATTCGGTCTGCAGTGCCGAGATCCCTCGACTTCGCTCGGGATGACACGCGTAGGTGGGCGCAACCTCGGACCGCATTGGCCCACGAACGAGGTCCTTCGACTTCGCTCAGGACGACACCCGTAAGTGGTCGGCATCATCGACACGGTTTACCTTCCGCCATCCTCGTCGCGCGACGTGGGTGAAGCCGGTGGTTCCGCCGCATCGCCCGTATTCCAGGGGGCAAGGCGCACCGCGCGCTCGATGCGCCCCGCCAATTCGTCGCGCGCCCGCCCGACGCCAGCCAAGGCGGTGGTGTCGAAGACCACGCGCTCCCAGATGGGGTGCGAGAGATCGGGGCCGGTCAACTGCGGCAGATGCAGCCCCTCCAGGCGCTCGCGCAGGTCGCCCAGCGAGCGGGCAACAGTGCGCTGCAACTCCTGCAACTCGCGCACCTCCAGGCGCGCGGCCTCCTGCGCAACCGCTCCGCGCTGACCCAGCGCGCGCAGGCGACGGGCGCGGTCATTGAGCAGGCGGCGCGGCCCCACGCTGCCGAGTTCCACCAGGGCCGCGGTCACCGCGCTGTCAAGGAGGCGAGCGGCCTGCTCGGGGTCCGCGTGGGCGGCCGGGGAGGGCTCCGGGATGATGGCATCCGCGAACCCAAGCTGCTGGCACTCGAACG
Source organism: Thermomicrobiales bacterium (assembly GCA_034431475.1). GTDB lineage: Bacteria > Chloroflexota > Chloroflexia > Thermomicrobiales > UBA6265 > JACCXM01. Next base: position 1,400 of record DAOUDE010000013.1, on the reverse strand, counting down.
CGGTCAGGGCACGGGGCGCGGTCTGCGGTCCGGGAGCAGGGCGTTCGCTACGCTCGGCCGCCGCCATCGCGGCGATGGCGTGTTCCTGCATCAGCACGCGGTCGCCAGCCGCGAAGGCCGCTGCCGCCGCCCCGGTCGCCTCGCCCGTGATGATCGTGATCACCGGCACCGGGAGCACCCCGAGCAACCCGATCAGGCTGGCGAGCGCGGCGCTGGTCTGTGCGGGAGCGCGGTCGGCGCTCTGGGCAGGAGCATCGAGAAAGGCCAGCACCGCCAGTTCCAGGTGACCCGCCAGGCGCAGCATTCGTGCCGCCTTCCGCCAGGCGGCGGCATCGGCCGGGCCATCACCGGTGAGCGCGACCACCGCGACGGACGCGCCCGCGACGCAGCCCAGGCCGGCCAGCACGCCGGAGGCATCGGCCCCGGTGCGGTCGCCGTGCAACTCCACCCAGTCGCTGACCAGGCGCGTCACGTAGGCGCGCGCGCCGGGCCGGGCGGAATGCTGCGCCAGGCGCACCTCTTCCCACCCTGCAGCACGCGGCCGGGGCAGTTCCGTGGCCGGCCCGGCCAATACGGTTTCACCGTAGATGGGGCGGAACGCGCCGCGCCCGGCAAAGACGCCGAGCAGCCGGATGAGCGTCTGGCGGAGTGCCGGGCGGCTGACCACGCCATCGATCATGCCGCCGGCAAGGAGCGATTCCGCGCTCTCGGCGTCGGCGGGGCGGCTGCCCAGCCCCACCCGCGCGCCCGGCTCGGCCAGGATGATATCCGCCTGGTCCGCCAGCGCCGACCAGACTGCGCCGGTGGCCGGGTGCGCCAGCACGCTGACGAAGGGCACGCCGGTGCGGTGCATCTGCGCCGCAGCCGCCGCGAACTTCGGGGCCTGGAGCAGGCCGAGCAGTCCTTCCGGCGAGCGCGCGCCGCCTGCCGTGCAGATGGCCACCAGCGGCAGCCGGCGCTGGGCGGCAGCCTCCATCGCCAGCAGGATCTTCTCGCCCGCCACCGGGCCGATGCTCGCGCCGAGGTAGGCATGGTCGAGCACGATCAGCACGGCGGCGTGGCCGCCTATCGTGCCGGTGCCGGTGAGCACCGCCTCGCCCACGCCGCTGCCCGAGAGCGCACCACGCTCGGCAGCTTCTGCCGCGCGATCCCCGCGAGGGTCATCCCGACGCAAGAGGGATCTCGTCCCCTCCTGCCGATCCGGCATGGGCAGCAAGTCCCGGAAAACGAGCGGCTCCAGGGAGACGAGCACCGCGTTCGTTTCGTGGAAGCTGCCGTCGTCCACCAGCAGGCGCAGGCGCTCGCGCGCCGGGAGCGGGAAGTGGCGCTGGCAGTTGCCGCAAATGCCGTACGTTTCGAAGCGGGAGGAGCCCGTCAGGTCAGCGCCGCACGCCGGGCAG
>DAOUDE010000012.1:0-2416 GCA_034431475.1 Thermomicrobiales bacterium | reverse complement strand
GCGAGGCCACCCCGGCGTGATGCCGGGAGCACCGAGTACGAGGAGGTATCTCAGTGTCCCAGACGACTGTTCATGAGTTGTACCGCGCGCTTGTGCGCGGCCAGCTTTCCCGCCGCGAATTCCTGGGTCGCGCAGCGGCGCTCGGCATTTCGGCGTCTGCGGCCGGGATGTTCTTGCGAGCGGCCAGCATTGGTGCGCAAGACGCTCCAACCGCACCGCCGGTCGTCGCCGAGGGCGACGGTACGATGTTCGCCGGTCAGGAGATCACCATCCAGGTGATCGATGCGTCGGTAAAGGTGCCGCTGGACGAAGTCCGCGAGGAGTACGAGTCCGCCACCGGGGCCAAGCTCAACATCGTCGCTGACCCGATCGAAACGGCGTTCGCGAAGCTGCTCGAAGATGCCGCCACCGGAACGAACTCGATCGACGGCTCGATCATCGGCATGTGGTGGCTCGGCGACCTGGTCGCCGGCAACTTCGTCCGTTCCTATGACGACTACTACGACGACACCGCTGCAGGGTTCCCGCAGTTCAACTTCGACGATGAGTTCTCCGGCATGCGCGCGCTGCGCATGTACGACGGCAAGAAGTACGTGGTTCCCTACGACGCGGACGGCCAGACGCTGTATTACCGGCGCGATCTGCTCGAGGACCCGGATCACATGGCGGCCTACAAGGAGCTCACAGGCAAGGACCTGACGGTTCCGGCAACTTGGGACGAGCTCTATGAGATCGCGACGTACTTCAAGGACACCGGCATCGACGGTATCTCCATGCACCTGAAGGTGGGCGGCCAGGGCATGTTCCACTACATGTCGCTGTCGGCCCCCTATGTCATCGGCCCCGAAAACCCGGTGCTCTACTGGTTCGATCCAGAGACCATGGATCCGCTCGTCGAGAGCGCCGGCCACGTCGAAGCGGCCAACATGATCAAGAAGCTCTTCGATCTTGGGCCCGAAGCACAGGCTGGATGGGCGCTCGGTGAAGCGTGGGATCACTTCCTGCAAGGGAACGCCGTCTTCACGTTCAGCTGGGGCGACGTCCTTCCCCTCGCGGTCGAGCAAAACGCGCCGGTGAACGGCAACGTGGGTACCGCCCAGCTCCCTGGCACGCTCAAGTACACCAACCCGCTCACGGGCGAGTCGTACGAGACCGAGGCCCCGAACCTGGTGGGCAATACGACCGGCGGCAGCTGGTCTGGCGTGATCATGAGCGGATCGGAGTCGCCTGAAGCGGTGTACTACCTGCTCGCGCTCCTGGCCACCGAGCCGAAGCAGCAGTTCTACGCCACTCGCGGATCCGATGGCGTCGACCCGGGCCGCATGTCCCAGATGCCACCGGAAGCGGTCGAGGGCGGCACCGGTGTGCTGGCCGACTACGTCGCGCAAGGCTTCTCCGAAGCCGATGCGATCCAGTACACCCGCGCGTACTACGACACCTTCCAGAACCCGAACCAACTGCCGTACCTGCGAATCCCTGGCACGGCCGAGTACTGGAATGCCCTGGATATCCGGCTCTCCGAGTTCGTGACTGGCCAGGTTGGCAGCGCAGAGGAAGCCATGGCGAATCTCGCCACCGACTTCCGCGATATCAACGATCGTCTCGGCGTCGATCTGCAGCTCGAGGTCTACAAGGCGTCGTTGGGTCTCTAGATCCACGGTCGAAATTCGATCGAACTCAAGGGAGGGCGGCAGTGCCGCCCTCCCAGTTCCCTATCGACTCACGCGAGATCGCCAAAGGCCGTGAACAATGGTGAACCAGAGTATTCCGCTCGGTGCTGATTCCGAGATCCGGGAGGCGCCGCTGCGCTCAGCAGACAAATCTCTGTACGGCAGCGGCGCGCGATATTGGATTCCGCGCCTCTTGACCGTGGCCGCCATTGTCATTGGCGGAGCGCTGGCATACACGCTTGCAGCGGTCGAGCTGGTGGACGGATCCACGCTCACACTCAAAGAGGTGAGCAACAAGTTCACCTTCAAGGGTGACGGTTGGGTGCTCACGCTTTCGTGGTTTGGCGCCATCGTCGCCATCCTGGCGGCGCTCCTCTTGCCGCATTCCGAGCGCATCGTGCACTGCCTGGGTGTCACCTTCGGCGCTCTGCTGGCAATGGCGTTTCCGCTCTTCACTCACCGAAACCTCACGTTGGTCGACGAGGATGCATCCAAGCTCGGCCCAGGACTGATTGGCGCACTGATCTGCTTTGCCATTGCGGCGGTCATTCCATGGATCACGCTCTTCATCAATCGCGAACAACGGCTTCTGGGCAACGACTACGCCAAGTGGCTCTTCGTTCTCCCGGCGGTTGCGTGGCTGCTGCTCCTGACGGCGTTCCCACTGGCCTACGCCATCACGATCAGCCGCTATCAGTTCCGAAACGGGCTGGTGAGCCGGTTCGTGGGATGGGAGAACTATCGCC
>DAOUDE010000011.1:0-16006 GCA_034431475.1 Thermomicrobiales bacterium | reverse complement strand
GCAACGCCAAGGACCTTGCCGAACTCCCCGCCGTCGTACGAGACGGCATGGAGTTGATCCAGGTCGATTCCCTGGACCAGGTCCTCTCCGCCGCCCTCCTGCCACCCGCTGCTGGCGGCGTCACGCCACTTCTGCCACCCACGGCAGGCGTTGCGCCGCTGCATGGGTAACTGAGGAAGCCCCTCGCCCTGAGTACTTGCGCAGGGCGAGGGGCTTTCAATTGTTCCGGGAGCAGGCGTACCTGGGCCCGCAGCAGGCCACGTCCTCGTGTACGCTCAGCGAGAGCCCAGGCCGGGAGGCGTCAGTTGCTGGACGCAGGCGCGTCTGCCGGTGCGGCTACGCCTGTGCCACGTCAAACAACTGGATCATCCCCTCCAATGCGTGCGGCACGCCGCCCGCCAGGGGATCCGGAATCCAGCATTCCAGCCCGACCTGTCCAGGCTGCAGGTCGAGAACCGTCCATGTCACCGTGCCGGCAGACTGCGCCGCCACAAATGCGACGAACTGCGTTTGCTCCAGATCGAGCAGATCGGGAGCCGGCGTCGCGCCAGACGAAGGATCGAACATGATGCTGGCCATCACCTGGTCAATCGTGATGGGCTCCGGATACTGAAATGCCGAGGTGAAGTGCGGCTGGTCACTGCCGTTGACGATCTTTACGATCTGAGGGCCTGCCGTCAACTCGCCATCCACACCGAACGTGAACCCCTTGCCGCCTGTCCCGATCTGCTCGACCGTGACCGCCGGCTCAGGCTCGGGCCCGCTGATCGCCGCCGGGTCGGGGTCACCCGTCACCGTCAAACCCTGGGCCGGCATGGGAGACGCTGGATCATCCGCCCAGATGCCGTACTCACCAGCGGGCAGATTCACCACTACCTGCGGGTTGATCGCAGACGGCCCGCCGGAAACATACGTCTCGAAAATCCACGCCAGATCCTCAATGGGTGGACCCTCTTCCGGCGCCGGGGTTCCAGCCGCCATTTCGTCCGCCCAACTGAGATCCTCCAGTGTTTTCCCCTCCGCCAGGCGTACAAAGCCTGCCGAGGCGTTGGGTGCATCGCCTGCCTCAAGCGTCACCAGGTAGCGTCCTGCGGGAATTTCCGTCTGGTCGGGTTGCAGTCCCGTGTCGGTGACGGTGATCACCAGTTCTGGCAAACCCAGCCCGGCAAACATCCCCTCACCAGAGGCCGGAGTCCCCTGCGCTATCGTGGGCAAGGTACTGCTGGCTGAGAGCAGGATCGAGAGGCCGAGAGTGAGTGCAACGCGATGCATAGATGTCTCCTGGCATCCGAACGATGCAGCGAAATTCCGCTGCGGCACAAAAGAATTTAGCTTGTGCAAAACCCGCTACATGCTATGGTTTCACCATCAGGATGTCAAGAGAAACCGTGCTGCCCCCACCACTTGCAAACTCCGCACGGAGGATGGCCATTCGCCAGAGGTGTGGTGTGCTGATCGCGTACCTCCAGGTTGAGTCTTACTCATGAGTGCCGCCAACACCGTCGTGCCGTTCCAGATCGCCATCCCGGACGCGGACCTGGATGACCTGCACCAGCGCCTCCGTGCCGCCCGCTGGCCGGACGAACTTCCGGATGTGGCCTGGGACTACGGTATCCCCCTGCAGGCCACCCAGGACCTCGCCGCATACTGGCGTGACGGGTACAACTGGCGCAGGTGGGAAGCGCGGCTCAACACCTTCCCGCAGTTCCAGACCACGATCGACGGCCAGACCATCCACTTCCTGCACGTGCGCTCTCCCGAGCCAGACGCCCTGCCGCTGATCCTGACCCACGGCTGGCCCGGCTCCATCGTCGAGTTCATCGACATTATCGGGCCGCTTACCGACCCCCGAGCGCACGGCGGCGATCCAGCGGATGCCTTTCACGTCGTCGCGCCCAGCATCCCCGGGTTCACGTTTTCCGGGCACACACGTGAACGCGGGTGGGATGTACGGCGCATCGCCCGCGCGTGGCAGGTGCTGATGGCGCGCCTGGGCTACGCCCGCTACGGCGCACAGGGCGGCGACTGGGGCTCGGCGATCACCCGCGATCTCGGCCTGCTCGCGCCAGAGCAGGTGGTGGGCGTGCATCTCAACTACCTGCGCATCAACCCACCGGCCGCAGACATTCCCCTGCAGCCGGGCGAGGCCGAGCGGATCGCGAAGTTGCAGCAGTACAACGCCAACGTGCCGGGCTACATCGGCATCCAGTCCACCAAACCGCAAACGCTCGCCTACGGCCTCACCGACTCTCCCACCGGCCAACTCGCCTGGATCGCCGAGAAGTTTCACGCGTGGTCCGACCCGCGCACGCCCATCGACCGCGACCATCTGCTGACCAACATCTCGCTCTACTGGTTCACGCGCACCGCTGGGTCCTCAGCGCGCATCTACTACGAATCCGCGCGGGGCCGGGGCACGCCCAATCCCTGCCCCGTGCCCATGGGCGTTGCCGTTTTCCCCTGCGACATCCTGCAACCGGTCCGCTCCTACGCCGAACGCGTTTACGACATCCGCCACTGGAGCGAATTCGACCTTGGCGGCCACTTCGCCGCCCTCGAAGCCCCGGACCTGCTCACTGCAGATATTCGCGCGTTCTTCCGCCCGCTGCGAGACACCGCGTCATAGCGCTCAGCCCATCACGCGTGTCATCTCGAACTCGTCGAGGAACCTGGCCTCAACCAACATGTTGCGCGGACGCCCCAACCGTCGGGTGTCGTCCTGAGCGCAGTCGAGGCACCTCGTCCCCGGCCGCCATAGTTCGAGGCAGCATCCCCCACAGGTGTCATCCTGACGAGGGAAGGATCTCGTCTACCATCCACGATGGTTTGCCGTTGTTGCGGCGTTGCGGCGAGCCGCTCCCGTCCGCCCCGCCCTACGCGTCGTCCGACTTCCCCTCCACCCAATTCCCGCTTGCGCTCTTGTGGTACTTCTCCTTCACCGCGCCCCACGCCACCCGGTGCGCCCGCTCCTCTTCGTGCCCGTATTCATCCCAGGCGCTGTTGAACGCCTCCTTGTAGATATCCTGCGCGTGCGCCGGCAGATTGTCCTTCACGCTGGCTGGCAGATCACTTCGTGTTGCATACGGCATGAGTGACCTCCTTTCACCTGTCTACACTGCATACGCTGTGCCGGAGGCAAGAGGCGAAGGAAGGGCATCATGCAAGCGAATGAGCGACTGACAATCTACCTGAACGACCACCTGGCCGGGTCCGTCATCGCGTTGGAGATGCTGGACGACCTGGCCAGCGATCCGGAACTGGCCAACCTGCGCCGTGAGATCCAGGCCGACCGCGAGGTCCTGGAGCGACTGATGGCACGCACCGGCGTGGAGGTGAGCCAGCCGCGCCAGGCCGCCGCCTGGCTGACCGAGAAGCTCGGCGACGTCAAGTTCTACCTGGACGATCCCGAGCAGGGCGCCCTGCGTCGCCTGGAAATGCTGGAAACCATTGCCATGGGCATCTTCGGCAAGGAGTCTCTCTGGGCCAGCCTGCAACACGCAATGCCCGGCAACCCGCTCCTGCAAACCGAAGACTTCACCGCCCTCCGCCTCCGCGCCCAGCAACAACGCGAGCGCATCGAGCCCCTGCGCCTGGCCGCCGCAAAAGCCGCGTTTGGGGAGTAGCGCTGTTTGCAAGGTGGTGCCGGTTGCATCCGACCTGCCGCTGCGAACTGTTCGTGTCGCAACCGTTACCGCGCCCGCACGGCGTAGGTCAGGTGGGTGACCCGCTGCGTCGGCTCTGCGCGGACCGGCTCCAGCGCCACGCGGCCCGCATCCACGCCCTCGAACAGGCGAATGCCGGAGCCGAAGAGCACGGGCGAGAGTGTGATCGAGAACTCGTCGATCATGCCGGCGTTCAGGTACTCCAGGATCGTTGCGCCGCCGCCCGCGAGGCGGACATCGCGGTCACCAGCAGCCGCGCGAGCCTGGTCGAGCGCCGATGCGATGCCGTCGTTGACGAAGTAAAACGTGGTCCCACCCGGACGCTCCCAGGGATCACGCCGCTCGTGCGTCAACACGAACACCGGCGTGTGAAACGGTGCATCCTCCGGCCAGGCCAACTCGCCGCCATCAAACATGCGCTTGCCCATCACGCTCGCGCCGGTGCGCTCGAACGTCGTCCGCGCGATGTCGTTGTCGATCCCTTCCTCACCCCCATCGCCGAGCTTCAGATTCTCCCGGAAGAAGCGCAGCGGAAACGCCCACGCCTGCAGTTCAGACCACTGCGCCATCCAGCGCCTGACGTCCGGATCGTTCCGCTTCTCGGGCGAGAAAACGTCCGCGACAGGCACGGCATCGGGCGCCATGAACCCATCCAGCGACATCGTCACGCTGAAGAACACCTTGCCGGCCATCAGCCTTGCGCTCCCTGCCGAACCATCTCGGCAACGTAAGCCGCCAGGTTGCTCAGGGTCTGCTGGCCGCCCTCAATTGCGTGGTACTTCTCGACCGCCTCATCGCGCAGTTCCCGAGTGGGGAACACGGTGCGCATCTCGATGCGGGTCGCCGCGCCGTCTGGTACGAAAGTGAGGTACGACGCGAAGGTGTTCGGGTCGTCGCGGTACTCCCCATGCTGCAAGACAATCCGTTCCGGCGGGGCAATCTCGGTCCAGGTGATCCACTCCTGGTAGTCCGTGCCATCTGGCCCATGCATCACGAAGTCCCACACCCCGCCGGGGCCGAACTCGAAGGCGCGCGTGGTGGTGGTAAACCCCTGCGGCCCCCACCACTGCGACAGATGCCCCACCTCGGTAAACGCCTCAAACACCAGTTCGCGGGGCGCGTCGATGATCCGGGAGATCACGATCTCGCGGTCCGCCGTCGCGGCCTGCGCCAGCATTTCTCGTTCCGTCGTGCCCATGTGCTATTCCTCGTCCCGTGGCTGCTTGAGATCCTGCACGTAGGCATCGAGCCGATCGAAGCTCTCGTTCCAGAACTGCGCGAACCCACCGGTCCACGCATGAACTGGCTTGAGCCCCTTCGCGTCCAGGGCGTACAGGCGCTGTTTGCCCGCCTTGCGCACCCGCACCAGCCCGACTTCTCGCAGCACCCGCAGGTGTTTGGACGCCCCCGGCTGAGGCAACCCCAACTCCTGGGCCACCTCGGTCACCGGCCGTTCCCCCGCCCGCAGCAATACCAGGATCTCCCGGCGCTGCGGCTCGGCTATCGCGTTGAAGACATCCGAGGTGGTCGCTGCTCGTGCCATACAAGCAATCATATACCTATATCGGCATGCGTCAAGCCCTACGGAACACGTCAGGTCCTCTCGGAGAAGCACTACATCCCTGTTGGCGCTACGGGAATCACGTTTCCTTTGCGAGGCAGGCCGGAATACTATCGGCGCGGTTACGCCGAAAACGCACCCGTGGGTGACAGAAAGCCCCTCTCCTGCGCATCAGCTGGCAGGGGGAGGTATGGACTACGATGCGTGCCTACGAGCAACCCTCACCCCAAACCCCTCTCCCTGTGCGCAGGAGAGGGGCTTTCGGTGGCGACGTCGGGGGCCCCATGTGCCCTTGGCGCGCCAGGTCCTGGCCTCGCCCGCGTGGATCGGCTCCCCTCGCCCTGCGCAAGTACTCAGGGAGAGGGGCTGGGAGTGAGGGTTCCTCGTGGGCAGGCGCGGCGATGCCGCATACACCCCTTGCCAGCGGTACTTGCGCAGGCAGAGGGGTTGAGGTGAGGGCTTTCAGCGCGGTCGTCCGGGCCTTGCCTCACCTGGCGCCCGGCCGCCAGGGTTCGCGCTCATGCGCCAGCCAGACCAGTTCGGGGTCGAGCGCCAGCACCCGTCGTTGGCCTTCAGAGTGCGGCTCGTCGAGCTCACCGAACCACACCGCCACGTCGCCCCCCACGATGAGCGGCCGCGCGCCGGTCTCGACAACGACCACCTGCATGCCATTGGAGTGGCCCGGCGCCGGCACAAGCCGCAGTCCAGGGAGCAACTCGTGCTCGCCCTCGACCGGTACGTACTGCACGCCGGGCGCTTCCACCCACTCGCGGATGGTGTAGTCGTCCAGGTTGCGGGCGTCGTCCAGTTCCCGCTGCTGCACGTAGATCGGCGTGCCGGCAAAGAGGTGGTTGCCGCCAATGTGGTCGGCGTGCAGGTGCGTATTGACCACGAGGTCGATGCTGGCGAGGTCGATATCCTGTTCGGTGAGCGGCATGATGCGGGGCGCCATGTCGGCCAGCGCCGGGTGGAGCTCCGTCATGCCCGTGTCGACCAGCACCCGTGCCTCGGGATGGTCGATCAGGTGAACGTAGACCGGCATCGTCTCACCCTCGATGTGCAGGTCGGCCACATGGAGCGGCGTGATGGTGATGGCGGTGTGGATATTCATGCCGTTCCGATCCCTACGGTGGACGTTGCCAGGGAACGCATGATCGACCTCCTCGTCCGGTTCCTCGCTGGCGCGCAGCCAGCCGCACGGTCTCGCGCTGGCGACACCGTGCGTTGACTTGTCGAATCCGCAACGGCCAACTCGACATTGAGCAACGAGGGAACCGTGCCCTCCCGCCCTACCCCCGGCGCGCTTCCGCGTACCCCGCCAGCGCGTACATGATGATCCAGACCGCAATGCGCTGCACCGAGGCCACGTTGCCGCCGATCATCATCAGCGAGACCCCGCACAACTTGCCGCTCTTGCCGGCCAGGTAGGCTGTCTCCAGGATGTCGCCCGCGATCAGACCGTAGGGATCGGGCCAGTCCCAATCCGGGGTGTTCGAGCTGTCCAGCACATCCAGGTCCACTGCCAGCCACAGGTGATCGACACCCGCCACCGCGTGGCTTACGGCTGTCTCCGCCAGAGTCATGCTGCCCATCGCGCGCGCCTCGCGGGCCATGATCGTGCGCATTCCGTTGTCGCGGAAATAGGCCATGTCCACCGGGCGGTTATTCATGCCGCGCAGGCCGATCTGGACGTGATTCGCGCGGCTCAGCGCCGCGTTCGCTTCGTACGCGGCCAGCACCCAGTTCGAGGAATTCGGGTCCGTGCCCCAGTCAGGCGCGGTGTCGCAGTGACCATCGAAGCTGATCACCCCCACGCTCCCCCGGCGTTGCGCCGTGATCCCGTTGATCACCGCGAAGCTGGAGGCCGGGGCGTTGCCACCGATGGTCACCGGCAGGCACCCCGCCGCCACCACCTCGCTCATCACCGCCTGCACTGCCGCGTTTGCGGCGTGGGTATCCCCGAACGGGAAATCGACATCCCCGTAGTCCAGCAGCTTCAGGTCTGCGCCGGGGTCGATCTCCAGTTCCGGCACATAGCTGGAGATGTAGGTCAGCCCGGCAATGCGCACCTTGCGCGGCGCCAGGTCGTTCTCGAACCCGATCAACGGGCTGACGAACGGCACACCCACGATCGCAACATCCGCGCCCGCCAGGTCCGCCGCGCTCCCCGCCGGGTGCGACCCCAAAAAGCAGGGTACCCCCTGCCGGTTCAGATTGCCGGTCCGCTCCGCGATCCCCAGCGATAGCTCGAAACTGGTCATTTGCCTCTCCTCACCTGAATCGTGCCTTGCGACTGGCCAACCCATGGTCTCGTCTTGCCGGTCATTCGTTGGTAGCAGGGACATGAATCAACATGTTCAAGCTGAGCATTGCACAAGGCGTAAATCCGCATTTTGTACGGATGTTCTGCGCTTGACGCGTCGGTACAGTGGTCGCCAACCGAGGAGGTTGAAGCATGCCATTGCCACGTACTCATGACGGTCACCCATGTCGATACCAGTATGAAGTCGGTTGCTTCGATATGGACCATGACGGGGTCTGCAATGTCTATGGCCGCCGAGCAGACTGTACCTGGATCAAGCGCGGCGAGTGCCGGTGCCCGCCTCCAAATCGCTGTCCAACGATTGCCCACGCGCTCCATCATGGCTATGAGGATCTTCCAGCAAGTGGGACGCTCCCCACGAACGTGCGAGTCTTCTACCCCACCACGAGCCGTGAACCACTCAATGCCACGGCTACCGGGAGCTGTGAAGATTACGCGCTCATCCTCTTCGTCCATGGTTCGTGCGGGGTCCCTGATGCGAACCACTACCGCCGCTGGAGTGCGCTGCCGGCCCACCTGGCGCAGCACGGCTTCGTAGTAGCCGTGCCCAGCTTTGGCAGCGGTCCAGATCCCTTCGGTGACAGTGACGTCAACAAGGCGTCAGAAGTACTCGCCTGGATGAAACGTTCCTGGTCGAAGCGGGCGATCCTCTCTGACAAGATCGGCATCATTGGACACTCCTATGGCGCCATTGTCGGTGGCCGCCTGAACGCTTCTGGCTTCGGTCAGGCCTACGTGTCGCTCAGCGGTGGCTGGATCGGGTATGTCGGGACAGAACCAAGTCCGTTGGGCAGCCTCTCAGGCGCCTCACTCTTTGCCTGGGGGGGCAGCCCCTGGGAATCGTCCTTCGCTGCCTTGACCGGGGGCGCTGCGTTGCTGTGGGACAGCGTTCCAGAGCCAAAGCATCGCTTGATATTCAATGAAGGCGAGCATTGGGATTACCTGGCTCCGGACGAAGGACGCTGTAGCGGTGGTGATCGCGGACCCTGCTACTCCACAGTCGGCGCGCTGACGAGAGAGTTTGTAACTGCGTTCTTGTCCCGATATGTTGCCCCCGTCCGGCACGATGGCACAGCGCCAATCACGGTGGCGCCATCGCTGCTCTATCCAGATGCGCACGATCACGCTCCGCTGCCCTCTGGCTGCAAAGCGCAGATTGCCTGGGACGTGGGGATCCCGAATGGCTCGATTGTCCTGGATTGATCATCCTGTCTGACATCACCTGGGCCAACCGCATTGACTCCACGATGGAGTCGGACGAACGAGGGACGACCGATGGCGACAATCGATCCTGAAGTTGAGCTGCGCTACCAGGTTGAAGACCTTGGCATTGTTGCCGGCTTTGACCAGGCCACCGCCATGGCAATCGGCCTGGACGGCGACACGGTCGGATTCCTGGGCCCGCCCGATTCGGACGCCACCGCCGGCTTTATCTGGACGAGCTTCGACCACCGGATGACGCAACTCGAAGTCGTCCGGACGGGTCTGGGCGGCACCGAAGGACTGGCCATCAATGACCTGAGTATGATCGTCGGGCGCTCGAAGGGGCGCCTCACCGTTTGGGGGCGAAATGCCGTTGTCCAGCGCGTGACATACGATGCCTCCACCTTTGCCAACGCCTTCGCTCACGGCGTCAGTTTTCGTGGGAAAATCGTCGGTGGTTACTTTCCCGGCGCTGGCATGGCGGCCGCGGTCTGGGACGAGGATGGACGGCGCGTCCTTCGGCTGGACTACGAGGGCGTCGAAATCGGGCACCCCGCGCATTTCGCGGAGGCCCTCGCCGTCAACAGCAGCGTTCCCCAGAAAGCTGTAGGCACCATTCGTCCGTATGATCTCGGCATCGAACACGCTGCCTGGTGGGACCTGAGCCGTAGTGAGCCCAATATGGCTACCGATCTGACTCCTGGCTCAACCGCACCGAGTGCTGTCCGGGCGGTCAACGATTTTGGGGTCATGGCGGGATTCCACGGGAACCACGCCGTTGTCTGGAGCCGGGACGGAAGGACAGAGCACGCAATCGCTGTCCCGAGCGGCTACCGGAGCAGTCGCGCCAATGGCATCAACGAGCATGGGGTCATCGTCGGCGAGATGTGGCGGATGCCTGATCGAGAGGGCCAACCCGTGGCTGTCAAGGCGGCTCACGATTGGCGTGAACCGTGGATCAACCTCAATACCTGCATCGATCCAACGTCAGGATGGGCGCTTGCCAGTGCAACCGCCATCAATAAGCAGGGGCAGGTCGTCGGTTGGGGACTGCACGATGGACAGCATCGAGCATATCAACTCACGCCGATCCGTCCGAGCGAACCACCGCACATCCGCCCGTAAATCCCGTTGGTCGCCACCTGGCACCTCACTCAAGCAGGATCTCGTCGCTACCGACAATATCGAGCAGGTTTGGACGACGGTGACAGCGTTGACGCAACCGCCACACGCACGGGGCGGCAAGGCGCCAGGAGGGCGCACCGCCGTGGATCACCGTCGCCCATTCCAGCAGCCGCCCTTGCGTGAGGCAAGCCGACCTCCCACAGTACACTGACCCCCAAATGATGCCGACCTTCACCCCACCCTCCACCATTCCCCTCTCCACCGAGGACTTCCTCTACGGCCGGAACCGCACGCCCAGCCTCGTGGCTGTGGAGCCAGCAGGCGCTCAGGGCGTGCGCATCTTCCGCCGCAGCGGCGATGAGACCGTGGCCGAAGAGGCTCGGTTCCGCCCGTGGCTGCTCTCGGAGCGCGCCAACGTCTGGCGCGACACGCAGATCACCGAGTTGGCCGGCGAGCACGCCTTCCGCTTCCTTGTCGAGTTCGCGGATTGGCGTAGCTTCCAGGATGCCGTCCGCGCCGCCCAAGATGCCGGCGAACGCTTCTTCCGGCTGCGTTCCCCCATCGAGCAGTACCTTGTGCAGAGTGGGCAGACCCTGTTCAAGGAGATGACCTTCACCGAGCTGCGCCGGCTGCAGATCGATATCGAAACGCTCGGCTTCAACGCACATGACCCCGAGGGCAAGGTCATCGTGGTTGCCATGCGCCTGGGCCACGAGGTCGAGGAGCTTCATGTCCTGGAGCGCGACGAGGGGGAACTGCTGGAGCGCGTGACCGCCCGCATCCAGGAGCTCGATCCCGATGTCATCGAGGGGCACAACCTCTTCAACTTCGACCTGCCCTTCATGGTTACCCGCGCAGATCGCCACGGCGTCCCGCTCGCCTGGGGCCGTGATGGCTCCGAGGTTCGCCTGGGCTCCGGGCAGGCGCGCTTCAAGGCCGGGCCGCTCACCATGCCCTACACGCCCGCGTACATTGCCGGCCGCCACGTCATCGATACCTACCAGCAGATCCAGCGGTACGACATCGGCGGCCGCCTGACCTCGTACGGCCTCAAGCCGGCGGTGGAGCAACTCGGCCTCACCCGCGCGGATCGTGAATTCGTACCCGGCGAGCAGATCGGTGAGGTCTGGCGGAACGACCGCGACCGCCTGCTGCGCTACGCGCTGGATGACGTGCGTGATGTGGCTGTGCTCTCCGACCTCGCCACCCCGACCGAGTTCTACCAGACGCAACTCCTGCCCCGCGCTTTCCAGGCGGTCGCCACGGGCGGCCCCGGCGAGAAGCTGAACGACCTGATGCTGCGCGCCTACCTGATGAGCGGCCACAGCGTGCCCACGGCGCAGGCCTCGCGTGACTACGCCGGGGGGCACGCCGAGCTGCTGGAGAGCGGCCCCTTCTGGCCGGTCGTCAAGTGCGACGTCGAGAGCCTGTACCCCTCGATCATGCTCTCGGAAGGGATCACCTCCAGCCGCGACACCCTCGGCGCCTACCTGCCGATGCTGGCCGATCTCACCAGCCGCCGCCTGGACGCCAAGCGCCAGAGCCGCAGCGCGCCGACCCCGGAAGAGCGCGCCATGTGGGAAGGGATCCAGGGCTCCTTCAAGGTGCTCATCAACTCCTTCTATGGCTACCTCGGCTATGGCGGCGGTCTCTTCAACGACTACGATGCCGCCGAGCAGGTAACCCTCTCCGGCCAGCGCATCGTCAAGCAGATCGTGGCCAACCTGCACGAGCAGGGCGCCACCCCGATCGAGGTGGATACCGACGGCGTCTACTTTGTGCCGCCGCCTGGCATCGACAACCCCGAGGCCGAGCAAACCTTCATCGACGCCGTCGCCGCGGAGTTGCCCGAGGGCATCCGGCTCAGCCACGATGGCCGCTACGTCGGCATGCTCTCCCTGAAGCTGAAGACCTACGCGCTGCTCGCGCACGATGGCACGATGACGCTCAAGGGGAGCGCCCTGCGCAGCCGCCGCATGGAGCCCTGCCTGCGCGACTTCCTGACCGACGCTGCCCGCCTCTTCCTGCAGGATGACCGCGACGCCGTGCGCGAGCGCTACTTCACGCTGGCCGAGCGTATGCGCCAGCGCGAGGTGACGGCAGATGAGATCGTGCAGCGGGGCATGATCAATGACGAAACCCTGAACAAGTTCCCACGTCTGCGCAAGGTGATCAACCGCCTGCCGCAGCAAGCGATGCAGCGTTCCGGCAGCCGCCTGGAGTTTTATGAGCGACAGGATGGCGAACTGGGGCATATCGACGAGTGGGACCACGACGAAAACACCAGCTATCTGCTGAAGCGCCTGCGCGATGTCTCCGAGCGCTTCCGCCCCCTCTTCGCAACCGACGCCGCTTTCGATGCCTTCTTCCCGCCGATCTCCGCCCGTACCAACATGGCGGCTGCCAGGGAACAGGAAGCTGCGGAACAACTGGGCCTCTTCGGCTGATTCCTGCCCATATCCAACTTGAGCTCACCTTCCCCCTTCGCCACCAACAGGCCCCACTTCTGCCGTCCACTTTCATGTGTCATCTCGAGCTTGGCGAGAGATCTCTGCGTCACAGGTCGCCCGGGATCGAGTCAGCCCCTGCATCGGGTGCAGCCATCGTTCATCGGCGTGAGGAAAGACCGAGATTTCCCGACTACGCTCGCATTGACACGCGGTAGCGGGGGGCAGGAATATCGAGCTTGCCGGAAGACCCCATTCGGTCCACCATTCACCGAGGAACGTGGACACCATGGCAGCGTCACCTGCCAGGACATTGCAACACCCACTCGCGTGCGCGAGTGGTCATGAGCAATTCGTACGTCATCGGGCGAGGGCATGGATAGCGACGCCTTCCGGCACTGGTCAACCGTGGCAGCCACCTGGGGTGCAGACTACCGGGAACGCATCCGGGAGTACCCTGTGCGCGCCCAGACCGCGCCCGGCGACATCGCCGCGCACATCCCGGATGCGCCACCCGAGTCGCCCGAGGCGATAGCAGACATCTTCGCGGACTTCGAGCGCATCATCCTGCCGGGCATGACCCACTGGCAGCACCCGCGCTTCTTCGCCTACTTCCCGGCCAACGCCGCCCCCGCCTCCGTCATCGCCGAGTACCTGGTTTCCGCCATGGCCGCCCAGTGCATGCTCTGGCAAACCTCGCCCGCCGCCACCGAACTGGAAACACGGATGCTGGACTGGCTGCGCCAGGCCGTGGGGCTGCCGGCTGCCTTCACCGGTGTCATCCAGGATTCCGCCTCCACCGCCACCCTCGCCGCCGTGCTGACCATGCGCGAGCGCGCGCTGCGATGGGCGGGTAATCAGGAAGGTCTGGCCGGTCAACCACGCCTGCGCGTCTATGCCTCGGACCAGAACCACTCCTCCATCGACCGCGCGGTCTGGATCTCCGGCATCGGCGCGGAAAACCTTGTGCGCATCCCCGTCGGCGGCCCGCTGCGCAGCATCGACCCCGCCGCGCTGGAGGCCGCTATCACGCAGGATCGCGCCGCCGGGTATCTACCCGCCGGGGTCATCGCCTGCGTCGGCGCAACTGGCGTCGGCGCAACGGATAACGTGCGCGCCGTCTGCGAAATCGCCCAGCGCCACGGCGTGATGACGCACGTGGACGCCGCCTGGGCCGGGTCGGCGATGATCTGCCCGGAGTTCCGCCCCCTCTGGGATGGGGTGGAACAGGCAGACAGCATCGTCTTCAACCCGCACAAGTGGCTAGGCGCACAGTTCGATTGCTCGGCGCACTTCCTGCGGCAACCGGCAGATCTGCTGCGCACCCTGGCGATCCACCCGGACTACCTGATTACCCATGGCGCGGATGGCATCACCGACTATTCCGAATGGTCCATCCCGCTCGGCCGCCGCTTCCGCGCCTTGAAGCTCTGGTTCCTGCTGCGCGCCTACGGCCTGGATGGCCTCCGCCTGATGATCCGCCAGCACGTCGCCTGGGCGAAAGCGTTGGCGGAGCGCATCGCGGCCACGCCCCACTTCAGGCTGCTCTCCGCGCCGGTGCTGTCGCTCTTCGCGTTCCGCCACGAACCGCCCGGCATCGCCGATCTGGATGCGCACAACCTGGCGCTGCTCCAGGCGATCAATGACGACGGCCGCATCTACCTGACCCAGGCGAAGGTCGATGGCATGACCGGCCTGCGCTTCCAGGTCGGCCAGTTCGAGACAACCCAAGCCGATGTGGCGCTGGCCTACGAGGTCATCAACGAAATTGCCAACTCACTACGTCCGAGTCCGGGACAGTAGCCATCCCGGTTCTTCACCCACAGCAATAACCACCAGGGAGGCAAAATGCGGGATCAATACGTTGGTGACGTTAGTGATGCCTTGAAGTTCGCCTTTCTGAGCACTTTGGCCGGAAATGATCGCAGGCTTGGCGTTGCCTGGTACTACGTGCCTGGCAATGACGGAAAATCAGACGGGCGGCATGTGGAGTGGCGCGACGAACCAGCGTGGCAGCAATTGGATAGCGTTCTACACACAGGACTCTCATCTTTGCCAGAACGCAGCGTTGCGGCGCTTGAACGCGCGGCGATCTGGCCAGACACGGTGATGTTCCATCGTGAACCGATGCCGCCTTTCGCTGGACGGCCCGCATGGACATCGCGCCTTGTCCAAGAACTACGAGATGCCGATCTGGAGTTTCTCGACCCAGACAACGGCATCGGGACCGACCCCAGGAAGCACGCCACTATGGCGGAACTGCAGATGCTGCGGGTGCCAGGACGGGCGATGGTCTTCATTTCATTTCCTGGACGCAGCTTGCCGCACGACCAGCTGGTACAGCGCCTACACACGCAATTGGCCGCCGGGACTGGAGCGCAGAACATCCTTACACTACGGACGAATGTCTCTGTGCCGAGACATCCCGGTTCCCCGTTCGTGGTGCAACGACAGCGCTGGTTCACAATAGTCGATACTGACGAGGTTCTCGTGGCGAGAGCCAAGGACTTCGCACGGGCGCTTCAAGCCGTTCCTGCCGTCAAGGCGCAGCTCGACCACACGCCCTCCTGAAAGCGTGATCGGGTTGCCAGCGAAGCGAAGCTCCCAACCTGCGCCGAAAACTGCATCGCCTGTATCGCCTCACCACCTCACGCAGGCTCAGTCACCAGCGCCTCAAGCGCGGCAAAGCCGATGATCCCGTCCGCGAAAGTGAACGTGCCACGATCTCGCATTTCGGCAGCCGCCTTCGCCACCGAGCCATACGCGAGCCTGGCCATTGCCGATCCGACACTGATCCGCTTCACCCCAGCCTGCTCCAGTTCGGACACGCTGAACATGGCGCCGGGAAGCCCCATGATGACGTTGACCGGTTTCGTCACTGCCGCGCAGACGACCCGGATCGTCTCCAGATCACGGAGACCAGGGGCGTAGAGCACGTCCGCGCCGGCCTCCTCGTATGCTTGCAGGCGGCGGATCGTGTCATCAAGATCCGGGCGGCCGTGAAGGAAATTCTCGCAGCGCGCCGTCAGCACGAAATCGCGAGGCAGCCCGCGCGCCGCCTCGGCCGCGGCCTGGATCCGCGCGACCGCAAGCGAGACGTCGTAGATTGGTTGGGACTCGGTCCCTGAATAGTCTTCCAGGGAGCACCCGGCCAGGCCAACCCCAGCCGCTGCCCGTACCGTCTCCGCCGCGCTCGCCGGCGAATCCCCCAATCCACGCTCAAGGTCCGCCGAGACGGGCAGTGGCGTTGCCTCGACAATCATCCGGCAGTGCGCAAGTGCATCATCCCAGCCCACCTCGCCATCCGCCTTGCCGAGTGCAAACGCCATGCCCGCGCTCGTGGTTGCCAACGCCGGAAACCCAAGCGCTGCCAGCATGCGCGCCGTTCCCGTGTCCCACGGGTTCGGGATGATGAACGCACCCGGTTCCTCGTGCAGGCGCCAAAACGCGCCACGCTCGTACCCCATATCTCGCCCCTCCCACATTCCCGCAAAACACAAAAAGCACCGGTACCTGTACGGTACCGGTGCTTTCCAGTTTGTGGTAGCGGGGGAGGGATTCGAACCCCCGACCTTTGGGTTATGAGCCCAACGAGCTGCCGCTGCTCCACCCCGCGTCAGGCGCGCACCTCATCCACCCTCGCCAGCAGGTGAGGGGCGTCCGCGGCGGCCTCGCCTCCCGTGGG
>DAOUDE010000010.1:0-53022 GCA_034431475.1 Thermomicrobiales bacterium | reverse complement strand
TTGCCTGTCGCTGGCGTGTGCAGGCCACGTCGCTTGCGATAATGCGGGAGTTGTGCCAGCGGATATACCCCACGGTCAGCAGAAGGGGACCAACACGCTGATCCGGCTCAGGTCGTGCAATCACTCTCCACTGCGCGGAAGTTGGAGTCAGTCGCTATGTTGCTGCCGAAGGCTGATCTGCACGTTCACGCGGAGACGGATGCCCGCCTGGATCGTGTCCTCGCTCGGCGCGAGGGGCGATCACCGACGATTGGTCGCGCTGGGTTGCTCGCCTTCAGGCCGAGACGCCGCCCGTCGGGGTGGGTAGCGCCCTGGGCAACATCGTTGGCGTCGTGCGGCTCTACAACCTCTCCGCACTGTTGTCTGTCACGGCAGGCCTGATGCCCTGAGCTCCCGGTGAAGGGTGACCCCTCCGCCTTCCTCCCTGGATGCAGGGGCCACGGCTGACTAAACCTCCAGGAGAACCATCGGTCGCGACAATCCAGTTGGACCGGAGCCCCTTGAACGGGTTGCCATCAAGGATGACGAACGGGGTCCAGGCTGGCATGACGACATGCCGCGTTGGCACGCGATGCAAGATCTCGGACGCCTAGTCTGAGACGGCAGCTTCCGTGATCGCGAACTGTCGCGCGTCGCCATCGATGCGGCCGCGGCAGCCGATGGGCAGTGTGAAGATCGGGGTGGTGTGGCCGAAGTCCATGTCGGCAATGACGGGGAAGGCGAACTGCTCGGTGCGCGCCAGGATGACCTCGTGGAGTTGGGCGCGTTCTTCGGCGGAGTAGCCGTAGGGCCGCGCCATGAGCAGCCCGCGAATCTGCGCCAGGATGCCCATGTTCTCGTAGTCCATGAGGATGCTGTCAACTTTCTCCGGGCTGGGCCGCTCTTCCGAGGTTTCAAGGAAGAGGATGGCACCCTCGCAGGAGGGCCAGTAGCGCGTGCCCCGCAGGTGCTGCAAGGACTCCAGACACCCGCCGATGAGCCGCCCCTCCGCCGTTCCACCGCGTAACCAGGTCCAGCCCGGCGAGGGGTGCTGCTGCCGTGGCCGCGCCAGGTCGGCTTTGGTCTCCCAATCGAGGAATTCGTCGGTCCACCACGGTGCCGGCTCAATGACGCCGATGGGTTCCGCCCTGGTGATTGCCCGCAGCGCGTACGTCTCCGAATACTCAGGCATCGCTGGGTACTCGGCCCAGTCGGTCATGAGCGTGGGGCCGTTGAAGGTGACCAGCCCGGTCATCGTCCAGATCGCCACGTTGAGGACGGTGAGATCGGAAAACCCGAGGAAGATCTTCGGGTTGGCGCGAATCAGGTCCCAATCGAGCAGGGGGAGCAGGTGGCAGGCGTGATCGCCGCCGATCGTGGCGATGATGGCGCGCACCTGCGGATCGGCGAACAGGGCGTGCAGGTCATCGGCGCGATGCTGTGGCGTGTCGGAGATGTACCCGGCCGTGTTGAGCGCGTGCGGCGCGATCATGACCCTGAATCCCAGTGCCTCGAGGTGGGCCACACCGCGTGCGATCCGATGGGCAAAGGGCTCGCCGCCATACCAGGACGGGCTGACGATCCCGATGGTCTCCCCACGTCGCAACCTTGCTGGCTTCACCCGATCCTCCTCATGTTCCCTTTGCCACCACGGATTTCTGTTGGCTCAACAACATGCGGCGCGGGCAAACCTTGGGTCCGGGGCGCACCGTTGTCTTCCGGCCCCGGTTCGACTGGCATGCTGATGGCGAGGGTGGCTGTGGCGTCTTGGACATCGTGTAGCATGCTGCCTACTGGCGGGCGATCATGCCCCTTGGTGCTGTAACGCGATCATCGATTGGTGTAGAGGATTATCGCGCTTCGTACCCCATGTGTTGTAAGCGTTGCTTTCCGGGCTGCTCTCACAGGTATCACGAACACGGTGGGCTCACGGTGTCCGGCTGATCGTTGAACAGCACAACCGCGGCACGACACGTGCGCTCTACGCCCTAGGGCCGGTATCACCGTGCCCGATACACCTTGAACGATGACACGACGAAGGAGACCCTCCATGACCAGCGTCGCGGCGGAGCCGAAAGTTCTGCCCGGGTCACGCTTTCCCCTGGGCGCCACACCGGATGGCGAAGGGACGAACTTTGCGCTCTTCAGCGAGCACGCCACCGGCGTGGATCTTTGCCTCTTCGACGCCGACGGCAAGGAGACCGGCTGTGTGCCCCTGCGCGAAACCACCGCGCACGTCTGGCACGGCTACCTGAGGGGGGTGGGGCCGGGGCAGCAGTATGGCTACCGCGTGCAGGGCCCCTTCGCCCCGGAGGAAGGCCACCGCTTCAACCACGCCAAGCTGCTGATCGACCCCTACGCCCGTGCCCTGGCCGGCACGGTGAACTGGCAAGCGCCCGTGTTCGGCTACCCGTTGGGCAGCGGTAACGACCTGGAGCAGGACACTCAGGATGACGCCTGGGGCGTGCCGCGCGCCATCGTGGTGGATGATCGCTTCGACTGGGGCGACGAGCGGCGGCCCAACACGGAACTCCACGACACCGTCATCTACGAGCTGCACGTCAAGGGCTTCACGGAGCAGCACCCGGACCTGCCGGAGGCGTTGCGCGGCACCTACGCCGGCCTCGCCAGCGAGCCGGTGATCCGCTACCTCAAGGACCTGGGGGTGACGGCGGTCGAACTGCTGCCGATCCACGCCTTTCTCGATGACGCCCACCTGTTGGAGCAAGGGCTGCGCAACTACTGGGGCTACAACACCATCGGTTTCTTCGCGCCGGAGGCCCGCTACGCCAGCAGCACGGAGGTGGGCGGGCAGGTGCGCGAGTTCAAGGAGATGGTCAAGGCGCTGCACGCCGCCGGCATCGAGGTGATCCTCGATGTGGTCTACAACCACACGGCCGAGGGGAACCAGCTTGGCCCCACGCTCTCCTTCCGGGGGATCGACAACGCCAGCTACTACCGGCTGGTGGAGGATGACCCCCGCTTCTACATGGATTACACCGGCACCGGGAACACCCTCAACGCCATGCACCCGCAGGTGCTGCAACTGATCATGGATTCCCTGCGCTACTGGGTGACGGAGATGCACGTCGACGGCTTCCGCTTCGACCTCGCCTCGGCCCTGGCGCGCGAGTTCCACGATGTCGACCGCCTCGGCTCCTTCTTCGATGTCATTCACCAGGACCCGGTGCTCTCGCGGGTAAAATTGATCGGCGAGCCCTGGGACATCGGCGAGGGCGGCTACCAGGTCGGCAACTTCCCCTCCCTCTGGAGCGAGTGGAACGACAAGTTCCGCGACACGGTGCGCGCCTACTGGAAGTCGGACGATGTCGCCGTGGGCGAGCTTGCCTACCGCCTCACCGGCTCCTCCGACCTCTACCAGGGAGATGGCCGCCGCCCCTACGCCAGCATCAACTTCATCACCGCCCACGATGGCTTCACGCTGGAAGATTTGGTCAGCTACAACGACAAGCACAACGAGGCGAACGGCGAGGAGAACCGGGACGGCCACGACCACAATCTCTCCTGGAACCACGGCGTGGAAGGCCCGACCGACGACCCGGCGATCATCGCGGCGCGGGAGCAGACGAAGCGCAACATGATGGCGACCCTGCTCCTGTCGCAGGGGCTGCCGATGATCTCGCACGGCGATGAGCTCTCTCGCACCCAGGGCGGCAACAACAACGTCTACGCCCAGGACAACGAGATCAGTTGGGTGGACTGGAACCTGGACGAGCGCAAGCAGGCGTTCCATGACTTCACACGCGGCCTGATCCACCTGCGGGACGAGCACCCCAGCCTGGGCCGGCCGCGTTTCTTCCAGGGCAAGAAGGTGCGTGGCTCCGGCGGCGTGGAGGACCTGGCCTGGTTCCGCCCGGACGGTCAGCCGATGAGCGATGACGACTGGGAGGAAGGCTGGAACAAGAGCATCGCCATGCGGCTGGGCGGCAAGGCCCTGGTGGAGGTCGACGCCGAGGGCAACCGCCTTGTGGACGACGATCTCTTCCTGCTCCTGAACGGCCACTACGAGCCGGTTGCATTCAGCCTGCCGCCGCAGGGCAACGACCAGTGGACCGTGATCGTGGACTCCGCCACCGGCGACATCGCGCCCGAGGGCCGCGTCGTCACCGCCGGCGAGGCGTTCGAAATGCCGGGACGGTCGTTGCTGTTGCTGAAGCGGTAGGGCGCCGCCAGGCGACGGGTAATCGACCAGCGGCTACGCTCGCTACTTGCTGATGCGATGTGCCGGGTGGGCCGGGTAGGCTGTGGGATTGTCCTTGTGCTGGTGCAACGCCCCGACGGGCCGCTTCGGCCGGCGGTGCTTCCGCGCCGCCTGACCCTGGACCGTTTGCAACCCCAGGCCCGCCGTCGCGACGCCGGCCGCCAGCATGCGCACAAGCTGGCGCCGGCCGCACCGGCGCGAACCGTCGGTGCTGGTCACCAGGTTATCTGCATGAGTCATCGCATTCCCTCCCGCCCAATTCCGAATGGTGGAGGATGGCGCCATTCTCCACCCGGCCATGATGAACGCTACAGCGCGCCATGTCCCCCGTAGGACCTACCGGGTTTTGCGGCTCCTTCCGTTCACGCGGCCGGTATCGCCGCCAGCCTTACCTGACCCGGTGCAGCAGTGCCAGCGGCAGATGCGCAAACACGTTGCCCAGGAGAAGTGCGGTTCCCTGCTCGGCGGGGATGGCGTGGTGGAAGGTGAAGGTCAGCAGGTCCTGGTACGTCGCGCCCTCTTCGGCGTGGGGCAGCAGCAGGCGCGCGTCGCCCCAGACCTCGCCAATGGGGTCGCGCAACTCCCGCCCGGTGAGGCCCACGAGCAGGCGCGGCACAACCACGATGAACTCGTTGTCCTCGTGGCGGCGGGCGAAGGCGACGACGTGGTCGGCGGCGGAGCCATCCGCCGCCAGGGGTAGGTACTCGCCCTCGGTGAAGAGCTCCTTCCACGCCGTCCGCTCGGCGAGGGCGGTCATGGTTACAAAGAGCTTCAACCGCCCGTCATCCTTCTTCTTCAGCAGGCTGGTGGCGGAGCGGACGTTGGGGCGGTGGTGCAGGCCGCCGAGCAATTTCGCCCGCGCGGCGTAGTCCACGGGGCGGCGGTTGTCCGGGTCGACCAGGCTCTGGTCCCACAGTTCCGTGCCCTGGTAGAGATCGGGCACGCCCGGTGAGGTGAGCTTCAGGAGTTGCTGCGCGAGGGCGTTGAACGCGCCAATGTGGGCCACCATGTCCCGCAGGGGCGCGATATCCTCCAGGAAGGGGCTGCCGGAAGCCAGTGTCTGCCGCACAAAGCGGGACAGGGCCTCCTCGTAGGCGGGGTCCGGGTTGATCCAGGTGGTGTGCACCTGCGATTCCCGCGCCGCCTTCAGCATGAACGCCTCGATGCGCTCAATGACCTCCGGGGAGAGGTTCTTCTCCCCCCACGGCCAGGCCCCGAGCACCGTCTGGTAGAAGAGGTACTCATCGTTGCGGTCCGGGGCCGAAGCGCCCTCCAGCCGCGTCTTGTGCTTGCGGTTCAGCCGTGCCCAGCGGGTGATGGCCGCCCGCCACTCGCGCGGGATCTCGGAGAGCACCGCAATGCGGGCGCGTACATCCTCGCTGCGCTTGGTGTCGTGCGTGGATGACGTGAGCATGGCGAAGGGCCAGCGGTTGGCGCGCTCGGCGTTCTGGCGGTGGAACTCCGCGACGCCGCTGCCGAAGCTGGCCGGGTCGCCGCCGACCTCGTTCAGGGCGATGAGGCGGTTGTAAATGTAGAAGGCGGTGTCCTCCACCCCCTTGGCCATCACCGGGCCCGTAAGCTGCTGGAACTTCATGACGAAATGGCAGCGCTCGGCCAGTTCCTGTTCCCCGAGTGCCGGGTCGTCGCGCAGCAGCAGGACATCGCGCAGAAAGTCGAAGACGCTCGGATCCATCGCCGGGTTACGCCGTTTGGCATCGCGCACGGCGCGCTCGATGGCGCGGCGGTCACGCTCCGGCACCCCCTGCCCGTTACAGACGATGTAGGTGCGGTAGATCGGGAAGTTGGCAATGACCTCGCGCAGGGCGTGGCGCAGGCTGCTCAGGGTGAGATCGCGCGTGCGCCGGTTCTGCTCCGAGATGCGGTTCAGCGCCCGCGCCAGCACGTTCGTCTCGCTGGCCAGGGCAGTGCGCAACATGAGGTCGCGCGTGTCGTAGGCGATGGCGGCAAAGGTGCGCTGCTCGCCGGTGAAGCGGGCGTAGAGTTGGTCGAAGGCGCGGCGGTTGGCGGGATCGACGAAGAGGCCGGTGGTCGCGCGCGCGAACTCGTAGCCGACGGTGCCGTGGACCGCCCAGTCCTGCGGCAGGGCTTCGCCCGGCTCCAGGATCTTTTCGACCACCATGTAGAGTGGCAGGCGTGCGGCGATCCCGGCGCCGTCGCCGCTCTGGCCGGCCCAGACCTCGCCCAGGGCGGGGTCGATGGCCTCCCAGTTGGGCTCCTCGTCCTCCGGCGTGTTCGTCAGCGCGCGGTACGCGGCGCGTTGCAGGTCGCGGAAGTACCCCGCCGGGTCCCAGAGGCCGTCCGGGTGGTCGATGCGCAGGCCGGTGATAGCGTCCTCGGCCAGCAGGTGCAGCAGGCGGGCGTGCGCGGCGGCGAAGACCTCGCGCTCTTCCTGGCGCACGGCTGCCAACTCGTTGATGGCGAAGAAGCGCCGGTAATTGATTTCCTCCCCTGCCGTGCGAAAGGAGGAAAGGCGATAGGTCTGGGCATCCAGCACATGGTCGAGCGCATCGAAGCTGTGCGGCTGCGCCGGGTCGCCGTTGATTTCGGCGATGCTGGCATCGACGGCTGCGGCGACCTCCGGCGAGGATGCCATGAGGTCCGCGAGGCGGCGCTTGATGACGATCTGCTCGTGCCGCCGCGTGGTCAGCGCGTCCGGATCGGCGACGGTGGATTCCGGCAGGCTCTGGCAGGCGGTGATGATGCTGGCCAGTTCCAGCCGCGCGGGGTCTTCCTCGTCCAGGTCGCCCAGGCGCTCCAGCGCCGGGGTGAGGATCAGCGGGTAGGTCGGCGGCGCAATGGGCAGCGGCGTCTCGTGGTAGTGGACGGTGAACGCACCGTCCGCCAGCGCCAGGTGCAGTTCGCCGCGCTCCAGCACCACGCCGTACGGGTCGCCCAGCACCGGCAGCAGCATCTTGCCGCGTAGCTCTTCCTTGAGCGGACGCCAGTCGATATCGAAGTAGCTGGCGTAGGGCGAGGCGCGGCCGTTTTCCAGCAGATCCTGCCACCAGGCGTTGGCCCCGGCGGCAATGCCCATGTGGTTCGGCACCACATCGACCAGGAAGCCGAGGCCGTGATCGGCCAGGGCATGGGCCAAGCGCTGCAGATCGTCGTCCGTGCCGATCTCCGGATTGATGGTGGTGTAGTCGGTGACGTCGTAGCCGTGCGTGCTGCCGGGCGTGGCGGTGAGGAAGGGCGAGGTGTAGAGCGCGCCCACGTTCAGCGCGCGCAGGTAGGGCACGATGCGCTCGGCATCGTCAAAGGGGAAGCTGGCGTTGAGTTGCACCCGGTAGGTGGATGACGGCGGATACGCTGCCGGACGCGACGATACTGACACGTTATGACCTCCCTGGAGCAAGCACCCACCACTGGTGTACGCCATACGGAAGATCGGTGCCACAGGCTCTTGCCGCAGCTTCTCGCTGTCGGGAGAGGAACGATCTCGCAGGTTGGCGGTTGGTCATCCGCCACACATGACGTCCGATGGACGGCACCCAACCCCGCTCCTACCGTCTGCGTCTACACTCACTGAAGCTCTGTCGAGTGCATTGCATCGCCGCAGGAATACCAGCATGACTGACCGCCTCAAACGCCTCATCCTCTTCGCGGTCACCGCCGTGCCGCTGACCCCGGTGCGGGCGGCGAAGCGCTGGGAGTGGCAGAAACGCACGTCCCGGACCTGGCAGAAATCTGGCCGCGCGCAGTGGCCGCGCTCGTGATGGCGCCGCACGCCCTGATCTTCGATGTCTTCGGCACCTGCGTGGATTGGCGCGGCAGCATGGCGCGCGAGGGCGCGGAGCTGGGGCAGCGGCTCGGCCTCGAGGGTGTCGATTGGGTCGCCGTGGCCGATGCCTGGCGTGGGCAGTACCAACCGCAGATGGAGACAGTGCGCGGCGGGCAACGCCCGTGGGTGACGCTGGATACCTTGCACCGCGAATCGCTCGATACGGTGCTGGAGCAGTTCGGGCTGGAGGACGTGCCGGCTGCCGAACGCGATACCTTCACCGAGGGCTGGCGGCGGCTCGATCCCTGGCCGGATGTCCCCGGTGGGCTCCAGCGGCTGCGTGCCCGTTATCTGCTCGCCCCGAACTCCAACGGCAACATCGCGCTCATGGTGCGCCTGGCGCGCTGGGCCTCGCTGCCGTGGGACACCATTCTTGGCGCGGAGATTGCCCAGGGGTACAAGCCGCAGCCGCAGGTCTACCTGCGCAGCGTGGTGGCGCTCGGGCTGCAGCCAGATCAGGTGATGATGGTGGCCGCCCACAACAGCGATCTGCACGCGGCCGCCGCCTGTGGCCTGCAAACCGCCTTCGTGCCGCGCCCGCGGGAGCATGGCCCCGGCCAGGCGACAGACCTCTCGCCGGACGGCGCATTCACCCTCCTCGCGGTCGATTTCACGGACCTGGCCTCGCAATTGGGCTGCTGATCCGGCCTGTACAGACACCCAACCGCGTGCTGAGACGTTCCTGCCAGTGCAGGTAATCGACGCGCAGCGGAGCGGGGGTGATAACCGTGCGGCTTCTCGTGGGAATAACGCTGATCAGCGTGGCGCTGCTCGGGGCGCTGTTTGGCGCGCTGCCGGGCAGCTCCGGCGTGCGTGCCCAGGAGCAGCCGCTGGTGGCCCTGCTACCCACGGCTGGCGACATCAGCGCCGACCTGGTGCAGAGTGAGGACCGCAGCCGCACCCTGGATGAACAGGCCAGCATGTTCGCCAACGCCGGGGAGATGACGCAGCGCCTCACCGATTGGGGCTGGCAGGAAAACGTCTTCCGCGTCTACCAGTCCACCATTCCCACCAGCAGCGGCGCGCCCTCCGCCACCATCGATGTCAGCCTGACCCGCTTCGCATCGACAGAGGGCGCGGCTGCGGCCCTGCCGGTCTTCCTGGCGGACCGCGCGGCGGTGCTGGGCGAAAGCGAGGTGCAGCGGCCGTTGCACCTGGGCGACGAGACGCGGGCGCTGACTGGCGAGACCGCGCAGGGAGACGATGTCACTCTCTACGTGCGGCAGGGCAACCTCCTGCTGCGCGTCAGTGTCACGACCCTGCAGGGCGCCCCCATCGCGCCGGAGCGCATTGTGCAGGGCATGCTCACCGGGGTCGGCGCGCCGCCGCAGGGAACCGAGCAGCCGCAGACCGTGGAGAACGGGCCGCTGGCCAGCTACCTGCTGCCCGAGTTGCCCATTCCCAATGCCGGGTGTTTTTCCGTGGCCGGTGAGGGCGCGCTCGATCTTCCGGCGCTGCAGGGCCGCTACGGTGGCGTGCTCGATCTGGAAGATGAGCTGCAGCGCATGGGCTGGCAGGGTGGGAACTACCGTCAGTTTGGTTGCGACAGTCCGCCGGGCGGTAACGCCGGCTGGATCGACATCACCGTCCAGGAGTTTGCCAGCCCGGACGACGCCAACGTGGCGGTCTACTACTTCGCGGATGCCCGCGCCCGCAGCACCAATTTGCAGGCAGCCAGTGCCTCCGCGCTCGGCGACGCCACGGCGGCGTTGAGTGGCCCCGGCGTGAACGGGGAGGATTACACCCTCTACTTCAGCAGCGGCCCGCTGCTGTTCAGCGTGACCGGCGTGGCGCCGGACGGCGATCCCCGCGCGGATGTGGGAGATGTCGCCGCCGCCCTCTACGAGCGCAGCCTTGGCGCGCCAGCGGCCAACACCCCGGCCATCGTCACGCCGCAGCCCACTGCGCCGGTGATCACGCAGGAAACGCCAGCACCGGTCACGACCCCGTTGCCGACCATCGCGCCCCCGGCCACCTCGACGCCGGTCCCGGCGGTGATCCCAACGGCCATCCCGTTCCCCACCGCGACACCCGTGCCGGAGACCATCCCGGTCGTCATGCCGACCTCCACCCCGTTGCCAACGGCTGTCCCGACGGCGCCACCGCCCGCGCCTACGGCCACCCGCACCACCACGACTGCCCCGACCCCGACGCCGCGCGTGATCCGGCCGCCCACGCCGGTCGGCGAGGGGTAGGCAACAAGCGGGGCCTTGCCAGCCTGCGCGGCGCGTGTTCCCATCTCCGGCGAGAGATGCCACGCGCCGCGCAGGGCAATAGGAGGCCCGTCATGACCGATCAGCACACCGAATCCATCCCCTCGTACATCCACGAGTGGTTCACGCACCTGCCAGCCCGTGAACTGGCGGCAGAGATCGACCCCGCGTCCACGGCCATCTTCAGCACGGACATGACCAACGGCTTCTGTCACTTCGGGGCGCTGGCCTCGGACCGCGTCAATGCGCTGATCGGCCCAGTGGTGGATCTTTTCACGCGCGCCCACGCGCTGGGCGTGCGCGCATTCGTGCTGACGCAGGACACCCACGAGCCGGACGCGCCAGAGTTCGCCGCCTGGCCGCCGCACTGCATCCGGGGCACGCCGGAATCCGAAACGATTCCGGAACTGGCCGCCCTCCCCTTCGCCAATCGGTTCACGGTGGTGGAAAAGAATTCTCTGCACCCCGGCCATGAGACCGAGTTCGATGCCTGGCTGGCCGCGCACCCGGAGGTGCGCACGGCCGTGGTGGTGGGTGACTGCACCGATCTCTGCGTGTACCAGCTTGCGATGCACCTGCGCGTGGTCGCCAACGCGCGCAATATCCCGAACGTGCGCGTCATTGTGCCCGCCAACGCGGTGGATACCTACGATCTCTCACCGGGAGCCGCTGCCGCCATCGGCGCCTTCCCGCACCCCGGGCAGTTTTTCCACGAAGTGTTCCTGTATCACATGGCGCTCAACGGGATCGAGGTGGTGCGGGAACTGGGGTAGGGTAAGCGGCATCGGAGATTCAGTTCAGCCACGTGGAGTCACGCGGCAAGAGTGTCGATGCGTATCAGGCAGCTTTGGCTATCGTTCCTTCCACCTCGTGTTTACGCTGGATGCGCGTCGTGCCGCACTGCCAGAGTGGGCCGACTACGCCGAAGTTCCGGTAGAGTTGCAGGTCCGTACGGTGTTAGCCCACGCGTGGGCAGTGATTGGTCACGAACTCTCCTACAAGAGCGTGACCGGCATCTCGCCCAAGGCCCAGCGCATGCTCGCCCAGGTTTCGGCCATGCTGGAAGCCACCGATACGCTGTTCGAGATGCTGCGGGACGATCAGGATCAATACCGCATGAGGAACGAGGAACTTGACGGTGTGAATGCTCGACTGGTTCGAGAAACGGACGATGTCACAAACGCATGATCGGCAAGTACCCACGTTGATATCCCGTGAACCAGCAGAAAGGAACTGCAATGACTGACCGGCAGGAGTGGTTGCTGCTCTTTCTCGCCGCTGCAACAGGCCCCATCCGATGGATCAGGTGCGCGTCATGAAGGGAATGTTGCTGCTCGACCAGACACTCTTCTCTTCTGATCGCCGTCTCTATCGCTTTGACGCCTTTGACCATGGCCCAATGTCTGGTGACGTCTACCGCGATGTCCTGAAAATCGGACAATTGATTGACGTGACGCCCATGGCGCCCGGCTCATACCGTCGTACCTACGTGCCGAATGAGGCGGGCCGGCAGGTATGTGTGCGCATCGAGCAGAGCAAACCGCCCGAGCAACTCCAGGCGGTGCGAGATGCCGCTGCATACGTCACGTCGCGTGGGCTCGACGAAATCCTTGACCGTATTTCGCAGGAGTATCCGTTCTTCGCGGTGAGCACCGCACCGCTCGCGCCTACGGGCGACTGAACTACGCACATGTCGCGAACCTGACTCGCCGTTGAGTCAGACACCCAATGGAGGTCCACCACCATGCCCGAATCCACGATCAACCGCGCCGCCCTGCCGACGCACAGCTTCGACTGGGGCGCCATCAAGTGGCTGGTCTCGCCATCGACCACGCCGGGCGCGCAGATGACGTTCGGCGAGGTGCTGCTGCTGCCCGGCAAGGGGCACACGCGGCATAACCACCCGGACGCCGAGGAAGTGCTCTACATCCTCTCCGGCGAGGCCGAGCAAATGGTCAACGATGAACCGCCGTTCCCGGTGCGGGCCGGGGATGTGCTCTACATCCCCACCGGGGTCTTCCACTCCACCATCAACACTGGCTGGGAGCCGGTCCGCCTCATCGCCGTCTATAACCCCGGTGGCTCTGAACTGGGCCTGGCCGAGCTGCCGGATCACCAGGAGACGCCGGCCGGAGAAACGCTGGGGCTGGTGCGGGGATAATCCAGGCACCCGCGCAGCACGCATGGCCGGGGCCGCTGGCAAGCAATTGCCAGCGGCCCCGGTGTGTTCGTGGTGCGTTGGCGTGCTACGTGGCGCGCGGCTGCAGCGTGATGGGCGCGGCGGCGCCCCGTGGCGCAGGCTCCCACGGGCGCATGGTGCCCGCCAGCATCAGCGCGAAGAGAGCGAAGCCGCTGGCGATCAGCACCTGGCCCAGCATCAACAGCACCGGGGACCCAGTGCCGTAGGCCCGCCAGACCAGCGCCACCACCGCCAGCACCACGCCGGCGGAGAGCACGCCGAGCTGGAGTGGCGCCAGCCGCGGCCAGCGCAGCGGGCGGCCCGCGAAGCGTGGGATCAGGTAGTACCCTGCGCCGGAAATCAGGAGCCCGGTCCAGCCGAAGAGGTTGATCTCCGCGTGCGCCTGGCGCAGCCGCGCGCCGATGGCGGGATCAACCGCGAAGAGGCTGCCCAGCGCGATGCCCGTCAGCAGGAGCACGGCGGCGCCCGTGAACGCGGTGCGCGTGGGTTGCGGCAAGCCTGGCAGGAGTGGCGCGACATTCACCAGCAACAGCGCGATTCCCATCGCCTGGAGCGGGCCGGCCACCGCGAACATGCGCAGATCATTGGTGGCCAGCGCGTGCAACATGGCCGGTAGGCCCAGCGCCAGCACCGCCAGGTGCAGGCGAATGAGGCCGATGTGCCGCCACCCTCGCCCACTCCAGCGGGAAACCGCGTGGTAACAGACGCCGGAGGCCATGGAGAGGAAGAAGCCGATCAGCATGGCGTGGGTCCAGACCAGGTCCCAGCGCCCGCTGCCGATCCGCCAGAAGTGGAGCGCCAGCCCGGAGGCCAGTCCGAAAAGCAGGTACACCCCGGCCAGTTGCATGAAGCGCGTGGCCAGCCGGTCTACCTCGGTTTGCCCGGCGTCCGGCAGTGGTGGCGGCGGCAACGTGGCGGGCTGCCGGAAGAGACGCCGTACGTTGACGACGAAGAACACGCCACCGGCCAGGGCGGCCGCGCTGCCCACGATTGCTATCTCCCGCAGGCCAAGGACTGCGCCCGCGAAGCCCAGCCACGCCCCGGCCAGCGCCAGCACCACCTGGGCTTGCAGCAGAGTGGGATTGGTCCACATGCGGCGCGAGAACACGGGTACGATCCGCAGGTTCACCGCGTAGATCATGGGGATGATCCCGCCCAGGATTGCCAACTGCACAGCGGCGGGCCAGAGCGCGGGGCGGTACATGGCCAGCCCGGCGGCCAGTGCCGCCACCGTGAAGGCGATCATCGCCGCGATCATGGCGGCGGGGGTGAGTAACCGTCCCATCGTGAACTCCTTGATCAGGCGCTGTGCCGGGCAGCGCCGCCGTGGGTCGCAAAGTAGGTCATCAGGCGATCAGCAGCCTGCTCGCCGGATTGCACGCAATCAGCCAGGCCAACGCCGCGATAGGCGTTGCCGGCCAGCGCCAGGTTGGGGTAGCCCTCCAGGCGGGCGTCGATCCCGGCGAGGCGCTCCAGGTGCCCTGGTTCGTACTGGGGCATGGCCTGCGGCCAACGGAAGAGGCGGGTGAAGCACGGTTGCGCGGTGATACCGAGCACGGCGCGCAACTCCTCTTGCGCCAGGCGCAGCAGGTCGTCATCGCTGAGTTCGGTGATCTTGTCCATGCCAGCGCCGCCGAAGGAGACGCGGATCAGGCTGGCGTCGACCGGGGCGCGGCCAGCCCACTTGGCGGACACCCAGGTGCAGGCCTTCACGGGCCGCCGCTCGGTGCGTGGCGTGAGGTAGCCGCTGCCCATGAGCGTGGAGGGAAGCACCTGGCGTGAATAGGCCAGGGCCAGCGTTGCCACGGAAGCGTGAGGGATACCGCGCAGAAGCTCTGCCAGGCGGGTATCCAGCGGATCCAGCACCGTCGCTGCGGCCGGGGCCGGGGCGGCGCAGATCACGGCGTCGGCCCACATGGTCTCGCCAGTGGCCAGGGTTAGCGCATACCCCTGGCCCTGGCGGTGCACCGCGCGGACGGCGCTGCCGGTCGCAATGCGTGCGCCGGCTGCCTGCAGCCGGGCTGCCAGCGCGTCCACCACCTGGGTCAGGCCGTGCTGAGGCGCTTGCATCGGGGCGGGGCGGGCACTCGTGGTTGGCGGCGCCTGACGTCGTGCCGCCAGCGTGGCCCGGATCATCCCACCGTGCTCCTGCTCCAGCTTGCGCAGGTGAGGGAAGGTCGCGGCCAGGCTGAGGCGATAGCCATCGGCAGCGTAGATGCCGCCCACCAGCGGGCTAACCAACCAGGTGTAGGCCTCCCGTCCCAGGCGACGCTCGATGAAGTGCCCCAGCGATTCATCATCGGCATCGGCATCGTCGCGGCGCGGCAGCACCAGATCGAGCCCCATGCGCAGCTTGCCCAGCGGCGAAATCAGGGGCGTGGTCGCGAGCGGCCAGAGGCGAGTGGGCAGCAGGTTGCCGAGCCCGTCCGGCAGCGGTCGCAACTGGCCATCGCGCAGGATGTAGCTGCGGCGCGCTTCGGGCCGGGGGGCGTGCAGGTCGGGCGCCAGCCCCAGTTCCGCGCAGAGGGCAGCCGCAACCGGTTTGGCGGTCAGCAGCGCCTCCGGGCCGCCTTCGATCACGAAGCCATCGCGCTGCTCGGTGATGATCTTGCCGCCCAGGCGGTCGGCCTGCTCCAGCACCACCACCTCGGCCTGCGGTAGCCGGGTGGTCAGCCGGTACGCGGCAGCCAGGCCGCTGATGCCACCGCCGGCAACGACAATGCGTGGCTGGCCGCTGCCCCTGGCATCAGGCGTGGTCAGGCGCATGGCTGGGTCTCCGGGTCGTGGCCCGCGTATCCCGGCGGGAGATAGGCGCAGGCGGGGTCGCTCGCCAGGTAATCCCCGGCGTGCACGTAGGCGCGGGAGCGGGAGCCGCCGCAGAGGCGCTTGTATGCGCAGGCGCCGCACTTGCCCTGCAGGAGTTGCGGGTCGCGCAACGCGCGGAACACCGGGTGCTCGCGATAGAGCGCGACGACCGAGGCAGCCCGGACGTTGCCGGTGACGACCGGCAGGAACCCGCTGGGGCAGACATCGCCGGTGTGCGAAATGAAGCAGAAGCCGTTGCCCGCGTTCACGGGGCCGGGAGCGCGGCTGCCAGCCGGGCCCTCGCGCGGCGGCAGCGGATTCTGGCCCCGTTGCGCCAGTACGCGCCGGTAGTGGTAGCCCTCCGTCAGCTTGAGCGACCAATGCGCGGTTTCGCTGCGCCCAGCCAGCCAGGCAAAGGTCTCCTCGTAGGCCTCCGGGCTCAGTTCGTCGCTGATAGTGGCGCGGCCCGTGGGCACAAGGCAGAAGACCGCCCACACGGCCGCGCCGAGATCGTCGGCCAAGTTGGCGATGGCTGGCAGATCGTCCACCGTGCGGCGGCAGAGCGTGGTGTGGATCTGCAGTGGCAGCCCCAGATCCGCGGCGGCGCGGGCGATCTCCAGCGTCCAGCCGAACGACCCCGCCACGCGGCGGAAGGCGTCGTGCCGGGCGGCGGTCGAGCCGTCCAGGCTGATGGCGATGCGCTGCACGCCTGCGTCTCGCGCGACCTCCAGACGGCGGTGGCTGGCCAGGGGCGTTCCCGCCGGGGTGAGGGTGCAGCGCACGCCGCGCGCGGTGGCGTGCGTAATCAGGTCGATGAGGTCGTCGCGGCGCATCGGATCGCCGCCGGTCAGGATCAGTGTTGGCGGCACATCGAACGTCGCGATGTCGTCGATGACGGCCAGCGCTTCGGTGGTCGTGAGCTCGTGCGGATGCCGCCGCAGTTGCGCCTCGGCCCGGCAGTGGACACAGGCCAGGTTGCAGGCGCGCGTCAGCTCCCAGGCCAGCACGAATGGCTGCCGCGTGAAATCCGCACCGGCAGGCCGGGCGGCCGGCCCCGTGTCTGGCGGGGCCGGAAGCGGGGACTCAGCGGCGGCCATGGGACGATGCCTGGATGATGCCGGCAATCTGGGGGAGCACGGCTTCCCGGTCATACCCGTGCAGGGTGAGCGCCTCCCCCAGCGGGTGGGAGCCGCCACAGCAGAGGTCGATGCCCAGTGGCGCGAGGATCGCCATCGTGTCGGGATAGGTTTCCACGAGATCGCGAATCAGGGTTTTGGCGAGGGTGTCGTCCTCTGGTGTGGTGCTGACGCTGGTTGGTGTGTCACTCATTGGGAGTCTCCTTGCCGGGACCTCCCGGCGCTTCGAGCTTTGTGCGAGGAACGCGGGGTCCAACCCGTGGCCAGAGTTGGGTCGCGAAGATGACGATTGCGGCAACCTGGAGCAGGGCCACACCGCCCAGGGTGATCTGCGTCAGCGCGTTGCCGAGGCCCGCGCGCTCGATCGGTTCCGCGCCGACCCGCAGCAGCAGGCCAGCATTCAGCGCCAGCATGGCCAGCATCCCCAGCCGCTCGTCGTAGCCCAGCGGCTGGGCCGGGGTGCGCTTGCGCGGCAGCAGCCAGTAGGCCACCCCGATGACGAACTGCAGGAACCAGCCGACGAAGAGCATGTGGGCGTGACTGGGGGCCAACCAGGCCACAAGCGCGCCGGGCAATGTGCCATCCAGCAGCATCAGGCCGCCCACGAGAGCGCCCGCTACCAGCCAGCAGAGGGCCGCACGCACCATGCGTGAGCAGAGCGGATCCATGCGCCTGGCCGGCTTATGCCAGTTCGGCCGGGCTTGCCCCAGACCAGGCCAGCGTCAGCAGGAACGCGCCCGGTTCCAGGCAGCGCACCGCGTGGCGCACATCGGCCGCCACGGAGACGAGGGCCCCGGGAGGGAGTTCCTGCTCTGCCTCAGCCGTGGAGAACAGGAACCGCCCCTGGAGCGCCTGCACGGTAATCGTGCCGGGGGCGGTGTGCTCTGCGAGTTCCGCGCCCGCCCGCATGGTGACCAGCACCACGCGCAAATCTGGCGTCTTGAGCAGCGTTTCAGCGCGGCGGCCGCTCTCCTCGTGCGGGGGAAAGCGTGCGGCCTCTTCCCACAGATTCACCGACGTCAGGCTGGTGTGCGCTTCCATCGTGATCTCCAGGCCGGGCCGCTACACGCGCTCACCGGCCGGCTCATGGATAAAGATCGTGGTGAAGTTCAGGATTGCGGCGGCGTGCAGGCCGCAACCAGAGCTGTACACCTCCGAGCCGGGCGACAGGAAGGTGCGCGTGTCGGTCTGGCCGGGCATCAGGAACGTGTAGAGGATCATGTGCGGCGCATCGTCGTCGTTATGGATGACGATGGTATCTCCCACGTTCAGGTTGATCACGCTCGGCATGGCGTAGCCACGCCCACCCGCTGCCTGATCGGCGCCGGCACCGAGCGGGATGCTCATGGTCAGCACACCATCCACCGGGGTGTCCGGCATGGTGGCCAGCCCCTGCGGGACGACAACCTCCTCCACTGGCAGGATCGCCTCGGTCGCGGGCGAGGCCAGGTTCACGACGCCGCCTGCGAGTGCCGCGGCGGCAACCAGGCCAGCCACCGAACCCAGCAGCCGGCGGCGGGTCCACCGTTCGCGGTGCTGCGGCGCCGATGGATCCTGGACGAGGTGGCCTGTGGTCAAGATGGTGGCGCTCATGATGCGTTCCTTCCGCCGCGCTGGTGGCGCCGGGAGCGCCACCAGCCGGAGGGGTACGGGCAGGGTTACTCGGCGTGGAGCAGGGCCACCGCGCCGTGCGCCGCATGGCCGAAGGCGTGGTTCACTGCCGGGTAGATGCCCGGCTCATGCAGGGTCAATTCCACGCAGATGCCATCGCCAGGGCCAATGGCCATCGATTGCAGGCCGACCATCTTGTTCTTCGGGTTTGCGTTCAAGTAACCCGCGTCAAAGATGGCGCCCACCACGTGGAAGCTCGACCAGGCGTTCGGCCCGGCGTTCATGACAAAGATGCGAATTGGCTCACCGGCCTTGACCTTGATCGGGTTTTCCACGTACTGGTTGGCGTAGCCGTTGAAGACCACGTAGTCCATGTTTCCGGTCCCGAGCATCTTGGTGTAGTCCGGCACCTTCACGCCGTTCTCGCCATCGGCCAGGTAGAAGTCGCTTTGCACAAAGACGAGTTCCTGCGCCGGCGACCATCGCTCTTTCGGGTCCACGATCATCGTGCCGTACATGCCGGTGCCAATGTGCATGAGCACGGGCGGCGTGCCGCAGTGGTACATGAACGCGCCGGGATAGTTGGCTGTGAAGCTCCAGGAGAACTCCTCACCCGGCATGATGGTCTTGTAGTTCACATCTGGCGGCGTCTGGGCCGAGTGGAAGTCCATCGAGTGCGAGGTGGACGCGTTGGGATCGATGGCCAGCGTGAAGTTGATCTTGTCCCCTTCCACCACGCGCAGGGCCGGACCCGGCACGGTGCCATCGAAGGTCCAGGCGGCGTAGGGAACATCCTTGGCCACGTAGACGCTGGCGTCCTTCGCCGTGAGCCGAATCTCCTTCTCGCCGGGCTCCACACTGGGCAGCACCGGGTTGTAGGGCGTGAAGGGCTGTGGTTCA
Organism: Thermomicrobiales bacterium; assembly: GCA_034431475.1. Lineage (GTDB taxonomy): Bacteria > Chloroflexota > Chloroflexia > Thermomicrobiales > UBA6265 > JACCXM01. The sequence continues at coordinate 34,154 of DAOUDE010000010.1, read as the reverse complement.
GAAGGCACCGGGCTGGATGAACCCGTGCCCTCTGCGTGCGGATCAGACCCGACATACCCATCGGTCGGCGTCGATTCCTGGGCGAACGCGCGTTGCGCCAGGCCGCCGAACGCTGGCACGGCCAGCCCCAGGGCGGCGGCGCGGCGGAAGAACGCGCGGCGATCACCACCGGTAGCTTCCAGGAAGCGATGCAACTCATCGGCGGCAAGTGTCGGGCCAGTCGGGAATTGATACGTGCTCACGGGCTCCCCCCAAAATCATGACGGCATCTGTGGGAGATCACCACGCCGGGAAATCTCACAACGATGCTATTTTCAGGGAGACGCACTGTCCGAGCCAAGCGGCGAGGGGTAGTCCTGCTCCTACCCGTCGACATCGGAATTCTTGTCACTCCTATCCGAATGGATAGGCTGTCGACTGGCCCTTCCTTGCCGTTACCAGAGTCGCGCCTGGCTTCAGCCGTGAGCACTGCGCACACCAGCCGCAGGCCCAGCGCGCTGACGTACGGCGAGGCAGGTGCAAGGCTGTACGCAAGCTCGTACGTGACGGTGATGTTCGAAACAGGATTACCGACGCGATCAATCCAGCCACGTCGTCAGCCAGGGCCACTCCTGCTCGGAGAGGGGGCGGGTGGGTGGCTCCGCGGGCTGCTGCGCTTGCAGCGTCGCGCGCAGGGATTCGCTCCAGGTGAGCTGTGTCGCCTTGCTGGAGCCGGGTGGTGGCGGCGCAATCGGCGCGCCGATCCTCACGCGCAGGGTCTTGCCGCGCCAGAGCTCGGTGGTGCCCGCCAGGGAGATGGGGAGCACCCGGCACTGGCTGTGCTGCGCCATGAACGCCACGCCGCGCCGCAGGTCGCCGATTTCCCGGGCCGGGTCACTCATGTGGTCCCACCCCTCCGGGAAGATGCCCAGGCGCTCGCCGCGCTCCACCACGCGGAGCCCTTCCTCCAGCGCATCCCGGTTCAGCGCACTGGTGGTGGAGACTGGCTGGAACGCTCCCGTGAGCCAGAGCACCAGCCGCCGCCACCAGATACGCTGTGCGTTCTCCGAGCCCAGGAAGACCATGCGCGGCAGATTCGGCATGACGTAGAGCATCAGGAACCCATCGATCCAGTTGCGGTGCGGCCCGCCAACCACGATCAGCGCCTCGCCGCGCGGAATCTGCGCCTGGCCCGCTACCTCGATGCGCAGGCTGAAGACGTAGCGCGCAACCAGGCGGATGCCGGTCATGGCGATCCACGTCTGGATGGTGCGCGCGGTCCGGAACAGGATTGATGTACGCATGATGCATCTCACAACTGTGGGTTGACCCAGGTTTCCGTTGACCTGATGATGCCCCCCGACGCCGCACCCGGCACCCGTAGGAAGTACGGGAGTTTTCCCCTCCTGGCCGCGAACACACCGGTGAACCCGAGGTACCCACATGTCGAGCGAAGGCGATGCGTCATTGAGTCCCATTCTGGATCATCTGGACCGCCAGATTCGCGCCTGGATGACCCCGCGCGCAACGCCGGGGGTTGCCCTGGCCATCACCGACCGCAACGGCCTGCTGGCCACGCGTGGCTACGGGTACGCTGGTCTTGCGGCCGGCGCCCCGGTAACGCCGGAGACCTGGTTCCAGCATGGTTCCATCGGTAAGTCGTTCTCGGCCATCGTGGCGCTGCAACTGGCGGAGGCCGGGGTTCTCGATCTGCAGGCGCCGGTGACGCGCTATCTCCCCTGGTTCGCCGTAGGAGGTGGGCATGCGCCGATTACCCTGCACCACCTGCTCACGCACACCTCCGGCCTCCCAGCCGGAACGGATTTTTCGCCCGATCAGCGCTACGAGAACTGGGCGCTGCGTGAGGTGGCAGCCGCCGCGCCCGGGAGCCGCGTGCGCTACTCCAACGTGGGTTACCGCGTGCTGGGCCAGGTCCTGGAAGCGGTCACGGGCCAGCGTTATGAGGAGTTGGTGACGCAGCGCATCCTGCAGCCGCTCGGCATGCGCGAGACGCGGGCGGTGATCGACAACGCCATGCGCCACCGCCAGGCCATTCCCTACATCGAATACTTCAACGACCGCCCGTGGCGGCCGGAACATGGGTTTGCCCCCGCCCCGTGGTTCGAGACCAATTCGGCGGATGGCTGCCTCGCCGGGACAGCGGCGGACCTGGCGGCATACCTGCGGATGCTGCTGAATGGGGGCGTTGGTCCACAAGGCCGCCTCCTTTCGGCGGAGAGCTTCGCGCTGCTCACCGCGCCGCACGCGGCCTTTCCCTGGGGCGAGTATGGCTACGGCCTGATGGTGGGTGAGCGCCAGGGACGAGCGTTCATCGGCCATGAGGGCGGCATGGTGGGCTTCATCGCGGCCATGTTCGGCGATGTGGCGTCGGGTCTGGGTGTGGTGATGTTCACGAACAGCACCCAGGATATGGCGGAGATCGCGTCGTTTGTGCTGGCCACGATGATTGCGGCGCGCGAGGAGAGCCCGCTCCCGGACCTGCCACCAGCGCCGGAGATCGATGTCGCAGCCTACGCCGGTAGCTACGTCAATGGCAATGAGGTCGTTCGCGCTGACGTGGTGGAGGATCACCTTGTCCTGACCTGGGATGAGGTTCTCCTGCCGCTGGAGCCGCAGGGCGTACCGCCGGAGCCAGACTGGTTCCTGGCCGCACGACCCGGGTACGACCGCTTTGCCTTCCACTTCCAGCGGGACGATGATGGCGCGGTTTCAGGGCTGACGCACGGCGCGCACTGGTTCCCGGCCGCGGGCTACCCCGGCCCCACCACGTTCGAGACCCCGGCGGCGTGGGCCGCCTACCCCGGCCACTACCGCAGCCACAACCCCTGGACCCCAGGGTTCCGCGTGGTCCTGCGGCAGGGCGCGTTGTGGCTGGTCAATACCTGGGGGGAGGAACGCCTCATTCCGGATGGCGACGGCTTCGTGATCAACTCCGAGCCGGAAGGCCCCGAGCGCTTCATCTTCGACACCATCGTCGATGGCCAGGCGTGGCGCGTGGGCAGCCCCGGCGGGGAGATGTACTACCGCTTCTTCACAGAATAGGCTCGTCGGATACGCCTGTCTTCTCGATTCGTTGGCGACGGACTTTGCCCCAGACCTCGTGGTTCAAGGCGGCAACCCCTCTCGCGTGTCATCCTGAGCGCAGTCGAAGGATCTCAGCCTCACCAACCACGTTGGTGCGAGGCAGCATCCCCCTGCCCTTGTCATCCTGACGAAGGAAGAATCTCGTTCCCCGGCCGCCATCAATCGTGGTGGCTGCACCACGCGGGTGCGGGCATCGTAGCCTGGCGGTAGGCAAGGCGGAATCCCTCGCCTGCGGCCTCGGGATGAACCCAGGAGGGCGGACGAAAACGGGGCGCGGATCAGGTGATCCGCGCCCCGGGAAAGAAGGGGAAGAGGGGGAAGTTAGCTGGCGGGAACCAGGGCCGGGGTCTGCTGGCGCGGGGCCAGGTTCGCCGGGCGGCGGTGGTAGGCGATCAGCGCCGTAATGGCTCCAAGCACCAGGGGCATGAGGGATACCGCACCGTAGCCAAAGGCGAAATCAACCACGGTGGCGCCGATCATGATGATCGTCAGGCCAGCCGCCGCCAGGGAGGTCAGCTCCGGGCGGATCTTGAGCGCCAGCGGCAGCACCAGGCCCAGGGCGCCCAGGACTTCGCAGACGCCAATAAAGCGAATGAATGCGGCGGGGAGCGGGAACAGGGTCGCCAGGACCTCGACCGGGGTGATCACCTTCGAGACGCCGACGAACAGGAAGAACACTGCCAACAGGACCTGCGCGATCCACAGTGCACGATTGCGATTCATCCTGGTACTCCTCGCTCCTCAATCTGCCTCATGGTCGTTGGGCGCTCCCGTGCCGGCTCGGTTCGCGCCTCCCGCCCTCAGGGGCGGTTCTGCTCAGTAGTCGTCTGCGGGGAACCGAAATCGACAGCTCGTCGTCAGCAATGTTCAGGACGCGCCAAACCGGGATGCTCCGGCGATGACCGCTCACAAAGATGTGTTGCCTGACATACACTCTCTGTCCTGTACGAACGACCAACTGGCTCCCTGGGTGACGTCATGACGACTCCGCTACTTGCTGGTTCCGTCTCCGGTTTGCCCCGTCCCCGCACCCCGCTCGTAGGGAGAGAGAGGGAGGTGGCGCAAGGGCGCGACTGGCTGCTGGCCCCGGACCACGCGACGCCGCTGCTGACCCTCAGCGGGCCAGCGGGCGTCGGCAAGACGCGGCTGGCGCTGGCGATTGCCTGGGACGTTGCGCCGCACTTTGCCGACGGCGTCACCTTCATCGACCTGGCGCAGCTGACGGAGCCCGCCCTCTTGCCAGCGACCGTCGCGGCGGCGCTCGGCATCTCCGCCGGCGAGGACACGCTGGGCGATGCCATCGTGGCGCACCTGCGCGGCCGGCAGATGCTGCTGGTGCTCGATAACTGCGAGCACCTGGCCGGGCCATCCGGCCAGGTGGCCGCCGGGGTGCTGGCGGTCTGCCCCGCCGTCCAGGTGCTGGCCACCAGCCGGGTGCCGCTGCGGGTGCGCGTGGAGCAGGTGCTGTCCGTACAGCCGCTGGCGGTAAATCCCGTTGGCGCTGGCGTTGCTCCTGCCGTGGAGCTCTTCCTGGAGCGGGCGCGTGCGGCTTCGCCCAGCTTTGCGTATGACCACCCGGCGGAGATCGCCGAAATCTGCGCCATGGTGGATGGCTTGCCGCTGGCGATCGAACTCGCCGCGGCGCGGGTGCGCACCCTGCCGCCCGATCTGCTGCAGACCGGGTTGCAGCAACGCCTACCCATCCTGACCGGTGGCGCGCGTGACACGCCCCAGCGGCACCGCACACTGCGGGATGCCATCGGCTGGAGCTACGACCTGCTGGAGGAGGATGCCCGGCGTTTCTTCCGCTGGCTGGCGCCCTTTGCGGGCGGGCTCACGCCGGAGGCGGCCGCCACGGTGGCCAGCGCCCTGCGGCATCACCCCGGGAGCGAAACGGCCAGCGCGGTGTCCGCGCTCGATCTCCTGGAGATGCTGGTCGAGCACAGCCTGCTCCAGGTGGCCCCGGATGACGACGGCGGGCCGCGCTACCGGATGCTGGAAACGATCCGTGAGTTCGCCCTGGAACAGTTGGTGGCCGAGGGCGAGGAGGATGCCGCCTTCACCGTCCAGGCTGGCTGGGTGCGCCAGCTCGTGGCCCGCTCCCAGCAACTCCTGCAGGGTAGCGCCGCGCAATTGGCCTGGGCTATCCGCCTCGATGCCGAGCGCGGCAACATCCGGGCGGCGCTGCACCAGTGGCTGGCGCGCGGAGATTCCGAAGCAGCGTTGGCCACGGCCGGCGCACTCGTCGACTACTGGTGGATGCGCAGTGATTTCGGCGAGGGGCGCTCCTGGTGTGAGCGTGCGCTCTCGCTGGCCATGGAGGTGTCCGCGCCGGTCAGCCGCGCCTCGTCGCTCTACGGTGCGTGCGTGATGGCCAGTAACCAGGGCGACCATGCGCGGGCGCTGGCCGCCGGCGAGGAAATGCTGCGCGAAGCGGCGCTGAGCGGGAACCCGGTCAGCATGATCCGCGCCCACTACGCGCTCTGCCGCGCGGCGCGTAACGCCGGGCAAGGGCCGCGCGCCCTGGAGCACGCCCTGGCCGCGCTGGAACTCTCCCGGCAGGCAGTGCTGCCGGTCTGGCAGGCGTGGGTCCTCTCCTTCCTGGCGGAAGCGCCCGATATCGTCGGGGCGCAACGCGCGGAGGAAGCGGCGCACGAGGCGCTGGGGCACTTCCGGACGTTGCAGAACGCCTGGGGCCAGGCGAACGCCTTGCAGGTGCTGGCCATCTTTGCCTGGGAGCGGGGTGAGCGTATCCAGGGCGCGACGCTGCTCACCGAATCGCTCGCCTGCCGCGCCGAACTGGCCGCCCCGGCCTCGCTGATGGAGGGGCTGGCCTGCACAGCGGATTTCGCAGCGCGCAGTGGCGACTACGAGGGCGCGGCGCGTCTCACCGGCGCTATTCGCGCCTGGGGTGGCCGCGAGAGTTCGCTGACCCATCTGCACCTGGGGCGGACCCTCGCTCTCGTGCAGGAGCACGTACCGCAGGAGCAATTGGCCTACCTGCATGCAGAGGGCGCAGCCGCTTCCCCCGCCACGGCGCTGGCCGACGCGCGCGCCATCCTGCAGCAGATCGTTGCGGGTGTTCCGGCAACCTTACCTCCGGTACACCCTCCCACACTGACGGCCGTCGCCCTCCCGGTCGAAAAGCTCACGCCCCGCGAGCGCGATGTGCTGCCCCTGCTTGGCCAGCGCCTGAGCGACGCCGAGATCGCAGAGCAGCTCTTCATCGGGGTGCGCACGGCGGAGTTCCACGTCGCCAACATCATGGGCAAGCTCGGTGCAACGAGCCGCCGTGAAGCGATTGCCAGCGCCGCGCGGATGGGACTGTTGTGAGGGGGTGTCGCTGCGCTCAGGGGGCGCCACTGCGTTCAGGGGGTGAAGGAGGACGAAGGAAATCCGCTTGATCTCGTGCTCCTTCACCCCTTGAGGGCGTTAGCCCGGCACCCCCCGAGCGTAGCGACACCCCCCCATTTCCCGTACCCGGTACGGGCGGCAGACCGGCCATTCCCCGGCATGATCACGACACGTGATCGTGATCTGGAGGTGGCTATGGACTTCATGCATTGGCAACAACGTGCGGCGCACCTCATGCGCGTGGCGCCGCTGATGTTGGGACTGGCCCCGTTCCTGACGACGGCGGTGATTGCGGCGCAGGAGGCAACGCCCGGCGCTGGTATGGCATGCCAGAACGTGATTGAGTACGACGTGGCCACCCAAACGCAGCGGCTCCTGGCGGACTGCGAGACGGAGGAGACGATCTTCGTCGCCAATGGCTGGACCTTCGATGGCGGCGGGCACACCATCTTCGCCGTCGATCCCGCTGGTTCACGGTTTCAGGCGGCCGTGCTCACGGTCCACTCCGGCACGGGCGATGTCCACGACGTGGTCATCGACGGCAGCGGGCTGGAGGAACCGTGCCTCATCGATGGCGGCGCGTCGGCGCTGGGCGGTCTCGTTTTCCTCAACAGCACGGGCGAAGCGCGGCGCGTGACCGTGCGCGATCTGGACCGCGCCTTCCCGCGTGATGAACCAGAGGTGGCCAACGACCAGAGCCAACGGGAATCATGCGGCACGGGCATCGCCGTTTTCGGCGAGGACGCCCAGGTCACGGTCGCGGCCAGCATCGTCTCGAGCGTGGGCTACGCCGGTGTACTCGTGGAGCAGGGCACGGCCACCATTTCCCATAACGTCATCGTGCGTGCGGCCGATGTCGGCGTGCTGGCGCTCTTCGGCGCGCACGCCCGGGTGACGCCGGGCAACCAGATCAGCTACGGCCGCTCGGGCATCTTCTTCGAAGGCGAAGGCACCACTGGCCGTATCGCCGGCAACACCATCGTCCAGATGCGCGGCTCGGGCATTGTGGTCATGGACCGCGCGCACGCCTCGCTGGCGGACAACCTGATCACCGATGCCACGGAGCGCGGCGTGCTGCTGACTGACGACGCGACCGCGACCAGCGAGCGCGACGAACTGGCGCGCACGGTGCGGGGTTTTTCGGTGCTCGGTGGGGAACTCAGCCTCAGCGACCCCCTCATCAGCGACTGCGATGTCGGCGTCATCGTTGCCGGCGGGTCCGCTGCCGAGGTAACGGGCGGCGACGTGCAGGAGTGTCTTTATGGCCTGGGCGTGTCCGGTGCGGGCTCTCGTCTGGTTGCCAGTGAAACGGTCATCACCGGCGCAGGCCGAGCCGGCGTGACCTCGGAAGCCGGTGGCCACGTGGAGCTTCGTGATCTCTCCGTTACGCATTCGCTGGACGGCATGACCGTGCTGGGCGAGAGCAGTGCTGTGGTGGCGACCATGCGCGTCGAGGACACGACGGAAGCTGGTCTGTGGATCGAAGGCGGCGGCAGAGCGAGCGTGAGCGACATGGAGATCGCGCGGCCGGGAATCTATGGCGCGCGGATCATGGGACCAGGCTCGGCGCTCACGATGTCGAACAGCACGATCAGCCGCGCCGAGGATGTGGGCATCCAGGCGATTGCCGGGGCGAGCTTCACGGGGAATACCCTGCGGGTCGAGACGACCGAGACCGGACTGCAGGTTCGGGGCATCGGCGCCACCGCCGATCTGACTCGCGTCAATGTGTCCGGAGCCGGCGTGCACATGCTGATCGAGGAGGGCGCGCAGGCCACGGTGACGCAGTTCTCAACCGTGGCGGGGAAGTACGGTGTCCAGGTGCGAGGCCCGGGCTCACGCGCCATCCTGCGTGAGGGCAGTATTTCCTACATGGCCTACGAAGGAGTCCAGGTCAGCGACAGCGGCTGGGCAAGCGTCACCACCACCCGATTCACCGAAATCGGGGAGACCGCGATCCAGGTCGACGATACGGCCCCGCTTTTCCTGCCCGCTGTCGTGACGATTGATGACGAGGGGTGTTGGCCCGGGGAGATTTACGCCCCGGCAGATACGCGTGTTCGCATCACATTCCACAACGCCACCCGGGTGCCCCGGGAAATCGAAGGCCCAGTCCTGACCGCGCGCGAGCGCCTTGCGCCGGGTGAACAGTTGAGTCTGAACGTCACGGGGCCAGTTAGCGACCTCCCCTTCACGTGCCTGCCACCCGATGGCGCGGGCGCGGCCCAGACCGTGCTGGTGCGCTTCGTGGCCGCCGGGCAGCCGGTCGCGCCAGCCAGCCCGGACGAGACCCTTCGGCTGTACGCGAACACGTTCACTGACAGCCGCAACGGGATCAGCATCAGCGGCCGGCGCCGCGCCACGATCAGCGAGAACACCTTCAGCCGCCTGCGTGGCGACGGCATTGCCCTGAGTGACGGCGCGACGGCCACCGTGCGCGACAACGACCTCACCGACCTCGGGGAGGCGGGCATCCTGGTGCAGGATGGCGCGCAGGCCCTGGTGACGGCCAACGCCATCACGAACACTCGCACCTGGGGTATTGCCGTAACCGGCGCGGAGTCCTCCGGCACGATCTCCCGCAACGAGATTCGCGCGGCAGGGCTGGCCGGCATCGGGGTCTCGCACGCCGCCAACGCGACGGTTTTGCAGAACGATCTCCCTGCCAGTGATACGCACGGCATCCTGGTGGAGGGCGAGGGCACATCGGCGGCGGTGTGGCAGAACACCATTGGGCCCGCGCCGGCTGGCATCGCCGTCACGAACGGCGCGGTTGCCAGCGTCAACCGGAACCAGGTCGCGCAGGACATTGACACAGGCCTGATGGTGGACGACGCGCAGGTCATCGCGACCGGCAACATCTTCGCGGGCTCTGCGGCGGAGCCCGCCGCCACACCCGTTCCTGCCGCGTAAATCGCCACCCGCACGGAACGCATCCGGCCTGGAGTGTACGTACACTCCAGGCCGGAATGGATTCTGGAGGCCGAAACGCGCCTCCTGTAGGCTAGGCTATCGCAAATACCACTATATCTGGTAGGATGATCCAGTCAGAAGCACAATCAGTGCCACGCTGACACGGGTTGTCATGAAGAGCGCGCTACGAACCAGGTTCCTTGACTGCCACTTGCCGAGGGTGTACGTACACCCTATGATGAGTGCGGCAGGAGTTCAGGCCGTGGATTCCGCTCTGATTCCCGCAAAAACCCGCGCTGTTCCGGGCCTTCTGTCGTTGCGGCAGGCCAGGCTGCTGGTCAGCGTTCCGCTCAATCGGCCTCGTGCGGTTGGGCAGCCATCTGGCCGAAAGATGGCGGAGTGGTCGCGCCGGGTGGCGTCGACGTGGTGCCAGGCGGGCAACGATCCGATCTGGTGAACCCTTCGGGGAAACGGGCCGCTACGGGAGTGGTCCGGAGGGGGCGGAGACCTATGGTTCTGGGACAGGAAACGGGCATGTTCTCCACCAATGGCCATGCCAGCGCCGATCACGCGCGGTTCATTGGCCGCCTGGTGCGCAAGCGGGATGGCCGCCTGGCGCCCTTTGACCGCTCGCGCATCGCGCATGCAGTCGAGATGGCCGTGCGTGCCGAACTGGGCTGTCCCTTCCCGGACCCCATTGCTGCTGCCGCCGCGAAGCAGGTCGATGTCGTGGTCGATAGCGTCCTGGCCAAGCTGCCCACCGTGCCAGAAGGCGACGTGGTCACCAGTGTCGAGGATCTGCAGGACGAGGTCGAGCACGCGCTGATGGCCGCCGGCGCGTTCGCCGTGGCCCGCCGCTACATCATCTACCGCGAAGCGCGCACCCGCCGCCGCGAGGAGCAGGCCCTGCGCCTGGTCGATGGCGACGGCACCGAAGTGCTGCTCAACCTGGCGCTGCTACGCTCCTGGATCAACGAGGCGTGCGCCGGCTTCGAGGACCGCGTTTCCGCCAAGGTGATTGCCGAGGAAGTGCTGGCCGGGCTGCACTCCGGCGCGGCGCTGACGGACCTGGAGCGCTCCATCTCCCTCGCCGCGCGTACGCGCATCGAGGTCGATCCGGCTTACTCCTACGTCGCGGCGCGCGGCCTGTTGCGCGGCCTCTACGCCGAGGCCCTCGGCCGTCGCGTCGGTATCGACGAGGCGCACGCTGACTACGCGACTGCCTTCCCGGAGTACATCAGGCTGGGTGTGGAGAAGGAACTCCTCACCGATGAGCTGCTGGGCTACGACCTGGAGCGGCTGGGCGCGGCGCTGCAGCCCGAGCGGGACTTCCAGTTCCAGTACCTGGGCCTGCAGACCCTCTACGACCGCTACCTCATCCACACGCAGGGCCGCCGCATCGAGCTGCCGCAGATGCTCTGGATGCGCGTTTCCATGGGCCTGGCGCTGCAGGAAGAGCACCGCGAGGAGCGGGCGATCGAGTTCTACAACCTGATCTCCTCCTTCCGCTTCTGCCCCTCCACCCCGACCCTCTTCAACGCCGGCACGCGCTACCCGCAGCTTTCCTCCTGCTACCTCACCACCATCGCCGACGACCTCGGCGACATCTTCAAGAACGTGCGTGACAATGCCCTCCTCTCCAAGTGGAGCGGCGGCATCGGCAACGACTGGACCCAGGTGCGGGCCCTCGGCAGCCACATCAAGGGCACCAACGGCCAGAGCCAGGGCGTGGTCCCCTTCCTCAAGGTCGCCAACGACACGGCGATAGCTGTGAACCAGGGGGGTAAACGGAAGGGCGCCGTCTGCGCCTACCTCGAGGCGTGGCACCTCGATGTCGAGGAGTTCCTCGACCTGCGCAAGAACACGGGCGACGACCGCCGCCGCACGCACGACATGCACACGGCCCTCTGGGTGCCGGACCTGTTCATGCAGCGCGTGGAGCAGGATGGCGAGTGGGTCCTCTTCTCCCCCAGCGATGTGCCCGATCTGCACGACCTCTACGGCAAGAAGTTCCAGCAGGCCTACGAGGCGTACGAGCTGGCGGCTGCCCGAGGTGAGATCAAGAACATCCGCCGCTTGCGCGCCGTCGATCTCTGGCGCGCCATGCTCACCGCCGTCTTCGAGACGGGGCACCCGTGGATCACCTTCAAGGACCCGTCCAACGTGCGCAGCCCGCAGGATCACGCCGGGGTGGTGCACAACTCCAACCTCTGCACCGAGATCCTGCTCAACACCAGCATGGACGAGGTCGCCGTCTGCAACCTGGGTTCGGTGAACCTGCTGGCGCACGTTACCCCGCTCGGCATCGATCACGAGAAGCTGCGCGAGACGGTCAGTATCGCCATGCGCATGCTGGACAACGTCATCGATCTCAACCACTACCCCATCCCGGAGGCGAAGAACTCCAACCTGCGCCACCGCCCGGTCGGCTTGGGCCTGATGGGCTTCCAGGATGCACTCTGGGAGCTGGGTATTGGCTACGCCTCCGAGGAAGCTGTGGCCTTCGCGGACGCCAGCATGGAGGCGATCTCCTACGCGGCGATCCTGGCCTCGACCGAGCTGGCAAAGGAGCGCGGCGCCTACCCGAGCTACCCTGGCTCCAAGTGGGACCGTGGCCTGCTGCCGATCGACACCGTGCCCCTGCTCTCGGCAGAGCGCGGCGAGATGGTGACCGTGGACTTGGGCATGACCCTGGACTGGGAGCCGGTGCGCGCCGCCGTCAAGCAGCACGGCATGCGCAACAGCAACTGCATGGCCATCGCCCCGACGGCGACCATCGCCAACATCCAGGGCGTCAGCCAGAGCATCGAGCCGCTCTACACCAACCTCTATGTCAAGAGCAATCTCTCCGGCGAGTTCACCGTGGTGAACGAGCGCCTGGTGCAGGAGCTCAACGACCGCAACCTGTGGGATGCGGACATGCTGGAGGACCTGAAGTACGAGGACGGCTCGGTGCAGCACATCGAGCGCATCCCGGATGACATCAAGGAGCGCTACCCAACCTCTTTCGAGGTGGATGCCACCTGGCTCATCGCCGCCGCGGCGCGACGCCAGAAGTGGATCGACATGGGGCAGTCGCTCAACCTGTACGTGGCCGAGCCCTCTGGCCGCAAGCTGAGCGATCTCTACACGGAGGCCTGGAAGAGCGGCCTGAAGACCACCTACTACCTGCGCTCGCGCGGCGCGACGCAGAACGAGAAGTCGACGATCGACATCAACCGCCGTGGCGTGCAGCCGCGCTGGATGCGCGCCCGCAGCGCCTCAGCCGAGATCGCCATCAAGCGTGAAGCTGCCGCCCCGGCTGCTCCCGCTGCCAGCGCGCCGATCCCGCTGACCCCGCACATGCTGAACGGCAATGGCCACGACAGCTCAGGTGACGAGTTCATCTGCGAGGCGTGCCAGTAGGAGAAGGTCCCCTCACCCCCGGCCCCTCTCCCCGTGCGCGGGGCGAGGGGTGACGGACGGGGATCGGCTGACATTCCCTTCCCCAGCGCACCGTGGAAGGGAACGAACAGTAGACCCGACCGCTAGCCCCTCTTCCGCGCACCGGGAGAGGGGTTGGGGTGAGGGTTCTTCAGGAGAAAGCAATGGTCGTCACCACGAATGGAGCGTTTTCCCTGTCCTTCGATGCCGAGCCAGAGCGTCCTGCGGCGATGCCGGCGGGCAAGCCCAGGAAGCTGGACGCCTCGGACAAGCGGCTGATCAACAACACGGCGGTCGATGTCAACGCCCTGATGCCGCTCAAGTACGAGTGGGCCTGGGAGCACTACCTCAACGGCTGTGCCAACCACTGGATGCCAACCGAGGTTGCCATGGGCGCGGACATCGCCCTCTGGAAGAGCGACAAGCTGACCCCGGACGAGCGCCTGGTCATCATGCGCAATCTCGGCTTCTTCGCCACGGCCGAGAGCCTGGTCGCCAACAACATCACGCTCGCCATCTTCCGCCACGTCACGAACGCCGAGTGCCGCCAGTACCTGCTGCGCCAGGGGTTCGAGGAGGCAATCCACACCCACACCTTCCACTACATCGTGGAGAGCCTGGGCCTGGATGAGAACGAGATCTTCCAGATGTATCACAACATCCCGGCCATCGCGGCCAAGGATGAGATGGAGATGCGTCTGACCGCCGATGTCATCGACCCCAACTTCTCCACCGCCACCTTCGAGGGGCAGCAGAAGTTCCTGGAGAACCTCATCGGCTACTACGTGATCATGGAGGGGATCTTCTTCTACGCCGGGTTCGCCATGATCCTTTCCTTCCACCGCCAGAACCGCATGAAGGGGATCGGCGAGCAGTTCCAGTACATCCTGCGGGATGAGACGATCCACCTCAACTTCGGGGTAGACCTGATCAACGGCATCAAGCACGAGAACCCGGATCTGTGGACGCCGGAGTTCCAGGAGCGCGTGATCCAGAACATTCGCGAGGCCGTGGAGCTGGAAATCGCCTACGCCGCCGACTGCCTGCCCTCCGGCGTGCTCGGCCTGAACGTGGGCCTGTTCGATGAGTACGTCAAGTACATCGCGAACCGCCGCCTGGAGCGCATCGGCCTGCCGCAGCAGTACCGTGGCGCGCGCAACCCCTTCCCCTGGATGAGCGAAACCATAGACCTGGGCAAGGAGAAGAACTTTTTCGAGAGCCGCGTCACCGAGTACCGGAGTGGCTCCACGCTGAGCTGGGACTGACCTCTCTCGAAGGCGCCCGAAGTCAGGAGGCAACTCCTGCTCCGGGCGCTTTTATGTGGGAAACGGGATTGTTGCGTGCGTGTTACAGGGAGCATCATGTAAAACCATCGTTGTGTAACAGCACTCTGGTTGGACATGGTATGCAGATACTGCTACACCTCAGAATCTGGGACCCACACTCCGGTTAGCCCGTGAACGCGCTGGCTTGAGCCAGGCCGACGCAGCCTCGGCCGTAGTGCCCCGCCAGTGCGTGCCTGGCGGGAGCCGCAGGCGATCACCGATTCACGCCGCGCACCTCGTTTGGCCGAAGAGGTACGCAGCCACTACGACCTGGGTGAGGATGCCATTCCGGACCTGCTGGCATTCCTCGATCAGCAGCGCATCCTGGTCTACCGGGCGGCGCTCGATCCGATTGGGGACGGCGAGGGGGTGTCTGGCATTTTCTACAACCATCCCCGGCTGGGCTACACCATCCTCGTCAACACACAAACCACGCCGGGGCGGCAAACGTTCACCCTTGCCCACGAACTGGCTCACGCCCTCTTTCACTATCAGGAGCGAGGGGTAGTCAGCCGCGCACGAGATGCGGACTCTAAGGAGCGATTTGCCGATGCCTTTGCCGCTCACTTTCTGGTCCCAGGCGAACGGTTGCATGAACTCATGGCAACTGGCCCAGATGGCAGCATCAGCCCCTACGACGTTGTGCGGCTGCACCGCTACTTCCGCGTCAGCTACGCAACCATGCTGAATCGCCTGCGCAACGAAGGATTGCTGAGTGACGGGCAGTATCAGGCATTCAAGGATGTAAGCCCGACATCCCTGGCTCGCCAGTTGGGGCTGGATTGCAGCGAGTACACCTCAGCGGTGGACAGGCCGGGTGTTTCGCTGGCGACCTACCCTCCTTCGGTTCTGGAGCGCGTGCGGCAGTTCGTTCATGAGGATGAGTTGACGCCATCTGGAGCAGCCGATCTGCTCCAGGTCCCGGTCGAGGAGATCAACAGCGAACTTCTCCGGCCGTTTCCGCGCGCGACAACTGAGGAAACTCGAGAATTCGCTGAACTGCCCGAGCCGAACGCTCCACGCTCCCGGCGCAAACCTGCAGCCGCGTGACTGAGCCGGTGCGCTCCCGGAGCGGCTTCATTGCCGATACGATGGTGCTGGCCATATTTGTGGACGCTGGACAGTTCGATCTGCTGGTCGCTCTCGCGGGTGACCGCCTCTTCATCACGCCGACGGTGGCTGACGTAGACGAGGCGCCACCTTTTGACGATGAGCCAAGGGCCGAGTTTGCGCGGGGCCTTTACCGGGGCCAGGGAGAGACCAGCGCATTACACATCAACCGGGTGATGCAAAGGATGGCCTTCTATCAGGCTGCCGGCAAGCAATGGTCACCCGTGACATTGAACGTGGCCGAGTTGCTGGATGCCCAGAGACTGATGCATCCAGCAACGCGCGCCGCAGCCAGGGCAATCAATCCGGTTTTCAAATACAAGCGGGTTGGCGTTGGCGAATCGGAAGCAGCGGCCGTTGCGCTCTCACATGGCTGGACGCTCTGGAGCGATGATGCGGCCATCGTTGGTCTGCTGGCAGCGCTGCATCCGGGGCACCCTGTGGAACGGATCGGGCGGTTCTTGATGCGCGCGGTCGCTGAGGGGCTACGGGCATGTCCAGAGGCGGCCGATATACAACGTAACGTTCAAGCAGGAACTCGGGCTCTGGACATCATTGGCGCTCACCTGCGACGGCGGGAGATTGAAGTGGCGCCACAAACGATAGATGCCCGGTAAAGATGTTTCCCAAGTGGATACGTATGTGAATCATGTTCATTACGACAGCAAGCGGACTCTATGATCAATTGGGATGAACCGTAATCATCGTCCTGCTTATTGACGTTCTCCTCTCTCTCGCCTATATGCCAGCCGAACGCAAGGGTCACTCCTGACATCTTTGACTCCCCTGCCGCGCCCCAGCGCTCCAGACCAGAGCCGGGAAGATGCCGCGATCGCGCTGCGTTGGGGAGCGCGCCGGGCTCACGCATGGGTCGGCGTGCAGACGTCTGGAGTCCCGACCCATGGATCCGTCTCGCTTCGATGGTCTTGCGCGGGGAATTGCCAGCTTCACGTCTCGTCGCACGACGCTCGCCGGGTTACTGGCCGGGTTGGCCGTACCGCTCCTGGGCGAGGGCGACTCGGAGGCCCGCAAGCAACGCAACAAGCGTCGTCACGATCATGACCACCGCCACGTCGCGGACAAGAAGCAGGGGCACGCCAGGCATGGCGTCGACGCCGAAAAAAAGAAGAAGAAAAAGAAGAAGTGCAAGCCGCCGACCACGAAGTGCGGCAAGACCTGCGTCAATACCGCCACCGACCGGGCGAACTGCGGCGCTTGCGGCAAGGCGTGCGCAGCGGGTGAATCCTGCAAGGGTGGGGTCTGTACCTGTGACGGCGCCATCTGTGCGGGATGCTGTGCCGGTGGTGCCTGCCAGGCGGGAACGAGCAATGGGCAGTGCGGCGCAGGCGGAACAGTCTGCAATACGTGTCCGAGCGGGACATCGTGCGTGGGCGGCGTCTGCACTTGCGGCGCAGGCGGCGCGTGTGGCGCCGGGCAGACGTGCTGCGCTGGCGTCTGTGTCACTACGCAGACCGATGGCAACAACTGCGGCGCTTGCGGCAATAGCTGCCCAGCGGGTGAGGCATGCTCCGGTGGCAATTGCGGCTGTGGGAGTTCTGCCACCTGCACGAGTGGAGACACGTGCTGCAGCGATGTCTGCACCGACACCGGGACGGACTTCACCCACTGCGGCTCGTGCGGCAACGCCTGCGACTCGCAGACCGCAGACGCCTGCCAGGACGGTAACTGCACGTGCGGCGGGCTTGCCGCCTGTGAGGCTAACCAGCGCTGCTGCGGCGGGCAATGCGTCGATACGCAGACTAGCTTCAGCAACTGCAATGGATGCGGCTTTGCCTGTGACCATCTGAAGGCAGATTCGTGCGTGGGTGGCTCCTGCAAGTGCGGTCAGTTCAACGCCTGCGCTGGCAATGAGCAGTGCTGCGGTGGCCAGTGCGTCAATATCACGACCGTGCAGAACTGCGGTTCGTGCGGGAATGTCTGCCCGGGATACCAGACGGCCAATAGCAACGTGACCTGCCAGAACGGCACGACGTGTGCCTTTAGCTGCCAGGGCGACAGTTACGATGTCGACGGCAACGAGGCGAATGGGTGCGAGGCACTGTATACATCGGGTGCTCACACGCAGGAAACCGCGACCCGTCTGCCGGAGCAGGATTGCACCGGCAGCGGAGTAACTCCCAGTCGCACGTTGTTCTCCGATCAGCGAACCCATGAGAACTTGCAGGTTGCGGCGTTCAACACCGCAAAAGGAGCTGCTCCGCAATGGTGGGTGATCAAGGGAACGGGCGGCTTTTGCAATAACGACCTGAACGTGACGCTGAATCTGTCCACTGGCTCAGGCCATTGCTACAAGCTTACGGTGAAGGCAGGGATCAACGCCTGGACGGCGCAAACGGTCAACGGCGTGGCCAACATCACGCGGAATGCCCCCGCGTATCAGGACGATACCGACATCTTCTTTGGTGTTGAGAAGACGTGTGATGCGTCTACCCGGGAGGCCGCCACGTACACCATCGCCTACGCGTTGTAGCCGGCAAGCCGGAGCCAGTCACCACCACGTGGCTGGCTCCCCCAACGGCCGCGTTGCCGCCCACACCTCCGGGGTGGTCCTCGCATGCCATCTGTTCCATGCGCAGGTGATCGTCAGTCCTCAGCCCTGGCTCAACGTCGAATTGCCTCTTCGCGGCACGACTACCTCGGCCAGGAGTTTTCGGGGGTGTGGGCCGCTGTGTGCCTCATACGTGCCCTCCTGGCTCCGGAGCCTCAGGAGGAGGGCATTGTGCGGCTACTGCTCACGTCCGCTGGGATCAAGAACCCGAGCATCCATCGGGCACTGCTCGAGATGCTGGGCAAACCGACTGCCGAGGCCAGCGCCCTGTGCATTCCCACCGGGTCCTACGGGCACCCGATGGCTGGCCCGCGACGCGCCTGGTCATTCATTACGGGAATCGAATCCAGCACCCCGATGGTCGAGCTGGGCTGGAAGTCGATGGGCGTGCTGGAGCTGACCGCGCTGCCCAGCCTCGACCGGGATCTCTGGATGCCCTGGGTGCAAGAGGCCGATGTGCTACTGGTGAACGGTGGCGACTCCCTGTACCTGCACTACTGGATGCGGCAGTCCGGACTGGCCGATCTCCTGCCCTCGTGGGGAGGGGTCTACGTCGGCCTGAGCGCCGGGAGCATGGTCATGACCCCCAGGATCGGGCAGGAGTTTGTCATCTGGAAGCAGCCGAGCGGTGGCGATGAGACGCTGGGTGTCGTGGATTTCACGATCTATCCCCATCTGGATCACCCGGAGTTGCCAGAGAACACGATGGCCAACGCCGAACGCTGGGCTGCCAAGATGCCCGGGCAGGCGTATGCGATCGACGACGAGACCGCAATCCAGGTCGTCGACGGCGCCGTCGAGGTCATCTCCGAGGGTCAGTGGAAGCTCTTCAATCGGTAAGACGCAGCACGCGGCAGCGCCCCATCATCGGCGCACGGTTTCCGCTACCCGGGCGATCTCGTTCAGGTGCGAGCGCTCGTGCCGAGCCAGCCACTGCGCGTAGAAGTACACCGTACGCGTGAGTGGCGCCCCGGCGCCGGTGACGGTCGCGTCGCGCTCCCACTGTGCCAGAGTGAGTGCGTCCAGGGTGGTCAGCAAGCTGGCCCGCTGCGCGGTGTAGGCCGCGAACGAGGGCGCGAATGCCAGGTCCTGGTAGTCCGTGCGCTCGATCCAGGCGCGCGGGTTGATGGCGCGGATCGTGGGGCGATCGTTTGCCAGCATGGTGGCGATAACGTCGCCCCAGACATCGGCGCAGGCACGCAGATGCGCCAGGATACCGGTGAGCGCCCATGCCTCGGGTTCGGGCGGGGTGCGGAGCCGGGCTGGGGTGAGGCCCGCCGTCAGGGCCGCAAACTGGCCGGGGTGGGCACGGAGCAGCGTCAGGATTTCGTCCGGCGTCAACGGCGCTTTCGGCATCGTCGTGCTCCGGTCAATCAGGCGCTGGCGTGGGGCCAGCGATCGGCAGCCGGACGACAAAGCGCGCGCCGCCCTGAATATTCTCGGCCCAGATGCGCCCGCCGTGCATCTCCGCAATCTGGCGGGTAATCGGCAGGCCCAGGCCGCTCCCCACGATCTGCTGCCGGTCGTCGCGTGCCAGGCGGGCGAAGCGGCCGAAGATCGTCTCCAGCGCGTCCGGGGGAATCCCCGGCCCGGAATCGGTGACCGCGATCTCCACCGCGTCGTCACCGGCCCGGGCCACGTCGATCGTGATCAGGCCTCCGGCCGGCGTGTACTTGATGGCGTTGGTCACCAGGTTCGTGACAAGTTGCATCAGCAGGTCGCCGTCCGCCTGCACCGGCGGGATTTCCCCGGCCACCTGTAGCCGGATGGCGTGCGTGTGATCGAGCCCGGCCAGCGTTTCCAGCACGTCGTGGATGACGCTGTCCAGGTGGATCTGCCTGAGCCGCAGCCGGCGCTGGCCAGATTCCAGCCGGTCCATATCCAGCAGATCCGTGATCATGCGGGACAGCCGCCGCGCGTTGGCCTCGATGACGCTCGCGAACTGTTGCACCTCGTCGACAGGGAGGCCGCCGCTGGCGATCAGCTCGCTGAAGCCCTGGATACTGGTGAGCGGCGTGCGAAACTCGTGGCTGAGGAACGAGAGGTCGTTGCTCTTGGCCGCGCTGAGCGCCTTGACCTCCGCGTGCGCCACGGAGAGGTTGTCCAGCGCCTCGCGCAGGGCCAGTTCGGCGATCTTCTGGGCGGTGATATCGAGCAGGCACACCACCAGATGATCGGGCGTGCCGCACGCGTCGTAGACCACGGTTCCCCAGTCCCGGAGCCAGACCACGCTGCCATCCGGACGCACCACGCGATACTCGACATCGAACGGTCCCACGCCGTTCCGGAACTCCTCGCGGAAGACCAGCATCCGCTCGCGGTCGTCGGGATGCAGGATCTGGAGCGAGAAATCGGGATCGCGCTCCCACTCGTCGTTCCCCCACCCGCTCACCTCGATGCCCCAGTCATTCTGGTAAAGCGTGGGGTACCGCTCGTCGCGCAGCGAGACGACCGTGAAGCCGATGGGCAGGGCGTCCAGCAGGGATCGGTAGTGCTGTTCGGTATCCTGGGCTGCGTGCTCCGCTGCCACCAGGGCGTCGCACCCGGCCAGAATGAGCAGCAGGAGCCCCTCGTGCCAGGTGACGGCCGCCTCCACCACCAACTCCCCGCCGTCTCGCAGGGTCAGGGTGCGGCGCTGCCACTCGGGCGCGGTGGGCGAGGAGAGGTCCGGCCCGGGATCGAGCAGGTCCGCGAGGTCTGGCAGGAGGCCGGCAAGCGCCTGGCCGATGGCGGCCTCGGCAGGGATCTGGAGCAGGTGGGCAGCCGCCGGGTTCCAGGCAACGACGGTTCCGTCGGGCCGCAAGGCGATCTGCGCCTCGCGTGACCAGGTGAAAAATCCCGCCTGTGTCCTGGATTCCGCCAAGTCCCAGTGCTCCTGCCCCAGCGAAATTGGGGGCCGACGTGTGCAGTGTGCCGCAGGTCTGGCGCAGGTGCGTGGTGAGCAGCGAGTCCCATTATGGAACGGGAGGCGGGCCTGTTGCCGGAAAAAGGGCACGCGCCGCAGGGGGGATCAGCATGCTGACCACTGGGAAAGGACGTGGCCAGCGCGGAATAGCCCGCGCTGGCCACATTGCACGCTCATGAGTCGTGGTGCGGAATCAGCCTGGCGCTACTGCTGGCCCGTGACGACGACGTACCACGGGATACCGAACTTGTCGGTGAAGCTGCCGTAGTAGTCGCCCCAGAACATATCGGCCATCGGCATGCTCACGTTCCCGCCGGCGGAGAGTGCGGCGAAGAGGCGGTCTGCCTCTTCCTTCGAGTCCACATGGACACCGATGGAGAAGTTGTTGCCGGGTACGACGGGCTCGCCCATGCCGGCCACGATATCCGAGGCCATCAGCACCAGCCCACCGCTGATCGGGAGCTGCACGTTCATCACCAACTGCTTCGTGGCGTCATCCATTGGCGGCATGCCCTCCCACGGGGGAACGTCCCCGTGCCGCATGATGCCGCCGATGAACTCGGTCCCGAAAACCGACTTGTAGAAGGTGAACGCCTCTTCCGCGTTCCCCGTGTAGTTCAGATAGACGCTGTTGGTTGCCACTGCTGCATCCTCCCGTGTCCTGCCTGGTCCTCGCGCTAATTCGCGGTGCGCACCCGCAGCCACACGGGAGCCCCACTCATGCCGTTGTCGTTCGGGTCGCCCCGGAATCGACACCATCACTTGTACCACAACGGTGTACGTACACATGAAATATGCGGGCATTCAGGGCAGCGAGCGGACGCAGCGCGCCTGAGAAACCGGCAACGATGACCTGGCGAGCAAGGTCATGTCCGTACCTCGTACAGGATGAATTGACGAGACCCCGGGATTGCCCTAGAGTGCGGACGTCTCTGTATCACATGTTACACAGGGTGGCCGGACGTCACGTTGGCCAGCCGCTGCACCGACGCTCGTGAGGAGATGCCCGTGGACAGTTCGCATTTTGATCGGCTCGCGCGTGAAGTTGTCAGCACCGGCTCGCGGCGCGCGTTCGTGCGCTGGGCGGCGTCTGGCCTGGCCGGCACGGCGGTGGTGGGCCGCTGGCGCGGCGCGGCGGCGGTCAATTGCAACTTCGGTGAGTACATCAACGGCAACGTCTGTACGCCCTGTCCCGTTGGAACGTACAACGACACATTTGACGCCCTGCAGTGCAAACCCTGCGCACCGGGGTTTGTCCAGTCAGAACAAGGGAAGTCCTTCTGCTTGCCGTGTTTTGCGGGAACCGTCCAGCCACTGTCCAGCCAGGCCGGGTGCAACTTTTGCGACCCGGGCTCGGCCCAGCCGAACACCGGGCAGACCGTGTGCGTCGAATGCGGACCGGGTCACTTCGCGGATGACAGCGGCCAGGAGACGTGCGAGGCATGCCCCAAAGGGAGGTTTGCGTCGGGCAATGGCAGTGTCGCGTGCACGCCCTGTCCGGTAGGAACCTTTGCCGACCAGACCGGGAGCCTTTCCTGCCTGCCATGTGTGGCAGGAACCTATGCCGACCAGACCGGGAGTGAGACCTGCCAGAAGTGCCCGGCCGGGGAGTTCTCGAATGCCAACAGTTCCTCGTGTACCCCGTGTGCTGCCGGGTCGTTTTCGGCGTCCGCTGGCAGCACTACGTGTACTTCCTGCCCTGCGGGGTCGTTCTCGGCGGCCAATGGCAGCAAGGCGTGCACGCCTTGCGCCGCAGGATCGTTCTCGGCCTCAACCGGCAGTGTGACGTGCATCGCCTGCCCGGTGGGCACCGCGCAGCCGAACCAGGGCAGTTCGACCTGTCCTGCCTGCGCGGATAGCACGACCCCGGCAGGGAGCAAGCTTTGCAAGGGGGACGATACCTGCCCGGCCAGCCTGCCGAGGTTCTGCCCCGGCTTCAATGGCCAGGCGAATACCTGTTGCAAGCGCAAGCAGAAGTGCAAACACACGAGGAACGGGACGCCGATCTGCAAGAAGAACAAGAAGAAGCATCACTAGCCGCTGGCACGGGATCATTCACAACGGGCGCGCCAAACTGGCGCGCCCGTTGGCGTGAGCAGGGAGTTGCCACGGCAGTCTGAGGAATCGATTACTCCACTTCCCGGCTGGGCCGCTCCTTGGCAAACTCCACCAGGTACTGCGTTTCCCCAGCCGGGTCGGCGATACCGAGCACCCGGCCAAAGGGGCGCTCTTCCAGCGGGTGTGTCATCGTCACCTTGCCGGCCAGCGCCTGCTCCACCGCTGCGATGTCGTTCACAATCCAGTACGTCTCCGGCCGGCCCTCGCCGCTCAGCGATGCGTCGCTGGCTATCGCCCAGCCCACGCCGCCCCCGTCCGCGAACTGCACGAACTCGGTGCTTTCGCGGCGGACCTGCAACCCGAGGATCTCGGTGTAGAAGGCCTTTGCGGCGTTCACATCCGGCACGTACTCCAGGACGAAGCCAAAGCGTGGCGTGGTGGCATGACTCATGAGGGACCTCCGATAGCTTGCCGTTGCTGTCGCCCAACGGGCGTGGCTCCATCCTCGCAGCCGGTCGCGACACCGTTATGTCGGGAATTGCCGGCATTGCGTGTCACGCGCGCAGGACGGGCACTGCCAGGTCGTGCGGCAACTCGGCCAACAGCGCGTCCAGATCGGGCGGGGTAATTGGCTCGCCCGTGCGGGTCGCCTGGGCAATGCGGTCCAGCCGAAAGGTGCGTGGTCCCTGGCGCAGGCGGCACCAGGCTGCCAGGTACCAGCCAGTGCCGGTGCCCAGCAGCCCGGCTGGTTCTACCGTCCGCACCGTCTCGGCGCCCGAGCGGTCCCGGTAGGTGATCTGCAGCGCCTCCGGCTGCAGCAGGGCGTGGCGCACGGTTTCCCAGACGGGGTTGGCCGGTTGCTCCGCCAGCGGCGTGACCCGGATGCGCGCGGCCAGGCGCGCGGCGGTGTCCCGGGGAGCGGCGGCCATCACCGCCGCCAGCTTGCCCAATGCCGATTGGCCGGCGGCAGCAAAGGGCATGGCCGGCAAGGCTGCCAGCGCCGTGGCCAGGGCTACCGCCTCCTCCGGGGTCAGGTTCAGCGGCGGCAACGTGGTGTCCGGGTTGAGGCTGTAGCCCCCACCAGGCCCGGGCTGCGCCCAGATCGGCACGCCGGCTTCCTGCAGCGCCAGCAGATCGCGCTCGATGGTGCGCGTGCTCACCTCGAAGCGCGTGGCCAGCTCGCTGGCGCGCATGGGGCGCGGCGCGCGGGCGCGGAGCTCCTCGACCAGCGCGTAGAGACGGTCGGTGCGGTTCATCGCGGGGTCTCTCCTGGCAGACGGTACGCCGTGCTGCCCGGCATTGTGCCTGCTGGCTGCTGGCAACGCGGGTGGGTATTTGCGGCCCGATGTGGCACAATCCTCCGCCTTTGCGCGCCGGCTCCCCGGTTCCGACACATCCCAGGAGAGACCATGCTGGCCACACTGCGCCTGCGGAACTTCGCGCTGCTCTGGACCGCCGGGCTCATCTCGCTGGCAGGCAGCCTGGTGCTCTTCGCCGCCCTGCCGCTGCATGTCTATCGTCTCACGGGCTCCACCCTGGCCACCGCCGGCACGCTGGCCGCCAGCACCCTGCCGCGCGTCATCGGCGGCTCTTTCGCCGGGGTCTTCGTGGACCGTTGGGACCGCCGCACCACCATGGTCGTCGCGGACCTGGCCCGGGCTGTTCTCCTGCTGCCCCTCTTGCTGGGGCCGGATCGCCTGGAGGTGATCTACGCGGTGGCCCTGGTGCAGGGCATTATCGGGCTCTTCTTCAACCCGGCCGAAAGCGCGCTGCTGCCGTTGCTGGTCGGCGAGGAGCGCCTGATTTCCGCCAATGCCCTCAACTCGCTCAACGATAACCTGGGCATGCTCACCGGCCCGGCGCTCGGCACCCTGCTCTACGCGCAGGCGGGCATCGGCGCGGTGGTGCTGGTGGATGCCGCCTCTTTTGCGTTCTCGGCGCTGCTGATCTGGGCCATCAACAGCAGTGGGCGCGCTGAGCCGGAGCATTCGGCGAACGCCGCGCCGGATGGCCTTTCGGCAACCCGCAAGGTCCTGCACGAGTGGCGGGAAGGCCTGCATCTCATCCGGGAGCGGCAGACCTTGCGCGTGCTCTTCGGGGCATCCTGCCTGGATGGCGTCTCGGAGGGCATCTACCTCACCCTCAGCCTCGCTCCGCTGGTGCTGGATGTGCTGGGTGGGACCGAGGCGCAGGTCGGTTGGCTGACCACGGTGCAGGCCATCGGCGGCCTGATTGCCGGCGTGGTCATTGCCCGGCTGGGCCTGCGGGCCAGTATGCGCCGCCTGTTCGGCGTCGGCATGCTGGGCACCGGGCTGGCGGACCTGGGCACGGCCAACGCGCGGCTCTTCGCCCCGGCCGGCCCCCCGGCGCTGGGTGTGGCGCTCGGGTTTGCCGGGCTGGCGGGCTTCCCGGTGGTGGCGCTGGGCGCCGGGCGGCAATCGCTCGTGCAGACGCAAACCACCGACCGCTACCGGGGGCGGGTCTTCGGCACGCTGGCGGCGGTGCAGGGGGCGGCCCTGATCGTGGGGTACGCGCTGGGCGGCGTGCTGGGCGGTGTGGCCGGGCTGGTGGTGACGCTCAGCGCGGGCGCGCTGCTCCGCGTGCTGGCTGGTGTGCTGGCGCTCATCCTCCTGCCGCGCGAGGAGCCGATACTGGCCGAAGCGGTCGCCTGAGGACATGCGATGCTCCTGAGCCAGCACCCCTGCAGGACTGGGCGTGGTCGCGGTGGTGGATGGCCCGGCGGCCCGCGCAACCCCGCAGGCCGCCGGGTAAGAACGCGGCATCTACACCTGGAGCACACGCTCCCAATCACTGCGGATGGGATCGACGCGGAACTCGCGGATGAGCACGTCCACGATGGTCTCGCTCCCGGTGTGGCCGGTCGGAAAATGCAGCGGGCCGAGGTGCGTGCGCGCTCCGGCTCTGGGACTGCCGTCGCGCTGCGCCATCACAACGGGCCGGGCTGCCGGAATATGCAGGTGCGGCGTGAGTGTGGGGCTGCTACCCGTAGGGTGCCAGTCGTAGGCCACCAGATCCTGGCCGGCAATGTCGCTCACGAGGTAGCGATAGCTCGTCGTGCGCGCGGCAAAGGCCTGCACGCTGGTCACCTCTACCATGTACTTCAGGACAATACGCACGGCAAGTTCGCCAACGCCGCCGTGCGTGCTCAGTCGGAGTTGATTGGCCTCTCGTTGGCCAGGATCCCAGATAGTCAGGCTCTGTTCCATTCCCGGAGAGATACGAGAACCAAAGACGGCACAATCGGAGATGCAGGGCAGCACCAGACGCTGCGCTTCGATGAATGCATCGTCTGCTGCCTCATGAGTCCTGGCGGCCAAAGGGAATCAACATGATGAGGTGCTGGAGATTGAACCCTTCGGGGGTCTCTTCGCTCATATCGTTAGATTTCCCGGCGTCGTAGCGAGCCAGAAACTCCGGACCGGACATGCCGGCGATCTCCCGTGCGGCGTAATCGAACAGCTCGTGGCCTTCCTCGTGGGAGAGCCTGGCCGGCCGGGACGTGGGTTTGGGTTCGTCGGGCAGCGCCCCCGGCGTCTCCTTTCCCGCCAGCGGGTGGCTGGCGACAGAACACGGCCCCCACATTCCCAGCGTCTACGGCGCCACCACCGGGCTCACCATGGGCAGCCCCACGATCACGATGGATGGCAGGGAACATCGTGCCTACCCCACGCTCAGCCGCACCCGGTCGATGGTCGCCCAGGGCCCGGGCGGTACGGGCGCGCTGCCGAAGAGGAAGGGCGCAAAGGTGACGGCGAAGCGGCCGCGCTGGGTGGGGTCATTGATGGCGGTCCGCGCCAGCTTCGTGACATCGAAGCTCTGGTTGGCTGCCGGGGCGCCGTGGTGCGCCATGGCATCGTCTGGCTGCAGGCCAAAGAGGCTGAGCACCCCCACCTGGGCGGTGGCAGGGGGCTCTGTGCCGGGTGGGAGATCGCGGTGCAGGGAGACCTGCCAGGTCACGCCGGGGATGCCCAGACCGCGCAAGCCCTCGATGGTGAGCACAATGCGCTCGCTGCTGGCGCCGGGTTCCGCTGGACGCGCGGCGCTGGCATCGCGCTGGATCGGCACCGTGACACTGCGGCCGGAAAGCTCGATCACGCTCCCGGCACGGCTGGCGCCCAGCAGGGAACGGAGCACGGCGCGGGAGCTACGGCTGCCCGCGCCCGGAGCGGAGGAGCTGGGTGGGGCGGTCGCCTGGGGTGGCGGGGCGGCTGAGGTGTCATCACCCGGCGCACTCCCGGCGAGTGGTGCCTCTCCCGGCCCACCGCCGCTGGGGAGCGGGTCATCGTCATAGCTGTAGCCGAGTGCATAGGGGTTCAGGACATCGCGCGCCGTCATCTGCACGGCGCGGCCCGTTTCGTCGAAGAAGCTGAACGCCGTGTCCATCCAGGTCGCGTCGTCTACCGGGTTCTCCCGGCCATCTCCCTGGTCCAGCCAGCGCTCCCAGAGGCGGTCGATATTGCAGTGATGCAGCCAGAAGATGGGATCGCGCGCCGCAAAACGCGGATCACCCATCGGCGCGGTGTGCATGGCTCCGGCGGCATCCTCGATGCGGCCGCCGATCATGACGTGGATCTGCCCGTGTGGCGTCAGTTCCAGCAGGCCCGTGTTCTGCGCCGCTGCCCCGCTGTGAACCGGCCGCGCTGCCCAGGCGCCACCGAAGCTGACATCGAGCGGGTCCTCGTGGAAGAAGCGCGTGGTGGCAAACGCGCGGCGGTGATCGAAAAAGGCGCTGAAGGCGGACCAGGGCGGCACGCCCGCGTTCACGATCGGGTCGCGGTCTGCCAGATAGAGCGCGTTGCTGGCCTCCGCCGGGAGCCGGAACGGCTCCGGCAGGACGCGGTGGGCCGGGATGAAGTAGTTCCAGTAGGGCAGCGCCAGCGTGGGATCTTCCGCCGCCCAGCGCAGGATACGCTCGAACCAGTAGAGGTACATGCGGTGCCAGGGCAGGAAAAAGAAGCTGCCGTGCTGGCACTGTCGCCAGGCCGGGTTGCTCTCCTCGGGTGGCGCGCCGTGGATATTCGCCTGGAAGCGCCAGCCGCGCGGGTCTGCTGGGTCGTCCTGGCTGAGTTGTTGCATCACCGCCACGCCGCGCCGCAGCGCGGCAAGCTCCGGCCCGTTCGGATCGAGTGAGGCCACGTCTCGCCGCGTGCTGTGCAAGGTGGTGGTGGCCGGAGCGCCCTGCGTAGCGCCGCCCTGCGCGAGCGGCAGCGCAGCCCCCAGTATCCCCGCTGCTGAGGTCAGCAGGGCGCGGCGGGAGTGCCTGGCGGATGCGGCGCGCTGCGGCTCGGTCATGCCGTCAGGCTCCGGTCGCGGTCCCGACTACCTTCCCCGTGCCACTGTTGACCGTCTTGCCGGCGCCGCTGCTCTGGTCGAACGTGAAGTCGCCCTCCATGCCCGCGCCATTGGCGACCACCTTCACGTTGCCCTGGAAGAAGACCTTGCCAAGGCTGCCGCCGTCGTCATCCGCCAGCAGGCGTATGGCGGAGAAGGTACAGGTCAGCTCATCCTTGTCTGCGATATCCCATGAGCCAACGCTGTCGCTGACATGGAGCGCCTTATCATCACCGGCGCCGGGGAGCGCCGGGACCACCGAGGGGCTGGAGAGGACCAGGTCGCCATCCGTATCGAAGTCGGCGATCGCCTCTTCGATTTCGGCCCGCCCATCAAAGGTGATTTGCCAGAGCCATTGCCCGCCGCAAATATCGACGGGCTGGGCGTGGCTTGTGGCCGGCGTCCCAAGGAGGGTGCTGCCCGCAGCGAGGCCCAGGGCGAGCGTCAGCACAAGGCGCTTCATGGAAACGATCCTTTCGACGATCAAGCGGTGAGTTCGCTCAGGTGTACCTGACGGCCACCTTCGGCACACGACTGATCAATGGCAAAGACGGCCAGGTGCGTGTTTACGGAATCATGAACGTTGGCGTGGCTCTCCCGGTTTTCCCGGATACACGCGACGAAGTGGTCGATCTCCCCCTGGAACGGGTGGTGATCAACCGCGCCGCTGTCCGGCGTGATAGTCGGGATGGTGATCCAGTCAAGGGCGCCATCGATCTTGCGGCTGGAGAAGCGGTTGTGGCGAAACGCGCCGCCGTCACCCAGCAGATCGACGTTGAACTGGTACGGCATCCACTGCTCCTGCATCGCGGAGACGCGCCCACCCTTGCCGTTGGCGAACTGGATCACGGCCGCCTGGTTCGGCGGGAAGGGGAGATCGTCGATGTTACTGAAGCTGGTTGCCGCCACCGAGACGATGTCGCTGCCCATCAGGTAGCGCGCCAGATCGACGGCATGGCAGCCGCCAAGCTGCATGGCGCTGGCATCCGCCTTGCGCCGCAGGTAGTCCTCTGAGCCGGGGTAGCCGGATTGCTCCGGGTTGTGCCAGTAGTCGGTCTGTACGAAGAGCAGATTCCCGAACATCCCCTCCTCGCGCAGGGAGAGCAACGCCAGCACCGAGGGGATCCAGCGCAGGACGAAGCCGCAGACACTGTGCACCCCGGCCGCCGTGATCGCGGCATCCATGGCCAGCAGGTCGGCGACGTTCGTGGCGATCGGCTTCTCGACGATCATGTGCTTGCCGGCTTGCGCGGCGGCGATGGCATCCTGCGCGTGGCGGCCGTGCGGGGTGCAGATGGAGAGCGCATCGACGTTGGGGTCGGCCATCAGGTCGTCCATGTCGTCGTAGAGTGCGAGCCTGGCGGGATCGAGCCCGGCCTGCTGCGCGCGCCGCGCCGCGCCATCCTTCGTGCGGCTGCTGATCGCCACGACCTCGCAGTACGGGTTATGCAGGTAAGCGCGCAGATGCCCGCTGGAGACATTCCCCGCGCCCTGAATGGCGATCCCGATCTTGTCGTTCGCGGACACTTGCGCCATCTGGCTCCTCCCTGGGGTACCCGCCTGTGTTGCCTGCTTGTCGCGTCATCATCGACGTTCCCGGGGAGATCAGCAACCGGGCTCAGCGCTCCGTTTCGCGGGCGCGCAGATGCTGTGCCCGCAGGTGAGGCTGGGTGAGAAGCTCGGGGTTGACGAGCCGGTGCGGCAGGTCGCCAGCCGCGAAGCGCGCGGCATTCTCCAGGGCGCCTGCCACCTGTCGCAGGTTGATCTCCGCCGCGCCGCCGCCGATATGTGGCGTGATGACCACGTTCGGCATGGCCAGGAGCGGGTTATCTGGCGGCGTTGGCTCCTGTGCCAGGACATCGAGGCCCGCCGCGCGCAGCCTTCCGGCCCGCAGCACCTCCACCAGGGCGGACTCATCGATCACCTGGCCGCGAGAGGTGTTGAGCAGCGTGGCGCTCGGCTTCATGCGTGCCAGTTCCCGCGCCCCGATGAGCGCGCGCGTGGCGCTGGTCAAGGGAACATGCAGGGTGACGATGTCCGCCCGCTCCAGCAGGTCATCCAGGGGCAGCACGGTAACGGCTGCCAGGTCAGCCGACAGCGGGTGGGGCCGGTGCTGTGTGGCGATCACCTGCGCGCCCATGCCGAGCACGGCCCGCGCCACGTGTTGCCCGATTGCGCCTAACCCCACAACCCCGACCGTCTTGCCTTCCAGCAGCACTGGCTCGTACGGGGTGCTGCGTTCCCAGACACCCGCGCGCCAGCGCCCGAAGTTGGCCACGCCACCGCGCAGGCAGAGCAGCATGAGCATGATGGTGTGCTCAGCCACGGCGGACGCATTGAACCCGGCGTTGTTGGCGAGCAGCACCCCGACGTCGTCCAGGAGCCGCATATCGAACCAGTCCACGCCGGTGCCGGTCTTGTGAATGAACTGCAGGTGCGGAGCCTGTTCCAGCAACACGCGGTCGAACGGAAACGGGAAGACCCGCCGGGTCACCAGCACCTGCGTCTCCGTCAGGTACGGGACGAACTCACGGGGGTGAATCAGATCGCTCGGGAAGAAGCGCAGGTCGTGCCCCGGGAAGCGGCCATCCGCGGCGGCACGATACGCGGCATCCAGGGCGATGATCATGATAGGTGGAGTTCTCCTTGCTGACCGTCTCCAATTGGAGACGTTGAAGAAAACGCCATGGTCACCATGCTCCTACGCCAAGCTATCAGGGAACGTGCTTGCCCGCGATTAGTACATCTGTGGACGTCGTTAGAAGACGTCCGGACTCGTTGACACCCCGGGTGATTCGGATATCCTCCGGCCCATGAGTGCCCAGAGTTGACAACGTGACGCCTATGATCGACGTTGCGTCAGTTCCCATCGACCTGTTGTAGCTCGTCGTGCGTCGCGCACGCTCTCTGCTGGTCACCGCATCCGGCGAAGGGCTGTACCTCGCCGGGGTTCTGCTGTGGCCGGCAGTACTGGCATACCTGGCGCTCGTGGTCTGGTGCGCCCGCTCCCCATGGGCTTTGGCGCCCCCGGAAATGTCTGGTAGGTGATCGGTGACTGGGTGCTGGCAACCCCAGCACCCAGTCCCGCTTCTACCCCATCTGGCTCGTGTGCTCGGGGCGGAAGTACAGCACCACCCGCTCGTCGCCCGGCTGGCTCCAGGGGTAGCGGTCTTCGCCCAGGTACTTCTTCGCCATGCTGTCGATGAAGGCGAAATCCGGGTCCGGCTCGACGCGCTCCAGCGTGGCCCGGATCTCCAGGTATCGGTATGGGTTTTCCGGATCAACGATGGAAAACGAGACACGGCCATCCTTCTGCACGTTGCGCAGCTTCTGGCGGGTCGTGGTCTGGCTGAAGCGCAGCAGGCCGTCCTTCATGTCGAACCAGACCGGGTTATTCTGCGGCTCGCCCTTCGGGCCGAGCGTGGCGACATGCGCCAGCACCGGCCGGGTCACGAGATCCGCATGCGACGCGGGAATGACAGATTTCTCAGTTGCCACAAGACACTCCTGGTTGCGTGAACGTCGCCAACTGTGCGCGACCTGGCTATGACTATAACCCGCACGCAGCATGACGCAGGCATCTGCGGCTATGTCATGATGTGGGCAGGAGAGCATTGACGCGCGTTGGGAAAGGCAGGCGCCAGCATGGGTGAGCGACAGAGGGCGATCGGCAGCGCGACGCAGACCCGGCGCGCCGTGCTTGGCGCGTTCGGTGCGGCCGGCATCACCCTGGCTGATGCGGTCACGGGCGGAGGCGGCGTAACCCGGGCGGTGGCCGCCCAGGACGCCACCCCGGTGGCCGTGCTGCCGGACGCGCAGCGGGCTGCCATCGAAAAGCTCGGCGCGGAGGCGCTGACCACCTACGACCTGAAAGCCCTGCTGATTCACGTGATTGCCGGGGGCGAGCAGTTGGTGAGCGTGGCCTTCGGCGAGTCGATGAACGGCGTGCCGGCCAACCCGCAGATGCACCTCCGCAACGGCGCGGTCGCCATTACCTACATGTCCACCCTGACCCTGACCTACGTGGATGACGGGCTGATTACGCTGGACGACCCCATCGGCACGTGGTTGCCCGACCTGCCCGATGCCGATACCGTCACCCTGCGCATGCTGCTGAACATGACCTCGGGGTACCCGGATTACGTCCAGAACCAGACCTTCCAGAAAACCTTCTACGATGACCCGTTCGCCATCTTCAGTTCGCAGCAACTCATCGACTACGGGTTGTCCACCCCACGCGTCTTCCCACCCGGTGAGAACTGGGATTACGCCCACACCAACTACGTGATTCTCGGCCTGGCGCTGGAGCAGATCGGTGGTGCGCCGCTGGCAGACCTGTTGCAGGAGCGCATCTCTGCGCCGCTCGGCCTCACGGGCACGCAGAGCAGCCAGACCGCGCAGATCCCGGAGCCGGTCCTGCACGCCTTCAGCAGTGAGCGGCGCTCCTTCCTCGGCATCCCGGCGGGTACCCGCTTTTACGAGGAAGCGACCTTCTGGAACCCCTCATGGACGCTGGCGCCCGGCGCGGTGCAGACCTCCACCATCGCGGATATGGCGGTTTCCGCACTGGCCTTCGCCGAGGGGACGCTGCTTTCGCCGGAGTCGCATGCGGCGCAGATTGCGCCCGATCTCATTGGCTTTGGCACACCGCTGGACGGTTGCCCCGCCTGTCATACGCTCAATGCCGACTACGCCTATGGCCTCGGCATCGTACTGAGCGGCCCGTGGGTGCTCCAGAACCCGCTGCTGGCGGGGTGCGGCTCGATTGCGGCAGGGTTGCCTGGCCGCAACCTGGCCATCGCCGTCGCGACCACATTCACCGAAGCCTGCTTCGATGAGCAGGGGGACAATCGCTCCAGCCGCGCCAGTTGGAACATCTTTGCCGACATTGCGGCCGTTCTCGCGCCGGATGCCGTGCCGGCCACCCGGCGCGCCGGGTAATACCCGTGGGCGATCTGAGCCATGATGGTGGATGAGTTGACGACGAACGCAGCCGATACCCCAGCGCGCGGTATGTGGCAGGGGCCGCGCGTGCGCCTGCGTGCGTTCCTGGCGGAGGATTGGGAGACCTACCACGCCTGGAATGTGGATGACGAGCAGGCGCGCAACCTGGACCAGATTCACTTTCCACAGTCTGCTGCTGCCGCCCGGCAGTGGGCCGAGCGCGAAGCCACGCGCGTGCCCGAGGGCGACAATTTTCGCTTCGTGATCGAGAACGAGCACGGCGTTGTCGTGGGCGACCTTTCCACGCACGATTGCGATCCCCGCGTGGGCGCCTTCTCGTACGGTATCTCCATCCGGCCGGACCAGCGCGGCAAGGGGTACGCCAGTGAGGCGATTGCGCTGGTGCTCCGCTACTACTTCGGGGAGAAGCGCTACCAGAAGGCAACGGTCACCATCTTCAGCTTTAACGAAGCCTCGGTGCGTCTGCACGAGCGGCTGGGCTTCCAGTTGGAGGGGCGTATCCGGCGCACGGTCTTCACGGCCGGGGCCCACCACGACGCGCTGATGTACGGGATGACTGCCGAGGAGTTCGCGGAGTCGTTTGCCCCGTCATAACACACGTGTCGCGCGGCTTCGCGCTATCATCCCTGCCCTGCAAACTCACGGATTGTTGTGAGGATCGGGGGAGATCCCGGCGGGATGGATGGCTCGCGCTTCGATGCCTGGACGCGGCGGCGCTTCGGCGGGGCCGTTGTCGGCGCGCTCTTCACGGTGGCCGGGATGGCTGCTACGCCGGTAGCTGCGGACGGTAATCTGCGGCGCAAGCGCAAGAAGCGGCACGCGCGCAAGCGGTTCGATAATCGCGCCTGCGAGGCGCACCGCACGAAGTGCAACCCCAAGAACGAGCGGCGGCTCTGCTGCACTCCCCTGGCCTGCGGACAGGTTCCGGAACTCGGCGGCTACCACTGCTGCGCCCGCCGCTTCCAGCCCTGCACGCAGGATTCCGACTGCTGCAACAACACGGTCTGCCGCGACGGCGCCTGCGACATCGCGCTGTAGGCCAGGCGCCGCACCTGCTTTGAAGCCCTGCTCACGTGTCATCCCGAGCTGCAGGCGA
>DAOUDE010000009.1:0-15406 GCA_034431475.1 Thermomicrobiales bacterium | reverse complement strand
GCGTGGTGATGGTGGTCAACTGCTCGTCGGTGTAGTTCGGTTGCGTGGCCCACATGGTGCCGATGTTGTTCAGGAATGCATCCCACTTCTCGGGTGCTGGCGAGTTCTGCTGGTACTCCTCCGACGCCCGCTCGATGTAGGCGTTGAAGTAGTCGTTCGTGCCGACATCGAGGCGCACCCCGGTGGGGTCATAGTTCGCGCCGTAGGCCACGACCTTGTTCAGCCGCTCCGGCTCTGTCAGCGCGATCTCCAGCCCAATGATGCCCCCATCACTCCAGCCGACGATATCCGCCTTGTCGATCTTCAGGTGATCCATCAGGCCGAGAACATCCCGCGCCATCTGCTCGTAGCTGATCTGCGCGTCATCGAAGGAGGAGTGCCCATGGCCACGGCTGTCCATGGTGATCACCTCGTGGCCGGCCTCCACAAGGGCCGGGATGATGGCGGAAAAGTGGTCGCCATTGGAGAGGCCGCCGTGCAGGAGCAGAATGGGGTTGCCATTCCCCTCGCCGTACACCTTGTAGTAAATGCTGACGCCGTTGATGTCCGCCGTCTGCCCCTCGGCTTCCAGGGTGTTCGGCTTGAGCAGGTCCTGCGGCGGGGCGGGGGGCGCGGCCTCCGGCGTAGCGTCCTGCGCGAAAACGGCCATCGGCGCGATGCCGCCCAGCAGTGCTCCGGAGAGGGCGGCGGTGGACAACAGTGTTCGCCTGTTCATGCGAGCGCCTTTCTCGAGACCCTGATCACGACGGGCTGCATGATATCGCGAATCTGCCGGGTGTTGGCAGCAGATCACGCGCGGGGGGACGCGCCATCGCGCACCACCGCGTCGAACGCCAGCCCCTCCGGCTTCCGCAGCCGCAGAATATGCCGCATGCGCGCAATCGAGTCCTCCAGCCGCTTCGGTGTCCAGCCGACGGCGGTGAGAATCTCCCCGGCCTCCTCCAGTCCCGCGCGGGCAATGATCCCCTTCTCGTTCAGCGCCCACGCGCCGCGTGCGGCGAGCCGCGCGTGCGCAGAGGCAAGCACCGCGCGCGCCAGCAGGCCCGCCACGCCGGTCGCTTCGCCGCGTTGGGCGTGCTGCTCGGCCACCAGGAGTGAGAACGCCGCTTCGCCATCCCAGCGGGGAGGAGCAGCACGGCGCAACTCGGCGGTGAAGGCCGGGCGTGGCACGTTGCCACGCAGGATGGTGCCGAGCGCCAGTTCGCCGGCCAACGTGTAGGTGGGGAGGCCGGCGATGTGCCCACCCACGAAGTCGATCTCAAAGCGCCCGGCGTTCGACTCCGCGATCCAGTGCTCGACGACATCCAGGTCCCGATAGAGGAGATCGACCCGCTCGCCATCGACTTCCAGCCACGCGCCGCCATTGACGATGCGGCCCCACGCACCCGGCTCCGCCACCAGCCCGGGGTAACCCAGCTCGCGGATGGCGTCGGTGTCGATGCTGCCCCGGTAGTAGAGGCCGAAATCCCAGTCGCTATCCGGGCGCGCCATGCCCCGGGCGCGGGAGCCACCCAGCGTCACCGCCTTCACCCCCGGCACGCGGGCCACTCGTTCGACCAGGGTCGTAACGCTCATGGGCAACTCCTGCGGCAATCCGGGCATTTCCCCCAAGTGTCGCCTGCGAAGATGACGGGTGATTACGGCGCGGCGCACGATGCCGGAGCGGGAGCGTCGTGCAACCTCGCGGAGATCGTGCAGATTGCACAACAATGCAGCGTCTGGCAAACCCAGGCAATCTGCCGCATCATCCCCGCAGCAGTGGCTGGAAACGGGAGCAATCATGGCGAAGCAGGCAGCGGATGTGATCATCGTGGGTGGCGGCGCCATGGGCGCGGGCGCAGCCTGGCGGCTGGCGCGCGCCGGGTTCCGCGTGCAGCTCTTCGAGCAGTTCGGCGTGGGGCACAATCTGGGAAGCTCCCACGGCCCCTCGCGCATGATCCGCCTGGCCTACGACAAGCCGGAGTATGTGGAGCTGGGCCAGGCGGCCTACCAGTTCTGGCACGACCTGGAGGCGGAATCCGGCGAGTCGCTGGTGCGCATGACGGGCGGGCTGGATATCGGGACGCCGGACGCTCACCACCTGCCCGAGGTGGAGAAGACGTTCGACGCGCTCGGCATGCCCTACGAGAAGCTGGACCGCGCGCAACTGGAAGCGCGCTTCCCGGAGCTCAACCTGCCGGAAGGCACGATCGGCATCTACTCGCCGAACTACGGCATCCTCTCCGCCTCCAGGTGCGTCATGACCCTGGCCCGGCAGGCGGAGCGCGCGGGCGCAGAGATTCACGCCAATGAGGCGGTGCGGGAGGTGCTGCCCGACGCCAACGGCGTGACCGTGCGCACGGACGCGGGCGAGTACCGCGCCCGCAGCGTGATTCTCACCGCCGGCTCCTGGACGAAGCCGCTGGTGGAAGCTCTGGGCGTCGACCTGCCGGTGACGGTGTTGCAGGAGCAACTGGCCTTTTTCGCGGTCGAGAACCCGGCGGCGCACGAGCCGGGCACGATGCCGCTCATCATCCACCGCTTTCCCGGCACCTGGTCGATTGGCTCCTACTTCCCGATCCACGACCACGCCGGCATCAAGATGATGATCGACCGCGTTGGCCCGGAGGTCGACCCGGCCAGCGAGGACCGCGCCATCAACCCGGAGCGGCTGGAAGAACTGCGTCAGTACGCGATGCGCATGATCCGGGGCTGCACGGGTGAGGTACTGGAGACCACCAGTTGCCGCTACACGATGACGGCGGACGAGGACTTCATCATCGACCTGCACCCGGAGCACGCCAACGTCGTGATCGCCTCCTGCTGCTCCGGTCACGCCTTCAAGTTCGCACCGGTGGTCGGGCAGATCCTGGCCGACCTGGCGCTGACCGGCGATACCGACTACCCCATCGAGCTCTTCCGCCTCGACCGCCCGGCGCTGCAGGCGCGCTGGAGCCGCGAGGTGGCGGTGGGGGTGTAGGGATGCCGGCGGGTGGTTGACAGGCTCATGGGTCAGCGCGCAACGTGGCCAGAAAACGCGCAGAGCTCGCCTGTCGGCTTTCATGACGCCGGCGGTAGTTTTCGGGATGCTCCTGCGTAGCTTCTTGACGTCAGGATCGGGCACACTTCGCAGCAGCATCCGTGTTTTGGTTGCGGCAGGGCTAGTATGGCCGAACGGGGCGCCTCCGCCTTCAGACTACTGCCCCTCCCTCGCACTCGCCTGATCGGGCGGGAGGCCGAGGTGGCCACGGCCTGCGAGTTTCTCCTCGACGAGACGACCCCGCTTCTCACCCTGACCGGGCCAGGAGGTGTGGGCAAGACGCAGCTCAGCCTCGCCATCGCGCAGGAAGCGGCGACGCACTTCGCCGCCGGGGTGTCCTGGGTCGATCTTTCACCTGTGGCCGATCCCAACGTTGTTCCAGCCACGATTGGTGGGGTTCTTGGAATCTCTCTCACCGCTGAGCGCTCGCCTGTCGAGGACCTTGTTGCGGCCCTGCGCCGCGAACAATGTCTCCTCATCCTGGACAATTGTGAACACCTTCTGGACGCTACCGGCGAGATCGTCGCCGCGCTGTTGACCGGATGTCCGGCCCTCCAGGTGTTGGCCACCAGCCGGGCCCCGCTGCGTGTGCGGGGCGAGCAATTGCTGCCGGTCGAGCCACTGCCCCTCCCGGCAACTGACGGCGACGCCTCCTTGTCGGCTATCACCGCAAACGCGGGGGTTGCCTTATTTGCTGAGAGGGCACGCGCCGTCCGCCCGACCTTCCAGGTCACTGAGGCCAACGCCACCACCGTGGCAGCGATCGTCTCCCGTCTCGATGGTCTGCCCCTGGCCATTGAACTGGCCGCAGTGCGGCTGCGGCTTTTCCCACCAGAGGTGCTCCTGGCGCAGTTGAGCGACCGCCTGCATCTGCTCGCCGACGGCCCGCGCGACTTGCCGGCTCGGCAACGCACGCTCCGGAATACGATCGCCTGGTCCTATGACCTGCTCGACGTCCAGACACAGCGCCTCTTCCGCCACCTTGCCGTCTTCGCTGGTGGCTTTACCTGGGAGGCAGCACTGGCAGTGTCTGGCAGCGAAGGCGACAGCGGCAGGGTCATGGCGGCCATGGCGGCGCTGGCTGATCAAGCATTGGTGCGACAGGCTGACGCTCCAGAATCCTCTCGCTTCATGATGCTGGAGACGATTCGCGAGTACGGGCTGGAACGGCTGGCAGAGTGCGGGGAATGGGACGCCGCCCGCCAGAACCATGCAATGTTCTTCCAGGAGCACGCCCGGCGTTTCGTGACGGACCCCGACTCGCGGCGCACGCTCGCCTGGGCCAGGATTGAACGGGCCAATCTGCGGGCGGCGCTCACCCACCTCGCGACGACCGGGGCCGCCGAAGCCCTTCTCGCCCTGGCCAGCGACATCTGTGAGACCTGGACGCACTACGGCTCTGCCGTGGAAGCGCGAGGTTGGCTGGAGCGCGGACTCCGTGGCGACGACGCAGTGGCTCCCCGGGTGCGAGCACGAGCGCTGGCAAGCCTGGCCGGTGTGCTCTTCCAGTTGCGAGGAGAGACGGCGACGGCCCTGGCCCGGGGAGAGGAAGCACTCGACACAGCCCGTGCCGATGACGACTGGACAACGATCACGATGGCCGCCCACTGGTGCGGGCTGAGCGCACTGCGGCTCGGCCAGCCGCAGCGCGGAGAAGCCTTCTTTGCCGAGGCGCGGTCCGCCCGGCAACGCTGGCCAGCGGGACCATCATGTGAGCGAGCGCTGGCCCACTTCGACAACCTGACCGCACAGACAGCGCTGGCGCAGGGCGATCTGATGCGGGGAGAGGCGCTTTTCGCTCGGGCGCGGGATCGCGAGCAGGCACAGGACAGGGAGCTGGGCGTCTTTCCCCTCGTTGCCTATCCCCTCATCGGGTTGGGACACAGTGCACGCTGCCGCGGCGAAGCGGCCGCCGCGCTTGGCTTTTATCAGGAAGGGCTGGCGATTGCCGCGCAGTTTGGCGATGTGCGGGCCATGACACCGGGTCTTGCCGGTGTGGCTGGCGCCCTGACCGCACTGGGACGCTGGCAGGATGGAGCGACATTATTCGGCGCCACGGAGGCCATGTGCGATCTCGCTGGCATCTCCTTCGCCCTGCACGCCTCCGAGTGGCAACGGGCAGCCGGGCTACCAGAACCATGGCAACGATCAGGCGAACCCTTCCTCTGGTTGCAAGGGCTGCGTGCGGTTGCGGTGAGAAACAGCGCGGAACTGGCGCCCATCGCCGATCCCCATCTGGCCGAGGCGCTCTGGATCGCCGGCCGTGGTCTGGCTGGCGACGCCGCCGTGAGGCTGGCCCTCTCCAGCGATGCGACACCTCGCGCAGAGGACCGCTCGTCATCCCTCACACACACTCGTCCGCTACCGCCGCAATTGGCAATTGGCCTCACACGCCGAGAGCGGGAGGTTCTCTCCCTGCTCTGTCAGCGTCTGACTGACGCCGAGATCGCGGAGCGTCTGTACATCAGCCAGCGCACCGCTTCCACCCATGTCGCCAATGTGCTGGGAAAGCTCGGGGTACGGAACCGGCGCGAAGCGGCTGCCCACGCCGCCCGTTACGAGTTGGTTTGACTGTACCCGTCACCTCGGTCATCCCGGCCAGGCCACACGGCAACGCCCAGCAAACTCCGTAGGTTTTTCCGTATGACCTACGCATGACGCCGGGTCTGGACTGCCGCATCCTCCAGGTGTTCCCAATCGTTGGGCAACGGCTCGCCAGGCCAGCGAAGCCCGTCAGGTGAAGGTTGCATCCAGTACCCGCCAGCGTTTCCTCCGTGACCAGCGAGCCCGGACCAGAGCAGCGCGTTCACCCCGGAAGGAGCGCAACCATGCCATTCCATGCTTCCCTGCTCGTTGCTGTCGGCTACGGCCTTGCGTTTCCCTTCGTGCCGGCCGAGCCGCTGGCCAACCGGCACGGGCCGAGCATTGATTATCTCCCTGCATTCCACGCGGCGGTCACCGTGAATTCGGACTTGAGCCCGGCGCTGCAGGCGCGCTGGAGCCGCGAGGTGGCGGTGGCGCACGTGTAGCGTGCAGCAGGTGCGCACCATGCGGGCAGGGAGTTTCCTGCCCGCACTGACATTGGCGCCGTGATTAACGGTGACGCTTGCCGCCGTTTTTCCCCTTTTCCTGTCCGCGGTGGTTCCCCTTGGCCTTCGCATGCTTCTTCTCATGGTTTGCTGGACGGGCGTCAGCCCCCTGATCAGCGGTCGGAGCCTGCGCTGGCTGCACGACCTGCGAGAGGGCCAGGACCGTGGCATCGATGCCAAGCTGCGAGCCTTCGGCGTAGGTCAGGAGCGGGAGATCCATCGGCACTGTGGGGCCAGCGACAATCTTCCTGCCCCAGCACTCTATTCCATAGAAGGAACTGTTCCAGCACGTGACGCCATCGAAATAGCCCCCGACGCACTTTGTCGCCGTGGAGCCAACTACATTGTCGCCATAGGGGCTGACGTCGATCTCCGTGCCCTTTCCTCCTCCTGCCTTGCAGATGGCAATCTGCCACTGCGCGTCATTGACTGGTGACCCCTGCTGATTCGCGCT
The DNA here is from genome assembly GCA_034431475.1 of Thermomicrobiales bacterium. Classification (GTDB taxonomy): domain Bacteria; phylum Chloroflexota; class Chloroflexia; order Thermomicrobiales; family UBA6265; genus JACCXM01. The sequence goes on along the minus strand of DAOUDE010000009.1, from coordinate 8,844 downwards.
GACGCCGCCAGGCATCAGCGACAGGCCAAGCAGGGTGATGCCCACAAGCGCGAAGGTGACCTGCCGCCAGGCCGAGCCACGTGACGGCATGAGCGGGAATGTTCGCCGGTCCATGATGCTGCTCCTTGCCTGCCTGCGCGTGTCTGGGACATTGGCGTTACGGGCGGTGACCCTTGCCGCCCTTCTTGCCCTTGCCGTGTCCGCGGTGCTTGCCCTTGCCCTTGGCCTTCCCGCGCTCTTGCTCTTGCTCCTGGCCGGCCGGATGAGTCGTGGCGCCCTGGTTGGTAGCAGAGTTCTGCGCTGGCTGGAGGATCTGCGACAGCGCAAACACCGTGGCATCGATACCTTGCTGTGAGCCCTCGGCGTAGCTCAGGAGAGGGAGATCTACCGGCACCGCGTGGCCGGTTGCACCCTTCGATTTCCAGCACTCGATCCCATACCCATTGCTGTTCCAGCAGGTGACACCATCGAAGTAGCCACCCGTGCACTTGGTTTGCATGGAGCGCACCGAGAAATCCGGAAGGCGAACGACGTCTATTACCGCGCCCTTGCCACCACCTGCCTCACAGATGGCAATCTGCCACTGGGAGTTGTCGCTCACCGTCGTCCCCTGCTGATTGGCACTGGCGGCCGTGGGCAGGAGCGCCAGGCCCAGCAGGGCGAGGCCCATGAGCGCGAAGGCGACGTGGCGCCAGGCAGATCGGTGTGACAGCGTGGAAGGGATCGTTGGGTGGTCCATCGTCGACTCCTTGCTCCTATCGCGTGAGGCAAAGGATGTGCCTCCATGCAGGCACACTACCGATGTACCAGCCTTCTGACCGCCAAAGAAAGTACACGCCTGGGACCAAACAGAGAACAGGGGATCAGGAGCACACGATGGCCGAGTCGAACCATGCCGTGTCCCGGCGTTGAACTGTCTGGGAAGGCTGCTTCCAGAGGGATTTTGTGCGTACTCTCGCGCGATAGCAGCTCGCCGAGGGCTTGCGCATCACACGTTCGTGTCAAGCGTCGGGGTTAACCAGGCAGGGGCTCTCCCGGCGACAGGTCAAGGAGCTGAGGCGGGCGCTGGCGCAGCAGGTCTTCGGCGTCGCGCACGATGGTGTGGACGATGTCAGCGGCCGGCTGCATGGCCGTGATGAGGCCGGAAGAGACCCCGGCGCTGACGCCCGCAATGGTCGTGTCGCCGCGCTCTCTGGCACGCAGAAGCTGCTCCAGCACCTGGGCGTTGCCGGGGTTCGCCTCCGGGGCGTCGCCCCACTCGGCAACGAAGGCGTTGCGCACCACGCGGTCGCGGATTCCCTCGGGGAAGGGCCGGTCAAGCAGGCGGTCGTAGAGGCTGGTCTGCACCGTGTCGTCGGTGGTGGCCACGAGGATGGCCTGCTGCTTCCAGGCCTGGCCACCCCACTCCGAGCTGGCCGCGAATCGGGTGCCCAGCCACACCCCCTGCGCGCCGAGCATGAGTGCTGCCGCGAGGCCGCGGCCGTCGGCGATCCCCCCTGCCGCCACCACCGGGATGGGCGCGACGGCATCGACCACCGCGGGCAGCAGCGCGAACGTGCCGATACTCCCGGCATGCCCCCCGGCCTCCCCGCCCTGCGCGATGATCACATCCACCCCGGCCTGAGCCGCCCGCAGCGCATCGGCCAGGGTCTGCACCTGCGCGAAGACCTTGACCCCGGCCGCGTGGGCCGGGCCGACGTACGGGGTGGGGTCGGCGAAGGAGTGGTTGATGGCGGCGACGCCTGCCGCCAGGGCGACCTCGACCAGCGCCGGCGTGTCGGGAAACGAGGAGATGAAGCCGACGCCGAAGGGACGGCGGGTGTTGGCGCGGGCGAGGGCGATCTGCGCGCGCAGCCAGTCCGCGCCGCCGGCGCTGGTGCCGCCGATCATGCCGAAGCCGCCCGCGTTGGCGACGGCGGCCGCCAGCTCGCCAGTGGCGGTGCCGGACATGGAGGCGTTCAGGATGGGGTGCTCGATACCGAGCACCTGGCACAACGGGGTGGTGAGCATAGTGCATTCCTCCTGTGGGCAAACAGTGATGGCCTGAGGGGGTGAAGTATGCGGGGCGGCGGACAGGGAGCAACCAGGCGCATGGTGACTCATCTATCCTTTCTGACACACACCGTGCATAAACACGAACGCTGTCCGCGGAATGGCAGCCGTTACTCCGCCGTGGCTTGAAGGTGCACAGCGCATGCAGGCACAACCCGCTTCACCCTCTTCCCCGGTGGGGAACGCACCCCATGAGCACTGGCTAACCACACATGAGGCAGCCGCCCAGAGCGGCGTCAACGAGCGCACCATCCGGCGGGCCATTGCCCGCGGCGAGCTGCACGCGACGCGGCACGCTGGGCGACTGCTCATTGCGCCGCATCATCTGCAGGCCTTCGCGCTGCGCCAGCGCGCGCCTCGTAGCGCGCCACGAACGGCGGGCTCCTGGCCGCCGCCTCTCTCATTGCCGGTGCCGCCAACAGCCATCATCGGCCGGGAGCGCGAGGAGCGCCTGATCGCGGAGATGCTCGCTGGCGAGGGGAGCCGGTTACTGACGCTGACCGGTCCCGGCGGGGTGGGGAAAACGCGGCTGGCGCTGGCGGCCGCGGCCGGGACCGCGCCGTTCTTCGCCCACGGGGTCCTGTTCATGGCGCTGGATGCGGTGCATGACCCGGAGCAGGTGGCGACCGTCATTGCCCTGCGGCTGGGGATCCAGCCAGCGGCGGGAGCATCGCATCGGGAGACGCTGCTGGAGGCCCTCCGGTATCGCGCGCACCTGCTGGTGCTGGATAACTTCGAGCATCTGCTGCCAGCGGCTCCCCTGGTAGTGGAGATGCTGGGGGCGGCCCCCGGGCTGCGGCTGCTGGTCACCAGCCGCGAGGCGCTCCATCTGCGCGGCGAAGTCGAGATCGTCGTCCCACCACTGGCGCTGCCGGACCCGGCCCAGCAGAGCACGGCGGCCGAGGCAGGCCGGGCGCCCGCGGTTGCGCTCTTCGTGCAGCGCGCGCGCGAGGTGTCCCCCGCCTTCCATCTCACCAATGACAATGCCCTGGCCGTGAGCGAAATCTGCCGCCGCCTGGATGGGCTCCCGCTGGCGATCGAGTTGGCCGCCGCGAAGATGAAGCACGCCGATCCTACCCTGCTGCTCACCTGGCTGGCGCAGCGGCTCGATATGCTGCAGAGCGGCCCGCGTGATCTGCCAGCGCGCCAGCAGACCCTGCGCGCCACGATTGCCTGGAGCTACGGCCTGCTCCCGGCGGCGGAGCAGGCGCGTTTCCGGCAACTGGCGGTCTTCACAGGCAGCTTCGACGCCCACGCGGCGGGACAGGTCTGGAACATGCCGTGTGACCTGGGCCTAACCGGCCCACAGGCGCCGGTCATCTCATTCTTTCGCCCAGCGGCTGGCATCCCGGCCTCGTGGTGTCCGTGCAGGCATGAGGCCGCGGAGCCCGAGACGCTGGCGGCCCTGCATGCGCTCATCGACAAGAGCCTGGTGCACGCCGTACACGCGCCGGGCGGCGAGCGCACGTACCACCTGCTGGAAACGATCCGCGAGTTTGCCAGCGAGCAACTCGCGGCCAGCGGCGAGGAGGCCGAGTATCGGGATCGGCACGCCGCGTATTTCCTTGGGATCGCGGCGGAGGCCGCCCGGGGCTATCACACTGCCCGCGAGCCGTGGGCCTTCGCGCAGATCGCGCACCATCTCGACAACCTGAACGAGGCGCTGCGGTGGTCGATGCGCGAGGGCGAGGATGGGGGTCTCCGCACCGCCATGCAACTGGCCAACGCGGTGTGGTGGTTCTGGTATGTGCGGGGGCAGTTGGGCGAAGGGCGGCGGTGGTATCAGCAGATCATCCACGATCCGCGTGCCGCTGCCTGGCCAGCTGCCCTGGCGGAGTGCGTGGTGGCGGCGGGCCACATGGCCGTTCGCATGCTCATGGGCGCGGAGGCCCAGACTCTGCTGCATGACGCGGTGCAGCGTTTTCAACACCTGGGTGACATCGCCGGAGAGGCAGTCGCCCGGTGTGGGCTGGGGTACGCCGCGTTGCAGATTGACGGTGACCCCGCAGCGGCGATAGCGATCCTGCACGAGGCGCTGGCCCTGACCCCGGCCGCGAACACTTGGCAACGGGCAGCGACGCTGAACGCGCTCACCTTCTCCCTGCTGGCCATCGGCGAGTACGAGCAGGCGGCAATCTCCGCGGAAGAAACGCTGGCGCTGGCCCGGGCGGATGGGGATCAGCAGGGGACGGGCGTCACGCTGGTGACGCTGGGCCTGATGGCGCGTGAACGTGGAGACCTGGCCAACGCATTGCAGGTGTTCCGCGAAGCGCTCACCCACTATCAGCATGTCGATGACCGGGCGAACATCTGCATTTGCCTGGAAGCCATTGCTGGCGTGCTGGTCCACCAGGGGCAGGCGGCGCAGGGGGCCTGGCTCCTGGCCGCCACGGCGGCCCTGCGCCGCCGGACCGGCACACCGGCGCCCGTGAACGAAGCGCCTCGCCTGGAGCAGGATATCGCCGCCGCGCGCCTGGCGCTGCCGCCCGATGTCTTCACGGCGGCCTGGGGAGCCGGTGGAGCCGCCACCCTCGAGGAGATCGTTGCCCACGACGCGCTGAAAGAAGTCTCCGGTGCGCGGGACGAGACGGCGGCCAGCACGGACTCCGCCGCCGTGCGGCTGGCGAGGCTCACCCCACGCGAGCAGCAGGTGCTTGCACTCGTTGGCGCGGGACACTCGGACCGCCAGATCGCGGACTTGCTGTACATCAGCCCGGCGACCGTGACCCGGCATGTCGGCAACGTCTTGCGTAAGCTCGAGGTGCGCTCCCGCACAGCGGCGGCCATGGTGCTCCTGACGACCAACGTCTGATTCCGCCACGCCCCGCGCGCCGCATCGTGCTGGCCGCGGAGTGGACAGGCGCGGACAGGCAAGCGTCTGAAATTACCGGATTCCCCCCATAGCGTTCTTCCCTGACGCCGTTAGGCTGTGGGTGCGAGTTTCTCCACATGGATTGCATGGGGCGTGTGTGCCGATGGCGGTCACGGTGGCCGCCGTTGCCGCGTGACATGAGCAGAGAGGACCAGCGTGGACCCGAAACGATTCGATGCCATATCTCATCGCCTCGCGGCCATCGGTGACCGGCGTCGCATGCTGGGCGCCCTTGGAGCCCTGGCTGGCATGGCCGCCGTTGCCGCGCCAGGTACGGAGGCCAAATCCAGGCGCTGCGTCCCTGTTGAACGAGGCTGCAAGACCACGAACAAAGCCAAGCCAAGCAAGCGGTGCAAGAACTGCTGTTCCGGCTACTTCACCAGGCAGAAGAAGAGCAACGGCCGCTGCGTGTGTGTCCCGGATGGTCTCAAACCCAAGGGCGGAAACGCCGTCTACTGCTGCAGTGGGTATATCAACACCGCCACCGGGGCCTGCCAGTCAACCTGTGCGCCTACGTGTGAGAAGTGCTGTCCTCCTCCCACGGGCTCCACGATTCCACATTGCGGCACTGCCTCGCAAATCTGCTGTCCGTCGTCCCTGGGTGGCGGCGCCTGCCCCACGGGATCGGTGTGTTGCAACGTAACCGCTGATTGCCCCTCCTTTTCGACGTGCGTCGGGGGCTGCTGCCAGCCGAACAGCTAGCGCCTCCCGCGTTCTCCGGGCGGAGGCTGGCTACCCAGCCTCCGCCCCTCGACGTCGTCATCGTCTGCGCCAGCACGAGAGGTTGCCGGGAATGCCGGAGGATGCCGGCAGGCACCCAGCCTCAGGCGAGCGTCGCGCTCGCAGAACAGCCCTTCCTGCCTGATGTTCGGTCTAGAGGAGATCATGACCATGTGGAAGCGAGCCCTTGGATGCGCCGGGATGGTCGCCACGCTGGCGCTTGTCCCGGCACTCGCGCAGGCGCAGGAGGCTACGCCAGCGGAGACCGTTCCGCCAGCGAACCTGACGGCGATGGTGCTATTCCCGGGAGACCTGCCGGGGAGTGGGCTCACGCTGAGCGATGGCTCGTTTGAGGATCGGACGTTTGTGGTCCAGTCCGTTGTCGAGCAAACCGGCAAGTTCGAGCGGGAGGTACACGCCGACTTCGACGCGTTCGGATTCGGCCGGCGCTACGCGCTACGGCTGGCGGAGGCATGGCCAACCGGCATCGCCACGCCGGTCGGCATTGATGCCCCCATCGAGAACCCGTGGGTCAGGACCGTGTCGACGATCGTCACGGAGTTCCCCTCGGCGGAGGATGCCGCAGCGGCGTTTACCTACATTGAACACGATGCCGAAGACGCCGGGAGTCTCGCGAACTTCACGGACGTAAAGGACTTGCCGCTCGATGCCGTGATCGGGGACGAAGCGGAACTGACCTCCGCGGTCGGGGTGACCACGGATGCACAGCGCCCCTACACGACCATGAATCTTACCTTCCGCAGCGGCAACCTGATTGGTGACGTGGAGATCAGTGATTACCTGGCTCGCGAGCTGGACAGCGCTGAAATCGAAGGACTGGCGGAGCAATTGCTGGCGCGCATGGAGGCGGTCCGCAACGGCGAGATGCCCGACCTGGGCCAGCGGGTGCTGCGCTTTGCCGGACCAGCCTACAACGATTCCTACACCCGTCTCGATGGCATGTACATCCCCCGTCATGGCGAGACGGCCCAGATTACCGCCGAGAGGCAGGCGCGATCCAACGCCCAGGCCATATACACACGGGAACAGGATATCGAGGGCACGGCGCAGGGCGCCTACCTCATCACGCACGTCTTACAGTTTGCATCTCCGGCAGATGCCGCTGCCTACGACATGGATGCGGTTCGCCAGCGCCTTGCGGACGATCCGACCTTCACCGCCATCGAAGCCATCGCCGGCAGCCGAACCATTGGCGGCGCCTCCCAGATTTTCCACTACGCCTACGCTGACGACTCCGAGTACACCGGCTGGAGCGGCTATGGCATTGTCGCGCAATCGGGGTCTTCGGTGATCACCCTGTACCTGGAACTACCAAGCGATTTTGCGCCGGAAATAGCCGTGGAACTGGCCGAGATGCAGCTTGCCTGTGCGACCGGCGCTCCCTGCCCGGATGAGCTGCCAGTTCCGGCCAGCCTGCTGGCGCCAGCGGCCACGCCGGTCGCCCTGGCAACCCCGGCGGCGTAAAGCCGCCGACCCTGATTCCGAATCATTGCGCGGCACAGCAACGCGGGCCCGGAGATCGGGAAGTCGACACCCATCGATGCCCGGTGCACGGAACACGCTGGAGCTCCTGGCATACGGCGACATGGCGCTGATTGGCGTGAATGGGGTTCCTGTCGTCTCGGAGTCGCTCGCCGGAACGGAAATGCACTCCCTGGCGGAGGTGGGCCTGGTGTCTGGGGTCGACCCGGATGACCGGTTTCCGGGCCGGGCGATTGGCTATGAGAACTTCCGGGTCTGGTTCATCGTCCCGGAGTGAGCCTGGCAGGGGCCGATGTCACGAGATCCACTCAGCAGGTGCGCAGGGCATCGCTGACAGCGAGACGGCGCCACCACGCCGCGTCTACGCTTGACGCATGGCGCAACCAGGCGTACAGGCCAATTCACCCCTTGCCCAGCCAATCCCCACGCTCCAACTCTATCGGGGTGAGCGCGCGGTGCTGCTGGAGTTGCTGGCACGCCTGACCCCGGAGGAGTGGGCGCAGGCGCCTCCAGGTGCGTCCGGAAACAATGCGACGCGGGGCGCCTCAGTGAGACGCCCCGCTCGTGGTTCTGGGTGGGAGATAGGCTACAGCTCGACGGTGAGGTTCATATCGAGGAATTCCCCCTTGGTGTAGGCGCAACCGGCGCCGGAGTAACCGGTGAAGAGCTGGCGCTTCGCGCCTGTGGCCAAGCAGTGGACCCACAGCGGCGAGAACGAGCGGCACCCGCCCCAGTCGGTGGCGCGCACCCGGAGCACGTTCCCGACCTGTCCGGGGAAGACCACCGGGTTGAGCGGGCCGGCCATGCCGTTGTTGTCGATGATGAGGAATTTCCCGGTCGTCACGTTCAGGATGCTGCCGTCATCGTCGATGGTGATCGGGTCGCTCTGGTTGGGTCCACCGGAGAGGATGAAGGTGGTGCACGGTTGTGGAGGCTGTCCGCCGCCCGGATTGCCGGGCGCTGGGCACGCGCCCTTGGTCGCTCCGGGGAACTTGGTTTGATACCCCTTCTTCTTCACGGAGCGTGTCTGGGTCTGGTAGCAGATCGTGATCTTCTTGCCCCGGCGGCCTTCAGCGCCCACCTGGTCGCGGCCCTGGCCGTGCCCCCTCCCCCGGGCCTGGCTTTCCTCACTGGAGAGCACCGCGCCGAGCACCGCCGCTCCTCCAAGCAGGCGGGCAAAGCTGCGCCGCGTGGAAACGGCGCCGAGGTTCCGGGAGATACCGTCGAATGTCGTCGCGTCCATCGTCGTGCTCCTGTCTGGTCTTGCGCTTCCGCCAGGTCAGTCCTGATCGGATGTCCGCATCCTGAGGCCAGGGCGCACGGCCGGCAGTTCGCGCTGATGCAGGCCAGGTGTGTGCTACGACACGGGAACGCTGTTCATGCAAACTCGTCTATCCGGCAACTGATCAGGCATCATATGCACGACAATTGCTCACCCACGAGCATAGAGACGAGGTGATCCATGCGCCTGCCTGACGTTCTGCTTGTTGCTCTCGGCCAATCACCTGATTCCCCGATCACGAACCGCCGCTCCCTCCTGGGCGGGCTGACCCTGCTGGCTGCCGTCACTGGCTCCAGCCAGGCCGCCAGCGGGAAGCGCCGGAACAAGCGGAAGAAGAAGCGGTGCAAACCCAGCAAGCGTTGTGACAAGGGCTGTTGCAGCCCGGATTCCTGCTTCGCGTCCGCGGTTGACGATG
>DAOUDE010000008.1:0-79698 GCA_034431475.1 Thermomicrobiales bacterium | reverse complement strand
ATCTCGATGCCTTGGATGCAGTCCTCATCCGCCGCTGTCAGCAACTCGAAGCCGATCCTGTACGCCTGCGTGCCCATACCCACTTCCACTGGTAGCCACAGGAGCATCGCGTCCTCTAACACGATGGAATATCCGGATTTCGTATAAGTGGTCGCAGTCGCCGCGCAGGGCGACGTCATCCCCGGAAGCAGAAAGACGGCATGACTCTCAGGAGTTCGCCGTCCGTATTTCCTACGGTCTGAGCTGTCCCAACGGCGGACAACAATCCTTGTGCGCTTTGCCGCAGGCTGGTTCGTTTGCGAGACAGCCTAGGCGGGAAATCAATCCTATCCGTCTCATCGTGGGGATAGGTGGAGGCAACGGAACCGGGCCTGACCCGAGCCTGCAGTGAGGGCCAGCACTCCGCCCGGCCCTTAGCTGACTACCTCCCATGTGCGCTACGCTGCTGGCGTGGCGACCCCTGTGTCGCCAGCGGGCTGGTCAACTGCTGGGTAAATTTTGACCACCGATAGGACGAACCGGCTCGGTCCCTTCGTTGCGGTTCTCGCCGCCGGCATAGGGCGGCCAGAGGAAGCCATCCCCCGGCCCGATCTGGGTCTCCTCCCCGGCTGGCAACATCTCCGAGGTCCGCTGTGCATCCGGGGTCGCGGGATTCGCGGCCCGGGTGATAGTGATGTCCGCACTGAAATGGCCGACGGTCAAGGTTCCCGATTCCACGAGATGCAGCCCCAGTCCCGGATCACCAGGTGGAAAGGTCACACTCGCCCCGGCGCGAACTCGAGCCGGAAGAGGGTGACAGTGGCGGGAGCTGACGGCAGGGTGGCCGCATCGAGGACCCCGAAGTCAGCGAACTGGGGGAAGGTGAAGTCTCCGGTCAAGATGGGTTCCACCACCGCTGGAGTCGCGTCCTGCGCGACGACATGAGGAACCACCGTAAAGGCAAGCAGCACGACGATGAGGGAACCGAGGGCAGTGAGACGACGCATGGCGAGCTCCTTCGGTCTGGCTATTCAGTTACATTGACTGAGCGCATCATGGCGGACGGTGTGGTGGCGTCAAGCGGCAGATCGGGGCGACATCGTGTGCGGAGCATCGCCAATGGCTGGGGCTTTCACAAACCAGGGTATGTGCGACGCAACGCATCGTTCTAGCGGTGCTCCATGCTCTGCGGACAACACTCCTCCAGTGCAAAACCCAGGGCATAGCGCCACAATCCGAGGGTTTACCGCACCTGGAACGCGGTGATGAAGTCACCGAACCAGTCGCCGACGACGGCCTGCCCGTCATCGTTGACGGCGACTCCCGCAGGATTGAGGAACCCCCCGGATCGGGCTTCCGTCGGCGCGTGACGGAGCTTGGCCACGAAGCTGCCATCCGGCGCAAATACCAGCGCCTGGGCGCGGAACATGTCGGCAACCCAGACACGGCCCTCCGGGTCAATTGCCACATCGAGCGGCGCTCGCAGGGTGCCCTGGCTCGTATCATGCTCCCACGGACCGAGGGGTTCGCCGTCGGGGGAGAAACGCGCGATGTCGGCAGGTTGGCTGAAGTTAGCAACCCACACGACGCCCTGGGGGTCGACTGTGACGGCCACCGGATAGGTCAGCCGATCCTCACCGGCGTCGACTCCCCCGATGGAATTCAGGAATTGCCCGTCAGCGTCAAAGCGCTGCACATCGTCGCGGTTTTCATCGGCGACGTACACGCTGCCATCGGGGCCGATGGCGACTGACATGGCGTTGATGAACTGCCCGTCAGCAGTTCCTTCGCTTCCCCAGGCACGGATAAACGCGCGGTCCGGACCGAACTGCTGGATGCGGAAGTTCCCCGTGTCGGCGACATAGAACGTGCCGTCGGGCGCGAAGGCAATGTCTCCGTACCCGCCTGGCGTGCCTTTGGTGGCGTGGTCCGACGCCAGGAAGTTGAACTCGCCGTCGCCGCTGCCAGAGGTTCCCCAGGTCTCGAGGAACGCCCCGTCCGGCGCGAAAAGCTGGAAGCGGTTCTTGTTGGCGTCGGCCACCCAGAGCGTGCCATCGGGCGCGAACGTCATGCCGAACGGGGCGTCGAGGGGATCGTCCACCTCACCTTGCGTCTCCCACGTCTGCTCGATGACGACGGGTGTGCTATCAACGCTGGGCGTCGCCTCTAAGGCTGGAAGAAAGGCAGGTTCCTCGGGCGTTTTCCCGGGCAGTGGTCCGCCGAAGGCCAGATAGCTGCCCAAGATGACGAGCGGGACGAGTGCCGCCGTCGCCAGCGAGACGCTCCACTGTTGCTCCCGGGGAAACGGGTGCACCAATGCCAGCAGGGGCAGCGGGCTGCCTCCTCGTCGGCCGTGCAGGCCAGGGCGCATCAGATCGTCCGAGATGGCGTCCAGTGGTGCTGCGTGCATCAGATCCTCCCGCAGTCGTCGCGCAAAGGCCGGACTCGGCTCCGGCCGCTGAGTGTTGGCGTGGATCGCCCGGATGGCGGCGAGATCCGCCGAGTCACGAAGCTCAGTCCCTCCATCCTGCCCACAGCTGACGCCATCCCACAGGTGATCCAGGGCTGCGCCGCGCTCCAGACTTCCTTCAGCGCCCATCGCGTCCCTCCACCTTTGAGGGCTCACCGAGTAGCAGGCGGAGCCGGGTGACCGCCCGGCACTGCGTGGCACGCACCGCACCATGACTGCGACCAAGGGCGGTGGCGATCTCCGGACCACTGAGGCCAACCAGCCGCAACTTCACCACGCTGCGCTGCTCCTCGGTCAGGCTTTCCAGGGCGCGCTGCACCGAGGTGCGCAACTCGTTCCGCATCGCCACGTCGTCGAGATCCGGCTCGTCGATCACCAGATCACGAGCCAGAATCAATGGGTAGGTAACGGCGGCATCCCGGCCGACGTTGAGGACGACGTTGTGGGCGATGGCAAACAGCCATGAGGTGACTCCAGCGACAAAACAGGTATGCTGATGGGCCCCGCCTAGTCTACGCCCTTTTCAAACACCCTCTAGAGCGGGTTGCGCTGTGAAGAACCCGCTACTCAGGAGCAGGTGAAGTTGTCCCGGCAGGTCTTGGGCGGGGGGCAGTCAGTATCAAGGATGCATTCGATCGTCTCACACTGATGGGTGCTGAAGTTACAGCGGCTCAGTCGCGTCCCCAGGACTGTTTCGCAGTACCCGTGGTCGTCACATCCCCGCTGGCAGAGGCCAAAGTCGAGATCGATGTCATCGAGCCGCTCACAGAAATAGTGGAAAGGACACTGTGAGGAGTCATCGCATTCTTTGACGCACTCGTTGAAGAGGCACGAGTGATTCTTTGGACAATCACTGGCCTTCTTGCATGGTTTGGTTGTCCCTGATTGTTTCTTCTTGTTCTTCTTCTTTTTTCGGCGCTTGCCCTCAACAAGCTCGAACGCGGACCCACCGATCATGCCAGCGAGCAGACTGGCTAGCACGGAGCGACGAGCGGCGGTAGCGCGTGTCAGGAGGGCGTCGAACTGATGACCATCCATGGCAAGACCTGCTTCACGAATGCAGCGTCCTGCGCGGCCCAGGCCGTGACGAGCAGGGTGCTGAGCAGCACGCCGCAGGGTTATGTAGAGCGTTGATCGTAGCGGCAGTGTGGTCGGTCCACCATTGGAAATCCACAGGAATCGGCACAGGAATGTGCACCGGCTCCGAGGCACGTCAGCTCGTGCGAACCTCCCGCTGTCTGCTCCACCCCTCGGCGCACTGCCTGGTTGGGCGCCTGCCCGATGACAGCACAATCAGGCGGTTTCCGCACGCTCTACGTCGCTCAGCGTTGCCCTCGCCCAATGCGCAACCTCAGCCTGGTACGCGTCATCTGGCGCGGCGCCCACGTCGTGGGCCGTCATGGTCCACCGCCATGGCCAATGCGGGCAGTGTGACCGATCGACCGCCGAAGTCCGGCTCGCGACACGCTGGGTGCCATTGGTGGCTCTCACGACACCCCGGCGCAAGTTCTCAATTGGCCGTGCATGCGTCGCCAGCGTCTCGGTGACGCTGGCCCGCACGAGCTGAAGAATCGATAGGGGCAACCTGGAAGGGTTTTGAAGCTGAAAGGTGGCCACGGCGAAGAAATGGGCGCGCATTGCAGCCTCAGCATCGAGGTGAGCGAGCGCCCGTGTCTCGATCTCCAGTGCTTCCACCCTACTGAAGCCAGGAACGCGATGCCTACAGCATCGGTGGTCCCCCGGAGATTGCCTCACCTGGTGCAGGTGGCGGTCGCGACCAGTTGCCCGCCAGTTGCGCTGGCCGCTGCCGTTCGGCGCAACGTCATGGGGCACCTGCCTTCTCCACGGAAAAAGCCTGGTCCGCCTTGCCTGATGGTGTGATCAAGCTCGGCCGCGCTGCCGACGTAGAGCCAGCCGCAATTCACCGGCACAGAGTCCGGACCACACACCGCGCTGAGGTTCATGACCCAGCGCGATTCGCGCCGAGCGACAGCCGCGTCGCGGGCGCTTCCAGCATTGGCCGGGGTGCCGGTGGTGCGAGCCGGACGTGCGCCAGCTTCTCCCTCCACGATTGCAACCTGGATACGTTCAGATCGGCGGTCAGCCTGTCGTTTGCAACGGCCTTCACCCGGCGCTCGTGTTCAGAATGGCGATGATCCACCTCCGTTACCAGCAGGTAATAGGTGTGCATGGCATTCTCCTTGTGTGATGTCAGGTAGGTCGGTGCTCCGGGCTGCCCGCGGTCGGTTCGATGCCATAACCGGCCTCCACCCACGCGTGCAGCCCGCCCTTCAGGTAGGCGACGCGGGAATAGCCCAGCCGGGTCAGCGTTTCAGCCGCAAGGACGGCGCGTCCCCCGGATGCGCAATAGAGGATGGTGCGGCGGGCCGGATCGAACGCCTGATGGAAGTAGGCGCTGGTCGGATCAGCGTAAAACTCCAGCATCCCGCGTGGCGCGTGAACGCCGCCGGCAATCACGCCGTTGGTAGCCCGCTCGTCTGGCTCACGCAGGTCCAGCAGGAGGACATCCGGGTCTTCGAGTTCTGCGCGCACCTCTTCGGCCGAAAGGTGTTCGACGTGGTCCTTTGCCTCGGCGATGAGATGCGCGGCGGTTCTGTTGGTCATTCGAGTCCTCCTGGCGTGGGCAGGTCGCACGGTCATTCCCTGCAACCACGATAGGAGGGGCTGGGGCAGACGCCATCGGGAAACTCACCGAGGTTGTCGGGGAAGCTGTCCCAGATTTCGGTGGTGATCCCGGGTCTCGTGGCAACCCGCGCGGCTTCGGTCCAGGTCGTGATACCGAGCCTGGCGAGAATTGCCGTGAGGTGGTGTTCGGCAAGGTGAGGCAGCGGCTTGTCGCGTTCGACAAGCTTCACCGTAACCGACCCCGGCTTCGGCAGCATGCGACCCTGCCGGCTGCGGCGAAGCCCATTGCACAGCCAACGTTCCGCGATGGTCCAGGATCTGGGAGTGCGCAGGGCGAAAAGTGGGACATCTTCCCGATGGCCCGGCGGCTTCGAAGGCCCAGGATAGGCGGCAACGGAGCATCCCAGCCCGGCAACTCGACCAGTTGACTTCAGGAGAGCCCAAAGATGACCACAGGCATGATCGAGACACCTGTCACACCTTCCGCCCACGCGTGGCGGTTCCATGACCGAGAGGCTGGCGACGAAGCGTTCGTTGCCCTCGCCGCGTCGCTCGGCTCGGTTTTCGGGCCGCTCGCGGCAGATCATGACCGAGAGAACACGTTTGTTTACGAGAACTTCGATCTCATGCGGGACGCCGGGTACCTGCGCCTCGCCGTTCCGCGCGAACTCGGTGGGCTCGGCGCAACCATGCGGCAGGTCTGCTTCGCCCAGGCCGAGCTCGCCCGGCATTGCGCCTCCACCGCCCTGGCCGTCAACATGCATCTGTACCTGACACTCAGCAATGTCTTCCGCTGGCGGCGCGGCGCGCCCGGTGCGGAAGCGGTGCTGCGGCGAGTCGCCACCGAAGGTCTGGTCCTGATGACCAGCGGCGGCTCGGATGGCATCTACACCTCGGCCACGGCGGTCAAGGAGGAGGGCGGCTACCGCATTTCCGGCCGCAAGATCTTCTGCAGCCAGGCTCCGGTGGCGGGCGTCATCACCACGATGGCGCGCTACGAGGACCCGGACGAAGGCGTCGTGGTGCTGCTCGCAGGCATCCCGATGTCGTCACCCGGAGTCAGTGTGCCAGAGACCTGGAATGCCCTCGGTATGCGCGCCACGGGTAGCCACGACGTCATTCTTGACAACGTCAAGATCAACGAGGCGCAGGTGGCCGCCCGCCGCCCCTGGGGCAAGGTTGATCCCGCCCTGCGCGTAGCAGGGATTCACTTTGCGCCGCCGGTGGCGTCCGTCTACGCCGGGCTGGCCGCCGCCGCGCGGGACGAAGCGGTAAAGGTGATATCCCAGCGCCGGCAGGGCGACGGAAGATCGATGGTCGAAGACGCCACGGTCCAGCGCCAGATCGGCCTGATGGACGTCAAGTTGAAGGTTCTCTGGTGGGCCCTCCTGGGCGCCCTGGACGAGCTTGGGGACGAGTACGTGCCCGACGACCGCGCCATGGAGCCCCTGATGATCGCCAAGCGGCAAATCGTGACCGAGGCGCAGGAGATCGTGAGCCTGGCCATGGAGGTCGTTGGCGGCGGCTCTTACCTGGCGCCGTCGTTCCTCGAGCGGGCGTACCGCGATGTGCGGGCCGGTGCGTTCCACCCGCTCAACCCGGAGCGGACGCTGGCCTACGTGGGCCGCCTCACCCTGGGTCTCCCGGCGGATACCATCTGGTAGCCCGTTCCTGAATCAACGTGTCGATCGATGGTGAGGGCGAGAGGCAATTCTCTCGCCCTCATGCGTCTGTCACCATCCTTGGTAGGGTCTTCGTTGACCAGGCATCCGTTCAGACCGGGGCCGCCTCGCCTGCACTCCGGACCTGGGTGGGCGGGCACAAGCCCGTCCCGGTGCCGGGGCGGAACGCGCGGGCAGTGTTAGCATCGCTCCAGGCAGGCTGTGCGATGGGTGGAGATGAGCCGCGTCAGTGGTGTCTCAGGATCTGGCACAGCTCACGCTTCGCGCACCGAAGGGAGCGAACAGATGGTTCTCGAAGTCACCAAGGGCCCGACACGGGTCGTCATCGATCCCCGGCGCTGTATCGCCAACGCCAAATGCACCGCCGCCGCGCCGGGAATCTACGTGCTGGACGAGGAGACCGGAGTCGCGGTCATAGAGAACGCCGACGAGGCTACGATGGAACAGCTTTTTGCCGGAGCACGCGCCTGCCCAACGCAGGCCATCACGATCGAACAGGCGGGCCGCCGGGTCTTCCCGCTGATCGTGCCACCCATGTTCGGTGACAAGGGCGACGCTTCCCCAGAGGAGTAGCGCATCGAAGCATTCACCTCAAGCCACCAGAAACTACAGAGAGGTAGGCATCTTGACGCTGACGCGACTTGTCGTCCTGTCCCTTCTGCTCGTGGCGACGATTTCGGTCAACGCCGGAAACGTCGTGAGCCAGTCAGCGACCCCGGCTGCTACACCCGTTGCTGCAATCGGCAACCTCCCGGCCTGGCTCGAATTTGGTCCGGAGGGCGTGCTGACGGCGCGAGCCCTGACCGCCGGAGCCTGTCCCGACCTGGACATCGACGGCCACCCGGTGGCGATGCAACCCCGGGGCGAGGCCGACGCGGACTTCCCGGTGATCGCCTGCGAAGCGACGGTCCCGTTCGGTACTCTCGCGGCCAGCGTCAACGACGTCGCGCTGCCCCTTCCCAGTGGGCCGCTGGAACGGATTGCCGTGATCGGCGATACGGGATGCCGCCTGAGCGACTACGACAAGAAATTCCAGAACTGCAACGACCCGGCGCAATGGCCCTTTGCCCAGGCCGCTGCCTCCGTTGCCGCATGGCAGCCGGACCTGGTCATTCATGTCGGTGACTACCTCTACCGCGAGTCTCCCTGCCCAGCGAGCGTCGCCGGCTGTGCCGGCAGCCCCTCTGGCGATAACTGGGCCACATGGAACGCGGACTTCATCGCCCCGGCCGGGCAGGTGTTTGCAGCGGCGCCGCTGGTCATGATGCGTGGCAACCACGAAATGTGTAGCCGCAATCCCGAGGGATGGTTCCGGTTCTTCGATCCGCGCATCTACCAGAAGGCGTGCCAAACGTACACCAAGCCCTATGTCGTACCGCTGAACGGGGTCACGTTGGCGGCGCTGGATTCGGCGGAAGCCTCGGACACGACCGCCAGGCCCGGTGAGACCGCAGAGTACGTACGCGAATTTGGCGTGATCGCCGGCACGGCGCCAGCCGGGTCCTGGCTGGTGACGCACCGGCCAATCTGGGGTGTTTTCTCGGATGACAATCGGGACACCGAAGGTGAGAATGCCACCTATCAGTCGGCCATCGGCGACAAGCTCAGCGCCAACCTGGCGCTCATCGTCTCCGGGCACATCCACATGGCGGAGGCGCTGTCCTTCGAAGCGCCGTCGCGCCTGCCGCCACAGTTGATCTCCGGCAACTCGGGTACCGCCCTGGACCCGTTGCCGTCCGGCACACCCACGGGCGCTGAACTGGATGATCCCGAGCTGGAAGAGGCTGAAATCCTGTCCTCGTTTGGGTTCCTCACGATTGAACCAGGGGCGGACGGCTGGATGACCACCCAGCGCGATGCGGCTGGCAACCCCAGGGTGCAGTGCGTGCTGGGCAAGGACGCGGCGGAGTGCACCGCGCCGTAAGGTTCATTGCAAACAGCGCAACTAGGCGCGCACGCAACGAGGGCGGCCTTGCGGCCGCCCTCGTTCGCTTAACCGTTTTCGCTGGAGATGGGTGGACTAGTAGTCCATGCCGCCAGGCATCGCCGGAGCCGCAGCCTTCTCCTCTGGCTTGTCGGTGATCAGCGCCTCGGTGGTGAGGATCATGCCAGCGATGCTGGAGGCATTCTCCACCGCAGAGCGGGTGACCTTGGCCGGGTCGATGATACCAGCGTCCACCATGTCGATGTAGGTGTCGCTGATCACGTCGTAGCCAATCTTGCCGTTGTTGTCAGCCTTCTGCTTCTGGCGCACCATCTCAATGACGACGGCGCCATCGCGGCCAGCGTTGGCGGCAATACCGCGAAGAGGCTCCTCAAGAGCGCGGCGCAGGATGTTGACGCCGGTCTTGACGTCGCCCTCAGCCTCGACACCGTCAAGGGCGGCCAGGGCGTTGATCAGGGCGACACCGCCGCCCGGGACGATGCCCTCTTCCACCGCGGCGCGGGTCGCGCTCAGCGCGTCCTCAACGCGGTGCTTCTTCTCCTTGAGCTCGGTCTCGGTTGCGGCGCCGACCTTGATCACTGCCACGCCACCGGCCAGCTTGGCCAGGCGCTCCTGCAGCTTCTCGCGGTCGAAGTCGGACGTGGTGGTCTCGATCTGGGAGCGGATCTGGCCGATGCGACCCTCGATCGCGCTCGTGTCGCCAGCACCCTCGATGAAGGTGGTGTCGTCCTTGGAGGAGACCACGCGGCGGGCGCGGCCAAGGTCCTCGAGGGTGGCGCTGTCCAGGCGGCGGCCAACCTCTTCGGAGATGACCTGGCCACCGGTCAGGGCAGCGATGTCACGCAGCATTTCCTTGCGGCGGTCGCCGAAGCCAGGGGCCTTGGCGGCGAGCACGTTCAGGGTGCCGCGCAGCTTGTTCACGACCAGGGTCGCCAGCGCTTCGCCGTCGACGTCCTCAGCGATGATCATGAGTGGGGCGCGGGCAGCAGCCACCTTCTCCAGCACCGGCAGGATGTCCTGGATGGAGGAGATCTTCTTGTCGGTGATCAGGATGAAGGGATCGTCGAGCTCGGCTTCCATCCGCTCCGGGTTGGTCACGAAGTACGGCGAGAGGTAGCCGCGGTCGATCTGCATGCCCTCGGTGTACTCGGTCTCGAACTCGAGGCCCTTGGACTCCTCGACGGTGATGACGCCGTCCTTGCCGACCTTGTCCATGACCTCGGCGATGAGGGAACCGATCTCCTTGTCAGCAGCCGAGATGGCGGCGACCTGGGCGATCTCGTCCTTGCCCTTCACCGGAACCGACATGTCCTGGATAGCGTCGACCAGCGCGGCTGCGCCGAGGTCAATGCCCTGCTTGAGCAGCATGGCGTTGGCGCCAGCGGCGACGTTGCGCATGCCCTCGTGCACGATGGCCTGGGCCAGCACGGTGGCGGTGGTGGTGCCGTCACCGGCGGCATCGTTCGTCTTGGTGGCGGCTTCCTTGAGAAGCTGCGCGCCCATGTTGGCGAACGGGTTGTCGAGCTCGATCTCCTTGGCGACGGTGACGCCGTCGTGGGTCACGGTCGGGGCGCCGTACTTCTTGTCGAGCGCCACGTTGCGGCCCTTGGGACCCAGGGTGGTCTTGACGGCGTTGGCGAGGGCGTCCACGCCCTCCTTCAGCGACGCGCGCGCTGTTTCGTTGAACTCAATAACCTTGGCCACGAATTCCTCCTCGTTTCGTTCAATCCACTTGCGGACAGCGCCGCAGCCTAGTCAGCGATCTTGGCCAGGATGTCCTTCTCGGACAGGATGAGGTAATCCTGATCCTCGTACTTGAACTCGGTGCCGGCGTACTTCGCGAAAAGAACGGTGTCGCCGACCTCGACATCCATGGCGATGCGATCGCCGTCGTCATCCTTGCGGCCTGCGCCCACAGCCACGATCGTGCCGCGCTGCGGCTTCTCCTTGGCGGTGTCCGGGATGACCAGACCAGACTTCGTGGTCTCTTCGCGGCTGGCAGGCTGCACCACAACGCGGTCTCCCAACGGCGCGAGCTTCACCGCAGTTTCCGTTGCCACGATTCCTCTTCCTCCTACACACATTTCCACCATGCGAAGCTCATGACGAGCCCCGCCTGACAACGCGATATAGATTAGCAGGTGAATTGGCACTCTGCAAGCGGGAGTGCTAACGACCGCGCAACGCGCGGATGACCAGGGGACGTGCCAACGCGCCATGTTAGAATGCCGGGTGCGCCGAGCACCATGCCCGTTGGTCATGTGCTGCGGCGCATTCCCATAGCATCACCCTGGAGGTTACCGTGACGTCCGTGGCCCAACGCTCTCCCTCAGGCTTTTTCGCACAACGGGTCACGAACCTTGCGCCGTCACCAACGCTCGCCGTGTCGGACAAGGCCCGCCAACTCAAGGCGCAGGGCATTGATGTCGTTGACCTGGGTGGCGGCGATCCTGACTTCATCACGCCGCAGCACATCCGGGATGCCGCGACGGCCTCCATGAACGCCGGCAACACGCACTACGTCGCCAGCCCGGGCATTCCTGCGCTGCGCAAGGCGATCGCAAAGAAGTTGCTGGAGGACAACCAGATCGACGTCGATCCCATGGGCGGTGTCGTGGTGACCCCTGGCGGCAAGCAGTCGCTGTTCGAAGCCACGCTTGCCTTTGTCGAGCCTGGCGTCGATGTCCTTATCCCGGAGCCCGCCTGGGTCTCGTATGTCCCGATGGTCGAGCTTGCTGGTGGCCGGGCCGTGCCGGTGGCCCTGGACCCGGATGACAACTGGCGTATCACCCCGGAGGCACTGCAGGCAGCGGTTACGCCCGCCTCGCGCATTCTCTTCCTGAACTCGCCAAGCAATCCGACTGGCCGCGTGCTGGATGCCGCAGAACTGCAGGCAATCGCCGATTTCGCCAACGAGCATGATTTGCTCATCTTCTCGGACGAGATGTACGAGAAGATCCTGTACGACGGCCACTCGCACACAAGCATCGCCACCCTCCCGGGCATGGCTGAGCGCACCTTGATCTTCAACGGGTTTTCCAAGGCCTACGCCATGACCGGCTGGCGCCTCGGGTATGTGGCCGGCCCCAGGCCGTTCATCGCCCAGGTCGAGAAGGTGCACAGCCATTCCGCCACCTGCGCCACGTCGTTTGTGCAGGAGGCCGGTGTCGTCGCCCTCACCGGCCCGCAGGAGTTCATTGGGGAGATGGTGGTGGCGTGGGATCGCCGCCGCCGTGCGGTGGCCTCTGGCCTGAACAACGTCAAGGGGATCACCTGTCCCCTGGTCGAAGGCGCCTTCTACGCCTTCCCGGATATCCGCGCCACGGGCATGTCCTCGACGGAGGCCGCCGACCTGTTGCTGCGCGAGGCGCACGTGGCTCTGACGCCAGGCGTGGCGTTCGGTGAGGCCGGCGAAGGTCACCTGCGGCTTTCGTTCGCCACCAGCGACGAGGAACTGGCCAAGGCCGTCGAGCGTATCACCAACGTCCTGGGCGCCAAGTCCGCCTGACCTGACACGCACCGTTCGTATCTGCTGCCTCGCTGATGGAGGAGAGAATCGTGCACGTCGAAGAGCGACTCAAGGAACTCGGAATCGTCCTGCCGGAGCCGGTCTCGCCCCTTGCCAACTACGTGCGCTGGGTGCAGACGGGCAACCTGCTCTTTATCTCGGGCACCGGCCCTGGCAACGAGACGCAGCAGGGAAAACTTGGCAGCACGATGTCCGTAGAAGAGGGGTACGCCGCAGCCCGCGAAGTAGGCCTGCAACTGATCGCCACCGCCCGGGCGGCGCTGGGCGATCTCGACCGCGTCGAGCGCGTGGTCAAGGTGCTGGGCATGGTCAATGCTACTCCCGACTTTGGACAGCACCCGCAGGTCATCAACGGCTGTTCGGATCTGCTGGTCGAAGTCTTCGGCGACGCTGGGCGCCACACACGTTCCGCCGTTGGCTTTGTCTCCCTGCCGAACCAGATTCCCGTGGAGATCGAGTGCACGATGCAGGTGAAGTAGCCCGATCCTCTTGTACTGCAACGGAGTTTCACTGTGACCAAGCGAGAAGTACCCGTCACACGAGAAGGTCTGGAACGTCTGCAGGCTGAGCTGCAGGAACTGCGCGAGGTGCGCCGGCCCGCCATCGTGGCCGCGTTGGCCGAGGCCCGCTCGCACGGCGACCTGCGCGAGAACGCTGGCTACGATGCGGCCAAGCACGATCAGGCCATGACCGAAAAGCGCATCGCCGACCTGGATGCACTCCTGCGCCAGGCCGTGGTTCTGGAGGACAACGCGACCGCGAACCCGGATGTCGTGCGCATCGGCTCAACGGTCGTGGTGGATGTCGAAGGGGACGAAGAGCGGTACACGATCGTCGGAGCCATCGAGGCAAAGCCAACGGCAGGGCTGATCTCGAACGAGTCTCCGGTCGGCAGGGCGCTCCTCGGGCTGAGGCCAGGTGAAACCGCAGTGGCCGCCGCTCCGCACGGCGCGATGCAGATCCGCGTCCTGCGCATCGAGAGTTAGTTCAGCCAGTGCCGGGGGAATCTGAACTGCAATCATCCTACCGCCGCGTGTGGGAGGCATTCACACGCGCTCCCAGCACGGCGGATGGCCGTCACGATACGCCACGATGGCGCGGCAGTAGCGGGCCGTACGCTGCCTGCATCGTCCGCGTGCCGGCAGGCCTGCTTCAACCGCAGCTTGCGGGTGTTCGCGACCGCCTGCACGGTCTCACCGAAGTCCGCATCCACCCGGATCACTTCCTGCACATCATGCTGCAGGAGTTGGGCTTCGTCGTCGCTCACCCGTCCCGCCGCGACGAGATTTCATCTGGGCGGCTGGAGGAATTCGCGCAATCTGCGATCGATCCGGTTTCGAGCACGTCTCCATTCGAGATCGCGCTCGGACCAGTCAATGCCTTTGAGGACGCGGTTTTCCTGGAAACCGGTGGCGGAGCGCGTGTCAGCAAGCTGCACAGCAGGCTCTTCGAACTGGCCGCCATTCCGAGCGAACCCGACTACCCCTATCTGCCGCACTGCACCCTGGCGCACTTCACCGGGGCTGCCAGCATCGCCAGCGCGGTCGATGCGCTGACGCCTTTCCGATCCCAGCCACTGGGGACCATGCGGATCACGGAAGTCGAGATCGTCACCATGAACGCAGCGGAGCCGTATCCGCTGCTGGAGACCTACGCCGTTATCCCTCTCGGCAGGTAAGCCCGCGTCAGCTCCGCAGTGCGTGTGCTTTGCAGCGTCCCGCTGCTCAACTACCGCTAATGGACGTCGTCACTCTCCTCCGCATGTCGTCCTGAGCGAAGTCGAAGGACCTCGTTCCCAGTAAGTGTGGTGTGATGTGGCGCACCCCCACAGGTGTCATCTCGAGCTTGTCGAGAGATCTCGGCCTCCCAGACCACCGTGTCTCGGTAATTGCACCCGAACTGCGTGCCCGCGTCGCACCGTCGCGGCCGGTAATGCCGAGATCTCTCGACAAGCTCGAGATGACACGCGAGAGTGGTCACCCCCGCAAACCTTGGTGGTTGGGAACGAGGTCCTCGACGTCGCTCAGGACAACACCTTGGGAAGGGCGACAAGATGTGGCTCCCTTTCCCGGAGAGCCGTATTCGTCGATGACGTAGCTCGAGCACCAACGCCAAGCTTCCTCACCGGCGAACGTTGGCATTCCTGGCACGTTTGCTTTGCGTGCAAACGAACGACCCGCTCCCTGAGAGAAGAGAGCGGGCCGAGCACGTGCGGGTAACCTTCCGAGCTACTCTGCCTGAATCCGCCTGACAACTTCGTCGCCGAATTCGCTGGTCGTCACGGCCGGAATGCCGTCCAGGGCAATGTCTGCCGTGCGCACGCCGTCGGCGACGGCGCCGAGCGTCGCGATCGTCACGGCGTCAGCGGCGGCATCCGCACCCAGCGACCAGCGCAGCAACATCGCCGCCGAGAGGATGGCGCCAGCCGGGTTCGCCTTGCCGGTACCGGCGATATCGGGCGCGCTGCCGTGGATCGGCTCGTAGAGCCCGAACCGCGTACCCGGCTGAGCGCCTGCCTTGTCGCTCACGCTGGCCGAAGGCAGCACGCCGATGGAGCCGGGAATGACGGACGCCTCGTCCGTGAGAATGTCTCCAAACATGTTCTCCGTGACGATGACATCGAAGTACGCGGGATTGCGCACCAGGTGCATGGCCATCGCATCGACAAGCACATGTTCCAGCGTCACATCGGGAAACTCGGCGTGTACTTCGTCGGCAATCGTTCGCCAGAGGCGGGAAGATTGCAGCACGTTTGACTTGTCGACGGAGGTCACCTTGCCGCGCCGGCCCTGCGCCAACTGGAATGCCAGCCGCACGACACGCTCGATTTCGCTGTCCCGGTAGCGCAGTGTATCGACGGCGAACCGGCCCAGCTCATCCTCGCCCTGCTCGGATGGCTTCCCGAAGTAGATGCCGCCCGTGAGTTCTCGCACCACCAGCAGGTCAACGCCCTGCAGCAGTTCCGGCTTCAACGGCGAACTTGCCGCGAGTTCGGGAATGGCCGCGACCGGGCGCAGGTTGGCAAAGAGCTGGAGCGCCTGGCGAATCTTGAGCAGGCCCCGCTCGGGCCGGATACTCGCCTCGACGGCGTCCCAGTTGGGACCGCCCACCGCGCCCAGCAGGGCCGCGTCGGCGTCTCGCGCGGCGGCGATGTCCTCATCGCGCACCGGGACGCCATAGGCGTCCAGCGCCGCGCCGCCAATTGCCAACTCCTCGAACTCCAGGGAGAGTCCGTACGTCCGCGCCGCCGCGTCGAGGGCTTTCAGCGCCTCGCCGGTCACCTCTGGCCCGATGCCGTCCCCGGGAAAGACCACGATTCGTGCCAACGCTGCCTCCTTGACCTGTGACACGAAAGCGGGCGAGACCATCTGTCCCGCCCGCTTTCACCTTATGCGTTCGTGCCGATTACTGCGCCGCGATCTGCGGCATCCAGGACGGCCGCCGCGCCTCGTAGGCCGCAATCTTGTCTTCGTGACGCAAGGTCAGCCCGATATCGTCCAGGCCTTCAACCAATCGCGTCCGGGTGAAATCATCCAACGGGAAGGATGACTCCAACCCAATCGTGGGCGCAGCGATCCACCGTTCCGCGACGTCGATTTCGATGACCAAGGACGGATCGGCCTCAACCGCACGCATCAGCTTGTCCGCGAACTCCTGCGCAACCACCACCGGTACCAGACCCGTCTTGGTTGCGTTGTTGCGGAAGATGTCGCCAAAGCGCGAGGAAATGACCGCCTGGAAGCCATAGTCGGTCAGCGCCCAGACCGCGTGCTCGCGGGACGATCCAACGCCGAAGTTTGGCCCGGCCACGAGGATGCTGGCGCCCTGGTACTCCGGCAGGTTGAGCGGGAACGACGGATCGCTCTCCCGCCACGCTGAAAAGAGCCCGACGCCGAACCCGGTGCGCTCGACGCGCTTCAGCCAGGAGGCGGGAATGATCTGATCGGTATCGACGTCGCTGCGATCCAGCGGCACGCACGTGCCGACGATGCCTCGAACGGCTTTCATGGCTTACCTCATGTCCCCGGGCGTGGCCAACGTGCCCGCAATGGCGGTGGCGGCGGCGACTGCTGGCGAAACCAGGTGCGTGCGCCCGCCCGGCCCCTGCCGCCCCTCGAAGTTGCGATTGGAGGTGGATGCGCAGCGCTCGCCCGGCTTCAGCTTGTCCGGGTTCATGCCCAGGCACATCGAGCAGCCGGCCGCCCGCCATTCGAAGCCGGCATCCTTGAAGATCCTGTCCAGGCCTTCGGCCTCGGCTTGCGCGCGCACGCGCATGGATCCTGGCACCACCATCGCCCGCACACGATCCGGAATCCGCTTACCCTCCACGACGGAGGCAGCCAGGCGCAGGTCCTCGATACGGCTGTTCGTGCAGGAACCAATAAAGACCGCGTCGATGGCGATGTCGCGCATTGGCGTGCCCGGCGTGAGGTCCATGTACTTCAACGCACGGGCGGCCACCTCACGGGCTGCCGGGTCCTCGAACGAATCGGGATCTGGCACAGCACCGTCGATGGAGATGACCTGCCCCGGGTTGGTGCCCCAGGACACATGCGGCCGCAAGGAAGATCCATCAAGGAATACCTCGCGGTCGAACACCGCGCCTGGATCCGTCGGCAGCGTGCGCCAGTCGTCCAGGGCTTGCTCCCAGAGCGCGCCCTTGGGCGCGTGCTGGCGGCCTTCGATGTAGGCGAACGTCGTGTCGTCCGGGGCGACCATTCCTGCCTTGGCGCCCGCTTCGATGGACATATTGCAGATCGTCATCCGCCCCTCCATCGAGAGGGAGCGAATGGTGCTGCCCCGGTACTCGACGATGTGACCGATGCCGCCGCCGGTGCCAATCTTGCCGATAATGGCCAGGATAACGTCCTTCGCGCCGACCCCCGGCTGCAGCTCACCGTCAACCGTGATCGCCATGGTCTTCGGGCGAATCTGCGGCAGGCTCTGCGTGGCGAGCACGTGCTCGACTTCGCTGGTGCCGATGCCGAACGCCAGCGCGCCGAACGCGCCGTGCGTCGAGGTGTGGCTATCGCCGCAGACGATCGTCATGCCCGGCAGCGTGATCCCCTGCTCCGGCCCGATGACATGGACGATGCCCTGGTTCGGATGGGCCAGCGGAAAGAGCTGGACTCCGAAGGCTTCACAGTTCGCATCCAGCGCCGCCAGTTGCGTCGCCGAAATCGGGTCCGCAATCGGCCTGTCGAGGTGGATGGTGGGCACGTTGTGGTCGGCCGTGGCGATTGTCAGGTCTGGGCGGCGCAATGGCCGCCCGGCCATACGCAGGCCCTCGAATGCCTGCGGTGATGTCACCTCATGCACCAGGTGCATGTCGATGTACAGAATGTCCTGCTCGTCGGGAGCGGAGTGCACCAGGTGCCGTTCCCACAGTTTCTCGCTCAGCGTGCGCTGAGGCGCACTTTCACTCATTGCTCAAGACCTCAAGATCGCGCTACCAGATTGCCGTCGTGATGAAGATCAGGACCAGCGCGAAACCGACGACACCGGACCAGGAATCATGGCCGTTGGCTTGTCTTGGAGGACCTTGCTCAGGGCCGCCAGGTAGGCTCGCGCACTCGCCTCGATGACATCGGTGGCAAGCCCGTGGCCGGTGTAGACCTGATCGCCGACGCGCACGCGCAACCGCACCTGGCCCTGGGCGTCCTCACCGGGCGTGACGGCCTCAACGTGGTACTCCTCGAGCTCGCACGTAATGCCGACGGCCGCGTCGATGGCCTCGAACAGCGCATCGACCGCGCCGTTCCCCTGGCCGTCGCCGGTGCGCTCTTCGCCATCGCGGCTGACCACCACGCTCCCGGTTGCCGGCCCGCCTGAGCCCAGGCTGGCGTTCCAGCGCACGAGCTGCAGGGCGTCCTGCGCGCCTTCCAGTTGGTTGCTGACCAGGGCCTCCAGGTCGGCCGCCGTTACGTTTTT
Organism: Thermomicrobiales bacterium; assembly: GCA_034431475.1. GTDB lineage: Bacteria > Chloroflexota > Chloroflexia > Thermomicrobiales > UBA6265 > JACCXM01. The sequence goes on along the minus strand of DAOUDE010000008.1, from coordinate 61,516 downwards.
CTTGCGGTCGGCCAATTCCAGGAAGCGCTGGTACGCCTCGTTCATCTGCTCTTCGTCGAGGCGGATGCCGATGTCCGCCAGCGTGCTGCGGAAGCCGGCGCGGCCGGAGTGCTTGCCCAGGACCAGCCTGGTGCCTTCCCAGCCCACGTCGGTCGGGTTCATGATCTCGTAAGTGGTGCGTTCCTTGAGCATGCCATCCTGATGGATGCCGGCCTCGTGCGCGAAGGCATTTGCACCAACAATGGCCTTGTTTGGCTGCACCGGAACCCCGGTCAAGGTGCTGACCAGGCGGCTGGTGGGCACCAGCCGGTCCTTGCGGATGCGCGTTGCGCCCCGGAACTGCTCGGAGCGGGTGGCCAGCGCCATCACCACCTCTTCCAGCGAGGTGTTGCCGGCGCGCTCCCCGATACCGTTCATGGTCACTTCGACCTGGCGCGCCCCGGCCCGCACTGCCGCCAGGGTATTGGCGGTAGCCATGCCCAGGTCGTCGTGGCAGTGAACGGAGATGATCGCCCGGTCGATGTTCGGCACCGTCGTCAGCAGGTGCTCCATCAGCGCGGAGTACTCGCCGGGCGTGGTGTAGCCCACCGTGTCCGGGATGTTGACCGTCGTCGCGCCGGCCGCGATGGCCGTCGTGATCACCTGGCTCAGGTACTCCCAGTCGCTGCGGGTGGCATCCTCGGCGGAGAACTCGACATCGCTGGTAAAGCCCTTGGCGAACTTCACCATGCGGTCAACCCGCTCGATGACCTGCTCCCGCGACATGCGGAGTTTGTACTCGAGGTGAATGTCGGAGGTGGCGATGAACGTGTGAATGCGGGGCGCTTCCGCGCCCTTGACCGCCATCGCCGCACGCTCGATGTCATGCTCGTTGCAGCGGGCAAGGCCCGCCACCGAGACACCCTTGACGCGGCCCGCGATGGCGCGCACCGCTTCGAAGTCTCCCGGTGAGGCGGCCGGGAATCCGGCCTCCATGATGTCCACGCCCAGCTCAGCCAGGGCATCGGCCACCACGAGCTTCTCTTCTGCCGTCAGCGTTGCCCCTGGCGATTGCTCACCATCGCGCAACGTGGTGTCAAACACGAGCACGCGCGGCGGGGACACCGTCGCTGACGGATCGACCACGATTTCGTTGCGCTCCACGCGCGCTACGCCACTCTCCGACGTCATGTTGGTTAGTCTCCTGAGGTTGCGGCAGCCTCGACCGGCCGCCCCTTCTTCAGCCAGGGCATCATCTTGCGCAGTTCCGCCCCGACCTGCTCCACTTCAGCGCCCTGGGCATCCGACCGCATCTTGAGGAAGCGCTCGCGGCCGGCGGCGTTCTCGCCCAACCACTCTTCCGCGAACTCACCCGCCTGAATGCGGTTGAGCAAGCCCTGCATCGTCTCCTTGACGTGCTCATCGATGATCTGAGGACCGGCGTAGTAGTCGCCGTATTCGGCCGTGTCACTGACCGAGTAGCGCATGTACTCGAGCCCGCCCTCGTAGATAAGGTCCACGATCAGCTTGAGCTCGTGGAGACACTCGAAATAGGCGATCTCCGGCTGGTACCCGGCCCGGACCAGCGTGTTGAAGCCAGCCTCGATCAGGTGGCTGACACCACCGCAGAGCACCGCCTGCTCACCGAACAGGTCTGTCTCGGTCTCTTCCTTGAACGTTGTACCCAGCACCCCGGCGCGCAGCGAACCCAGGCCGCGCGCATAGGCCAGCGCGGTGGCAGTGGCGTTGCCCGAGGCATCCTGATGCACGGCCAGCAGCGCCGGCACACCCACGCCCTCCTGGTAGAGCTCCCGCAGGCGGTGGCCCGGGCTCTTGGGGGCGATCATGCTGACATCGACACCCTCAGGCGGTGTGATGGCACCGAAGTGAATGTTGAAGCCGTGGGCAAACATCAGGGTCTTGCCCGGTGTCAGGTTGGGGGCAATCTCGGCCTCGTAGAGCGGCTTCTGGATGTGATCCGGCACCAGGACCATGATCACGTCTGCCTGCTTGACGGCATCTGCCACAGAGGCGACGCGCAGGCCCTCGGCCTCCGCCTTGGCGCGGCTCTTGCTGCCCTCGTGCAGGCCGACAACGACGTCGATGCCGGAATCACGCAGGTTGAGCGCGTGGGCATGCCCCTGGCTACCATAGCCAATCACGGCCACGGTCTTGCCAAGCAGCGCGTCGAGGCCAGCATCGCTTTCGTAATAGACCTTCGCGGGCATTGAGTACTCCCTGTTGCATCGTCGTCCGGCAAGTTCCGGACGCTCCTGGCTCGTGCCCAATGCCCGAGCCCCTTCCACCTCGAAACGGAAGCGCCGCTCTCGCGGCGCCTCCGGCTCAATTCACATGTGGCCCGGTACCGTTGCCGGCAACAGCCAGCTCGCGCTCCGGGCGCGTCATCTCCTTGACGCCGACTGACGCGGAGCCACGCTGCATGGCCACTGGCCCGGTGCGTACCAACTCCCGGATGCCAAACGCCTTCAGCATGTTCAGCAGCCCGTCAATACGCTCTTCCGGACCAGATGCCTCCAACAGCAACGTGCTTGGGCTGGCATCGACCACGCGGGCATCATAAATCTGGGCAATCTGCAGAATCTCGGCGCGGGTCTGGGACTTGGCTGCCACCTTGATCAGCGCCAGCTCATGAGCCACGCTGTTCAGGTTGGTGACGTCGGTGACCTTCAAGACTTCCATGAGCTTGTAGAGCTGCTTGCCAGCCTGCTCCACCTCATCTTCTTCGGCATTGACCACAATGGTCATCCGCGAAACACCAGGCTGCTCAGAGTGCCCGACCGTGATCGACTCGATGTTGAAGGAGCGGCGGCGCAGCAGGGAGACGACCCGGTTCAGGACACCGGCGTGATTTTCGACCAGCACACTCAGGATGTGACGTGTCTTCATTGGCTTACCCTTCGTACCGGTTGTGCATCATCTCGGAGTTGGCGCCGCCCGGGGGCACCATCGGCCACACGTTTGCCTCCGGCTCAATGACGAAGTCGATCAGCACTGGACCATTGATGGAGCGAGCGCGCTCGATGGCCGGCTCGATCTCCGCGTCCGTGCGCACGGTGATGCCCGTGATGCCGTAAGCCTCGGCCAACTTCTCGAAGTTCGGGGCCCCGATACGCACCTCGGAGTAGTTCTTGGCGTGGAAGAGATCCTGCCACTGCCGCACCATGCCCAGGTAGCCGTTGTTGATGATGCAGATATTGATGTCCAGATTTTCCTGGACTGCTGTCGCCAGCTCATTGCTGGACATCTGGAAACCGCCATCGCCAATGACCGTCCAGACCTCCAGGTCCGGCCGTCCGATCTTGGCCCCAATGGCAGACGGCAGGCCAAAGCCCATGGTGCCCAGGCCACCGGAGGTGATCCAGCGGTCCGGGTGCTTGAACCCGTAGTGCTGCGCGGCCCACATCTGGTGCTGGCCGACGTCGGTCGTCACGATCGCGTCGCCGTTCGTCGCTTTCGCAATCGCCTTGATGATGGTGTACGGCTCCGGCCAGTCGGGTCGGTCCTCCAGGGCTTCGCTCATCACCCGGTCGCGACGGGAATCGATCCACGCCGTCCAGTCATCGTAGCGGCGCTCCTGGATTTCAGGAATGAGGAGCTTCAGCGCCTCGGCCGCATCGCCAACCACCGGCACATCTGTCTGAACATTCTTGCCGATCTCGGCCGGGTCAATGTCGACGTGCACCACGCGCGCGTTCTGGGCAAAGCCGCTGATGCGGCCGGTGGCGCGGTCATCGAAGCGCGCCCCGATGTTGACCAGCAGGTCGCACGTGTCCAGGGCGTCGTTGACGTGCTTGTGCCCGTGCATTCCCATCAGGCCCAGGCCGAGAGGGTGATCTTCCGGGAAGGTGCCCAGCCCTAACAGCGTGAACACCACCGGAATGCCGCTTTTCTCCACAAATTCGCGGAACAGCTCCGTGCCGTTGGCGAGCAGGATGCCGTGCCCTGCCATGATCAGCGGCTTCTTCGCCTGGGCGATTGCCTCGGCGGCAAGGCGCACCTGGCGCATGTTGGGAACGGAGGTCGGCTGGTAGCCGCGCCGGAAGGTCGTCTCAGGAAAGGCATATTCGGCGGTCTGCTGAAACAGGGTTTTGGGGATGTCGATCAGGACCGGACCCGGCCGGCCAGAGGTTGCCAGGTGGAACGCCTCCTTGATTGTCGGCGCCAGGTCCTGGATGCGCGTGACCGCGTAGTTATGCTTGGTGACAGGCAGGGTGATGCCGGTGATATCGACTTCCTGGAACGCGTCCCGCCCGATCAGCGGCTGGATCACCTGCCCCGTGATGGCCACCATGGGCACCGAATCCAGCATGGCGTCGGCCAGCCCGGTGACCAGGTTCGTTGCGCCAGGGCCAGAAGTGGCCATGCACACGCCCGGCTTGCCGGTTGCCCGCGCGTAGCCCTGTGCGGCCATAGCGGCCCACTGCTCGAAGCGCACCAGGACGTGGTGGAAGCCCGCCGCCGGCAGTGCGTCGTAGAGCGGAATCACCGCGCCGCCCGGATAGCCGAAAACGGTATCGACGCCGGCATCCTCGAGGGCCTGGCATACAATCTGGGCGCCTGTCATCACCGGACGCTCAGATCGTTTTTGCTCCGCCGGCGCATCAGCGCGCGGGTGCGCCGCCACATCGGTTGCTGCCATGGTTCTCCCCTCTCCTGGAAACCTCCGGACCGTCTCCGGATGTCGATCCCGACTGCCCGTTTCACACATCAAAAAAGCCCCCCGCATTCGGGAGGCCTACCCATTGGACTGAACAACTCTTCTGTTGCCGGCTTTCGCCGGTGCTGCGGCCCCCCTAGCGCACGCGGCTCCCAATCGGGAGCCCCGTAAGTACGAGGCCCGATACCAGCGTAATCGCAATGCGGCCGACAATCGACATCAAGGTTCCCATTTCACCGAGGACACGTTTGCCCACGTGCGCGTAGCCTAGATCAGGTGCGGTTCCGTTGTCAAATACTACGCGCGGGCGGCGAGCCTATTCCTCTTCGTCGTCGTCTGGATCTTCGATCTCGATGATGCGATGCTTGAAGTGGCCATTCTGTTGTGGGCAAGCGTGAGGCCCCGGCCCCATGGGCTGGCCACACATGGTGCAGCGCGGCCGGCCGGCGGCTACCACGGCCGCAGCCTCGGCACTGAGTTCGCGTGCCTGATCAAGTGTCAGGCGGCACGCGAACGCGGCCTCGCCCTCATCGTCCTGGTTGAGATCGTGCGCCACGATGACGAGGCGATTGTCCGAGTCGTCGTAGCCGAGCTCCATGCGGCCCACGCGGAACTGCCTGCGAGTGTCGCGGTCGAAGTCACCGATCGCCGGAGCACTCTGGTCCGGGCCGGAATCCGGCAGGCGCTCCAGCATCTGTTCCAGGGCCAGGCCGAGTGCGTGAACCTGCTGCTTTTCCATCCAGATAGCGTAGGTCTGGCCATTCACCAGGGCCAGGAGGCGGAAACGGCGCTCGCCCGGCTGGCCGATGGCCTCGATCTGAATCCGCTCGGCGTCGAGATCAGCCATATCTCTGCACGTACCCTCACCGTCGCCAAGCGACCGCGTACCTTCCCCACTGCGTTCCAGAGCGGGCGAAAGATACCATGCGCCTCCCGGCGCCTCGCCGTCCCGAACAGCAGCCCTTATACTCCGGCAGCGTCCTCGACCATGAGAGTATTAGCCATCAATGTCCATCGCACCTCCAGGTCCAGCACTTGCGCCGCCCAATGGACAGGCCTCGCCTGAGGCTGCTTCGGTCACCCTGGCGCAGGTCAAGGGCGATCCAGAAGTGCACGTGCTGATCAGTGCTGCAAACGAGAATCTTGGCGTGATTGGGTATACCGATCACGGCCTCCGCCATGCGGAAATTGTGGCCCGGGACGCGCGGGTTATCCTGCGGCGCACGGGGTTCAGCCGCCGAGAGCAGGATCTGGCGGCCGTTTCCGGGTACCTGCACGACATCGGGAACGTGGTTGGACGGCATAGCCACGCCCAGTCCGGGGCGCTTCTTGCGCACAGCATCCTGACCCGGCTTGGCGCCACGCCGCAGGACACCGCGATTGTCATGGGCGCGATTGGCTCCCATGAAGACGAGGGCAGCATGGGAGATCCGGTGCATGCGGTCTCCGCCGCGCTCATCCTGGCGGACAAGGCGGACGTGCATCGCTCCCGGGTCCGCGATCCAGATCCCTTGACGCTCGATATCCACGACCGCGTCAACTACGCGGCGACGGCGTCGCATCTCAACATCAACTCCGCTGACAAGACGATTACGCTTGACTTGCAGATTGACACCCGGATTGCGCCGGTAATGACCTACTTCGAGATCTTCCTGCCCCGCATGTTGATGTCGCGGCGCGCCGCCGAAATGCTCGGTTATGCGTTTCGGATAAAGATCAATGGAGTACCACTCCTGTAGCGATACCCATAGTGAGGGCCTGTGAAACGACTGGGGCGCGGCTGGCGCGATTTTGACTGGCTGATGTTGATGTTGACGCTGGTGCTGATGGGCTTCAGCGCGGTCACCATCTACAGCGCGGACGGCGGCGGCGCGATCACCCCCGCGAACCTTGGCGTGCGCCAGGGGCTCTACGGCGCCCTGGGCGTTGTCGTCATGTTCATCGTGGCCTCCATCGATTACCGCATTCTGGGTTCACTCTCCTGGATCATTTACGGTGGCGCTGTCTCGGCGCTGGCGCTGGTGCTCGTACCCGGCATCGGCACCGAAATCGCAGGGTCCCGCCGCTGGTTCGACCTCGGTGTCACCACGATTCAGCCATCGGAGTTCGCCAAGATTGCCACCGTCCTGGCGCTCTCCGCCTTTGTGGCGTCGCGCGGCGAAGAGATGCAGGAACTCGGCAACGTCATTCTCTCGTTACTCATCGTCGGCGTGCCCATGATGCTCGTCTTCCGGCAGCCGGATCTCGGATCCTCACTTGTCTACGGCGTCATCTGGATCTCGATCATGACCGTAGCGCACATGCGGAAGCGGTACTGGGCGTTTCTGCTTGTCACGGCGCCGGCCGTCGTCATCGTGGCGTGGGAGTTCCTGTTGCAGGACTACCAGCGCAGCCGTTGGACCGTCTTCCTCGATCCGGAATCTGACGCGCGCGGCGAGGGATTCAACCTGATCCAGGCGCGGATCAGCATCGGGTCGGGCGGGTTGCGAGGATTCGGGATCGAAGGAGGCACCCAGAGCCAGCTTGGCCTGCTCAAGGTGCGTGAGTCCGATTTCATCTTCGCCCACGCCAGTGGCATGTTCGGGTTTATTGGCATGACCGCGCTGATGCTGACCTTTGTGCTCTTGTTGTGGCGCGTCCTGCATGTGTCGGAAGTCGCACGCGACACGCTGGGTCAGGCGCTGGCCGTAGGTATCGCGGGGATGATCTTTTTCCAGGCAGTCGTCAACATCGGTATGAACATCGGCATCATGCCGGTAACGGGCATCACGCTACCCTTCGTCAGCTCCGGCCTTACCTCGCTCTGGGCCTTCCTCATCGCCCAGGGGCTGTTGCAAAGTGTCCTCCTGAGACAGCGAAAACTCGCCTTCCAGCCGGACTGATCCCTCGTCCAGTGGGCGCGTTGCCAGCGCGTACAGGTCTGCTCGGGGCAGGCCGGTGATGGCTGCCGCCTCCCGGGCAGCCTTGCTTGGGCTGAGGCCCGCTCGCCGCAGCGCCGCGACAACCTCCGCCGCATCATCCGCCGGCACGCCATCGGGTGCCCGGTTGCCGCCGACGACCATCACGATCTCACCACGGACCGTACCGGAACGAGCCCAGGACGCGAGCTGGCCAAGCGTGCCTGGCCGTACCTCTTCATGCACTTTCGTGAGCTCTCGCAGCACCACAGCGTCCCGCTCGCCCAGCGCATCGCTCAGGTCCTGCAGGGTTGCGGCGAGACGTTGTGCCGACTCGAAGAGCACGAGCGGCCAGCCCGTCGTGCCGGCCCGGCCGAGCACCTGCTGGCGTGGGGTGGCCTCTCGTGGCAGAAAGCCAAGCATGATGAACGGCCCGTCGATGAGCCCGGAAACGCTCACACCCGCGGCCAGGGACGATGGCCCCGGGATGGGTGAAACCGTGTACCCGGCCGCCAGCGCGGCGCGCACGATCCCCACGCCAGGGTCCGAAATTGCCGGGGTGCCTGCGTCCGTGATCAGCGCCACGTCGCCGTCGGCCAGGCGCGCAAGCAGGTGCGCCTCACGCTGTCGCTGGTTGTGTTCGTGGTAACTGATGAGGGGTGTCGTGATGCCAAAATGATTCAGCAGCTTCCGGCTGTGCCGGGTGTCCTCGGCGGCAATCACCGGCGCTTCGCTCAACACGCGCAATGCCCGCGCGGAGATGTCTTCCAGGTTGCCGATAGGTGTCGCCACGATATACAGCGTGCCCACGATGTTCCCCTGCGCCTGGTCTCGCCAGCGGGATGAAGCCCCGCACTATACTGGTGTACGGACAGTCACGCCGCCCGCGCGGCTTTGCAGGAGGACCCGAATGGCCAGTGCGCCGGCTGGCGGCAGCCGCAATGAGCGTAGCGGAGCCGCTGCCGCGTACCAGCAGACCTCATCGCTCTACCGCAAGTACCGCCCGACCTCGTTTTCGACAGATGAACTGGTCGGTCAGGGCCACATCGTCCGCACGTTGCAGAATGCGGTCCGGCTGGATCGCGTCGGGCACGCGTACCTGTTCAGCGGACCACGCGGCACCGGCAAGACCACCACGGCGCGCCTGCTCGCCAAGGCCGTCAACTGCCTCGCGGACGATCCGTCCCAGCGACCCTGCAACGTCTGCGCCAACTGCGTCGCCATCAACTCAGGCGCATCACCCGACGTCATCGAAATCGACGCCGCCAGCAATCGTGGCATCGATGATATCCGCGATCTGCGAGATAAAGTGCGTTACGCGCCCACGCAGTTGCCCTCGAAGGTCTACATTATCGACGAGGCGCACCAGATCACCGGCGCGGCCGCGAATGCCTTTCTCAAGACCCTTGAAGAGCCGCCCGCGCACAGTCGCTTCATCCTGGCCACCACGGACCCGGAGGAGCTGCTGCCGACCATTGTCTCCCGCTGCCAGCGCTTCGAATTCCGCCGCATCAGCGCCGATGACATGGCTCGCCGCCTGCGCACCGTTGCGGATGAGGAGCAATTCCAGGTCAGCGAGGACGCGCTGTTACTGATCGGGAGGCATGCCACTGGCAGCCTGCGGGATGCGCTCGGTCTCCTGGAGCGGTTGGCCCTGCAGGCCGGCGGCGGCGAGCAGCCGATTGCGGTTGGCGATGTGCGCGCTGCACTGGGCCTCAGCCGCAACGAGCGTGTCGAAGCAATTGTGGCGGCGCTTGGTGAGCAAAATGCAGGGGCGGCCCTGGGTGTGGTGCAGGCCGCCGTCGATGCTGGCGAAGATCCGCGTCAGTTGAACCGGCAACTCACGGCGTTCTTGCGGTCCCTGATGCTGGAACGGGCGGGCGCAAGTCAGCCAGGGGACGAAACGGCCACGGAACTCGCGCAACGCTTCTCGCTGCACGAGCTGGCCGCGCACGTGCAGCGCTTCGCGGAGATCGACTTCAACATCAAGCATTCACCGTTCCCGCAACTTCCGCTGGAGATCGCCATCGTTGCGGCAACGACCCCGAGCGCCGCGATCGGCGTCCAGCACCGCCAGCCCGGCGAGCAGGGTTCTGGCGCAGCGCAGCGCCCGCTCGACGCAACCGCGCCTCCCCGGGAAGACCCCCAGCCCACGCCGCGCGTCACCTCGCTGCGCGACCGCGTGCGGAACCCCGGCGCAGCCCGCGAAGCAGTGTCTCAGTCCCCGCGCGAGCCTGTCGGGCCTGAGCCTCAACCAGCGCGTCCCCAGGCAACGCCCATCACGCCGCTGCGCAATGAACCGGCGCCCTCACCAGCACCGCAGCGTGCGCCAGCGACGGCCGCGAGAGGCGGCGCCTACGACATCGCACAGGTTGCGGATATGTGGCCGCGCATCCGGTCAGACGTCAAGGCGGTCAACCGACGCATCGAAGCCCTCCTGAGCGAGGTTGACCCAGTCGCGATCACAGAGACCGAGATCACGTTGGCGGTGCCCTACCCGTTCCACCGTGACAAACTGAACAGCGATGACGTGCGTGAAACCGTCGCAGACGTCCTGTCGCGCAATCTCGGGCGACGGGTGACGATCGCCTGCGTGTTGCGCGGCGAGATTGTGCCCGCTGCCGCGCCAGCACAAGCTACCCCTCGGGTTGCCGCGCCGTCAGTTACACCGGACCCCGCACCCGCCGCCATTGAGGACACCTCGCCACGGGATCACGATCCCGATGACGACGCCGACGAGGCGCGCCTGCAATCGGTCAAGAACCTGCTTGACGCAGACGAGGTCGATGACGCGGATCTTGCCAGGCTCTACGGCGACGCTGCTTCGACCTGATTTTCATCGTCGGCGCCCGGAGAGGCGACAGGCACCGGTGAAGCCGCTTGCAGCGGTTCCGCCCACAGCGCAGACACTTGACCGTTGGGGGCCACCAGCAACACGGCGAGAACAGGCTCATTGCGGCGGCCGGTTACTGTCGCAATAGCCAGTCCCCTGCTCGTCCACCAGATATTCTCCACGCTGCTCACCGAAGGCAGGCCGAGCCGGATTCCCTGACCACCGGCCAGTTCCCGCACCCAGACGCTATCGACCGCTGGCGCTCCGTCTCCGGGCACAAGCACGGCGTAGGCCACACTCTTGCCATCAGGGGATGGCGTCACCGACGCGATCCTGGCGACCGGTGCAGCGGCTCCCGCTGCCGCCACCAGTTCACGACCTTTGCCGTCGGCGCCGATCCGCCACAGGTCGATCCCGCTGATGGCGCTGCTCAAGGCAGACCCTTCGGTGAACAGGATTTCCTGACCGCCCGGCTCCCAGGCAAACTCAACGACGGTCCGGCCGCTGTCCGGGCCGACGAGATCGGTCGATGCGCCGCTCTGCAGGTCGTACACCACGAGAGAGCGCGTACGGCTCTCGGGGTCGCCACGCAGGTAGGCGATCTGTTGCCCCGTCGGTGACCACGCTGGCGCCAGGACCGTTCCGCCCGTGTCACCCAGATCAAGTGCCTCCGGGGTGGCATTGGCCTCGACCGCGACGGTGAGCAGTGCGCCCTTGCCAGTCAGCAGCAGGATCTTGTCGCCTTGCGGTGACCAGTCCACCGCAACGTTGCCAGCGCCAGCGGGCGCCTGAGCCGCAGTAGCTCCTGCGTCAGCGGGCAGGGCAAGCTCTTCCACCAGGTCACCGTTGGCATCCAGGACCACGAGGAATGACGCGCGTCCGTCATTCCCCCCCATGACCGCTGCGACTTGCGCGGCATCCGGCGACGAGCCGATGGCGAGGATTTGCTCATCAGGCTCAGCGTCGAGGATCGCCTCACTCTCGCCACGATCATTGACGGCCCAGATCGTCTCCTGGGACGCCAGGAAGATGCGTTGCACCGCCCCCCGCGTTCCCAGCAGATCCTCAATGGTCAAGGGTGTTGCCGCGGCAACCGGCGTGGCGGCGACCTGCGGCGTGGCCGGCACAGTCGTTGGGAGGCCTCCAACGGGTCCAGCGGTCGCCGTCGGCGGGTTGTTGGCGAACTGTGGCCCAGCCTCATCCTCCACACACCCGGCCAGGCCAGCCAGAATCAGCACGCCGGCGCCTGCCAGTCCAAGTTTTGAGAAGATCGGCTTTCCGTTGCCTGACATGCTGCCTACCCGGCCACCCCGCCATGAACTCGCATCGGCACGACGCTTCCGGATTGATGCCGTACCGAGGCAGGTATCGGAGCTGGGGACAGGCACCGGGCGATCGCAAGATGGCAGTCTACATCAGGGCCCTCCACTCGGGGCCGCCGGCAACCCCATGCTAGACTCACCGGGTTTTGGTGCGCCTTTTCGGCGCACCGCTGCGTTTCGTGCAGGGTAATGGACAAGCAAATGGCGCTTTCTCGCGAAGATGTCGCGCACGTCGCAGCCCTGGCCCGGCTGGGGCTGACCGACAACGAACTCACCCGCATGCAGGATCAGCTCTCCTCCATTCTGGAGCACATTGCCGCGCTGGAAGCGCTCGACACCGCCGCTATTCCGCCCACCGCCCAGGTGATTGCGCTCTCTAACGTCATGCGCGAAGACGCCGTTGCGCCTTCGCTGCCACGGGAGGCTGTCCTGGCCAACGCACCGCGCCAGTCCCAGGGGTTCTTCGAGGTCCACGCGGTGCTCGGCGGAGAGGCGGAGGAGACCGCGTAGGCATGTCCAACCTGACCGCCCTGAGACTGACCGAAGCCCGGCAGAAGCTCGACAGCCGCGACCTTTCGGCGGTTGAGCTCGCCACTGCGTACCTGGACCGCATCGCCGAGGACGATGGTGTCATCGGCGCGTATCTGCACGTCATGCACGATGTCGCGCTCAAACAGGCAGCTGCCGCAGACGCCGCCATTGCCGCAGGCCAGGCCGGGCCCCTGACTGGGATTCCTGTAGCGCTGAAGGACGTCCTCTGCACGACTGACGCGCCGACAACGGCGGCCTCGCGCATCCTGGAGGGCTTCGTACCTCCGTATGACGCGACAGTTGTGCGCCGCCTGCGCGATGCGGGCGCGGTGTTCCTGGGCAAGGCGAACACCGATGAATTCGCGATGGGCTCCTCGAACGAGAACTCCGCCTACAAGGTTGTGCGCAACCCCTGGAACACCGACCGCGTGCCGGGTGGCAGCAGCGGCGGCCCGGCGGCGGCCGTGGCCGGTGAACTCGCCCTGTTCAGCCTCGGGTCGGACACCGGGGGTTCCATCCGGCAGCCGGCAGGCTTCTGTGGCGTTGTGGGCGTCAAGCCGACGTACGGCCGGGTCTCCCGCCTGGGGTTGCTGGCGTTCGCCTCCAGCCTGGACCAGATTGGCCCCTTTACGCGCACCGTTGAGGATGCGGCCATCACACTGCAGGCGATTGCTGGACACGATCCGCTGGATTCCACCTCGAGCCCGGTCGCGGTCCCGGATTTCCGCGCGGCCCTGACCGGCGACGTGCGCGGCATGAAACTCGGCGTGGCGAAGCAGTACAACGTCGATGGTATGGAGGCGGGCGTCTCAGCCGCCGTCGATGCGGCGATTGCCCGCCTCGCGAGCCTTGGCGCGGAGATCATCGAGGTCGATCTGCCACACACCGAGTACGCGCTGCCGACCTACTACATCACGGCCCCGGCTGAGGCCAGCGCGAACCTCTCGCGCTACGACGGCGTAAAGTACGGCATGGCCGTGGAAGCGCCGACCCTGGCGGAAACCTACGCCCGCACGCGCGGCGAAGGCTTCGGGCCGGAGGTCAAGCGGCGCATCATGCTCGGCACGTACGCGCTCAGTTCCGGGTATTACGACGCCTACTATGTGAAGGCGCAGAAGGTGCGTACACTCATCAAGCAGGACTTCGACCGCGCCTGGGAGCAGGTCGATGCCATTGTCGCACCGACTTCCCCAACGGTCGCTTTCCCGCTCGGCGCACGCATGGACGATCCGTACCAGATGTATCTTGCGGACGTGTTCACAATTCCGGCCAACATGGCCGGCATTCCTGGCGTTGCCCTTCCCTGCGGCTTCAGTGGCGGCCTCCCGGTCTCGCTGCAGATCCTCGGCCCGGCTTTCGCGGAGGACACCATTCTGCGCGTGGCACACGCCTACGAGCAGGCGGAACCGTGGCACACGGTCAAGCCGCCGTCTCTCGCTGGCGCCGGCTCACGTTGACGCTCGTGGGTGAAAGCGGCTATCCTTTCTCGCGTCGGGCCGCTAGCTCAATTGGCAGAGCAACTGACTCTTAATCAGTTGGTTATAGGTTCGAGTCCTATGCGGCTCACCCGATACACCGCAATGTGATGCGGGAAACGAAGGACCGTAGCATTTACGCTCCGGTCCTTCGATCATTTCTACCCCAATCCTTACCCCAAAACTGTTCAGATCACGCCCAAAGGGGCTCCTGAAACTTGAGACGATGCCTCCAGCGGGAGAGGAAATACTCGTCGAGTGGCGTGAAGTGATCCGCGGCTAGCGCAAGATTTGGGCTGAGTCCCGCGGCTTCACCCTCAAAGAAGGAAACGACGACTATTTTCCCCATGCGCTGTAGTTCCTCGACAATGGGCAGATAGTCTTCATCGCCTGCGACGAGCACGGCAACGTCGAAGTTTCCAAGGTGCGCATTGCTTAGCACGTCGGTTGCGAGAGTGATGTCAACACGCTTTGACTTCTTGGACTTCTGCTTGTGGAACACGCGTGGCGCAAACTTCATTGATCTGAGCGCGCGACTCACGTCCGAGAGGGCGCCTGCATCGCCAGGAGCGGTCGCGTAATAGAACGCACGTATTCCCCACGGCGAAAGATATGGCAAAGCTGAGTCAACAAATTCCGGTGAGCGCAAGACATCGGTTACTGGAGCCCAGAGGTAGATTCCAGGGGAGTAGAATTCGCCCGCCTCAGGCTCAATACCGCTCAGTTGCAGGCACTTCGTCCCTCTGATCGTTAGGTTCTCGCCGTCGACGAACATCATCCAGTCACCATTCATGGTTCGGACTCCCCGGCGCACATCGACCAACCATTCAGATTGCCAATACCGCGTCTAGCGCGTTCGCCGCCTCCCGCTCCAGGACCGGCGAGAGGTGCGCGTAGGTGTTCATCGTGAGGCTTATTTGCGAGTGCCCTAGGATGCCCATGATAGTCCGTGGCGCCACACCACCCGCCAGGAGCAGCGACGCCGCGCAGTGCCGCAGATCGTGGAACCGCTGGCGCGGCAATCCTGCCTCCGCCAACAGCGCGTGCAGCCGCTTGGCGACGTTCGATGGATTGAGCGGCGTTCCAACCGTCGAGGTGAATACGTAGCCGCCTTCACGCCACAGGTCGCCGGCAGCGGCGCGTTCGAAGGTCTGCCGGTCTTTCTGCACGCGCAACGCCGACACCGCAGAGCCCGGAAGGGTCACCGTGCGCCGTGAGAGCGCCGTCTTGGGCTCCACGAGCGTCAGCACGCCGTCAACGCGCTGCAGCGCATGGCGGACACGTAGCGCGCCATGATCGAGGTCTACATCCTCCCAGCGCAGCCCGAAAAGCTCCCCCTGCCGCAGTCCGGACGCAATCGCCACGTGGAAGAGCGGCCCTAGCCGGTCGCTGGCCGAGCAGGCAATGAACTGCCGCGCTTGCTCTGCCGTCAGCGGCTTGACGGGCTGCTTCACGGATCGCGGCGGGTCCACCAGGGTAGCGACGTTGCGCGAGACCAGGCCCCATTTCAGCGCCTGCCCCAGCGCTCGGCGCAACACGGCTCGCGCGTACTGCACCGTGCGCGGCGACAAGCGCGGCTCTTGCTCGAGCGCACGCCGCAGAGTTGCGCATTCCTCCACGCTCGCGCCCGCTGCCAGGCGCCGCCGCACTGTGGCCTCCACGGTGGCTGCCGTGTGCTTCTTCTCCCGCTCCAGCTCGCGAATGAACGTCTGCACGTGCTGAGGCGTGAGTTTGCTCAACTGATGATGCCCCAGGGCTGGTTTCAGGTAGAGCCGCACGAGTTGTGCGTAGGAGTCGTACGTCTTGGGCCGCACCGTGGGCTGCACGGTGTCCACCAACCAGCGGTCCAGGAACTGCGCGACCGTCTGCCGGCCGGCGCTGAGGTCAAGTCCCGCGTCGATGTCGCGCAGCGCGCCCCTGAGCTTGTCTTGCGCCTCCTTGCGGGTCTTGCCGTAGAAAGAGCGGCGCTTGCCCCCTTCCAGACTCACGCGCGCTTCCCAGGTCCCGTCTGCCCTTTGCTTGATCGATCCCTCGCCGTGTCCGCGCCGCTTTGCCGCCATCGTGGCATCCTTTCGTCCATCCTCACCCCACGCTTGATCAACGCGGATTCTTCGACTCCCAATTTCTAGCCTCCCCCGAAACGGGCCGTGTCGCGGGATAGACACTCACTCAGGGGCGATCCATACTAGCTCTACTCCTCCCGGCTTCTACCCGGGTTGGGGACTGCGAAGCCGCCGCGTGGTTACGTCACGCGGCGGCTTTTCCCTTTGCGAATTCCTCGTGAGCTTCTGTCCATTCCACCAGCTCTTCTGGATCGATGTCCAGTGCGTTGGCAAGACGCACGATTGTGCTCATGCGCGCCTTTTGCTCGCCGCTCTCAAGCCGACTGATGTTCGCCTTGGAAGTTCCAGCCAGGTCCGCCAAGCCTTGCTGTGTCAGCAATCGCCGCTCTCTAGCGGCTCGCAACTTGTCGTGTCTCAGCTCCATGTCCTTCTCCATCGTTCAAAACTACGCACCGTGCGTTGTTTTGGCAACGCAATAGTATCACTATGCGTATCTTGGCACAACAATGTGATACCGTAACGTTGACTATCTGTCACCATTCTGTTACCATTCCGGCCAGTTGGGAAGCAGTCCCCAACCCGGAATTGAGCGGTGGTATGTAGAAGAGGCCGCCGCAAGTCGCAGGAAGGACCCCCGTCATGGTCGGAACGATTGCCCCGTCGAACGTGCGCGTCCGCGATTCGAAAACCGCACCGCTAGCCGCGCTGTCCGCAAAACCCAACACGCCCGAGCGTTGGGCCCGTGCGCTGGATCGTGCGCTGCACGGCGGCGTCGAGATCCTGACGACCCCGGACGGCGAGCGTTTCGCCACCTCGGCGAGTCACCTGGACCTGATCTACCGAGTGACGCCCGAAACGTGCGAGTGTGCGGCCGGCGCCAGCGGCGATCCGGTCTGCATGCACCGCGCGGCCCTGCGCAGCATCCTCGGCACGCTGCCGGTCATGACGCTGCGGATCGATGAGCTGCTGCCGGCCGACGCGCCGCGGTGCAGCTGGTGCTTCGGCAAGGGCGAGCGCTGGGCCGGGTCCGTGGAGGATTCCCGGCTCATCACCTGCCCACAGTGCAGCGGCACCGGCCACAACCTGGACGCCATCCTGCGCGTCGTGGACGGGCGCTAGCGCTTCATCGGGAGCGGCAACGTCGCCGCTCCCCAACTCCACCCCACAGGGAGACCCTGAACATGATCACTCGCCGCGTAGCGCTCAAGTACGCCACCAATCTCGTCGTAACCCGCTCAACCACCCTGCCGGCGTCACACGCCGTCATTCCAGCCTGGCAGGCGACATGGGATGACCTGCACATCGAAGTCGCGCGCCAGGCGCAGATCCCCGGGCAGCCGCCGGTGACCCGGGAAGAGTCCTGGTACCTGCTGCGCATCCACCCGTCGATCTGGCGCCAGTGGCTGGAGCTCTTCCGGGCCGAGGGCTGCCGGGAGATCGCGGCCTTCGCCGCCACGGTGCCCCCGGCCCGGCTCCTGCAGGCGTTGCACGCCCTGGAAGACGAGATGAGCCCGGAGCCGGGAGCATGATCCTCCTCACCGTCACGCGTCGCTGCCTGCGCCATGATGGCTTCCTGGGCGCCGAGGTCGTCGTGGTCGAGATCAACGGCGACAACGTCCCGGCGACCGCTGCGATCCACCGCAACGGTTGCCGGGGCCAAGACGGCTCCGGCGAGTGGCCCCGCACGCCGGGGCTGGTGGCCGCCGAGGAGGCGATCCGGGCACTGGTCGAAGAGGTCAAGACCACGCTGGGAGGATCATCGTGAGCACCTGCGACAAGTCCCTCGATGCAAGATCACCGCAGCGCCCTGGCATCTGGCTAGGTTGCTGGCGATCTAGAAGAGGGAGAGCAACGCCATGGAGCCCAAACCCGCGCTCAGCAAAGACGTGATGTCGGTCCCGGAGGCGGGGGCGCGCCTGGGGATGAAGCAGAAAGCGTCCTACGACGCGGCCAATCGCGGCATGTTCCCGACTGTTCGGAACGGGAGACGAATCTACGTGCCGATCCCCGCGTTCGAGCGCTGGCTGGCCGGCGTCGACGTCAATCTCACCTGGCCCCAACGGGGGGACTCCAAGAAGCGCCCAGACCGGCGCTAGCCAGCCACCACGATCGCCGATCGGAGACACCACAGGACGGGCGTTGCTCCCGTCCTGTGGTGTTTGGGTCGACCGCACGAAGCGCTCGCAGAGGACCATGGGAATGCAACCCTTGAGAGGCCGCCAGCCGTTGCAGACAAACACCGCACACTGTGGTAGGGACACATCGCGAGATCCTCGAGTCCCAGCCTGCTCAACGCGCAAGCGCACCAGGCGCCGGCCTACGACGATGAACGAGAGTCGGACATCCGCAGCCAGGGCCGTCTCTGCTTGTCCAGGATGAACACGAAGATGGCGCGCTGGGGACGCGCAACACGATCCCCAGCACTGCCGTTACCTCCCGAGCGTCTCAGCGATCACGCGGAGCCAGTAGCTCCACGCTTCGTGCGCATCGCGCGTAAGCACGATGGCGCTCAGGATGCCCTGGAGCCACAGCCAGACGGAAGCCCAGCTGCGACCCGAGGACTCACCATGTGATGACATGGCGCCTCCGTTTGAGTTACGCTGGGAATCGAAGCAAGCGGCTCCCAGCCGCGGATATTCCGACAGAGGGCGGCGTTCGCAGCGCTGCTCTCTGTTTTTGCGGTGGGGATCAACCTCCTTCTGCATCCTACCTTCCCTTCTGGCAAGCCTCTGCCGAAACACAGGCTATTCCTGACAGGAACACGCATCATGTTTCTATCAGCGACCTGTCCTCATGATGCAGGAGATCTCGCGCAGCGATTGAGCGACATTGAGCACACGAGATCTGTGCTCAGTCGCAGCACTGACAGCCTCAGCGCGTGTAAACAGGCTAGCTCGGCTTTTAGGGTCGTCGATACGAGATGGAACCCAGCCAAGGGGAAGATTTTGCGTGGTGGCGGGGTTCTGGGTACTCGATGCGGATGCGCTGCAAGCCACGCAAGTAGCCGTCTGACCCTCGGACCTACCTGAGATTCCGTCTCAATTGCGGATAATTCGCGTTACCCGCATTATCCCGCAACACCTGACTAATCCCTCTTGCGGCAAATAAGCCCTAGCTGGCCACCCAGGGCGCTTCGTCGATCTTTCGTGGCCGTGTCCCCTTGTTGTCTGAACTGCTGTTTCTGTCGTTTCTGTATCAATGCGACACTGAAGAATCTAAGGCAGCGCTATGCTGTCCAGATCAGGCCTTTCCGATCGCCACAGGAGTGCCGATGCCCCGCTCTCGCTTTGTGTCCCTGGTCGCTACGTTCGTGCTTGCGCTATCCACGCTCGTGGTTTCGAGCGACGTGCGGGCGCAGGAAAACGGCACGGCCTGCGCTGATGGGAACGGCATCGCCTGCGACGACGCTCCCCCGCTCGGGATGGTTGACGACGTTCCTCGATCACCTCTTGATGGCAGGATAGGCGGCATGGTGGAGAGCTGGCGGGCAGAGTATGGGTTGCCCGTTGAGCAGGAAGGCGAGCATGCCGGCCTGTTTACCGAGTACGCCATTCCTGGCTTCAGCGCCGTCCTTGCCGACGATCACCTGGGACGCATCGAAAGCATCACCCTGTTTGCGCCGCGGCCGGAGGGCGAAGAGTGGAGCGACGAGGCGCATGCCATGAACTGGTCGGTGAAGGAAGCCCACAGGATTGCTGAAGATTTTCTCCCCCGCGATGCGGATCTCGAAGCGATGCCGCGCGGCGATGGCTCCGACCTCGACCAGGTGTTGTGCACGAGCGATGCCCTCGCGTCTGAGGTTCCCCAGGAGCTCTATGACTACGTCGACAACACCCCCCAGTACGGGCGATGCAGCTACGCGCTCATGCACGAAGATGGCGGGGACGGGGACCGCATCTCATGGATCATCATCGGCTTACAGATCGAGGAGCCAATGAGCTAGCGCTAGGCGGCCTCGTCGTCTTCGTTCTCCGGCTCGTGGCGCATCTGTTTCGCGAGCTCCCGCACGCGCTCATCGGTCAGCCGTTCCGCCTCGATCGCGCGCGCCCGCATCGAGGCCGCATCGTCGGGATCGTCCCACGGATCGCGCCAGCCGCCCGGCGTGCCACGAACCGGGAACGTGGTCTCGCGCTTCCCGGTCACGCGGCGCCCCGCTTTACCGCGTAGCGGTGCAGGTCCGCGCGGCGAACGTGGCTGCAGTGCGGGCAGAACAGCTCGACGCTGCCCGGAAACACCAGCAGTGCGACCGTGGGCAGCACATCGAGCCGTGGCTGCATCTGATAGGCGTTGCGCTGCGCTCGACGGCCGCCGCCAGGCCGGCCACGCACAAACCGGCCCATGACGGCGCCACATGCGCGGCAGGTGACCTGGTTGCGCGGCGCAGGCATGGCGCGCTCCCTTCAGGCCACCGCATCGCCGGCGCGATGCCAGATGTGCATGAGGTTGTTGGCGTACCAGGCGGCTCTCGTGGCCTCGTCGGCCTGCTCGACTTCGTCCGGCGCCGGAACCTCGATAACGAGGCCGACGCGCTCCACATCGATGCCGTGGATGTGTGCGACCAAATCGCGGCGTTCCGCGCTGCACTCGACCTCGACGCTGTAGACGTCCGACACGGCCGGCCGCAGCGGGCCTTGCTCGAGCGTCTCCCATTTCGCCCGGTCAATGTCCGGCCACGCGTTCGGCGCGACGAAGACCATCTGCCGGACTTCGCGCTCGCCGATGCCCAGCGCTCGCTCAATACGCAGCACACGCGACAGATTCACCGTCATGCCACACCTCGGAGATTCAATTGCTGCTCGATCGCGGCCAGGCGCTCTTCCAGCGTCGTAGCCTGCCGCAGCGCCACGGCGGCGCGGACCAGGGTCGCCACGCTGTTGGCCACGGCGGGCGCAATCTCGTTCTCGGTCACCTGCTGGATCATCAGGCCGATGTAGCCGTCCAGCTCGTCATTGCTCAGCGCAGCGTCGACCATTTGGCGGCGGGCCCGCTCCGCGTTTGATCGGGCCTTGCCGCCCTTCTGGCTGTTCTCGCGCCGGCGAGCCTCCGCCTCTTCGCTCGGATCGTGAAATAGGCAAAAGAGGCTGCCGTGACGCGCCGTAGCCGTGCAGGGCGTGCCCTTCCTGGTGGTGCCGCGACAGCGTCGAGTCGTCACCAGGTCACCAGACCGGCTCAGGCGCGTAATCCTCAGCCGTCACCGGTTCGGGTCCGCCGGCAGCGCTCACGGGCAACACCGTCAGCGGGAGATTCGCCGCCGCTTCGAGCGCGTTGAGCTCGCCCAGGCGCTGCGCCAGGCGGTCATTCCGCACGCGCAGGCGGCGGCCCAGCTCGATGCACTCGCCGCGCGCCTGCAGATAGCGGCTGCGGTCCGTCACGATGAAGGTGCTGAGGGCGTTGAGGTTGGCCCGCGCTGTGGCGAGCGGCGAGTCGTCGTGGATGGTTTCGGCGTCTCGTTTGCTCATGCGGCCTGGCTCCGTGCTTCCATCGCCTCACCAGCCGTCAGCGGCTGGGCCCAGTTGGGGAAACGGTGGCGAACCTCCTTCGCGAAGAAGCCGCGAACCGTCTGTCGGCTGGTCGTGGGGAGGAGGGTCCAGAACGTTTCAGACAGTTGTGGCGCCCGGTGGGGGCTGCGCGGTCGCACCACCCTCAGGCCGTGATGCTCAGACAGGCTCGCCATGAGCGATTGCAACGTTTGATACCGGTTGTAGTCCTGGTGCATCACCTGCACCAATTCCACCAGTTCAATCGCCAGGGCCTCGTAGCGAGCTTCCCGGTCCGGAAACCGCGCCGCAAGCTCGTGCAGCTCCGCAACGGTATCGTCGTAGCGTCGCCGCCCCTCCAGGGCCCGCCAGGCGTCCATCCGGGCCTGCAAACCCGTAACGACGGTCTCGGCCTCACGCACCGCGACAGTCTGGCGCTCGGCGTCCTCGATCATCTCCAGCAAGCGCTGGTTGTCGATCTTCTCGCCCAGGGCCCGCGCGACCCGCAGATCCGCAATGTCAGCCTCCAGTTGGTCCAGCGTGCCCCGCGACTGGATCAGGGCGATGCGGTGCTCCTCCAGGAGCCGCGGAACCTCTCGCAGCCCCGGATCCTCGACGGCCTCACGAGGTGGCTCAGCTGCCGCTGTCTCGCGACGAGGCCGGAGTTTGTCGATGACATTGACCATGGTCCATGTCCTTTCTTGCGGCCTACCAGCCGCGTTCCGCGATTCGCCAGGCTTCTTCGTCCAATGCGCGGCGCTCGCCGCGCGTCAGTGGCCTCAGGAGCGCCTGCAGGCGTTCCTCGGGCCCAAGCTCACGCTGCGTGTCGTCGACGTCGGCCAAGCGCTCCAGGAAGGCGCGTGTGGCATCCTCTGGCGATGTAGGGGCCAGCGAGCGAAACGCCGTGCGGGCTTCAGCCAGGGCTTTGGGATCTGCCGGCACCGGCACCACGGAGATCTCCAGCAACTCAGCGCGCTTGACCGTCTTGCCGTCAGGCTCCATCTCGTGGACGTTGAAGCCCACGCTAAAGGCATTGACGAAGCCATCGCGCATCTTGCGCTCGATCTCGGCGGCGAACGGATCTGCGCGATCGAACACCGCCTCGGCGATCAATGCGTGTTCCTTCGCCTGGAGGTTGGCCACACGGCCAATGGGCGGACGATTGCCCCAGTAGTCGTGGCTCCAGAGCAAGAGCGGTGAGAGCCGGAACATCGCCGTGTCCCACGCCTTCGTCGGAATGTTCATGCCGTCACGAGCCGTATCGGGCGTGCTGGCGACGAACGGAATCGGCCCGTCCTTCTCTGCCCGCACGACGTAGCCTCGTAGCATCTGTTTGGCCATCGCGTTACCTCCGCGCGGCCGGAACTGCCAGCCGCATCAAGAACATCACTTCGCTGTCAGCCGTGGCGCCGGGCTCACACAATCGCCGCACGTCGGTTGCCCCCAGCCGACCTGTGCGAAACAAGGCGGCCGCGACGCGTTCGACAGTGTCCCAGTGATCCGTGACAAGCTGTTCAGCCTGGCGCTTTGCGTCGCCGAGCACCGTCGCGGCCTCAAGCGCCGAGAATCCGCGCCGATTGATGATGGCCCAGGCGTCCCGTTCATCTTGGGCTGAGCAGTACGTGCCCCCAGCTCGCTTCACAGCGACATCACCAGCTGAAAGCACAACCAGCGTTTCCCGCCAGCGGGACGGTGCATCCAACACGCTCACGTATCCGCCATCGCCTTCGAGGGTGACGCTCTGCAGCGACAAGCCCAGCCGAAGCGTTGTCACGGCATGTGCAGCTTCGTGCGTAGAAATCAGCGCGCGCATCAGCGTGTCAGTCATCGCCGCTTCCTTCCGCCGGGCAACACGCCGCGTCTTGTGTGGATGGCGGCTGCTGCAACCGGCCAGGCCGGGCGCAATCGTCCAAATCCCACGGCGTGGTGCCCGGGCGCAATCCCTGCGCGAAGCCCGGCTGGCTCCTGATACTGGCCGGAAGCCGGGGGCCTGCTTCCAGTCGGGCATCGAGCGGCTATCCGGGCTTCGTGAGGGCGAACAAGGGGGAAAGTCAGATGCGAACCGGTCATCGGCTGCGCTCCAGTCGGCCACGCGGGAAAGGTTTCGGCTTCGGCATTTCGGGAGGGCCAGGAATGAGCCGGTAGTTGGGGTTTCCGCGTGTCAGGCAATGTGGAACGCGGTGGCCGTATTCGGGGTCCGCGTCGCTACCACCGCCGTGGTGATGCACGCGGCCGCAAAACGGGCAAAGCAGCGACAGGGCCCAATACTTGCCCCGCTCCGGCCATTCGGCGTGGGTTGGAACGTCCGGGTGAATCGCTGGCAAGGCGGTCATGAGGTGACGGTCCTGGCTGGGCAACTGCACGTACCACGCAGTTGCTGCTCCAGTTGTCGATCCAGCGCTTCGCCAGCCAGTTGATTCACGTAGCGCGCGGCCTTCTCGATCCGAAACGTCAGGGCTGCCACGTCGAGCAGTTCTGCGGCGCTCAGCTCGTCTGAGAGGATGCGCCCCCGCTGCGAG
This sequence comes from Thermomicrobiales bacterium, assembly GCA_034431475.1. Classification (GTDB taxonomy): domain Bacteria; phylum Chloroflexota; class Chloroflexia; order Thermomicrobiales; family UBA6265; genus JACCXM01. The sequence goes on along the minus strand of DAOUDE010000008.1, from coordinate 37,742 downwards.
AGACCCATCAGCGGGTCGCACATCACCACAACGGCGGCCACGGCATCGCGGGACTGAAGCGCGCCGACTTGGGGTAGAATCGTCTTGTTCACAAAAACCTCTCGATCTCCAAAGCCCCGGGGAGCAACCGGGGCTTTGTTGTGTCAGGCGGCGCTGGCCGCTAGCTGCTGATCTGCCTTCTGCGCAATGGCGACCTGGGCCAATTGCTCGACGTCAGCTCGCCGAACGAGCCGCTGCCGCCGGTCGAGTCTGTTCGTGAATTCCACCAAGCGACCCTGCTGAATCAAATTGAGAACGGTGCCGCGAGAGCAACCCAACTCCAGTGCGGCCTGCGTCACGGTGAGAAACTCGCCGATCATCAAAAACCCTCCTGGCGCGGAAAACAAAAAAGCGCCGGGCGGACGATTGCTCGTCACGCTCCGGCGCTCCATTCAGCGCGCATTGATTGTTGGGCTAGATTCTAGCAAAACCGCCGAACTGTTGCGATAGTGCCAACTTCGCCAACAGTCTCAGAAATGGGAGGCTCCGCTAACCTCAGGCGGCAGGTCTCGCCCGTTCCGCATCGAGGGCAGACAGTGCGGCACGCTCCACGGTGGCGTAAGGGTCACACTCCGGCTCCGCAGCAACGAGTGATCGGAAATGGGCGATCTCTTCCTGCGTGAACTGGCGCAGCTCCGCAAGAACACTCGTCACTTGTGCAGCGAACGGATCTAGCGACGATGGAGGAGAAGACTTGGAATCGAAGATGCCCATTCCCTCTTTCTCCGATTGGGCATCTTCGATTCTTCGATCTTCGGGGTATCGAACTTGCCCATTGAGAGAGACAGGGTCATCTTCGCGAGAATGGGCCAAGTCCGTCGTGTTTGCCCCTTCTTTTGGAAGATGCCCATTGTTGGGTGATTGGGCATCTTCAATGCGCTCGTTCGAAGAATCGAAGATGCCCATCTCGTGAATTACGGAATGGGCATCTTCGATCTTCGCCCCATGCTTGCCTGGCAAGACCCAATGCCAAACACCCGGCGCAACCTCGACGCTGCGCACATCCAGACCAGCCTTTGCCCGCGCCAGGTCTCCGTCGGAAACGTCCCGCTCCTTGGCGCGCTCCAGCAGCTCCGCCTCTGGTTTGCTGCCGTTGCGCAATTGGTCGTGCAGCCACTGCTCCGGCGTCAGGGGCAGGCGCCAGTACCACGGACCGTTGGCGATATGCGGGATCTTAAACGCTTCGATGCCGAGATCTTCTCGTGCCCTGCGGAGCGTCTTGTCCGCGATCCCCTGCGTAAGCGCCAGCTTCTGCACGTCACGCGCTGGCTTGCTGCCACCCTCCAGCAACTCCAGGAGCCAGCCCTTTGCGCTCTCCAGCTTGTCGCCGCGCGCTGGCGACGTGCTTCCGGTTATCAGCGCGTCCATGCTCTTGTCAGTTTCACCCAACCACTGAATCGGCTGATCCTCTTCCCGGTCCCATTGCAGAGCCAGCGGCCTGACGGCCAGGTTCGATTTCGTCGGCCCGACGTAGCGCCGCCCGTCAATCGTGGCGGTCTGCCAGACCAGGCGCGGTACGGCAGTGAACGCGGCCGAGCCCAGGACCATGTTTTGCGCCGGCCCTCCGGCGGCGTTGCCCTTCCGCAAGTGAGCAATACCCAGGATTGCCACGTTCCGTGCGTCCGCAAGGCGCACCAACGGCGTCAGCATATCGCGGACATCGCCTTCGCCGTTGCGGTCACTGCCCGGCATGGCGGAACTCAGCGGGTCAATCACCAAGAGGTCAACGCCCTGCTCTGCGATGAATGCCTCGAGCTCTGGCGTGTGCTTCGCCGCGTTGAAGAATCGCTCCTTGCCGTGCTCGTCCAGCACGGCGTCAAGCGTGAACACATGCTGCGCTGCGTCGCTCGTCAGGCCGTGCAGCTCTAGGCGCGGCTTCAGCGTGTCCTCTGCCCCATCTTCGCCTAGCACGAAGAGCGTGCGCAGACCTGTGGCCGCCGTTCCATCCGGCCATGATCCGGTGCCGCCAGCCTTGACGTTTGCGCCGGTTGCGGCAATCTCCGCGATCATCGTGCTCTTGCCGTCTCCGGCCAGCCCAGCGAAGAGGTGCAACTTCCCATGCGCCAGCCACCGCGGCCAGATCCAGGCAACCGGTGCCGCCGTCACCTGCACCATCGAGCGCACACGGACCCGCTTAGCTGGTTCATCGTGTGTGCCCTTTGCGGCGCCTTCGCCCTGGTCGCGTCCGAGTCGCGCGTTGATCCGCTGCCGGGCCCGCTCGACAAGCTCCTCGTCAGTTTCGCTCGCCGTCTTTGCCGTTCTTGCCATCAGGCCGCCTCATCCGGCGCGAAAGACAACCGAACGCCCAACTCTCCCGACTCGAGGAGCCGCAACGCGTCAACCACTCCGCAACCGTGGTGGCGCGCCACCAACGCCACTGCGTCGCCGCCGACACCGCAACCAAAGCAGTAGAAGCCGCGCTCTGCCGGATATGCTGTCAGGCTCGGCGTGCTGTCATCGTGGAACGGGCAGCGGAAGAGTCGGTTCTGTCCGGCTTGCTTGCCCGCGTCGCCGGTCAACAATCGCAGCACGTCCGCGCAATCAACCTTGCGCGCCGCAGCGAACCGCTCCGCCAGATTGGCGTCCGCTCGCCCGCCCAGCTCGCGATAGCCGAAGGCATGCGCACGGTCGCGGCGCGCCAACTCGGCGTCAAGCTCATCGATCCAATGCAGGTAGAGCGCGATGCCACCACGTAGCTGGCCCGCATCGCCGTCGTGCCAATCTCCGGCCAGCAGGTCGGCACCGTACCGCGCAATCTCATTCGCCAGGTCGTCTCGCTCGGCCAGGAGATCCGCGCGGGATGCATCGCGGAGTGCTGGTCGGCGGGCCCACCCTCGATATTGTGAAGTAAGATTGGTCACGAATCGGACTCCTCTCAGCACAAAGCCCGGCCGCCTGCCCAGCGCCGGGCTTCACCCTATGCAGCGACATTTCCCTGATGCCCCGCTCTCACCCCTTCCGCCCCATGCTCACGCCGTAATCGCGCGACGTAGGCATCCAAGTCGGCTGCAGGAATGCGGCGCGAGACACCGATCTTCACGCTCCCCAGCTCGCCACTTGCCATGAGCTGATACAACCGCGCCCGGCTGATCCCGAGCGACTCGGCCGCCTCTACCGGCCGATATAGGTGTCGTCCTCTTTCCACGATTCGCTCCGTTTCGCGCCATGCTTGACGCAATAGACAGCCATCAGCAACACTGTACGTGCGTGGATGCACCATGTCATCAGCTAAAAGCGTCACTTAAAAGGCATTTTGCTTCATGTCAAAGCGCAGCCAGGTCTCGATTCAGGTTCAGATGGAAGTTTCGGGTCTAGCGGCACAGGGATTCGGGCCTGCTCAGATACTTCGGTATCTGCAGGAGAAAGACCCGCCGTTGCTGGACATCCCGAGCAAGAGCACAATTGAACGAATGGTGCGCAAACTGCACCCGCCTGACGCATCCGACGAGTGGTCGTTCACCAGGGCGCCTGAAGACGAAGCGCAGCTTGTAGGCGACGTACTAGCCTACTTTGCTCATCTCACAAATTTTCGATTCTGGCTCACCAACGATATCGCCAAGTATGTGGTAACTGTCCGCAGGGCCGCTCCAGACGCGCCGGCGCCCTGGGCTTACGCGTTAGCATGGGTCATGCGTGCTTTTGAGGACGACCCAGAGGGCTGGCGCGCTGTTGACCTAATGCTGTCAGCACGTCCCTGGGAAAGTCCCGAGCGCGCGAAGTGGGTAAGTCACTTCATGACCAGAGCCGAAAGCGCGTATGGCCCGGCTATGACAGCAGCCCACATCATGGCCGCGACGAGCGTCAACATCGGTATTGAGCGTTCGAAAGACGGACCGTGGGGGGCTGGATTTTTCACCCCGGTAGCGCCCATGGTTCATACCCCAGATTCCACCCCAAAGCCGCTAGACACCGATGGAAACCCATAGACAGACAGCAGGGAAAAGGCACGTATTCATGCGGAATATGGACGCCACTGGAAAGCCGTAGACACTCCAGACAGAGACTCTTAATCAGTTGGTTATAGGTTCGAGTCCTATGCGGCTCACACGATCCACCGCAGTGTGATGCGGGAAACGGAAGGCCGGGGCAAGTTGCCCCGGCCTTCTTTGCATGTCGATGACCGAACCGTACTTGACGCTGTTGAGACGCTTCGGTGGAAGCGAATACCGCGCACATGCCTGCTCCGCTCTGGGCGCCCTGGGGAACGAGACGCCCGATCCTTCAGCCTGAGCCCACGCGCAGGTCATTGATTGTGTGCAACCCAGGTGGACGGTGGTTGAACCGTAGCGCGAGCGTCTGGCGTTGCGAGCTACCTGGCCCAAGCCGCCCTGGTGGTGCGGGGTGCAATTGGATGCTCAAAAGACCCAAACGAGAAGAATAATGACGATGATGACGAAAAGCAGTCCGCCTCCGATGTACATTGACGATCTCCTTGCTGGCAAAGTGCGTGTGTCCTGGCCCGCCGCGTTCGCAGCGATTAGGGTCCAACCTCGATGGCGACGTCACCATCCGGAGGTGCGCACCGCATCAGCCAGACACCGCACGCGCGGCTGGTAACCTGTCTCCCGACGCCTGGGAGTTGCACTACCTTTCGCACGTGGCAGACCACCGATTCGTCATCGTCTGTAGCCTCCACAGCATCCCAGCACGTGGCACACTCTTCCCGGAATCGTGATCGGAGGATTCTTGGCTGAGACCGCCCAACGATCGACCGAGCTTGGCCCACTCCTGATCCAGTTTCGCAGCGAGCGCGGGCTGGCCCAGAAAGAGGTTGCGCGGCAAGCGGAGATCGACGGCAGCACGCTCAGCCGGCTCGAAAATGGCGGGCGGGGTGTCAGCCGCGACGTGCTGGACCGCATCGCGGCTGCCCTGCGACTCGACACGGTGGATCGCCTCAGCCTGCACGTCGCCGCCGGGTTTCTCGATTCCGAGACTGCTCGGCTCCTGGCTGATCCGGACCTGACGGCGCTGGCCGCCATTCTCACCGGGCCGGAAACCGCGCCCCGCGATGCCGCCCGGCTGCGACTCTACGTGACCCTGGCGCTGGAGCACGCAGCCGCGCTGGGCTACCGCGTCCGTTCGGCTCAGGAGGGCGGCTGAACCGCCTCCGGCCCCTGGCGGTGGCGTGTCCGCACACGATCATGCCGCATGCGCTGCCGGCGCATGTTCATCCCCATCATGGTTACCCCGACCGCGATCAGGAGTAGCGCCACAACCGCGAGCACGGTCGCCACGCCAAACAGGTCAGCGGCAGCGGCAGCGAAGAAGATCGGCACGAACGACACGACGCTGGTGATCGTGAAGAACGTGGCAAAGACCCGCGCCCGGATCGCTTCATGGGAGCGCTCCTGCAGGATCGTCTGCGAGGGAACCAGCACCAACGCGTTGAAGATACCCAAGGTGGCCGCCAGGAACCCCGCCACGCCGACCATCAGCGCTTCCGGCACGGGGTTTGGCGCCAGTATGGCGTTGAGGATGACGCGGCTCAGTGCGAGCAACAGGAGCGAGACGCCTCCCAGCGCCACCGCCATGTCGATCATCTGCTCGCGCGGGAACATCCGCGACAATCGCGGTACCAGCACCACTCCAGCAATGACACCCAATCCGGCTGGCGCCACGATGTAGCCTATCTGCCCCGGCGCGAGGCCGATGACGGTTGAGACAAAGTTCGGGGCCAGTGCCGCGACGAGCATGAAGACGGTGGTGGCAAAGGTCAGGTTGCCGATCACCTTGACCAGGATGCGGTCCTGCGCGATGAACGCCAGGCCCTCCTTGATGTCCAGCCACATCTGCCGGGCGGCGCCGACCTTCCTGGTGCTGGTCACACGCGCCGGCAGCGGCATCTTCGGCAACCAGAATGTGAGGAGCGCGGCGACGGCGAAGCACACCAGCGTGACCATGAACAAGGTGTCCACACCCAGCGCCTGTGACAGCAACGGCCCCAGGATGGCGAAGCCCAGCAACTGGGTGGCAGTGAAGGTCAGGTTGAAGAGCGCGTTCGCCGCCGTCAGTTGCTCACGCGGTACGAGCGCCGGAATCGACGCGCCTTGCGCTGGCATGAAGAACTGACCCGCCGCACCAAAGAGGAACGCCAGCGCGTAGTAGCTCCCGAGCGCCAGGCCCACTTGCCACGACGGATTGATGAGCAGGAAGAACACGACGAGAATCGCGCGCACGACGTTGACCGCCACCATGATGGTGCGGCGGCTGATGCGGTCCGCCACCACGCCGGCAATTGGCCCGAAAATGACTGACGGCAGTGAGAAGGCCAGGATGACGAAGCTGACCGCCGTGTTGGCCTGCGCGATCTTGTGAAATTCCACGACCTCGCCCACGCTGAGCAGGAGCGAGAAATCGACCATGCTGTTGGCGGTTTGCGACACGGCCTGGGCGATCCAGAGCCGCAAGAACGCGTAGTTCGTGAGAACCGCTCGGAACGAACCCTGCGATTGCGGCCGCAGGACACGTCGCTGCGGCAGTGAGGGCGCCTCGCCGGTTTCCTCACCCGCAAGCTCGCGCTTGCGCTCGCCTGGAGCGGTGGAGACCTGACCGCTCAAAGCAGGGGAGCCGGGGATGCGGCGAGGTCACGTTCGGGTTCCGGCGGCGCGGCCTTGCTTACCCACCCCCGAAAGCGGCGTTCCGCCTCCCGCCGGGTCAGCATGACGCGCCGGTCACATCCGCAGCACTTCAGGCCGATATCTGCCCCCAGGCGAGTCACGGTCCAGTCATAGCTCCCGCACGGGTGAGGCTTCTTCAGCTTCACCACGTCTCCAATGGCGAATGGCAACGGTTCGTAGGGTCGTGAGGCAGCCATGGGCGGTGGGTCGCGTACCGGGGCGTCCAGCTACATCAGGCCGGGAATCTTCATGCCCCCGGTCAAAGCGCCCATTTTTTCTTCGGCCATCGTCGTGGCGCGGGCCATCGCATCCTGGATGGCCACCGTGATGAGATCCTCCAGCACCTCGACATCGTCGGGATCAACCGCGCTGGGGTCGATGGAGATTCCCCGGAACTCGCGGGCGCCGGTTACTTGCGCGCGTACAACGCCACCGCCCGCAGAGCCTTCGACAATCGTCTCGGCCAGCTCGACCTGGATCGACTCGAGACGCCGCTGCATCTGCTGGATCATCTTCATGTTGACGCCGCCCATGCCGGGACTCCTTTGCTGCTCCTGGGAAGGCAGACTCTCCAGCCTGCGCGTGACTCTTCGGGAGGCGAGTATACCTGTGCCGCCGCCGGGATCAGTTGGAACGGGTTGCGCGCTCCAGCATGGAGCGCGCGGTCGCCAGCGCACCAGGTGTGAGCGGCAGGCCATCGAGCATGGCCGCCAACTCTTCCTCGCGCTCCTGGTTGGTCAGTTGCCCGATACTGGAGACTACCCGCCCTTCCTGCTCAGCCTTGGCAATGCGGAAGTGCCGGTCGGCGAATGCGGCAATCTGCGCCAGGTGGGTGATGACGATGACCTGATGACGTTCCACCAGGCCAGCCAGCTTTTCCCCCACCACCTGCCCGGAACGGCCTCCCACGCCAACGTCGATTTCGTCAAAGACCAGCGTTGGCGTCTCATCGACGTCAGACAGGATCGACTTGAGGGCGAGCATCAGCCGCGCGGTCTCGCCACCAGAGGCGATCCGCGCCAGCGGCTTCAGGCCCTCCCCCGCATTTGGTGCAATAAGAAACGTGACATGGTCGACGCCCGAGGCATCAGCAGCGAGCAATGTCGCGTCACTTCCGGCGAGGCACACCGGAATGCCAGCCGGGTCCGGACGCTGCTCGACCTGAACGGCGAAGGCCGCTCGCCCCATGTGCAGTTCGGCGATCGCCTGCTCTACCCGCTCGGCCAGCGCCGTCCCGGCCTCACGCCGCTTCACTGAAAGTTCCGCCGCCAGTGATCCTGCTTTTGCCGCCAGGATCGACTCGCGCTCGGCGAGGACTTCGACACTCATTCCGGAGCCAGTCAAGGTCTCCAGTTCGGAAGCCGCGTCTTCGGCGAACGCCAGGACATCCGCCAAGGTCCCACCATATTTGCGCTGAAGCGTACGCAACAGGTCCAGGCGCTCTTCGACCTCGGCCAGTCGGCCCGGGTCGGCTTCGACCTCATCGCGATAGTCACGCACGCCGGCCGCCACATCCTCCAGCGCGAAGAGCGCATCGTTCAGCCGCTCGCTCAGCTCGCGCAACGATGGATCGAGCTCGCTGATCTCCTGCAGGGTGTGTGAGGCGGTACGCAGCAGCGCCGTGGCGGCTGGCACGTCATCGCTCGTGTCGCTGCCGGCGATTTGCGCGTAGACCAGCGCGGCATCGAGCGCCAGCCGCTCTGCATTCGCCAGGCGGCTCCGTTCTGCCGTCAGCAGCACATCCTCATCAATCTGCGGCGCAGCCTCCCGAATCTCCTCCACCTGGTACTGCAGGAGATCCATACGTTGCATGCGCTCCCGCGCGCCCCGGTCAAACGTGGCCAGGCGCTCACGCACCTCGCGCAGCTCACCCAACACCTGGCGAAACTGCTCGCGCAGCGCCGTGGTGCGTGCGTAACGGTCGAGGAGATCAAGTTGCGCCGCCGGCTTCAGGAGTGAGAGGTGGTCGCTCTGCCCATGCACGTCTACCAGCAACGCGCCGAGTTGGGCAAGCACGGCGGCGGTGGTCGGCCGCCCGTTCAGGCGGGCACTGCTGCGCCCGGTGGCCAGGATTTCCCGGCTGAGGATCAACTCCCCATTGTCGGGCTCGACCTCCAGCTCGGTGAGCACCGCGGCAATGGCAGCGGCATTCTGGCTGTCGGAGATGTCGAACACCGCGTCCACGGTCGCACTGCGTGCGCCCGCCCGCACCGTCTCGGGACTGGTGCGTTCGCCCAGCACGCTGCCCAGGGCATCAATGAGGATCGACTTCCCCGCGCCGGTTTCGCCCGTCAGCACGTTCAAACCCGGGCCGAAGGGAATCTCGGTCGCGTCAATGATCGCGAAATTGCGGATCGTCAGAGTCAGCAGCATGGCGATGAGCACGGACCGGGCCCGCTCAGCGAACGAGACCCGGTCCTCGTGGTCATATCAGCAAGCCAAATCGCCCGCTAGTCCGCAGCCGAGGCCGCAGGTGCATCCCACAGCGCTCGTGCCAGAACTTCGGGCCTGATCGGAATCTGGGTCACGCGCGCTCCAACGGCATCCCGAATCGCGTTGGCAACAGCCGCCGGACCCGGAATCGCCGGCGGCTCGCCGATCCCTTTCGCGCCGTACGCGCCGTGCTCGGAGGCAATCTCCACCAGCACCACCTCGATGGGCGGGGCCATCTCGGCGCGTGGCAGCGTGTAGTCCATCAGCGTCGCGGTCAGCAACTGGCCGTCCGCATCAAAGACCATCCCTTCGTAGAGCGCCCAGCCCAGGCCCTGCACGACGCCGCCGTGAATTTGCGCTTCAACCGCCGCCGGGTTGATGGCGAACCCGACATCCTGCACGGCGACATAGTGGGCCGGCTGCACCTCGCCGGTTACCTCATCTACCTCGACCTCAACGAGGTGCACGGCGAACCCAGGAGAGCTTTCCTGGATCGCCGTCGATCCAGTGCCATAGATCGGCGCGTTCTTCGCCGTCACGCCCATCGTCTGCGAGGCGATGTCCTTCAGCGAGATTTGGGTTCCCGGCACGCCCTTGACGCGCACTGCGCCGTCCACCATCTCCAGGTCTTCCGGGGAAGCTTCCAGCGCGTCCGACGCCACCGCCAGGATCTGGCGCAGCGCGTCCTCAGCGGCACGCTGCACGGCCTTGCCGACCGTGTAGGTGATCTTGGATCCGCCCGTGCCTCCCGCAAACGGCGCGGCGTCTGTCGGCGCGGTGGTCACCGTCACGCCGTCGGCGTCGAGATTGAACGTTTCAGCAGCAATCTGGGCGAAGGTCGTGTTCGTCCCTGAGAGATCAACGGACCCGAGCACCACTGTCAATTTGCCATTCGCATCGAGCCGGCAAACCGCCGTGGCCGGCTCAATACCACCCGGCCAACCGCCCACCGCGATGCCAACACCTCGCCCTTCCGCGCGTGCTTGCTCCCGGTTCCGCCACGAGGGGTGATCGCGCAGCGCCTCCAGCGACTCCTTCAGGCCAAGCCTCGGCCAGGCGCCGCCATTTGGGCGCAAATCGCCTTCCACCACGCAGTTACGCAGGCGAAACTCCAGTGGATCGAGATCGAGCTTGCGCGCGAGTTCATCCAGCGCGGATTCGATGGCGAAGGTGGCCTGCTGCGCGCCGGGCGCACGGTACGCGCCCGCACCCGCCTTGTTCGTAAGGACTTCGTGTCCGCGAATTTCCATGTTCGGGAAGCGGTAGTACCCGCCGTGCAGGATCGCCGCGATCTGCAGGGGCGAAGCGCCACCGGAGCCGGTATCGAACAGCAGGTACGACTGGAGCGCGGTGATGTCGCCAGCTTTGGTCGCTCCAACCTTGACCGTGATGCGGCAGTCGGGGGCGGGGTTGCCCGCCACGAAGTCATCCATACGCGAGTAGCGCAGCAACACCGGCCGCTGGGCCGCCAGGGCGGCGGCAGCCACCATGGGCTCGATCAGGACGAACTTGCCGCCAAAGCCGCCACCCACCGGCATCGGCACGACATTGACCCGCTGCACGTCGATGCCACATGTATCGGCGACGCGGGTCCGGCAGTAGAAGGCGGCCTGTGTGCTGGTGTAGACGGTCAGGTCACCGAGCGGGTCGATATCGACCAGGCACACCTGTGGTTCCAGGTACCCCTGGTGAACCGTCTGCGATTCGAATGACATCTCGACAATCGCGTCGGCCGCGGCGAAGCCCGCCGCCAGATCGCCCCGCGTGTAGTTGACCCGGTTGGAGATGTTCGGGGCCTGGAGATCGTCATTGGCCTCGGCCTGCACCGCAGCGTCGGCGTTGTGCATGGCCGCTTCGGAGTCGTCGACCTCGAACTGCTTCTCGCGAATGTGCGGCGAGTTGGGATCGAGTCCCTGGTCCAGCGTGGTGACGACCGGTAGTGGCTCGAAATCCACCTCGACCGCCGCGACTCCATCCTGCGCTGCAGCATCCGTCTCGGCCAGAACGAGCGCCACAAATTGCCCGGCAAAGACCGCCTCATCGGCAGCAATCGGCGACTTTGCGCCATCCTTGCCAATGCCGCCCACCAGGTCGTGCGCGGTCAGCACCCGCACCACGCCGGGGATCTCCAGGGCAGCGGAGGAATCGATGGCGCCGATGCGTGCGTGGGCATAGGGGCTGGTAACTGGCCGCGCAATGAGCATGCCCGGCACCCGCAGATCACCGGTAAATCGCTCCTGCCCGGTGAGGCGTGGCGGAGCGTCTTGCCGCCGCACGCGTTGGCCGACTGTACGCAGTTCCGACATGGAGAAACATCCTTCTGTTGACAGAGCGCCAACGCCGTCTGGCGGCGTTTCCTGGTGCCGCGATGGTAGCACCCGATCTGGCCCTGGCCGTCACGAGCGAGGGTCTATTCGCCTCCGGCCAGGACGTCGTCTGGTCCCCACTCGCGGACCTGGAACGGCTTGGCGGAGAACTCGTCGAGGAAGCCAAATTCTTCCAGTGCGGCGGTGATTTCTTCCGCCGATCGGGCCTCCCACATGGTGAATATGCGGTCATCGTGGAGATCGGGAGACCACGCCTTGATCCAGCGCGGCGAGGCGTGCTCGCCGCGCGTGGCTTCCGCCAACTCGCGTAATCGTGTCGGCGGGCGAACGTGATCCTCTTCACCCGGGCTGGGATCGTGGACTACCAGGTAGAGCGCCATCCGGTCTCCTCGCTGCCTACTGATTTCCGCCTGAACCGCGCTTCGAGCCGCGTCGCCGGCGTCGCCGCCTGGCGGGCGCCTGCTCGCTGACCGAGGCCGGGACGATTGCTTCCAGTGCCTCAGCTTCGGGCGATTGCGCGGGCTGTTCCTGCACTGCCTCCGGCACCGGGCGCGGGACCGGCGCCGCCTGTGGCGGGGCCTGCAACCCCAGCTCGTCGCTGCGGAAGGTTGCTTCCCCGCCCTCATCGTCCAGGCGGACCGTGACCAGTTCCTTGAGCAGGTGCAGGGAAATCACGACGCCTGAGCCGCCCGGTGTCTCGATGGGCTGGCCCAGGCGCGGCATCATGGACTTCATCTGCCGGTACTGTTCATTCTCATAGGAGAGGCAGCAGAGCAAACGCCCGCAGACCCCTGAGACCTTCGAGGGATTGAGCGGGAGATCCTGGGTCTTCGCCATGTTCATCGAGATTTCTGGAAACACCGGCAACCAGGACGAGCAACACAACGTGCGCCCGCAGCGCCCCAGGCCGCCGAGCAACCGGGCCTCGTCACGCGGTCCGACCTGGCGCATCTCCACCCGGCACTGCAGTTCATCGGCCAGGTCATTGGCCAGGTCCATCAGGACCTCGTTCGCCGGGGCGTGGTCACGATCCGGAATGGAATAGGACAGGAAGGCCGTTCCGCCGTCAAACGAGAACTCCGCGCTGATCGGTTTGATGCCGATGCGGCGCGAACGGATGCGTGCGCCGAAGGTGCGCACCGCCTCGGCGCCGCCGCGCCGGTACGCCTCCATGCGCGCCACGTCGTCTTCGGTCATCACGCGCTCGACACTGCCCAATTCACCCTGCAACATGTTGGCGCGCACCTGATGCGGGCTGATCACCACGCGGCCCGCCTCCTCACCGCGTGCGGTCGGAACAACGAGCCAGTCGCCAACGGCGAGGTCTTCACCATCCGGCGTCCGGAAGTAGTAGACGCGGCCGGAGTCACGAAATCGCACGCCAACGACGCAGACGGCCGGCGACGAATCGTCGCCTCCGCGAACCTCATCATCTTCGTGGCAACCGCACCCGCCAACCGGTTCGCCTGCCTGTAACCGTGTCTTGAACCGCTCGCGCGCCAGCGCCCGCGCCTCATCCAGTGACGCAGGCGGGGTCCACGCTGCGCTCAGCCCGTCTCCCATCCCGAGCTCGGCCATGCCAACACCATCGCTTCCATTGCCAGCCGGGGACGCACATTGGCGTCGAGGTCGCTCAGGCATTGCAGCGTGCTGCTCAGTGCCCGTGCCAGGGCCGCCAGGGTCCCCTCACTGACTTGTCGATCTTCGTCCTGCCGCAGGGCCGATGCGCCTGCGACCCGCAGTAACTCTTCCCGTAGCAACTGCACCACCATCTGCACGGTGGCAATGACATCTTCTCGTCGCTTCGTAAACTGATCGCCCAACCGGTACGCAGTTGCCAGACGCTCGTAAGGTGAGCCGGCCAGCCAGGCAGCCGCTGCTGCCCGCGCATCACGACGTGCCGCAAGCAACGCGCTGTCGCTCACCGCTGCCACTGCCCACGCGACGCTGCCTCGACTCAGGAGGGCGATCTCCTGAGCCTGCTCCGCGGGCGCCCCGCGTGCCACCAACGCCTCGGTAATGGCAGACTGCGGCTGCGGGCGCACCGCGATCTCCTGGCAGCGCGAACGCACCGTCGCCAACAGGGCCTCCGGTTCGTCACAGAGCAGAAGCATCGTCACGGTCAGCGGTGGTTCTTCGAGCGTCTTCAACAACGCCTGCTGCGCCGGCTCCAGCAGCGTTTCAGCGTCGTCCACAATCACCAGCCGCCGGCTCGCCTCCACAGGCAACAGCGCGGCTGCAGCTCGCAGTTGGCGCACCAGCTCAATGGTCAGCGTTGTGCCCTTGCCGGCCTTGCCCTCCAGGAGCGTCGCCTGGGCGCGCAAGTCGAAGAGTTCGATGTCTGGATGCGTGTTGCGCAGCACATTGCGGCAGGAGCGGCAGACCCCGCACGGCTCTGCCAGGTCAGCGCTTGCCGGCCGCTCGCACATCAGCGCCTGCGCAAACGCGCGAGCGAGCGCGCTCTTGCCGACGCCCTTTGGGCCAGAGAGCAGGTAGCACTGGCCGATCTGCCCGCCAGCCGCGATCTCGCGCAGCCGTGCCGCAGCAATCGGGTCGCTCCAGGCGGGCCATCCGGATTCCTGCTCGGGCGCACGCGGCTCTGGGCCACTCCGCGTCGTGGCGCGCGCCACCTCAGGCCACTCGCCGCTTGACCGGGCGAGGCCGCGCCACTGCCTGGGGAACCTCGAACGTCCCCGCAGCCGTCAGCGCCGCAATCGCCTTGTCGCGCTCGGCCGTGCGGAACTCCTCACTCGCCGGCAGCGAGGTAATGAACGGCCGCAAGCCATCCCCGTTGGTTACAGGAAACTCCGGTTCGTCCACGTCGAGTTTGACCGTGGGATTGATGAAGGCAATTACGGCGTCGGCATCCGGCGACAAAGACAACTGCTCCAGCATCACGTTCAGGGCGGCGGTATCCGAGGCTGCGTCACCATTGGGATTGCCCAGTTGCGCGCCACCCATGCCGAACAGGCGGCTGATACCCTGCGAGACCTTCCGCCACCTGCCGTTCTCGTACTTGACCTCCCCCGGGATCTCCCGGGCCACGATGCCAAGGACCCCACCCGGATACACCAGGGCATGCTCAATGGTGCGCTTGCCGATGCGCCCATAATGGATGAGCGCGTAGCGATCCCCGAGGTCCTTCAGCAGGTGATCCAGCACCACGTCATTCCGCTGCGGCCGGTTCCATTTGCCCACCTGTTGCATGCCGAGGTGGAACAGCACCGTGCCGATCAACAGCGGGACGTAGGCGATGAGGATTGCGTTCTCACCGAGGCCAGTGGCCATCCAGAACGCGGAGCCAAGAAGCGCTACTCCTACCAGCGACGTCGCAATGGCCATGCGTTTGCGCTTCTGGACGTAGGTAGCGTCGCGATAGACCTTCATTGGGATTGCACCAGGCGAGAAGCGGCGGGCACGCCGCAGCGTTGGCATGAAACAGACGTGGCTGCTGCCGCCGGGGAGTGTATCACACGTACTCCCCGTGGAGATTTTTATGACAACCCAAACGGCCCAAGAGCCGATTCGAGCATTCCACGACAGACCGCCAGCCCAGCCAGGAGGATGCACGCGCCCACGAATGCTATCGCCAGCGTCTCATCACGTTGCCGTGCATTCGCAAATCCCCAACCGCGACGCATCAGCAATGCCACCACCACGCTGGTCATGGCCCACAGTGTGGCCAGCGCGGAGATCACGATCAGGCAGGTGTAAGGCAATGCAAGGGGTGGCAACCCACTCGCAGCGAGGACGCACACGACCGCGCCGAGCGCCAGCGGCGGCGCCAGCGTGAGGGTGGATGTGGCGAGCCAGCCGCCGCGTGGACGATGCGTCAGGGAGATCGTCGCCAGATGGCTCAACACCGCGCCAATGGCGACGCCGGCGAGTAGCCCCGTCACCACCCGGGTCGCGTTGTTCGTGGTGTAAGGCGTGAACATGGCCAGGTCCGTCGCCAGCGAATTGAGCCCATCGCAGGCCATCACGCCGATGCCGAGCGCCAGCAGCAGCCACGCACCACGCGTCAACCTCCCGGAGCACTGTGCCCGGCAGACCGCGAGGTACCAGAGGAGCGTGGACGCTGCCCCGAGGTAGATACCTGTCATGCGGGCATCTACCGGCAATGGCTGCCCCGAGAACAGGAAGCTATGCGAGGGCCGCTGCGCACAAACGCCCTGCAACACCGCGTGGGCCTTGTGCCGCACATCCCCGGGGAGCAGCAAGAACACCCCGGCTGCAACGGCTCCGGCGAGCAGCACGCGCCATGGGATCAGCTCGGCCATGGATTCGTCCGGTCGCTGCGCAACCAGCGTGGTCAGGGTCTATCCTCCACAATGGCCCGGGCAGGCACGCTGCCCGGCAGGTACAGAGGTGAGCATGCCACAGGATTCGTCAGCATGGTGACGCCGCACCGGCCAGCGCGGGGCACGCCGCGCCGTCACGTCGTTTCGTCCACGGGCCGGCTTTCCGTGCGCGAGGTCTTCCCACCGCGCGTGGCCATGGCCCGGGGCAAGACTGCCATTGCCGTGGTGGCGGTCGCCCTTTCCATCTTTGCCGTGGTCTTCGCATTGGTCAAGCGGAATCACAGTGCGTCGTTCGATTTGCGCGTAACGCGGCAGCTCCAGCGCCAGCAGCAGCCCTGGTTCAGCAAGCTGATGCAGGCCGTCTCCTGGCCGGGATATCCGCCACAATCCCGCATCATTCCGCCGGCTCTCGCTGCCGGCATGCTGGTCCTGGGATTCCCGCTTGAAGCGCTTTTCCAGCTCGCCGCCTGGGGAGCGGGCGGGATTTCATCGGTGATCAAGCGAGTCATGCGCCGCAGCCGCCCCTCAAGTGAACATGTCTGGGTCCAGCCCGCGCGGATCGGTGGATCATCCTTCCCCAGCGGTCACGTGCTGATCTATACCGGCGTTTACGGCTTCCTCGCGTTCCTGATCGAAACGCTCGTGCGTTCGAACCGGCTCCGTCGCGCGGCGATTGGCGCGCTGGTCTCCTTGATCGCGCTGGTTGGCCCCAGCCGCATCTACCTCGGCCACCACTGGTTCACCGATGTCCTGGCGTCGTACCTGCTCGGCGGGTCCTACTTGCTGGGTCTGACCGCGCTGTACCGCCGGGTCAAGACGGGCTGGCTGAATCGCCGCTACGAGCGCCTGCGGCAGCAACGGGGAATCTAGCGGGGGAAAAGGCTAGACGCCAAAGGCTAGGTGTTGCGGATGCGCACCGTCTTGTCCAGGAAGACGCCCACCGTGTCCGCGTTCTTCTTGCACTCCTTCGGCGTCACGGCGTCGAGCAGTTTGACGCTCCCGCCCTTCCCTTCCAGGCAGTGCAGCCAGATCGTGTCCAGTTCGCAGCCGCCGGCCTCTTCGTTACGCGCCACGATGCGAATGCGGTCCCCGACCGCCGCCGTGAAGGGGTCCACAGCCGGGTGGGAGCCGCCCGGCCCGTTCGGTGCGTCGTTGTCGTCCTTGAAGAGCACCCGGGGCGTGCCGCCAGCCGGTAGCAACTCGATGAACAGGTCGTCGTCGATGTGCTTGAAGCGATCCGTCTTGCTGGGACCCGCGCTGATCAGGAAGCGCTCGCACTTGGCGGAGAAGCCGGTCTCCTTGGCCTTGCTTCTTCCCTTCTTCTTGCCCTTGCCCGTGTTCTTGTTACGGGACGCACCATCGCTCCGCTTGCGTGACCGCGCATCGGCGCGTTTCCGCCGCCGCTCCAGTGAGGAGGTGGCATCGGCCTCGGCGGGGCGGAGCAGCGATGTGGCGAAGGTGGCGACAAGTAGTGCAGCACCGCGCCTGCCATGCACGCTGGCCAGGAACGCGGAGAGATGATCGGTCGGCGATTCAGCCATCAGAAACGGTTCCTCATGTGGACGTAAGGTATCTCAATACGTACGGACGTTGCTCACAGGCGGGCGGTTTCAACGAATTTGTAGCGCTTGCCGGCTGAAGGTACCATTCACGCTACAGACGATGAAGGGGACCGTGCCTGGTTCGGCGTCTGCCGCACAGCGAATCCGGGTTGCTGAGAGCCGGAGGCGGCACCTGAACAGGACATCGCCCCGGAGTTGGCGTGCAATCAGCGAGGTCTGGGAGACACGTCCGGGTACGCCCGTTAGCGCGGAAGCACGAGGGCCAGACATGCCCTCCAGAGTGGGCGTCGGGTTTCGGCGTCAATTGAGGTGGTACCGCGGGTTCGCCCGTCCTCTCGCACATGAGGGCGGGTTTTTGTTGTCCTGTCCCTAGTTGATCGTATCTGCATCTGGAGCACACCGACGCGATGAGTATCACGACAGCCGGCATCCAGCGTGTCAACACCCGGCCTGACTTTCCGGCCCTGGAGCGGGATACGCTCGCCTGGTGGGTTGCGAACGACGTGCTCGAAAAGTATCTGCACCGCAACGACGAGTCGTCCGAGCGCTATTCATTTCTGGATGGGCCCATTACCGCCAACAACCCGATGGGTGTCCACCATGCCTGGGGCCGCACCTACAAGGACCTGTTCCAGCGCTACCAGACCATGCTCGGGAAGAAGCAGCGCTACCAGAACGGCTTTGACTGCCAGGGTCTCTGGGTTGAGGTCGAGGTCGAGAAGGAACTGGGGCTCAAGAGTAAGCGCGACATCGAGACGTTCGGTGTGGCCGAGTTCGTGGAGCGCTGCAAGCAGCGCGTAGTGCGCTTCGCCGACCGCATCACGGACCAATCGGTTCGTCTCGCGTACTGGATGGACTGGGACGATTCCTATTTCACGATGTCCGATGAGAACAACTACACGATCTGGCACTTCCTGAAGACCGTCGCCGACCGGGGCTGGCTCTACAAGGGGCACGACTCCATGCCCTGGTGCCCACGCTGCGGCACCGGCATCTCCGAGCACGAAATCGTGACCGAGGGCTACCAGGAGCGCACGCACTACTCCATCTTCGTCGCGCTCCCGCTGCTGGATGAAGAAGCCGCACACCTGCTGATCTGGACCACGACGCCGTGGACGATGGTGGCGAATGTCGCGGCTGCGGTGCACCCGGAGATCGACTACCTCCACGTCCGGCAGGGCGACAAGACCTACTACCTCGCAAAGGAAGCCGCGAAGACCGCGCTGCGCGGCGAGTACGAGGTGCTGGGCGAGGTGAAGGGCGCGGACCTGGTTGGCCGCCGCTACCGGGGACCATTTGATGAACTCCCGGCTGCGGCAGGTGTGGCGCACCGCGTCATCCCCTGGGAGGACGTGGGGGCCGAAGAAGGCACCGGCATCGTGCACATCGCGCCGGGCGCCGGCAAGGAAGACTTCCAACTCTCCAAGGTCAACGACCTGGCGGTGATTGCGCCCATCGACGAGTTCGGGGTGTACACCGACGGCTTCGGGGACCTGAGTGGCCTGTATGTGCACGAAGTGGCCATGCCGATTGCCAACAACCTGAAGGACAAGGGTCTCCTCTACCGGGGCGAGCAGTACAAGCACCGCTACCCGGTCTGCTGGCGCTGCGGCACCGACCTCGTCTTCCGCCTGGTCGATGAGTGGTTCATTTCGATGGACCCGCTGCGCGAGCCAATGAAAGATGTCACCCGCCAGGTCACCTGGTACCCGTCGTTCGGTGAAGACCGTGAGCTCGACTGGCTTGAGCACATGGACGACTGGATGATCTCCAAGAAGCGCTACTGGGGCCTGGCCCTGCCGATCTACGAGTGCGCCGCCTGCGGC
Organism: Thermomicrobiales bacterium; assembly: GCA_034431475.1. Lineage (GTDB taxonomy): Bacteria > Chloroflexota > Chloroflexia > Thermomicrobiales > UBA6265 > JACCXM01. The sequence goes on along the minus strand of DAOUDE010000008.1, from coordinate 18,637 downwards.
ACGGTCGAGGTCATCGGCAGCAAGGAAGAGCTGCACGAGCGCGCCGTGGCCGGTTGGGATGAGTTCGAGGGGCACTCGCCCCATCGCCCTTACATCGATGCTGTGCAGATCGCCTGCCGCAATTGCGGCCAGCCAGTCTCGCGCATCAAGGACGTCGGCAACCCGTGGCTCGACGCCGGCATTGTGGCGTTCTCTACGCTCAAGTATCGCCACGACCGCGACTACTGGAACGAGTGGTACCCGGCAGACCTGATCTCCGAGAGCTTCCCGGGGCAGTTCCGCAACTGGTTCTACTCGGTGATCGCCCAGAGCACCGCGCTGACCGGCAAACCTGCCTTCCGCAACGTCTTCTCCTACGCCCTGATGCGCGACGAAAAGGGCGAGGAGATGCACAAGAGCAAGGGGAACGCCATCTGGTTCGACGACGCCGCCGAGGAGTACGGCGTCGATGTCATGCGCTGGCTCTTCGCTCGCGCCAACCCGGACTCGAACCTGAACTTCGGCCCGCACATCACGGACGACGTGCGCCGCCAGTTCATCCTGCCACTCTGGAACTCATACGCCTTCTTCGCGACCTACGCGGAGATCGACCGCTTCGATCCGATGGACTCGGCGGTCCAGATTCCCCTGGCCGAGCGTTCGCTGCTCGACCGCTGGATCATCTCCCAGTTGCACCTGTTGATCGCCGAAGTCCGCGCCGCACTCGATGGCTACGACCCGGATCGGGCCGCGAAGGCCATCGAGCGCTTCACCATCGAGGAACTGTCCAACTGGTACATCCGGCGCAACCGCCGTCGCTTCTGGAAGAGCGAGAGCGACTCCGACAAGGCCGCCGCCTACGTGACCCTGCATGAGGTGCTTACGACCTTGGCCCAGGTGCTGGCGCCGTTCACGCCGTTCCTGTCCGAGGTCATGTACCAGAACCTGGTGCGGTCTGTGAATCCCGAGGCGCCGGAATCGATCCACCTGACCGACTTCCCCGTCTCCGATCCCTCCCGAATCGACCTCACCCTCTCCCAGGATATGAACGCGGTGCTGGAGATCGTGGGCGCTGGGCACGCGGCCCGCCAGGAGGCCGCCGTGAAGGTGCGACAGCCCCTGCCGGCCCTCCTGGTGTACGCACGGGACCCCGGCGTCATTGACTCGGTCCTGAAAATGCAGGAGCAGGTGCTGGACGAGTTGAACATCAAGGCGGTCACGCAGCTCGCCGACCCGGGCCAGTACGTGACCTACGACATCCGGCCCAACCTGCGCGCCCTGGGCCCGCGTCTGGGCAAGCAGGTCAACGCCGTCCGCACGGCGCTCTCTGCCGCCGACCCGGCGCAGATTGCTGCCCAGGTGGAGGCTGGCCAGCGTGTCACGCTGACCGCCGGCGACGGTGACTTGACGCTCGAGCCATCGGACATCCTGGTGGACCTCGTGAAGCTACCCGGCTACGCCGTGGCGCAGGGTCCGCGCACGACGGTTGTCCTGGACACCACGCTGACGCCAGACCTGATCGCCGAAGGGATCGTGCGCGATGTCGTGCGCGGCATCCAGGATGCCCGCAAGCAGGCGGAGTACCGCATCGAGGACACCATCGAGGTCACGTATGTGGCCGATCCTGAGATCGCTGCTGCGATCGAGGCGTATAGAGACTATTTGATGAACGAGACTCTCGCCGTTTCGCTGTCAGGGCAAGCCATGGCAGGCGCATCGGACGCGGTCGAATCTGACCGGGAAGCCGCCGCCGAGGGTCACACACAGGCGGATGGAACGTTCCTGGCGCATATCGATGTCGGTGGGCGAGCCCTGCACGCCACGTTGCGACGCGCCTGATTTCCTTCCCGCTCCACACAACACGCCCAGGTCGCTGAGTGAAACTCCAGCGATCTGGGCGTTCTGCACATCCGGGTGTGCCGATTGACGCCGACCCTCATGGTATCCTCCGCGATCGTTGGCGCGAGAGGAAGATGGTTGTTGCCGATATCCGGCGTCCGCTGCGACGTCGTTGTCGGGCACCACTTGTCTCATTTGCCGATGTCGAGGGCAGCGTCTGTCCGCTGCCACTGCGCTGAGCGAGGGTGATCGATGTCGACTGACTACACCGTGAATCTCCTCCGTGCTCTCCACGCGAAGAAACTGAACCGACGTTCGATGTTGGCAGCGGCGGCCATGATGCCTGCTGCCGGCTTGCTGGCAGGTCCGGCAGTACTCGTGTCACCTGCCCGGGGTGCCCGGGCACAGATGGACCCGCGCACACTGGTCATGCTGGACAACGTCCAGGGCGGCAACTGGCTGTATTTCGATCCAGGCAAGCTGTACGAGATCAATCCAGCAGCCGGATTTTCGGTAACGTATGAGGCCCTGTATCAGATCCCTGATGGCTACAAGATCGGCGAGATCACGCCGCTGCTGGCGGAAGATGTGCCGACCGTCAGTGAGGACGGCCTCACGGCCACGGTGAAGGTCAAGTCAGGCGTCAAGTTCCACAACAGCGGCAACGAAATGACCGCCGCCGACTGGGTCTGGAGCTGGGACCGGCTCAAGAACCTCAAGAGCAATCCCAGTTTCCTTGTAACGGACTTCATGGAGTCGTACAGCGCGGTGGATGACCACACGCTGGAGATCAAGCTTCTCGCGCCAAATGCGGCACTCATGGCGATCCTGACATCGCTGCCTCTTTCAGTGACTGACAGCAAGGTCGCCATGGAACACGGCGGTGTTGCCGAAGAGGGCGCGGACCAGACGGACAAGCTGACCGACTGGCTCAACGAGGGCAACTCGATCGGCACTGGTCCGTACCTGCTGACCGGCTGGGACATCACCAGTGAAATCACGATCGAGGCCAACCCAGACTACTGGGGAGATCCGGCCGGCTTTGATCGCATTATTTTCCGCAACGTCGCCGACACCAGCACCCAGTTGCAGTTGTTGGAAACGGGCGAGGCTGATATGGCCTTCGCTGCGGATCCCGACAAGATGCAGCAAATCCTCGACAACCCTGGACTTCAGCTCCTGGAGGGGCCATCACTCGCGTACGAATACCTCGCGATGCACACCGGCGAGGACGTAGGTGGGCCGCTCGCCAAGAAGGAAGCCCGGCAGGCCGTCGCACACGCCATTGACTACCAGGGCATCATCGATGGCCTGATGGGTGGCCGGGCTATCAGGCCGGCCACGGTTGTTCCGCTCGGACTTCTCGGTGCCGATGCCGTGGAACCGAATGCGTTCCAGACAGACCTGGCGAAGGCCAACGAGCTCTGGGGGGCGTCCGGAAATGGCCCGGTAGAGTTGACGCTGACGTACGGCGCTGGACAGACTGCTCCGGGCGGCATCAATCGCGATGTGCTCTCGGCCAAGTTGCAGTCGGACATCCAGGGCATTGACGGCGTCACCGTCAAGCTTCTTCCAATGGATCCGACACAGCGCCTCCAGGACTATCGCGAAGGCAAGTTGCAGTTCACGATGTCGGACTGGGCTCCCGACTATGCGGATGTTCACACGTACGCCCAGCCTTTTGGCCAGACTGGGGGAGCGGCAGCCAAGCGTGTCGCCTACTCCAATCCGGAGGTGGACAAACTCCTGGACGAAGGGATCGCGGAACCCGACGTCGCCGCCCGTGAAAAGCTGTACGTCAAGGTTCAGGAGATCCTACAGGACGACTCCGCCTTCATCGTTGAGTTCCAGCCGAACTATGTGGTTCCTGCCGTCGCCAGCGTGAAGGGCGCGGCCCCGCACGGTGTCTATATCGTGCAGCTTCGCTTCGCCACGCGCGAAGAGAGCGCCTAGTACTGGCCCGGCGGGTGACGGAGCAATTCCGCTCTGTCACCCGCCGGGCCTCCCGCCCCTCGGTGAGGTGAGCGACCATGGGCATCTGGGGCTACGCAGGCCGCCGACTACTGCAATCACTCCTCGTGCTTTTCCTGGTCAGCATCGCGACCTTTGCTCTGGCGCATGCGGTTCCGGGTGATCCCATCGAGGCGATCCTGAGCGAGCGCGCCGCCGGTAACCCCGAGATTCGCGCTGCGGCCGAAAAAAAGTACGGGCTGGACCAACCGGTCCCACTTCAGTACGTCTACTACATGCGCAATCTCTTCCAGGGCGACCTCGGCGAGTCCCTTTCCACCCGCCGACCGGTTGCGCAAGATCTGCAGCAGTTCGTGCCGGGGACGATGGAACTCGCGCTTGCCGCTATGATCTTTGCGCTCATCGTGGGCGTTCCCCTCGGCATTCTTGGCGCGATCTTCCAGGGCAAGTGGCCCGATCACCTGGCCAGATTCATCGCCCTCATTGGTACGTCCGTGCCTGTCTTCTGGCTGGGTCTGCTGGCGCTCTATGTGTTCTTCTACCGCCTGCACTGGTTACCAGGCCCTGGGCGGCTTGACACCGGCATGCAACCGGCCGAACGGATCACCGGTATGGTGACCGTGGATGCGATCTTGCGCGGGAACTGGGAAGTGGCGAAGTCTTCGCTCCACCACCTCATCCTGCCGGCCACCGTGTTGGGATCGTTCGCTCTCGGTATCGTGGCGCGTATGCTGCGATCGTCGCTGCTGGCCGCGCTGGGGGAGGACTACGTACGCACCGCCCGCGCCAAAGGACTGAGCGAGCGCAGCGTGGTGAATGGGCACGCGATCCGCAACGCCATGATTCCGACGGTGACGGTGCTTGGCCTGACGTTCGCCGGGCTGTTGGCGGGCGCGGTCGTAACCGAAACCATTTTCTCCTGGCCTGGCGTCGGTCGCTACAGTGTGCAGGCTGCGCTCAAGCTTGACTATCCAGCACTCCTGGGCGTCACGCTCGTCGTCGCGACGGCGTACATCTTCGTCAACTTCTGCGTCGACCTGGTCTACGGCTTGCTCGATCCAAGAATCAGGCTTTCCTGACATGGTGACGACCATGCGCGCCGCAGTGGCGCCAACCGAACTCAGTTCGTCACTGACCGTGCCAAGTCGGCACCGCAGTCAACTGTCATCCATTTGGCGCGCGCTCCGGCAGCGACCCATTGCGTTACTCGGCATCGGAATCGTGCTCGCATGGCTACTCGTCGGACTCCTGGCTCCAGTGCTGCCGCTTGCAGATCCTGACGAGCAAAACCTCGCATCCCGCTTGCTTCCCCCGGGCTCTGAGCACCTGCTTGGAACCGATGAACTCGGACGTGATCTTTTCAGCCGGCTTATCTGGGGCGCTCGCGTTTCGGTGCCTGCTGGCATCGCGGTAATCGTCGTCACCGGAATCGTGGGTTGCCTGCTTGGCGCTATGGCGGGCTATATGGGCGGCGCTGTTGATACCGTCATCATGCGCACTTCTGATGCCATCCTCAGTTTTCCATCGATCATTCTCGCCATGACAATTACCGCCGTACGTGGGGGACCTGGTCTCGGGAACGCGCTGATTGCCGTTGGCTTTGTGCTTTGGCCAGAGTACGCCCGGCTCATGCGTAGCCAGGTGCTTTCCCTGCGGGAAAGCGAGTTCGTGACGGCGGCACAGTCGGTTGGGGCGGGTCAGCAACGTGTGCTCTTCAGGCACATCCTGCCCTCCACTGACGCCCCAATAATCGTCAAGGCGACGCTGGATGTCGGTGCGGCAATCGTCTTCACGGCCGCGCTCAGCTTTATTGGCCTGGGCGCAGTGCCTCCAACCGCCGAGTGGGGCGCGATGATCAAGCAGGGTGCGGACAAAGGCCTCCAGTACTGGTGGTACGCGTTGGTCCCCGGCGTCGCCATCATGAGCGTGGTCATGGGTCTCAACTTTTTTGGCGATGGCCTGCGTGATGCGCTCGACCCCCGGCGTCGCGGCCGATGAGCGAGGAAACCGCGCCACCGCACCTGTTGGCGTTCCTGGCGGAGCACAGGGTAGACCACGACATCGTGGCGCCCGGCGTGCCGATGCCGACTGTTCCGGCGGCTGCCGCTGCGATAGGCGTCGGGGTGGAGCAGATCCTGAAGACGTTGCTCTTCGATGACCGCAATGGCGGATTCGTGGTGGCGATCGCATGTGGCACCGGCCGTGTGGATCGCGACCGCCTGGCGGCGGCCAGCGGGGCCGGGAAGCTGCGCGTCGCGGATGCGCCAGATGTGCTCCGGGTCACCGGCTACCCGGCAGGCGGTGTCGCGCCGCTCGCTCTGCCGGATGGTCTCCGGGTGATTGTGGACGCGGCGGTGGTGGAACTCCGGGAGGCGTGGGGCGGGGCTGGCCGCGAGGAACTGCTCATGCGTGTGGCGCCAGCAGATGTCGTGCGCCTGAACAACGCGACCATCGCGGAGATCGTCACGCAAGCCTGAAACACGGAAACTGGCCCGCGAGCAAGCCCCTCCCTGATAATGGCAGACTGTGCGTAGCCGCTGCCCGCCGTGGGCACGATCCAAGGAATGCCATCTCCGTGTCCACCACTCTCGTCATCATCGGGCTGCCCGCCAGCGGCAAGACAACCGTTTTCAACGCCCTGACAGGCTCCGAGGCCGAAACCGGCACCTATTCGGGCGATACCGCCGAGCCGAACCTGGCGAACGTCAAGGTGCCCGATGCGCGCCTTGACACGCTGACCGAGATGTTCAATCCCCAGCGCCGGGTGCCGGCCGATGTGCAGTACCTGGATGTCGCCGGGGTGGCGAAGGGTATTGCCGAGAAGGGTATGAGCGGCTCACTGCTGGGTCACCTCAGCCAGGCGGACGCGCTGGTGCTGGTGGTACGCGCCTTTGAGGACCCGGACGTGCCGCACGTCGAAGAGACGGTTGACCCGCTGCGCGATGTGGAAACGCTTACGCTCGAACTGCTGTTCAGCGACCTGGCCGGTGTGGAAAAGCGCCTGGACCGCATCAAGTCGCAGTTGCCCAAGCTGACGGGGCGCGAGAAGGAAGCCACCGAGCGCGAGCGCGTCGTGATGCTGCGCCTGCACGAGGCGCTGGAAGCCGAGACGCCGATCCGCGAGGTGCTGGGTGAACTGGAGCCAGACGATATCAAGATGCTGCGCGGCTTCGGGTTCCTGACGCAGAAGCCGCTCCTGATCCTGCTCAACCTGGGGGAGGACCAGATTGGCGAACAGGGCGACGCCCTGGTGGCGCAGGTGCGCGAGCGCTTCACCCGTCCTGGCGTGGCGGTGGATGCGCTCGCTGGGCAGATCGAGATGGAGATCGGCCGCCTTGACGCGGCTGACGCCGCCGAGTTCATGCGTGACCTCGGCATCACCGAATCCGGCCTCGGCCGGGTCATCCGTCTTTCGTTCGAGTTGCTCGGCCTGATGCCCTTCTTCACCGTCGGACCGGACGAGTGTCGCGCCTGGACGATCCGGCGCGGCGCATCGGCGGTCGAGGCCGCCGGAGAAATCCACTCCGACATTCAGCGCGGGTTCATCCGCGCCGAGATCGTGGGCTACGACGACATGATCGCCGCCGGCAACATGAACGAGGTCAAGAAGGCTGGAAAGTTTCGCCGCGAAGGCAAGGAGTATGTCGTCCAGGACGGCGACATCATCAACTTCCTGTTCAACGTCTAGCGAGACACGCGAGGGCTGGCACCGTGGCCCACGAACCCCACGACGAGGACTTGGCCGAGGACGAACTGGAGATCAATCTCCTTCCCACGCCTGAGATCGGCCGGCGGCTGTTGATCCTGGCCGCCCTGGCCGAACACCTGTCGTTCGCCGACGGCGCAGGGTCCGGGCCTGACGAGCGCGCCTTCAGCACGTTCGATCTGCGGGAATGGCTGCGGGAGGAAGAGATCTGGTCCGACCTGACCCAGGACGAGGTCCTGCTCCTGGCAGAAGGCACCCGGCCCGGCGAGGAACCTGATCAATTCAGTGTGCAGGAGACCATCGAGGCGCTGGCCGCGCTGGCGTGGGCGCTGCATCTCGTGCCCGACCTTGCCGCCGATCTCCCGGCCAACGTGGACACCCTCGTTCCGGCACTCCCGCACCCCTGGGACTCCACGAAGGCATGGCTGCAGGGGCTGAACCTGCGCTCGCTCGATGAGGTCGCAATCGGGCGCGAGGCTGCGGAACTCTGGACCTGGCGACTGCTGACTGAAGACGACCTGCATGAGGCATTCGACGACGAGCAGGAGGAGTTGCGCGCGGTTATCCGCGAGGCCGAGCGCGAAGGGCGCGCGGCGGGCGTCCTGCCGCGCGGGGGATTCCGCGTGCAGGGCCGCGACATTTCGACACTAAATCTCACCGAGCGCAACACCTTGCTCGCCACCTCCCTTGCCCGCCTGCGTGCGCTCAACTGGGTCTGCGGCTACGGCGACCGCTGGGACAGCGTCCCACTCGACATCTGAACGACCGGCCGTCGCCTGTCATTCCGAGATCTCTGAGGCCAGGACATTGTCATGTGGATGCCCAAGCAGCCTGCCATTCTGAGTGTTCATGCCGCGGGCCGGCGCCTTCACGGCAGGAAAATCGACCTGGCGTACGTACGCGATCTTTGGCGAGTTTTTCACAGCAGCCCATAGGCGAAGAATCTCGTTTTCTGGACATTGCTGGCGCGTCAGGCACTTGCCCATTGCACAATCCGTCGTTCGATGCTTATCATATTCGATGATCATCTAATATGATGGAGGTCGAATCATGGAAACTGACAAACTTGACCGCTTCGCCACGCTCTTCAAGGCGCTCGCTGATCCCGCTCGGCTCCGTATTCTCGGGTGCCTGGCGGAACGCCCCTACGCCGGGCACGAACTGGCGGCGCAGCTCTCGCTGACGCCGCCGACGATCTCGCACCACATGCGGAAGCTGACCGACGCGGGACTGGTCACTGCGACCGCAGAGGCGCAGTCGCGCATCTACACCCTGCGCGCAGACGAGTTGCGGGAGCTGGCCAGCAGAGCCCGCGTCGCGCCGGAGACGGAGGAAGGGGAGGAAGCTCGCACACTGCGCGCGTTCTTCGACGGCGAGCACCTGAAACAGATTCCGGCCCAGCGCAAGAAGCGGGTGATTATCCTGCGGCACCTGTTGACACGATTCGAGCCGGGCCGAGAGTATGGCGAGCGGGAAGTCAACGACATCCTGAAGGTCGCCAACGAGGACTACGCCACGCTGCGCCGGGAACTGGTCGACTACGGTTTCATGACCAGGGACAAGGGCATCTACCGGGTCGCCACGGAACTACCGGCCCGTGGCGCCACCGTTGCCCAGGAGGTCGGCAACGAAGCCGCATGGTTTGAAACACTGTTAGCAGACGCCACCCGGCGCGCCATCAACGGGACGCCGTAGCTGGCTCCAGCGCGAACTCGGCCCGTGCCGCCGTCACGAAGGCGCGAATCCGCTCGCTGGACTTGCGGCCATCGACCTCGACTCCGCTGCTGACATCCACGCCCTGTGGCCGCACCTGGGCGATGGCCTCGGCCACGTTCTCTGGGGCCAGTCCTCCGGCGAGCATCACCGGCAAGCGCGAGCTCACCTCGGCCGCGATGAACCAGTCCACCTTCTCTCCGGTGCCCCCTGCGCCCTTGGAGCTGTACGCATCCAGCAGGAACGCGATCGGCGGTATGCCCACGCGTTGGTAGGCGCTCATTTCGGACACGATCTCCGCGGCCGAGAGTCCCGGCTGCGGGTGGAACACCTTTGTCGCTGGCACTGGCAGCGCGGCCGCAAAGTCTGGAGATTCCGACCCGGATAACTGCACCAGGTCCAGCCCGGCCGCACGCACCGTCGCGGCAATCTCATCGGCCGGGGCGTTCACGAACACCCCGCACGCCAGCACATCCGGCTTCGCCTGCCGTGCGGCCTGGATGCACGCGTGCGCGGCTTCCGCCGTCACCTGCCGCCGCGCAGGCGCAAAGATGAAGCCGAGCACATCCGCGCCAGCCTCAGCCGCCGCCACCGCGTGCTCCGGCTCGCGAATGCCACACACCTTGACGACGTCGCCCCGCGCGTAGACGGCCGCAACAGCTTCCGGCGTGCTCATACGGCCACACTCTCCCGCAGGCCGCGCACGGCGTCCGCCCGGTCTGCCTGCACGATGACGCCCTCGCCCACCAGCACGGCCTGCGCTCCGGCCCTCCAGAGCCGCTCGATTTCCGCTGGCCCGAACACGCCGCTCTCCCCGATCACCACTGCGCCCTCGGGTGCCAGCGGCGCGAGGCGCTCTGTCGTCGCCAGGTCCACCGTGAAAGTGCGCAGGTCTCGGTTATTGATACCCAGATTCCGTGCACCAAGTGCGATGGCGCGCGCCATCTCAACCTCGTCGTGAACCTCGACCAGCGCCTCCAGGCCGTAGCCTTCGATGACGGCCATCAGATCGCGCAACTGATCATCCGTGAGGGCAGCCACGATCAGGAGGGCGGCATCTGCTCCATACGCCCATGCCTCGACCACCTGATAGGGGTCGATCAGGAAGTCCTTGCGCAAAATGGCGACGGGCCGCTCCGCCGCATGCGCGACCTCGGCGGCCTGCGCCATGTCGTCCAGGCTGCCCTTGAAGAAGGGTTCGTCCGTCAGGACGGAGATAGCTGCGGCGCCACCGGCGATATAGTCCGCTGCGACCACGGCCGGGTCGATCTCGACCGGGAACACCCCACGCGACGGCGAGGCGCGTTTGATCTCGGCGATGATGCTCATCCCCGGCGCAGACAGCACGTCATGCAAGCTGACAGGGGCTGGCCGCCCCTCCCCTCTCGCGCGCAGATCTGCCACGGACGTACGCGCTTTGCGGGCAGCGACATCGACTGCCGTCTGATCCAGGATCTTGTCCAGGATCGTGCCGGTGGCTACATGGCTCATGCGGGTACGGTCTCCTGCTTCGCGCGCGCGGCAAGGTCTTGCGACAGCGTCGCCAGCCGCTCCATCGCCTCAAGCGCCTTGCCAGCATCAATGGCCTGCTCGGCCACTACGACGCCTTCCGCTATGGATGCCGCGGCATTCGCGGCGTAGATGCCTGCCCCTGCGTTGAAGAGAACGGCATCGCGGCGCGGACCCTTCTCGCCGTTCAGGATACCGAGGGTGATCCGCACGTTCTCCGCCAGGTCTCCCCCAGTCAGCGCGCCCCTGGCAGCCGACCGCAAGCCCACGTCCTCCGGGGAGATGGCGTAGGAGACGACCTCGCCACGGCGGGCGTCGTACTCCGTAACGAGGGACTGCCCGGAGAGCCCCAGTTCGTCCAGTCCCTCCTCGGCGTGCACCAGGACGGCGTGTTCGCTGTCCAGCGCCGCCAGGGCGCTCGCCAGCTTGTGCGCGATGCCCGGGTGCCCGACGCCGATCAATTGGTGCCGCGCGCCGGCGGGGTTGGTCAGCGGCCCAAGAATATTGAACACCGTGCGGATACCTATCTCGCGGCGGGTTGGTCCCACGAAGCGCATGGCCGGGTGGAAAGCCGGCGCAAACATGAAGCCGATGCCTACGTCGTCGACGCACTGCGCGACCGCTTCCGGCGACAGCTCGATGACGACCCCGAGCCCTTCGAGCAGGTCAGCCGAGCCGCACTTCGACGTCATCGAGCGGTTACCGTGCTTCGCCACGCGCACGCCAGCTCCGGCGATCACGAACGACGCGGTGGTCGAGATGTTGAAGGTGCCAGACGAATCCCCTCCGGTGCCGCAGGTATCGACGACCGGGCTCTCGTCCAGGTCCACCTGCACCCGCAGCGCGTGCCGCCGCATGGCGCCCGCGAATCCGGCGATCTCCTCGACCGTCTCGCCGCGAATGCGCAGCGCCGTGACCAGCGCGCCAATCTGGGCGGGCGTGACTTCGCCGCTCATGATGGCGTCCATCACCGCGCCAGCCGAATCGCTGTCCAGCGTCTGACCTTCGACGATCGCCCCGATGGCGCGACGAATATCCGTGCTTGCCTCTCCGGTCATGGAGATGGGTCCTTTCTCGGCTATCCGTAGGTGGCCGCGATCGCCAGTTCGCGCTCGGCCCGATGGCCGCCGCTGCCCAGGAAGTTGGCGAGCAAGTCCTTCCCGTGCGGCGTCAGGATCGATTCCGGGTGGAACTGGATGCCATCAACGGGCAGCGACTTGTGCCGCACGCCCATGACCAGGCCGTCTGCCCACGCCGTCACTTCGAGATCGGGCGGCAGTGAAGCCTGCTCGACGATCAACGAGTGATACCGCGTCGCCTGGAACGGGTTGGGGAGCCCAGCGAAGATTCCCTTGCCATCATGATGGATCAGCGAGGTCTTGCCGTGCATCAGGTTCGGCGCGCGCTTGACGATGCCGCCAAAGGCCTCGCCAATCGCCTGATGGCCAAGGCAAACGCCAAGCATCGGGACACTGCCGGCCAGATTTCGAATCATCTCGACCGAAATGCCCGCCTCCCGTGGCGTGCAGGGGCCCGGCGACACGACGATGCCGTCCAGCATCGGCAGCATCTGCTTCACCTCCGCGACCGTCAACTGGTCGTTGCGGTGAACGGCGACTTCTGCTCCAAGCTCGCTTAGCGCCTGATAAAGGTTGTAGGTAAAGGAGTCGTAATTATCGAGCAGCAGGATCATGACTGGCCTCCGTGCCGGCGTTCGCTGCGTTCCAGGTCCTCGGCCAGCTCGATCGCTCGCAGGGGGCCGCGCATCTTGTGCAGTGATTCGTTGTACTCACCCTCGGGCGTGCTGTCCGCAACGATGCCGCCGCCCGCCTGCATCGACACCACACCGTCCTTGACCACCATGGTGCGCAGGGCGATAGCGGTGTCCATGCCGCCCGAGAAATCGACGTAGCCCGCCGCGCCCGCGTAGGGGCCGCGCCGGTCCGTCTCCAGTTCGGCAATGATCTCCATGGCCCGGATTTTCGGCGCGCCGGAGACGGTTCCAGCCGGGAAGCACGCGCGTAGGGCATCGAGGCCGCTCATGTCCTCGGCAATCTCGCCCTCCACGTTGCTCACGATGTGCATGACGTGGGAGTACCGCTCGATTTCCATGAACTTTGGCACCGTGACTGTGCCGGGGCGGGAGACCCGCCCGATGTCGTTGCGGCCGAGATCGACCAGCATGACGTGCTCGGCGATCTCCTTTTGGTCGGCCAGGAGATCAGCGGCGTTCGCCTGGTCCTCGGCCTCCGTCGCGCCGCGCGGGCGCGTGCCCGCAATCGGATGGTTGGCGACGGTTGTGCCCTCCAGCCGCACCAGCAGCTCAGGTGACGCGCCCACGATCTGGTGGTCCAGGAGGTCCAGGTAAAACATGTATGGCGAAGGGTTAACAGTGCGCAGCGCGCGGTAGATCGTGAACGGGTGTACGGGCGAGGCCACATCCACACGCTGCGAAAGCACGACCTGGAAGATGTCGCCCGCCTTGATGTACTCCCGCGCCGTGTCCACCATCAGCATGTAGCGCTCGCGCTCGGTGTTGGAGACTTGCCGCTCCTCGGCCGGGATCTCCGAGGTTTCGCCGCCATGCGGCATCGGTGGCTGCGGGCGGCGAATACGCTCGATCAGCCCGTCGATGCGGGCTTCCGCCAACCGATACGATTCCTCCAGCGGCGTTTGTCCGTCCAGCACCACGTGGGCCACAGCCTTGATGGTCCGAGCCAGGTGATCGAAGACCAGCAGTGCATCGGTCAACATCCAGACGCCATCGGGCAGGCCAAGGCCCGCGCCTGGGGCCGAGGGCACGCGTGGTTCAAAGTCGCGCACGGCCTCGTAAGAGAGGTAGCCCACCGCACCGCCGCAAAAGCGCGGCAGCGGCAGGTCGTGACTCGTAGGGGTACGGAATTGGGCGACCATCTCCTGCAACGGCACGAGCGGGTCGTCGTACTCGCTGATGCTCGTTCCCACACTGGACTGGGTCACCGCCACATGATCCCGCAGGGTGAGCAGCGCAATCGGGTCTGCACCGATGAACGAGTAGCGCGCGAGCCGCTCGCCACCCTCGATGCTTTCGAGCAGGAAAGACGGGCCGTCACCCTTCAGCTTCAGGTAGGCGCTGACCGGAGTCTCCAGGTCGGCCATCACTTCGCGGTAAATGGGAATCGCGCGCGCGCCTGGCTCTCGCCGCGCAATAGCTTCCACTGCCTCAAGCGCGGGCTGGGTCGCCCAGCGCCCGGACAGGTTCCGGACTGACGGACCCGCCGCTGTTGCCTGGACCATGTCGCCCTCCTGCCCGCAGCCTTCGGGCTGCGCCAAACACAAAAAAACCTCCATCCCAAAAGGGACGGAGGCAAACATGCCGTTCCGCGGTACCACCCTCGTTGACCACCGGTATGGGTGGCCCACTCAGCCGCACGACGGGTCACACAGGACCAGGGATCATGCGTCTCCCGGTAACGGGGGAGCTGCCGGCGCCACCTACTTGGCCTTTCAGCCGTTTGAGGCGCGACTCACGGACCCATTCAGCACCTGCGGGGTCCCGGGCTTGCACCATCCCCGGTTCGCTCTACCCGCGCCTGTCGGTGCTTACTCGCTCCGATCAGCGTCGTTGCCATATCTCACTGCCGGCGGACTCTAGCAGCCCGCCCGCGAGAAGTCAATCACGCAAAGCGAGAAAAGATGCCCCTGCCAGCAGCTTACGCCGCCGGCAGGGGCCTTTCTGGAACGACGTCCTACTTGACGTCGGCCTTGGCGCCAGCCTCTTCCAGCTTCGCCTTGGCAGCGGTGGCCTCGTCCTTGGACACGGCCTGCTTGACCGCCTTTGGCGCGCCGTCCACCAGGTCCTTGGCCTCCTTGAGGCCGAGGCTGGTCAGCTCGCGGACCGCCTTGATGACCTGGATCTTGTTGGCTCCGATGTCGGTCAGGATGACATCGAACTCGGTCTGCTCCTCTTCAGGAGCGGCAGCGGCAGCGCCGCCACCAGCGCCAGCCACGCCGACGGCCACAGGCGCGGCCGCGGAAACGCCCCAGCGCTCCTCAAGCTCCTTGACCAGCGCGTTCAGCTCGAGAACGGTCATGCCTTCCAGGCTGGAAATCAACTGCTCCGTATCAGCCACGATGAACTCCTCAGCGCCGCTCAGCGGCGTATGTATCACATCAACCGGCCCACGCTCCAGCGCGGACGGCAAGCAAAATTAGTCGGCGGCGGCTGCGCCACCACCAAGCTGCTCCGCGCGCGCGTTGAGCAGGTACGCCATCGAACGCGACGGGCCCGTGAGAACGCCGAGCGTGCGCGTGAGCGGGGAAATCAGCATGCCAAGCAGCTTGGCCTGCAGTTCCTCCCTGGACGGCAGCGTGGCAATCGCTTCCACATCCGCGGCGCTGATCGGGCGGTTGTCCATGACCCCGCCCTTGATCACCAAGACGCGGGACGACCGTACGAAGTCCGAGACGGTTTTCGCCGTCTGCACAGCGTCCTCGAAGCCGAACGCCAGGGCGCTCGGGCCTTCCAGGTGCGAATCCAGACCCTCCACGCCAGCATTGCCAGCGGCGATCTTGGTCAGCGTGTTCTTGGCAATGTGGAACTCGCCGCCAGACGTGCGCAGGTTGCCGCGCAGGGTCTGCAGATCGGTCACCTTCAGGCCACGGTAGTCCGTGACGATGACCAGCTTGGCCCGCGTGAGTTGATCGGTCAACTCATCGATGGATTTCGCTTTCTGCGGTGTAGGCATCGTGTATTCACCTCCTTTCCTCGTTGGCATTCCACCAACGAAACACCCCGGGTCAGGTGGACCCGGGGCGCAGGAGGGCACGCGTGAGCGTGACATCCGGGGGGCACGTCCGGGCCTCGGTCGGGAATTAAGCGGCGCTTACGCACCACGCCGACTGTCTGCGGCCGGGTTGATTCGTTTGGCGTGTGAGATCGCTACGCGGCTGAAGCCGATGCGGCAACAACTGCGGGGACGTCCAGCGCAATGCCGGGCGACATCGAACTCGCAAGGGTCAGTGTACGCAGGTAGACACCCTTCGCGCCACTCGGCTTGGCACGTTGCAGGGCATCGACGAACGCGTACACGTTATCGCGGATCTGCTCGTCGGTGAAGCTGCGCTTGCCGATGCCGAGATGCACAATGCCGGTGCGGTCATTGCGAAACTCGACGCGGCCACCCTTGAGCTCCGCGAGCACACCGGGGAGGTCGGCCGCCTCACGCACGACCGTGCCAGAGCGCGGGTTCGGCATCAGGCCGCGACGGCCCAGGATGCGGCCCAGGCCACCGACCTTGCCCATCTGGTCGGCCATCGCGACGGCGGCATCGAACTCGAGCCAGCCGCCGTTGATCTGCTGCACCAGGTCGTCCGACCCGACATAGTCAGCACCTGCGTCGCGGGCCACGCGCTCTGCCTCGCCCTGCGCGAACACGAGCACACGCACCGTCTTGCCGGTGCCACCGGGGAGAACGACGGTTGAGCGCACTGTTTGATCCGCCTGGCGGGGATCAATACCAAGCCGCGCATGAATCTCGACGGTCTCGTCGAAGTTCGCGGTCGAGATCTCCTTCAACAAGGCAATCGCCTCGTCCGCTCCATAGAGCTTCTCGGGATCGACCTTGGCGGCCGCTGCCTCGTACTTCTTGCCGTGCTTCGGCATCTGAAACCTCCTGTGGTGCCAGCGGGGCAACTAGCCCCTCCCACGTGTATGCGAGCCGGGCCTCCGGCTTACGCCACAACCTCGATGCCCATACTGCGGGCAGTGCCTTCGACCTGCTTGATGGCGCCGGCGAGATCGACGGCATTCAGGTCCTTCATCTTCAGTTCGGCGATTTCGCGCACCTGGTCCGAGCTGACCTTGCCCACCTTGGACAGGTTCGGCTTGCCCGAGCCACGCTCGACGCCTGCCGCACGGCGCAGCAGGTCGGCAGCCGGCGGGGTCTTCGTCACGAAAGTGAACGAGCGGTCTTCGTAGACCGTGATCACGACCGGGATGATCTGCCCGGCCTGGGCCTGGGTGCGCTCGTTGTACTGCTTGACGAAGTCCATGATCGCTACGCCGTGCTGGCCCAGGGCCGGACCAATCGGCGGGGCCGGCGTCGCCTTGCCGGCGGTGATCGCGAGCTTCACATACCCTTTGACACGCTTGGCCACGTTGCTAACTCCTCAATTCAACACGCAGGACCGCCACCATCTCCTCTGGCGGCCCTCCAACAATCCTAGGTTTCGCGCTCCGCCTGCAGAAAGTCGAGTTCCACCGGCGTTTCGCGGCCGAAGAACGAAACCAGGACGCGGATCTTGCCCTTCTCCTGGCTAATCTCGTCGATCTCACCCCGGAAGTCCGCGAAGGGCCCATCAGTGATGCGCACGGTGTCGCCAACAGCGAAGGAGACCTTCACCTTCGGCGCCTCGGCGGTCATGCCCTTCAGGATTCCCTGCACCTCGGAATCTGGCAGCGGGATTGGCACATTGTTGATGTTCACAAACCCGGTGACACCCGGCGTATTGCGCAGGGCATACCAGGTATCGTCGTCCATCTCCATTCGCACCAGCACGTAGCCAGGGAAAACCTTCTTCTGGACGGTGTGGCGCTGGCCCGAGCGGATCTCGATTTCATCCTGCGTTGGAACCACGATCTCATAGACGCGATCCGTCAGGTCCAGAGCATCAATGCGTGTCTCGATCGACTTACGGACCTTGTTCTCGTATCCGGAATACGTATGCAGGACATACCACTTGCCGGCCGGCACTTCCGCCGGCAACCCCGCTTCCGAAGCACGCTTCGCAAGGAGTCGGTCGCGAAGTGAGACTCTTGCCATGTCAGTGCGCTCCTCGCATGATCGGACGGAGGGACAAGAGGGCTACAGCACTGCGAAGATTTGCTGCATGAGCCAGTCGATCGCGCCGAGTAACGCGCCCAGCACGATTGAGATCGCAATGACCACCAGCGTCAAATTCTTTGTGGTCTCGCGATCGGGCCATGTCACTTTCTTCAACTCGGCGATGGTGTCTTGCCACCAGCGCTTGAACTGGTCCAACTTGTTCCGGTACGCACTCCGCTCCGATTCCGGAACATCCGGCTGCAGCACGGGCTTGGGCGGACGCGCAGCCTCCGATCGGCTCGGAGCCGGCACAGTTGGCGCTTTGGTGGCTGTCGGCCGTTGCGTACTCATCTGGTTGCCGTCCTCTCCGGATCAGCAAAAACCTTCCGGTTCTGTACAGTCGATGGGGGCGTGCCAGACGGCGACGCCCCCACGATCCTGCGCTTCCGTTTCACCACTGGGCAGGGCCGACAGGACTCGAACCTGCAACCTGCGGTTTTGGAGACCGCTGCTCTACCAATTGAGCTACAGCCCTAGGGCGTGGCGAACGAAAGCGCTCCTTCCGCTTATCGCGTCTCGCGGTGCTGCTTGTGCGCCCGGCAACGCGGGCAGAACTTCTGCAGCTCCAGGCGCGAAGGATCATTGCGCCGATTCTTCTCGCTGGTGTAATTCCGCTCACGGCACTCGGTGCACTCGAGCGTGATCACGAGGCGATCTGCTTTACCCTTTTTTGCCATCTTCCTGGTTCCTTACTGTCCCAAGGCCCTGTCTGAAACCACATGCTTCGGGACGTGCCTCGTCCGGCGACCGCAATGCGGAACGCCGGACGAGCATGATACCACTTATTCCGTAATCGAGGTAACGACGCCGGCGCCGACGGTACGGCCGCCCTCGCGGATGGCGAAGCGCAGCCCCTCTTCGATCGCCACCGGCGTGATCAACTCCACCCCCATCTGGATGTTGTCGCCCGGCATCACCATCTCCACGCCTTCCGGCAAGGTGATGCTCCCGGTCACATCCGTCGTGCGGATGTAGAACTGCGGCCGGTACCCGGGGAAGAACGGCGTGTGCCGCCCCCCCTCTTCCTTGCCCAGCACGTAGACCTCGGCCTGGA
>DAOUDE010000007.1:0-13847 GCA_034431475.1 Thermomicrobiales bacterium | reverse complement strand
TCATCGGTGAGCGGCACACGTGACCACTATGACCCACTCCTTGCGCAATCTGCCGTCAGGCGGCCCTGCACGTGCCGTCAGATGGCGCGGAAACAGATTGCGTATCACGTTCCGCCACAGGGCGAGCAGCGCCCGGCTTCCGCCGCAGGAAGGCCGCGCTGCCGATAACGCCAATCACCAGCCAGGAGACGACATAGAAGACCCAGGCCGATTGCGGCGCTTCCCGGATCAGGTACGCATACAGGAACGCCTGCGGCGCGACGCCAACGGCCGTGGCCAGGAGGAAGGGGCCGAACCGGATCGAGGTCAACCCCGCGCCGTAGGAGATGACCTCGAACGAAATCCCCGGCACCAGGCGCAGGAGCAGCACGCCACGCGCGCCCCAGCGGCAGAACCAGGTATCCGCCGCCACCAGGCCGAAGCGGCCCGCCAGCGCCTCCACCGGCCCACGTCCCAACGCCCGGGAGATGCCAAAGCAGAGCGCGGCGGCCAGCGTTTGCCCGGCCACGGTGAGCAGGCCGCCGCCAACAACGCCAAACGCCAGGCCGTTGGCAAACGCCACAAACACCGCCGGGATCGGCGCGGCCACGGCCTGCAGCACCATCAGCAGCAACGACGCGATAGGCGCCCAGACACCGAAGCTCTGCAGGTAGTCGCCCACGGCGCGGCCATCGCCACTGCTCAGCACGGCCAGGGCACGGCTGACTTCCGCATGCACGTGCGTATTGAAGAGGTACGCGGCTGCCACCGCCACGCCCAACCCCAGTACGAGGCCGAATTGGGCGCGGCGCACGCCCCGCGTGTCTATGGCGCGTAGCAACCGGCCGGGGTGTGTCATGGGAAATCCTCTGCTCGCAGGCAGCGTGGGCTGCCTGCTACCGAATCAATCGTGCCACCACCCTAGCGGGAGAATGTGGAGATCGCGTGAATGGCGTACGAAAGACCGGTGGGTGGGCCGAGATCAGCAGCGCTTGAGGCGGAAGACCGTCGCGCGCGCCGCCAGGTTGGGAATCTCACCCTCGGAGAGGGAGTCACCGTGCAAGCGGGTCACCGTCGCGCCCATCTCCAGGTGACGCAGCAGGGCAATGCGCTCCGGCAGCGCCAGCTCGGTCAGGGAAACATGCTCCTCCATGCGGCCACGACAAAGCAGGCCACGGCCAGCGACGCGCGCGTTCTGCACCCACTTGCCAGGGTGCAGGTCAGCCATCACGTAGCGCTCCCCCTCCACGCACTGCACCATCACAAGGGCCGAGTCAGGAACGCCGCTGCGGTGCCCTGGCACCACCAGGACATGGCGGGCCCCGGCCACGAAGCCAATTCGCTGCAAGGCCATCTGTACGGCTTCCAGCCAGTACCCGAGTCCGGCACGGGTTTGCTTCGACAACGTCACAGACGTTTGCTCAGTCATGGGTTGTTCCTTTCGGGAATGGCCGGGTCGTAACCTGGCCGAGCCCGCCACACCTGACCGCTATTTCAGCGGCAGCGTGAAGCTCAGCACCGTCCCCTTGCCGGGGACACTGTCGGCGCGGATCTGGCCACCGTGGGTTTCGATGAGGCCGCGTGCAATGGCCAGGCCCAGCCCACTGCCGCCGGAATCGGCGGACTTCCAGAAGCGGTCAAACACGTAAGGCAATGCCTCGGCGGAAATCCCCTTGCCGGTATCCGCCACCCGGAACAGGACGGCATTCCCCTCGGGCCGCACCTCAAGGCGGATCGTGCCACCGCGCGGCGTGTGGCGCAGGGCGTTATCCAGCAGGTTGTCCAGCACCTGGCGCACCCGCACCGGGTCAATATCGAGTGCTGGCACCGGCTGCGCCTCGACGCGAAAGGTCACTCCGGCAGCGTCCGCGCGGGGAGCGAAACCGTAGCGCACCTCCGCCATCAGGTCCGCCACATCCGTACGCTCCCGGTGCAGGCGCAGCGCGCCGGTATCGGCCAGCGAGAGCGTGCGCAAATCATCCAGCAGGCGGGCCATCAGCGCGGTGGCATCCAGTACCGTCTCCAGGTGTGCGTCGTCACGCGGGTAGACACCATCCAACATCCCTTCGGTGTTGCCCCGGATCACGGAGAGCGGTGTCCGCAGCTCGTGCGCGACATCCGCGAAGAGGTTGCGGCGCTGCGTCTCGTTGGTTTCCAGGCGGGTGGTCATGGCGTTAAAGGTCTCCACCAGGCGGCCGACATCGCCCTTCGCCTCGGTTTCCACGCGCACGGTGTAGTCGCCATCCGCCACACGCTCGGCCGCCGACATCACCTCGGAGATGGGTGCAGCCGTGCTGCGGACCGTGCGCCCGACGTAGGCCAGCGAGACCACCATGATGATGGTCAGGAACAGCCACCACGGCGGGCCACCGTTGTTGTGCCGCCCTCCCCCGTCGCTGAAAATCGCGCCGAGGATGCTGGCGGTGAGCATAAGGCCCAGGATGACGCCGAAAAAGCACCCCACCTTGCGCAGGAAACTGCGCGACTTCCGCCCCGGTTTGCGACGCGGGGGCCAGGGTTCGCCTTCTGGCCACCAGTGAGGGCGCTCGCCCGGCCGCCAGTGGCTCTGCCAATCGCTGTGCCATGGGCCATGCCAGGGCGCGGGGGCAGGGCCGGAAGGCCGCGCCGGAGGGGCAATGGGGTAAGGCGGTGACGAGCCCTCTTCCGGACCTGGATAGCCCTCACCCCACCCCCTCTCCCGGTGCGCGGGAGGTGGGGAGGGGCTGTTCGGCTCATGGGGAGGGAAGGGAGTTTGCTGAGGGTTCATGCGTCTGCGAAGCGATAGCCCACGCCGTAGACGGTGCGCACATAGCGCGGCTCGCCGGGTTCTGGTTCGATCTTGCGGCGCAGGTTCTTGATGTGGGCGTCAATCGCCCGCTCGTACGACTCGAAGGCGACGCCGTGCAGGACGTCGAGCAACTGCCCGCGTGTGAAAACGCGGCCTGGCTCGCGCGCCATGGCCAGCAGGAGCTGGAACTCACTGGCGGTCAGGTCCACCGGGTGCCCGTTGACCGTCACCCGCATCCGCGGGACGTCGATCTCCAGGTCCGCCACCCGGATCAGATCGCCGGGTTCATCATGGCTGTCGATCCGCCGGAACAGCGCCCGCACGCGGGCCACCAGTTCCTTGGGGCTGAACGGCTTGACGACATAGTCGTCGGCGCCCAGTTCCAGGCCGACGATGCGGTCTGCCTCATCGCCCCGCGCCGTCACCACCACGATGGGGACATCCGAGGTGCGGCGCAGTTCCCGGGTCACATCCAGGCCATCGCGGCCAGGGAGCCCGAGATCGAGCACCACCAGGTCAGGCCGGGCCAGGCGCGCGCTTTGCAGCGCGGTGTCGCCATCTGCCGCCACACTGACGGTGAAGCCAGCGGCCTGCAGGTAATCGCGGATCACCCGCGCAATCTCCGGCTCGTCCTCGACAACAAGAATGCTTTTCATGGCCGTTACCGGATGAACGATGCGGCGGGGGAGCACCCCCACGCCGCGATCGCTGAAGACCAGTGCGGTCACCTTACCACTGCTCGGGCTGGGACTCGGTCTGCCCGGCGGCGCCGCTGGCGCCAGCCGTGCCGCCGGAGTTGCCAGCGCTGCCGGCCGGACCCTGTGGCGTCGTGTTCGCCTCTGCCGGGCGGTTCACGTTCGTCCAGTAGTCAGCCGCAGGCGGTGGCGGCGGAGTGGACGGCGCGCCAGCGGTCGGCGTGAAGGGCGGCGGCGGGGTCATCGTGCCAGCCTGGTGATTGAAGCCCTCGTGCGCCTGGCGGTGCCAGTCATCGAAGAACCCGCGCGGGCCGCGAAACTGCTGACCCTGGCCATAGCGCTGTGCCCACTGCGCCTGCTGCTGGTCCCACTGCACCCGCTGCTCCGGGCTCATGAAGGCGCGGGGATCGGGACCCTGTTGGCCACCCTGCTGCATGGTTGCGGGCGGGCCATACCCGCCGGGGCCAAACGGGCCGCGGCCGTTGTGCCGGTCAAACGATCCCTTCTTCCAGAAGAAGTACAGGATGCCGCCGATGATGAGCAGTCCCCACGGGAAGCCGCCTCCCATGTAATGCATATGCTCGCCCTTTCCACTTGCGAGAAGTCCATCCATGAACCCATCGCGGTACGTGCTGTTCAGGAGCCAGATCGCCCCGATGATGGCGCCACCGATGATGAGTGGCTTCTTGTTCCCCGGTCCTGGACCGTGTTGCACTGTCGTGCTCCTTTCGACCTCGGCAGCCCTGCATCAGTACGTCTGCCATCTGGGAACCAGTCTGCTCCCGAAATGTGGAGACGCCGTGAAGAGGGCGGGGAAAGATGTGGGAGGTCTGCCCTCTGTCATCCGGCAGACCCGCCGCTCGCTCGCGAATCTGTCACGGGGAATCTGCTGCCTGTGCGATGTGCCGGGGCAGGATCCACGCGCAAGATGTGAACGTGCCGGAAGCGCCGGCCTGGCCGAGACGAGAGCCGCACGAAAGGACCCAGCACCATGTCACACCAGCAGATTGTGCGGCGGCTCCTGCGCACGCTCCTTCGCCCCACTGCGTCATCCCGGCGCGTGCGGCGGGGGCCTCGTCTCACAGCCAGCCAGGCGGCGCGCCCGGTGTATCGCCTGATCTAGCGCAGGCAGCCGCGACTCGAGCACCAGGGAGCAGACCACGCAATGACCGGAATGGATTTCGACGCATTCACGCAGCAGTTTGGCCGTCGCCGCGCGCTGCAGGCGCTGGGCGCAGCCGTCGTGGCTACCGCCAGCGGGCTGACCCTCGCTGGCGCGAAGGGCGGCAACACCAACAAGCAGCAGAACAGGCAGCGGAAGCAGAAGCGGAAGAAGCTGCAGCAGCGCATCGACCAGGAATCACTGGCGCTCTGCGCGGGCCAGGTCCCCGGGTGCGTCACGCTGATCACCGCAAACTGTGACGGCAATGCCGATTGCCTGGCTGCCGGCCAGCTTTGCTGCCAGGAACTCGCCGATTGCGACTTTACCGGGCTGATTGCCTGTTTCGCCGACCAGAACAACCTGTAGCCATCAACCACGGACCGCCAGCGGCCAGCCAGCCGCCCGGAGGGGGAGCTTTGCCATGAACGACAGCCTGATCCAGATTCTGCGCCGGGGCGTGGTCGCCGCCAATGCGCGCGGCAACAAGAGCAAGAACGAGAACAAGCGCAAGAAGAAGAACGGCAACGGAAACCTTCAGCAGCAGATCCAGGCCCGCTGCGTGAGCCAGATTCCGGGCTGCGAAGCGCTGGCGAACGACTCGTGCGGTGACAACGCCGCGTGCAAGGCGGCCATCCGCATCTGCTGCCAGTCGCTCGGAACCTGCGAGTTCACGGAGTTCTTCATCTGCGCCAACGCCGCCCTGGGTGCCGGAAACTGACGACCCGGCTCCTGGCCACATGACCCCAGCCAGATGCTGGCAGAGCGCACCACACACCTGCGGTGCGCTCTCTGCGTCCACGCCAGGGGGAGCTCTCACAGGCGGCGGGGACGTCCTGCCCGGCCATGCCGAACGCCGCCCGCCATTTCGCCCACGGGGTAGCCCGCGAGCCCGGCCCCCACGTGCACAACCGCCGATGAGTGCTACGATCCGCCAACGCGGTGTCATCTCACGGGCGCCCTGCCCACGCTGCCGCCATCTCCACCGCGCCAGATCGTCCGGCTCAGAGAGGAGTCGTCATGGCCACGGTGTCCCTTTCCCGGCGTTCGCTCTTCTCACGCGGGCTGAAGCGCTCGGCGCTGGCCGGCATGGCCGCGCTCGGCATCGACCTGCAGCCGGCCCAGGCGCGCGCCTGGGCGCTGCGCATCGCGGAGGCAAAGCAGTTCGGCAGCGTCTGCCCCTACTGCGCCGTCGGCTGCGACACCATGGTCTATGTCAAGGACGGAACGCTCCTCAATATTGAAGGGGACGCCACCTCGCCCATCAACCAGGGCACGCTCTGCCCCAAGGGCGCGGCCACCTATCAACTGCACGTCAACCCGAACCGGCTCACCCAGGTGCTGCACCGCAAACCGGGCTCCACCGCCTGGGAGGTCATTGACCTGGAAACGGCGATGGACATGGTGGCCGAGCGCGTCAAGAAGACGCGCGATGAGACGTTCCAGGAGCGGTATCCCACCACCAACGCCGACGGTGAGCCGATCGAGCGCACCCTGATGGCCACCACCGCCATCTTCTCGCTGGGCGGCGCCACCATGGACAACGAGTGGAACCATGTCCAGCAGAAGCTGCTGCGCGGCCTGGGCGTCGTTCCCATCGAAAACCAGGCCCGGATATGACACTCCAGTAGCGTCCCCGGTCTGGGGGTGCGACTGGGCCGCGGCGCGGCAACAACCTATCCCGGTTCCCTGGTTCACTCGAACGCCATCCTCATCGAGGGGAGCAACATGGCGGAGTGCCACCCCGTGGCTTTCCGCTACGTGATGCAGGCCAGGCTCAAGGGCGCCAAGGTCATGCACGCCGACCCGCGCTTCACGCGCACCACGGCGGTGGCGGATCTCTACGCGCCCATTCGCGCCGGCACCGATATCGCGTTCCTGGGCGGGTTGATTAATTACATCATCAATTCCGAGCGCTGGAACACGGAACCCTTCTTCCGCGAGTACGTGACGGCCTACACCAACGCCGCCACGATCATCAACCCCGACTTCCAGGGCGCGGACGAGGAGACGCCAGACAAACCGCAGGGCGTCTTCTCCGGCCTCGGCCCGTACAAGGAAGGCCCGTGGGGCCTGAATGGCTTCCTGGCACAGTACACCAACAAGACTTGGCAGTATGACCGCCAGCCCGTGGGGGACCAGGGCCGCTCTGCCGCCACGGCGCAGTCCGGCGAGCAGGGTGTGCAGTCCGGGCAACCGGGCGAGGAAGACGCGGTCCCGGCCGGGCCGCCCTACGACCCCCTGGTGAAGGACCTGCTGCCCGACAACCCGACCCGCCGGGACCCGACGCTGGAAGACCCGATGTGCGTCTTCCAGTTACTGAAGGCGCACTTCGCCCTCTACACGCCGGAGATGGTCTCCGGCATCACCGGCTGCCCGCCGGAGAAAATGGTCGAGGTCGCGGAGACGCTCCTCACCAACAGCGGCCCGGACAAGACCTCGGCCATCTGCTACGCCCTGGGCTGGACCCAGCACACCTACGGCCCGCAGATGATCGGCGCGGCCGCCACGCTGCAATTGCTGCTGGGCAACATGGGCCGCCCCGGCGGTGGCATCGTGGCGCTGCGCGGGCACGCCACTATCCAGGGCAGCACCGATATCCCGACCCTCTATCACTCCATCCAGGGCTACATGCCCGCACCAACAGTGCTGAAAGACCACAACTCGGTCGAGGCGTACCTGAAGGCCGAAACGCTGCCCACCGGCTACTGGGCCAATACGCCCAAATTCTTCGTCAGCTACCTGAAGTCGATGTACGGCGACGCCGCCACGGCCGAGAACGACTGGGGCTTCGCCTGGCACCCGCGCATATCGGGTGATCATTCGCATATGCCCATGTTCGTGGCCATGGAGGAGGGCCGCGTCAAGGGCATGTTCGCCATGGGCCAGAACCCGGCTGTGGGTGGGCAGAACGCCATCTTCCAGCGGCGCGCCCTGCACAAACTGGACTGGCTGGTGGTCAAGGACAATTTCGAGACCGAAACGGCCGCCTTCTGGTACAAGGCGCCGGAAATCGTCGATGGTGATATCAAGCCGGAGGATATCCAGACCGAAGTCTTCCTCTTCCCATCGGGACAGGTGGCCGAGATGGACGGCACCTTCACCAACACCCAGCGCCTGATCAAGTACCACCACAAGGCGATTGATCCGCCGGGCGATTGCCGATCCGACATCTGGTTCACCTACCACCTCGGCAAGCGCCTCAAGGCGATGTACGAGGGCAGCACGGACCCACGCGACCAGGGGATCGTCAACCTGCTCTGGGACTACGAGCCCGACCCGGAGGAAGTGGAGAACTGGCGCATCAAGGACGAGCCAAGCGCACTGAAGATCATGCGCGAGATCAACGGCTATGTCACCGGCGCCCCGGACGAGCACCTGCCCGGGTTCGCCGCGCTCAAGGACGACGGCAGCACCACCTGCGCCTCCTGGATCTACTCCGGCGTCTACCCGAAGCCGGGCATCGAGAACCTGCGGGCCGCCTCACGCATCCCCGACCCGGAAGGACCGGGCGCGGCCAACCTGGGCTGGGGCTACGCCTGGCCCGCCAACCGCCGCATTCTCTACAACCGCGCCTCCGCCCGGCCAGACGGCACACCCTGGTCAGAGGAGAAGGCCTGGGTCTACTGGGACCCGGATAAGGTCGATCCCGCCACGGAGAAAGCGGGCATGTGGACCGGCGCGGATATTCCCGACTTCGCGGCCACCAAAGCGCCGGATGCCAAACCGGAGGCAGGCGCCATCGGCCTGGCGGCCCTGAGCGGCACCGATCCCTTCATCATGAAGGCGGACGGCAAGGGCTGGCTCTTTACGCCAACCGGGCTGGTGGATGGCCCGCTGCCCACCCATTACGAGCCGCGCGAATCCCCGGTACCCAACCTGCTCTACCCGCGGCAGCAGAACTCGCCGGTGCTGAAGGCGTGGAACGTCGACGGCAACGTGCGGGCCGAACCAGAGGACCCGGCGTTCCCTTACGTGCTGACCACGTACCGCCTGACGGAACATCACCTCTCTGGCGTCATGAGCCGCTGGCTCCCCTGGCTGGCGGAGTTGCAACCGGAGCTGTTCGTGGAAATCAGCCCGGAACTGGCCGCCGAGAAGGGCATCGCCAACCTGGACTGGGTGACGGTCAGCAGCCCGCGCGGCGCGATCAACGCCAAGGCGCTGGTCACCAGCCGCATGCGCCCGATGCAGATCGCCGGCAAGACGGTGCACCACGTCGGCCTGCCCTGGCATTGGGGCTACCAGGGCCTGGTGACCGGCGCGGTGACCAACGACCTCTCGCTGATGGTGGGTGACCCGAACGTCACCATCCACGAAGCCAAGGCGTTCGTCTGTAACGTGGAGAAGGCGTGATGACCCCGCGCACGCAAGCCACCCCTGTAGCCACGCCAATTTCGCCGCCAACCAATCCCCATGGCGCAGGCGAGACCTTTCCCCAGCCTACCGCCTACCCGGCCGAGCCGATGGGGTTCTTCACTGACACCACGGTCTGCATCGGCTGCAAGGCGTGCGAGGTCGCCTGCAAGAGCTGGAATGGTCTCTCGTCAGACATCATCCCGCTCTCCGGGAACAGCTATGACAACACCCAGCACCTCTCCGGGGAGAACTGGCGGCACGTCCAGTTTATCGAGCAGTTCAACGATGACCGGTCGACCGGGCGCTGGCTGCTGATGAGCGATGTCTGCAAGCACTGTGTCCACGCGGGCTGCCTGGAGGTCTGCCCCACCGGGGCCATTATCCGCACCGAGTACGACACGGTCGTCATCCAGGCGGACACCTGCAATGGCTGCCGCGACTGCATCGCCGCCTGCCCGTTCGGCGTCATCGAGATCAACCCGGCCTCCAACACGGCCATGAAGTGCACGCTCTGCTACGACCGCCTGCAAAGCGGGCTGCCACCCGCCTGTGCCCAGGCCTGCCCGACGCACTCGATCCAGTTCGGCACGATCGCTGACCTGAAGCAGGCCGCCACCGCCCGGGTGGAGCAACTGCACAGCCAGAACCCGGACGCGGGCGCCTACCTCTATGGCGCGGACGACGAAATGCTGGGCGGCCTCAACTCGTTCTACCTGCTGGTGGATCCGCCGGAAACCTATGGCTTGCCCGCAAACCCCAAGCTGCCGACCCGCGACCTGCCGGTTAGCAGCGCCCTTGGCATCGGTGGAGCGGTCGGCATGGCCGCGCTCGGAGCGGTGGCCTTCCGCAAGCGGCGCATGGACGAGTTCGCGCGGGAGGCGCACCAGGAAGCGGCAGCGGCCGAGGCGCAGGAGGTCGTGGAATGAACATCCCCTGGGTGCTGGCGCAGGTTCCGCCGTCCGATACGTGGTTCACCGTTTCACCCCACTGGGGCTGGTACATCATCGTCTACTTCTTCCTGGGCGGCATTGCTGGTGGCGCCGCGTTTCTCTCCGGGCTGCTGGATCTGTTCGGTAACCCGCTGGATCGCCCCATGACCCGCATCGGCTACGTCCTGGCGCTGGTGGCGGTCGCCCTGGGCGGCCCCCTCCTGATCATCGACCTCAACCGCCCCGAGCGCTTCTGGCACATGGTGATCCAATCCAACACCATGGCGCCGATGTTCAAGCTCTACTCCCCGCTCTCCTTCGGCGTTTACATCCTGATCGCCTT
This sequence comes from Thermomicrobiales bacterium, assembly GCA_034431475.1. GTDB lineage: Bacteria > Chloroflexota > Chloroflexia > Thermomicrobiales > UBA6265 > JACCXM01. The sequence goes on along the minus strand of DAOUDE010000007.1, from coordinate 3,595 downwards.
CTCGCTCTGCGTCGGGCTGGCGGCCCTGGCTGCCTTGGCTGACTGGCGAGTGTTGCCGCGCGCCTTTGGCCGCTTGGGTGAGGGAACGATCGGCAAGCTCCTGGCGCTGGGCTGCGTGCTGACCGGCACCGCCCTCGCTGGCTACACCGGTCTGGTGCTGACCAGCACGAACCGGCCGCTGTGGGGTGACACCGCCTGGATGAGCCTCCTCTTCCTGCTCTCGGGCATTTCGGCTGGCAGCGCGGCCATGATCCTCTTCGGACGGCGGCGTGGGCATCCCGGCACCCTGCGCTGGCTGGAGGAGATGGAGCGCTACAGCACCATCGGCGAAATCATCGTGCTGGCCATCATGGCGATCACGCTCGGCAGTATCGCGCAGGTAGTCTGGGGTGGGGTCTGGGCGGTCATCATGCTGGTCGGGGTGGTGCTCCTGGGCCTTCTGGTGCCCCTGTTCCTCTACTTGCGGCCACGCACGCTCGGCGCCGCGACCGTACCAATCGCAGCCGTGCTGGTGCTGCTGGGGGTCTTCCTCTTGCGCACCGTGGTGATCCTGTCATCGGAGGCGATCTAAGATGGCCAGGCCACACAAGGGACGCCGCGCCTGGCTGGTGACGGCAGGCGCCGGGGCCGTCCTGCTCCTGGGCGGCTGTTCAGTTTCACCGGAAGCCACGCGCACGCGGGGTGAGCCGGGCGGGGATGTCGGGAACCACAATCAGCCGGTCCAGTTACTGGAGCCGGCAGACCGCTTCGAGCGCATCTTCTACGATATCCCGTTCAAGGAGCCAGCCGTCACCACAGAGGACACCGCGCAGCAGTGAACCGCCTCCCGAAACTTTCTCTCCGTGGCCGGGGCGAAGGGGTCCCGGCCAACAGCCTGCCCGCCAGCGCCCAGCGGCACATCGGCACGATCCTGAGCTCCCAGCCAGAAGCCGCCGCGTGGCTGGCGCTCCTGGAGGCCGTGCTACGCGAGGGGCAGAACCCACGCTGGGATGACCTGGCTTCGGCGACCGTGCTCCCCGCCGAGCGCGTGCCCGATGCCCCGCTGCTGACGGGCGCGCGGATTTCTCTTGGCAGGGAGCCCTTACCCCCAGCCCCTCTCCCGGTGCGCGGGAGAGGGGAGCACGACGACGGAGCCGCGAGCCGGGGGGCATATCTCAACACTGAACCTCACCCAGGTAGGGACACCCGGCACGTCACCGAAAGCCTCTCTTCCGATGCGCGGGAGAGGGGTTGGGGTGAGGGCCGCACGGCTGAGACTGAGTTCCCCCTTCAGGCAGCACTCCACGACTGGGTCAGCCATCTCCTGCTTCTGGCCAGTCAGGCTGGCCCTGAGGCGATTCCCCTAGCCCGAGCCGCGCAATCCCCCACCCTGGACGCCCGTGGAATGGTGGAGGCCGCGATCAACGCCGACGACGCCCGCCTGGAGCGCCTCGCGGATGAACTGGGTGTCGATATCGAACCGCTGGCCGCCGTCGCCGACCTGGCGGCGCTGCCGCTGCTGCAGGCGCTGCGCCGCCGCTTCGCCCCAGCCGTCTCCACGCATTGGCATGAGGGGTACTGCCCCATCTGCGGCGACTGGCCACGCCTCGCCGAAATCCGGGGGCTGGAGCGCGCGCGCTGCCTGCGCTGCGCGCGCTGCGGCGGCGACTGGCAGCAACCCGGTGTGCGCTGCGCCTTCTGCGATGCCACCGGACAGGGCAGCCGCGCCACGCTCCTCTCCGAGCAGGATGGTGAAGCGCGCAAGGTGGAAACCTGCACCCGCTGCCGGGGCTACCTGAAGATCATATCTACGCTACGCGCCTGGCCCGGCGACGAAGTCTGCCTGGCGGACCTCGCCACCATCGACCTGGACCTGGCCGCTCTGGAGCGGGACTACGCACGACCAGAGCCACGCGGTGGGCTGGCCGTGCGCATCGGGTGAGGCATGGTGGCGAGTGCGGTAGCGCAACCGGCGTGAGCGCTGACAGCAACGCTGCGCCCATCCCGTTTGTGCCATCCGGTACCTACCCGGTTCGCCACGGCAACGTGATCCGCCCGCTCGTGGACGGAGAACCGGCCTTTCGCCGCGTCTGCGAGGCGATTGAGCACGCCCAACACGCCGTCTGGGTAACGGTCACGGTGATGTGGCCGGAGTTCCAGATGCCGGATGGCCTGGGCTCCGCCCTGGATGTCCTCGACCGCGCGGCGGCGCGGGGCCTCGATGTGCGCGTGCTCTTCTGGCGTCCCGATCAGGAATCGGCCCGGTACTTTCGCACCGCCTTCTGGGGTTCGGACGAGCATCTCGCCGTGCTGGAGGCACGCCGCTCCGGGATCAAGGCCCGCTGGGACCGGGCCCGGCCCGGCTACTGCCAGCACCAGAAGAGCTGGCTGTTCGACGCCGGGCATGACGCGTCACTGGCGATCCTGGGTGGCATCAACCTCAATCCTCACTCGGTTGTCGCGCCCGGGCACGACGGCCCACACCAGAATCACGATGTCTACGTCGAGCTGGCCGGGCCCTGCGTTGCGGACATCCACCACAACTTCGTGCAGCGCTGGAATGAAGCGAGCGAGCGAGATTTGCCCGGTGGTCGCTGGGGCGCGGGCTCAGGCGACATTCTGGCGTTCCCCACTCACACGCCCAGCGCGCGCGGCGACGCCGCAGCTCAGGTCCAGCGCACGATTTCCGGCGGGCGCTACGCCGACGGCCACCCCGCGCCCGGGGCACACCCCTTCGCGATCGAACGCGGCGAACGGTCTAACTTCGACCAGTACGTTGCCGCCATCGCCGCCGCACGCCACTCGATCTACCTGGAGAACCAGTTTCTGGATGTGCCGGAGATCATCGCGGCCTTGCGGGGCGCGTTGGCGCGTGGGGTGGAGACCGTGGCGCTCATGCCGGCGGAACCCGACGTGGCGGTGCGGACCGTGACCTCCCCGGAGCGCGCAGCGATCCTTGCGACCCGCGCCGAACTGGGCCAGTTCGAGAACTTCACGCTCGCCGGGCTGGCGGGACTGGCCGCGGATGGTCGCCGTCACGCGGTCTACGTGCATTCCAAGCTGATGATCGTGGATGATGCCTGGGCAACGGTGGGCTCGTGCAATCTGCACCGCTATTCGCTGTTCGGCAACAGCGAACTGAACGTGGCCTTCGCCGGCGAAGCGCCGGTACGTGACATCCGCGACACCCTGCTCGGCGAACACCTTGGCGTGAACACCACCGGCACGGACGGCGCGTCGGCCCTCAGGCTCCTGCGCCAGCTCGCCCTGGAGAATGCGCGAAAACTGTCAGCAGGCGATCCGGCGTGGCAGGGGCTGGTCCACTGGATCGATCCTGTCACCCACGTTGGGTAAGTGGAACGGGCGAGGCAATGCCTCGCCCATCCCACTCGTTCCCGGTGCTTCTTCTTCACCTGCGCCGTGTTCTTCAGCGACCATCCTTCCGCTTGTCAGCCCGGGTCGCTGGCGTTGGCGTTGTAGACATGGAGCGTCCACTCGCCGTTCGGATTACTGCCGTCTGCCGCAACGAGCAGGAAACTGACCGGGCCTGGCAATTCATGGGAAAGCCTGTGCAAGGTCAGGTTCACGCCCGTGATCTTGGCCTTCTTGAGGCCGC
>DAOUDE010000006.1:0-104377 GCA_034431475.1 Thermomicrobiales bacterium | reverse complement strand
TCGTCACCGGCGTGGAGGGGCTGCTCATCCTCGGCCTGGCCATCACCGCGTTCCCGCTGCGCCGCCGCTACCCCGAGTTGAAGGCGCTGCTGCCGCTGATGATCTTCACGCTCATCCTGCAGTCCGGCATGGGGGCCTGGGCGGTCCTGTACCCGCAGACTCCTGCCGTCCTGGCCACACACTTTGGCATCTCGCTGGTCTGCTTCGCGTCGGTCTTCCTCGTGATGCGCGTGCTCTGGGTCGAGATGCCCACCACATCCGCCGCCAGCCGGGCCGTGCCACCGGGCTACGCACGACTGGCCTGGGCCACACTGCTCTTGTCGATCATCGTGGCCTATTTTGGCGCGTACATGCGTCACTCCGGCGCGGAGATGGCGTGTTACACGTGGCCGCTCTGCAACGGCTCGTTGTTGCCGGATCTCGGCACCCCCGGCGTGGGTGTGGCCTGGGGTCACCGCCTCGTCGCCCTGATCGCGATGATCATGGTCTTCGCGATGGTCTGGTGGGCGCGCAGCTTTCGTGACGAACGCCCGGATCTGCACCGTGCGGCCCTCTGGGCCGCCGGCCTGATCCTGGCGCAGGCGCTGGTGGGCGGGACCCTGGTTTTCTCACAGCTCTCGTTGGCCAGCCTCCTGGGTCACGCCGCGCTGATGGCGCTCCTTTTCGCCGCCCTCGCCGACACCGTCTGGCGGGCCACGCCACGCCGCCGCGGCGTGGAGACGCCGGAAGGCGTCCAGGTCAGTGGGGCGCCAGCGGTCGCGCGGTAGACCGGCGTAAGACCCTCACCCCCAGCTTTTCTCCCTGTGCGTAGGGCGAGGGGAACCGACAGCGGTTCGCTGACGGAATACTGGTGTCACCACGCCGATGCTGGCACGAACGCCCGGCGCAAGAAACCGCTCTCGCGGTGCGCGGGAGAGCGGTTGGGTGAGGGCCGTTCACAGGTCCCCAATCGCCGCGACCGTCTCCCGTGCCCCGCGCTCGATCAGCGACGCGCGGCAGGCAATGAAGGTCTCGCGCAGGCGCGGGTTGGCCCCGAGATCTCCGAAGACGGGCTGATAGTCCAGGAAGGAACCCGGTTCGTCGTACTCCGCCTGCGCGGCCGCGATCAGGTCTGCCGCCCGGCGGTCGTTGATCGGGGTCGGGTCACCGTGTTCATCGCGCCCTTCCAGGAAGCGGCTCCAGGCTGCCAGCACCAGCGCGCAGCGCCGGATTTCCCCGCCGCTGGCCAGTTGCTCGCGCAGCACCGGCAGCAGGAACTTGGGGATGCGTTCCGACGAGTCGGCGGCCAGGCGGGCCATGGTGTCGCGCACCGCCTCGTTGGTGTAGCGCTCGATCAACTCCTGGCAATAGGCGTCCAGGTCGATCCCTGGGACTGGTTGCAGCGTCGGCATCGCCTCCAGGCGCATGTAGTCGAGGAGGAAATCGGCGAACACCGGGTCCCGGCACACCTCGTGCACCAGCTTCCCGCCCGCCAGGACGCCGGGATACGCCAGCGCCTGATGTGAGGCGTTCAGCAGCCGCAGTTTCATCAGCTCGTACGGCATCACGTCGTCGACCATCTGCACGCCAACCTGCTCCAGGCGCGGGCGGCCGGTGGGGAAGGTATCCTCCAGCACCCACTGCGCGAACGATTCCGCGCGCACCGGCCACCGATCCTCGATACCGGTCTCGGCCAGCACACGTGCCCGCGTCTCGTCTGTGGTCACCGGCGTAATGCGGTCCACCATCGAGTTGGGGAACGCCACGTGCTCGGCGATCCAGGCCGCGAGGTCCGGGTCCTTGCGGGCGGCAAAGCCCAGGACCACGGTCCGCGCGACATGCCCGTTGCCCTGGATGTTGTCGCAGGTCATGACCGTGAAGGGGGGCGTGCCGGCTGCCCGCCGCCGCGCCAGCCCGGCGGTGATGTACCCCAGCACGCTGCCTGGCAGGGCCGTGCCGGGCTCCAGGTCGCGCAGCGTGAGCGGGTCGTGCGGCTCGAACTCGCCGGTGGTGTCGTTGACGCTGTAGCCGCCCTCGGTGATGGTCAGCGATACGATGCGCGTGGCCGGGTCAGCGAGGCGAGCCAACACCGCTTCCGGGTCATCTGGCGCGAACAGGTACTCATGAATCGCCCCGATCACGCGCGCATCTGTTGTGCCGTCCGGGGCGCCGGTGACGAGCGTGTACAGGTTGTCCTGCGCCCGCAGGGCGTCGCGCATCGCCCGATCCCCCTCCAGCACGCCGACGCCGCAGATGCCCCAGCCGGTGTCGCCGCGCGCCAGGATCTGGTCGAGGTACATCGCCTGGTGCGCCCGGTGAAAGTTCCCGACGCCGAAGTGCACGATGCCGGTAGTCACAGCCGACCGGTCGTAGTCAGGAATCGCCACCGTGGGGGCGAGTGCGCTGAGGGTGGATTCATTCAACACTGGCATGGTCTGGCCTTTCCCCATGGTTGAGACGGTTGCAAACATGGCTCTCGTCGCGTTTCGCAATACTGCCACAGCGATCATGGCCTTCGGACGCCCGGCGCGAAACATGGGCATTTGCCGCCCGGTTCGAGACCATCGCCGGCGGCCTCGTGCTCGGCGGCATTGACGGTCCCGTCAGGTGTGTTATCGTGCGATGGTTGCCTTGTTCTCAACATAAGCGCCGCGCCCACGTGCAGGATCACCCCGCGGGGCGCATGTGCGGGGGCGCTCCCGGCAATGAGCCTGGAGCCAGGACTGCTCAAGGAGACCAGCGTGGATCACCAGAGGTTTGACGCGCTGACGCAGCGCATCGCGCGCCAGACGAGCCGCCGCACGACCCTGGCCGCGCTGGTCGGTGGCGCGCTGCTGCTCCAGGCGCCCACCGCCAGCGAGGCGAACAAGAAGGCGAAGCGCCGCCGCAAGCAGCGCCGCCGCGTGAAGGCCCGTGGCATCAAGCTGAAGCCGATCTCGATCCTGGTGGACAACACCGGCGGCGACCGCGCGGCCGTCGTGGAACATGGCGTGCATTTCCGCACCCGGAACCGGTGCTGCAATCAGCTCGCCACCGTCTCGGTGCCTCCCGGAGAGAGCCGGATGTTCAACACATCCCTGACCGACGCGTACGTGTGGATCGACGATAGATTCTGGTTCGGCTTCTCGAATGACTTCCTGCTTCCCCCGAGCTTCTCGGCGGCGGTGGACGGTAGGGCGAGCGGCGGAGGCTGCTGCAAGCAGGTCGGGCAAACGGTGGTGTCCGACAAATCGATGAGCGTGAATCAGGTCGTCTTTGTCCCCATGGCGGGCCAGACCTTCACCGTGCGTCGCAACCGCGATACGAACTACAAGTCCTTCACCGTATTTCTGCCAGCGGTGCAATGATCCGGCCGTGAAGCAGCCGGCTGAGTCAATATCATCCGGCTGCCCCCGCTTGCAGGCGCGCTCACGCGATCTTTGCGGTGCGCAACTGCGGGTTGAAGATCAGCACGAGCACCAGCCCAATGAACCCCAGGCCCGCCATCGTGGCCATGGTGATCTGCGCGCCGGCCGCCGAGCTCAGCCCCCCAATCAGCAGCATGCCAATCGGGGTCAGGCCGATGGCCGTGGCGATGAGCCCCAGCACACGGGCCCGCGACGCGGCGGGCGTCGCGCTGAGCACCAGGGCCGCCTGATGCGCGCCAAAGAGCCCGGTACACACCCCGTACGCGAACTGGATCGCCAGTGACAGCGCGAAAATGGGCGAGAGCGCGAGGCCGATCAGCATCGCCGCCGCGCCGATGGCCCCGCCGATGAAGAGCGCGCCCGGGCGCCGCGCCCCGCCTGCGAAGGTGAGCCCGGCGGCGGTCAGGACGCCGCCCACGCCGTCAGCGCCGGCGAGGACGCCCATCCAGAAGGGGCCGACCGCCAGGATGTCGCTGGCCACAATCGCAATGAGCTGCTGGTACGGAAAGACCAGGATGTTGATGATGATCGTCACGAAGAACACGCCCCGTACCACCGGAATACGCAGCGCCGAGGCCCAGCCGCTGTGCGGGGAGGAAATGACGCGGATCGAACCCGGATGGACCTGCCGCGCCGGGAGCAGCCGCTTGAAGCTCCAGATCCAGATCAACCCGGCGGCGTAAAGCACGGCGAGGTAGCTGTAGGCGAGGCCCGCGCCGCCGGCCGACAGGAGCAACCCGGCGACAAGGCCGGACGAGATCTTGGCGCTGCTCATCGAGAGGGATTCCAGCGACATGGAGCTCGCGAGCAGGGACCGTTCCTGCACCTCGTCGATCAGGGCGGCCCGGGCCGAGAAATCGGCGGCGGTGCCGCACCCCAGCACGAAGATCACCGGGTAGATGATCGCCAGCGAATCACCGCCGAGCAGAAAGGTCAGCGCCAGCACCACCGCGGCCAGCAGGCTGACCGCGTGGATCCCGAGCAGGATGTTGACCCGCGTGAACCGGTCGGCCAGGGCGCCGAAGAAGGAGCCGAAGATCAGCATCGGTAGCACACGGAAGAACCCGGTGAGCCCGACGAGAAAGGGTGACCCGGTGAGGGCGAGCACAATCCAGCCGGAGGTGATGATCTCGACCCACCGCGCGTTGGAGAACAGGAACCCGGACAACCAGATGCGCCGGTAAACCGGTGACTCCAGCACGCGCGCCGAGAACGCGACGCGCCCGCGGCGCTTCGCGCTGGCGGGAACAGGTGTAAGGAGTTCTGGCCCGGCCGGGTCGGCTCCGTTATGCATTAGCCACGGTGTATCGACAAGACAACGATCCCCTGGTCACGACGTGACGACGAGCATCTTAGGGCTTTTGCGCGTCGTTCGCGCCGGGGTCTTTTCGAGGCGAAGGAGCAACCTGGAGCTTCCGGCAATTCGGTCACCGCAGGCGCTTGGTCATGGTTCGGGTTGACCAGCGGAAAAGTTGGAGCGAGGCGCGCAGCCGACGCTGGTTTGAGAACTCGCCGTGCATGTCGCGGACAAGGCGGACACCGCCTGTCCGCGGCCGCTGGGAAATCCAGTAATGACTACTGGTGATATCCACGCTTCTGCCTCATTAGACTGCGCGCCGGGCTATCTCACCACCATGATCGCTGCGGGCGCGCCGTGGTGTGTGGTCGGCATGTGCCGAGCAACGGAGAGTACATGGACGCCGGACAATTTGATGGATTCGTGCAATCCCTGAGCGAGCGCAGCTCGCGGCGCGGCGTGTTCGGGCTCCTGCGGGCACTATCCCTGCTTGGTGGGGTGGCGGCTATGTCTGGGGACGATGACGCTGCGGCCAAAGGACGGCGTCAACGGCGAAAGAACGCCCAGAAAGGCAAGGGGAAGGGGAAGGGCAAGGGCAAGTCACCCTGCCAGCCGGATGCTACCGCCACGACCTGTGCAGGCAAGTGCGGCCTGGTGCAGAACAATTGCCAGCAGACTGTTGATTGCGTTGCCTGCCATGATGGTCAGACGTGTGCCGCCTGTGCCGCTCTCGACGATCCTGATCTGTACGATCGGGCGGCGGACTGCTGCGGCGAATCGGTCTGCGACTGCGGGCAGATTGTGTACTATCCGAGAGGCCGGGTTGTTCAATGCAAGCGCCCGGGTGTCTGCCGTCCCAACCACGCCCCGGTTGCCCTTAGTCTCGATGTGAAACATCCCTGGAGGTTCGCTAACGTCCCTGTCGACTTGGTGGGGTACGAGCCGGACTCCGAAGAGTTCCTTACGTTCCGGATCGTGACAAATCCCGAGCATGGCTTTCTCACGTTGGTCAACGAAGTCTTTATCGGCGAGCCAGGCGCCTCGGCTCTTCCTGCGCCGCCGATACCAGCGGACGCCCCGAGGGACTGCTTCCCCCGCTGTTCGGCCACGTCACTAACCTGCGATTGGAACACCAGGTGTCCGGACTGCAACGGGAGGTGGTGCCCAGAGGGGTTCTACGCGAATGACACAATCACCTACATTCCGTTTTCTACCACCTTCACGGGAACCGACAGCTTCACCTATGCGGCGGTGGACCTATACGGTGCCGAGGGGCCTCCAGCCCTGGTCACCATTACCATCTTCGAGGTCTAGAAGCGTCCGACAAGAGCCTCACCGTAGAGGACGGGTGGAACGAGTGGTTCGCTGGGAATCCTTGAAGCCGACTTGCACAACTTGTGGTGTGAGTCTGGTTGCCGACCACGCTTGCACGCGGTGGCACGCACGAGGTATGGCTGGAATCCAGCATTCGCTGTGGACCTGTCCTCCTATCACGCTGTTGACAGGCGCCCCGCCAACAGGCTAACGGCCCCGCCGGCCTCCCAGCCCTATGCTCGCCTCATGAGATCGGACTCCCGACCTCACCGCCGAACACCGCGCAGGGGGCCAATGATGAACAGCACGCGTTTTACCCTCGGTCGCCAGGCGTTCCTCGTCATTGCGCTGGCCATGCTTGTGCTGGGCTCCTTGCCCGTGGCACCGGCCGGGGCTCAGCCGATCAGCGATCACCGCGACGTCAAGGTGAAGGTCAAGGATTTCAAACTCGATTGCGAATGGACAGGGGGCACCGTGCGCACCCGCCCTTCGGCGACCGATGCCGACAAGACGATTGCCAACTGCGATGGTGGCCTGCTTGATGGCTCGTACTGTGTCTACACGCCAACCACCAGCGACTGCGGGGTCACCCGCGGTGAAGAGAACGATGCCAGTGGCAAACCTGACCAGACCGGCGTCACGGACCTTGCTCCAACCGATACCCATGGCGCCGCCACCTCGGTGGATCAGGCAGATGGCCAGGGCCAGCATGTGACGGGCAGTTCCTCCAGCGATGATCACTCTGGCGACCACCAACTGCAGAAGGGCAAGAAGCGCGGCAAGCACGGCAAGCACGGCAAGGGCCGCCGCTAACGTCGTCTCTACCGCCGTCCCTCACATCCTCTCAGTACCGGGCGGGTTCCCGACATGGGGAACCCGCCCTTCTTCAGTCCTCTGCCCCGTCGCTAATCCAGAATCTCCACGAACCCTTCCGTGCCGTTCACCCGGATGCGCTGCCCATCCCGAATCAGGCGGGTGGCATCCACCACCCCCACGACGGCTGGTAGGCCGTACTCTCGCGCAATCACCGCGCCGTGGGTCATCAGGCCGCCCACCTCCGTGACCAGCCCCGAGATCGTCACGAACAGGGGCGTCCAACTGGGATCCGTGTAGGCGGTGACCAGGATGTCGCCCGGTTCCAGCGCGGCCTGGGCCATGTCCAGGATTACCCGTGCCCGCCCCTCGATCGTTCCGGCAGACACCGGGAGCCCGACTAGCGCGCCGGGCGCCAGGTCATCCCGCCGGTACACCCCGGTGATCACCTCGCCGTTGGATGTCATCACGCGCGGCGGCGTCAGCGCCTGGTACGAGGTGAAGTCCTCCTTGCGCTGGCGGATGAGGTCGCTATCCGCCTGATGCGTGCGCACGGCCTCCTGCAGTTCATCGAACCGGAGGAAAAAGATATCCTCCCGCTCCGCGATTGCGCCCGCCTGCACGAGGCGGTCGGCTTCTCGCAGCAGAGCCTGCTTGAAGATGAAATAGCGGTTGACCATGCCGTACTTCGGATACTCCCGGTACCCGGCGAAGGTCCGCACCCGGGCGATCTGCTGTTTGGTCTCCTCGGCCTTCTGCTCGCCATCCGGCAAGGCCCGCAAGCGCTCCAGCACCTCCGCTTCCTTGCGCAAGGCCTCCTGCAGGCCCTGCGCGAAGCGGCGCTGAGCCTCGCCCGGCGCGAAGTTGCGGATGTTGCTCAGGATCAGCGGCACAAGCGCCGTGGGGCGCTCGCTCCAGCGGGGCCGGGTGATGTCGATCTCCCCGGCACAGCGCATGCCATACCTCTCGAGCCAGGCCAGGATCGCGGCGCGGGCCTCCCCGCCGCCGCGCAGCCGGGGCAACGCATCCAGGAAGTCGTCGCGCTCGACCTGCTGCAGGAACGCCACCACCTCCGGGTACGGGCGAATCGCGTCGGCCACCTCCAGCAGCGCCAGCCCCATCTCGGAGGTGACGTTGTGCGGGACCGACTGCGTGAGCGTGTCGGCCACGTTCTTCTCGCCCAGCCACTCCTGCACGTGCTCGTTCAGCCACCAGGCGGCTGCCATCCCCGCCAGCACCACCTGCATGCTGCGCGGTTCGAACTGCATCCGCCACATCTCCTGGAGATCCTTCTGGATGAAGTCGAGCAGCGCCGATCCCGACAGCGGCTCAATCTCGCGCTGCAATGCGGCAATAGCATCCTCGCTGTGCTGAATCAGCAGGGGGACAAGCTCGGGATCGGTCGCGATGGGGGTTTCTGAGGTGCCAGGCAGCGTCCAGGCGGGGCCGTCGTCCGGCACTACCGGGAGGAAGCCTTCCCGGTCGATGATCGTCTGCAACGCATCGCCAATCAGCGGGTCGGACTTCCCCAGCACCGCCATGATGTTGGCGCGGCTCGCCGGGGACGCCAGCTCCTTCGTGACGTCCACGAAGAGGCGGCCACCCGCCTCCGCCATCGGCCGAGGAGACATCATCTGCCAGAAGGAGAGCCCCAGCGGCCTGAAGGGGTCGGTCATCATCTGCTGATGCCCGACCGAGATGTAGACGTGGTTCTCCTGGTCGCTGGCCGCCGGGACGGGGAACAGCGTCGTGATCGGCCGGCTCTGCACGATCTGGAACGCGCCGCCGGCCAGGCACCACTCGATGTCCTGCGGGCGGCCGAAGTGCGCCTCGATCCGCCGGCCCAGGGCCACGATCTCCACGGCTTGCGCGTCAGTCAGGGCGGGCTGCGTCTGCTGTTCGGACGCAATTGCCTGTTCCTGTGTGCCACCGCCCGGCACGGCGACGATGGCCCGCTGCTTGGCGGCGATGGCCCGGGCGATGACCTCGCCGTCTCGTACCGTGTAAACATCGGCGTTCACCAGGCCGGAGACCAGCGCCTCACCGAGGCCGAAGCTGGCCTCGACGGAGGCGACCTTGCGGTTACCCGTGATGGGGTCGGCCGTGAACAGGATGCCGGAAACCTGCGGCAAGACCATCCGCTGCACCACCACGGCCATCTGCACCTTCCGCTGGTCGATGCCGTTACGCAGGCGGTAGGTCACGGCCCGCTCTGTGAACAGCGAGGCCCAGCAGCGGCTGATGTGCCGCAGGATCGACGCTGCCCCCACCACGTTCAGGTACGTGTCCTGTTGCCCCGCGAATGAGGCCGTTGGCAGGTCCTCGGCTGTCGCGCTGGAGCGCACCGCGTACGCGGCATCCTCCCCGAGCCGGGCCAGATGGGCCGTGATCTCCGCCGCCACGTCGCCGGGGATGGAGGTCTCGTCAATACTCCTGCGAATCGCTGCGCTGAGCGCGCGGATCGCCTCCCGCTCGTCCGGTTCCAGGCGCGACAGCCGGTCGAGCCGCGCACTGAGCGACGGCGCGTCCACGATGATGCGCTGGAACGCCGCTGTTGTCACGCAGAAGCCGGGCGGAACATGCACGCCGTCGATCCGCGCCAACGCCCCGAGGTGCGCGCCCTTGCCCCCAACGAGGGCGATCTGCGACCTATCGATCTCCTGAAAATCCAGCACAAAGCGGTTGCGGCTCATCCGTGCCCTCCCTCACGCCGTGCTCTGCCACGCACGGCAACCAGGAGAAACGCACCTCCCGGCGATGTGTGATACCGGGTCTCGCATACACCGGGCCGCCAGGGTTGCGTACGCCAGGATGTGCGTCAGGCTTCGCCGGCAGCGTGTCTGCTTCCGTCGCCCCCTTCCAGTGCCGCCCACCCTCCTGTGTCATCCTGAGCGAAGTCGAAGGATCTCGTTCCCGGCCATCAAGATCCGAGGTGTCATTCCTCCTCGGGTGTCATCCTGACGAAGGAAGGATCTCGTTCCCCAGACACGATGTTTGGCGGTAGCCCAGGCCGGAATGTCTCGACGCCACTCGAGACAACACGTGCAGGCAGCGGCGGACCGGACCATGCGCCATCCATGGCGCATAAACGTGCAACCATCTGGTTGCTTTTCGGGCCCAAACGTGCTACCGTCTGGTTGCACGTCACGGGACGGGCATTCATTTTGACGGAGGTTCACTCATGCTTGCTACCCAAACGGTGGAACGGGAAATCGTCGTCGCCGCGCCAGTCGATCGCGTCTGGGCTGTCCTCACCGAGCCGCAGCACATCGGCCAGTGGTTCGGCAGCCGCGCGGAACTGGAGCCGCGCGCCGGTGGCGATGGCCTGCTGGAGTTCGAGGGGTACGGCGCATTCAAGATCAGCGTGGTGCGTTTCGAGCCGACCAGCCATTTCTCGTACCGCTGGGCCAACAAGGCCGGGGTCGAGGCCGTGCCGGGCACATCGACCTTGGTAGAGTTCACGCTGGAGCCCGCTGGCGACCGCACGAAGCTGCGCGTCGTGGAGTCGGATTTCGATACCTTGCCGCTGACCGAGGCGGAGCGGGAGCAGGAGATCGCCGAGCACACGAAGGGCTGGCGTGAGGAGCTCGACGAGATGCGCGTCTACGCCGAACAGCTCGCCAGCTAGGGCCGCGTGCATGACGCTCCGTGGCGATGACATCGAGCCGGTCCTGGCCGCCCTGGCGGACCCCACCCGTCGCCGGGTGCTGGACGCCGTGGCGAGCCATGGCGAAGCTACGGCCACGATGATCGCCGCGGAGCTGCCCGTTTCGCGCCAGGCCGTGGTCAAGCACCTGGGGGTGCTTGACCAGGCCGGGCTGGTGACCGGGCGCAAGACCGGGCGGGAGATGCGCTACGCCGCCCGCCTGGAGCCCCTCGCCGACGCCGCCCGCTGGATGGACGCCGTGGCCGCCGAGTGGGACGCCCGCCTGGCCCGCATCAAGCGCCTGGCCGAACTCCCGGTTGAAGAACCGTAACGGAGATTGGGTCCGACCCAACCCGGTCTCCTGAGCCTGCCGCAGGACCTCGCCCCACATCCACTACGCGTGAGGACCACACCCACCCACGCGTGTCGCCCTGAGCGAAGTCGAAGGATCTTGTTCCCCAACCGCTACCGTCCAGGGTCACCACGAACCCCGCTGTACGTGTGGCAAACCGATGGCTGGGGTTGGTCGCTTCCGCAACAATGCCAACCGCACGACCCGACAAAGTTGGCATTGTTGGCATCCTTGGCACACTTCCCATTGCCGTAACCACAGGCCCAGTTCCCTCCGCAAGGAGGCAATGGCCGTCATCGCCGAAGCTCCCGCCCTCCGGGCCGTGCGTCGCCAACTCCCCACGTCTTGCACGGTCACTGCGGCCATGTCCGTCGCGTGTCCGCAAGCTGTCCGCAAAAAGCCCGTACAAGGGCCAGTACATGCCGGTCTCGACAGCCACAACCTGCTCCAGGAGGATGAGACGGTGTTCCCGCCGGGGGGACACCGTCGTCTCATGCCGGCCTTCTTCCTGCGTGCGGAGAGTGTTCCACCATGGATGCGCGTCACTTCGATACCCTCGCCCGCGTGCTCACCACCCCGGAGCCGCGCCGCCGCCTGCTGGGGCTGCTGGCCACCCTGCCCTTGCTCGGGTTCCTCCTCGGTTGGCTCGCCCCCGAGCAGAGCGCCGCCAAGGACCGCCGTCGCCGCCGCAAGGGGCGTCACAAGCAGAAGCAGGGCAAAGCGCAGGGGAAGCGCCAGCGCCAGCAGCGCAAGCGCGCCTGCAAGCCCAAGGGCAAGGCCGTGGTGTGCGCCGGGCAGTGCGGCCCGGTGAAGTCCCGCCAGACCTGCGGCAAGACCGTGGACTGTGGTTCCTGTGCGTGCCCCACCCCGTGCGGGGCGTGCTTCACCTGCCAGGCCGGGCCGAATACCCCCGGCGCGTGTGTACCCGATCCTGAGCAGGTGGGCGAGCCCTGCGGCTCCCCCGGCCAGGTCTGCGCCAGCGATGGCGCCTGCGCTTGCACCGCGGCCTCCTGCCCGGCCTGCGAGGAGTGCGGCGGGGATGGCGTCTGCACCGGCTGCAGTGGCTGTTGCGACGGCGAAACGTGCGTGGCTGCGTGCCCCGGCTGCTGTGATACCTCCGGCACCTGCCAGGCGGGCGACAGCGACACCGCCTGCGGGCAGACCGGCGGCGTCTGCCTGCGCTGTACCGAACCAGAGACGTGCGGCGGGGGGCAGGAGGCGGGGGTCTGTGGCTGCACCCCCACCACCTGCGCGGCCGCGGGCAAGGATTGCGGGCAGATCCCGGACGGCTGCGGCGCGATGCTCGCCTGCGGGTCGTGCGGTGGCGACACGCCGATCTGCATCAGCAACGTCTGCACCGCCTGTACCAGCCACGCCCAGTGCGGCGCGGACGCTGTCTGCTGCGACGGCGCTTGCTTCAGCGGCGTCTGTTGCGGCGACGGGCAGTGCGACGATCCGGTCGCGCCGGACTGCAAGCAGCACGAGTGCACCTGTGCCAGCAACAGCGACGAGGCGTGCTCCAGCGGCACGGCCTGTTGCGCTGCGGGTTGCGTCGATCTCCAGACCGACCTGGCCAACTGCGGCGAATGCGGCCACGCCTGCCCCGCAAACAACCTCTGCCTCGCGGGCGTGTGCACCGCCTGCACCGTCACGTGCGCGGCGGCGGACCACACGTGTGACACCGCAGCCTTGCAAACGGCGCTGAACAACGGCGGCACAGTGGTGGTCTGTCCAGGGCTCTACAGCGGCTCCATCGCGGTGGCGGACCTCGCCGCACTCACTATCATCGGCGCCGGGGATGAGGATGATCCGGCCACGAACACCGTGCTCCGCAGCCTCTCTATCACCGGCGTGACTACGTTTGCCATGTCCCAGGTGCGGGTGCGCGGGTTCGTGAACGACGCGTCGTGTCCCTTCCCCAGCGGCATATCGATCTCGGGTTCCGGGGCCACGTTGACAGACTGCGCGATCGCCGCTATTGGCCCCAAGTTCTGCAACACCCGGAGTGCCTTCACCTCCAGCACCGTGGAGATGGTGAAATGCCTGGTCACGGGCAGCTACCGCTACTTCTACGGCGGGCTCCTGGTCGATGGCGGCAAACTGACCCTGCGAGGCTCGACGTTCCGCCAGAACTACACGCTTGATGACGGTGGCGGTCTCCGGGCCATCAATGGCGCGGTGGTGAAGCTGCTGGATGGGACGACCGTCACCGACAACCGCGCGGATGGCGACGGCGGCGGCATCTACGCGGTGGCAGGCTCCACGGTGACCATCAGTAATGACTCCTCCGTCACGGGGAACAAGGACTCCCGCGATAACCCGAGCAACTGCGAGGGTGGCGGCACGTTCGATGGTACGTGTGGTCCGTAGCTGTCGGCAGCGTATCGGTAATCCGCAGCTCCGCGCCACGTCGCCTGCGACGTGGCGCGGGCCGTGCCTGGAGCCCCTCACAGCGGCCCGGAACACGCCGGGCGTGGCTCGCTCCCGCGCGATGCAGACGCTGTGGCCATGCCGGATGACGCTCTCCGTGTCCCAAGCGCAGCCGTTACCATGGAGCGGGAATCGCAAGACACCAGGAGACAGGCATGCCGTTTTCCGCCGAGGAGTACCGCCAGCGCTACGCGAACCTGCAGGCCGCGCTCGGGGAGATTG
Source organism: Thermomicrobiales bacterium (assembly GCA_034431475.1). Classification (GTDB taxonomy): domain Bacteria; phylum Chloroflexota; class Chloroflexia; order Thermomicrobiales; family UBA6265; genus JACCXM01. Next base: position 90,917 of record DAOUDE010000006.1, on the reverse strand, counting down.
GGGCCGACGCTCTGCTGGTTACCAGCGAGGCCAACTTCAACTACTTCACCGGCTATATCGCCGCCCACCCCTGGGTCAGCTTCAGCCGCAACCTGATCGCCATCCTGCCGCGTGAGGCCCCGCCGCTGCTGATCGTGCCGGCCTCCCTGGAGGGGCAGGCGCGCGAGCAGACCTGGATCGACGAGATCCGCACCTTCACCACCATCGGGTTCGCCCCGGTCACGGAAATCGCCGCCGCGCTGCGCGACCGCGGCCTGGCTCACGCGCAGATCGGCGCGGAACTCGGCTACGAGCAGCGGCTGGGCATCAGCCCGCTCGATTACCAGCGGTTGCAGGAGGCCCTGCCAGCAGCGGCCTTTGTGGACGCCGCCCCGGCCATCTGGCCGCTGCGGATGCGTAAATCCCCGGCCGAGGTGGCCGCGCTGCGTGAAGCGGCGCGCATCACCGACTTCGCATTTGCCCAGTTCTTCCGCGAGGTCACCCCGCGGATGACCGAGCGGGAGATGGCGCGCCGCCTCGGCGTGCTGCTGCTGGAAGGCGGCGCAGACCGCATCGACTGGATCATGATGACCTCCGGCACGGGCGACTATCACCGCACCTTCGGCGTGCCTCGCGAGCGCTGCCTGGAACCTGGCGACATGGTCTGGCTCGATGTCTCCACCGTGGTGGATGGCTACCGCGCCGACTACGACCGCACGGCGGTACTCGGCGGCCCCACTGCCGAGCAGGAGCGGCTGCAGGCCATCGTGCACGAGGCCACGCAGGCGGGTATCGCCGCCATTCAGCCGGGCGCGCCGGTGGCGGGCGTGATGGACGCGGTCAACGCCTCCCTGCAAACCGCCGGGTTCGCCCCGCGTGATTCCGGCCGCATCGGGCACGGCCTGGGCCTGCAGAGCACCGAGCCGCCGGATGTCTCTCTGACTGACGCCACCATCCTGGCGCCGGGCATGGTCATCACCGTCGAGCCCGCGCTCATCTACGACCACGGCATCTACCAAACCGAGCAGAACATCGCCGTCACCACCACCGGCCACGAGGTGCTCACGCACGCTCCGTGGCAGATTCAGGCGTTCTAGCTGCGCGCCGCTCCATCCTCGTGTCCTGAACTTGTCGAGAAAGCATGGCGCGCCGTGAGCCGGTGAGCGTCCGTAGCCACCGCGAGGTGAACCAACCCGACGGGCCAGGCCGCCGCCAACTGGCGTGCCTCCCCCACTCGCCAGCCGTGTTTCGCACCGGGGTGGCCGTGGCGACAGACGACCTCGCCGTTGCGCAGGATAATGAGGTCGATGCCATCCCCGGGCACGGTGACAGCTTCGAGACGGCGATGATGCTGGCCCTGCGCCCGGAGATGGTGCGTACCGAAGCTATGCGGCATGGCGCGCCCGACGCTGGCAAGAAGGGCATCTACTTCACGAAGCGCCTGCGGCGCGAGCCGCTCGTCCACCTGCCGCAGCAGGCCGGGCTGGTGACGCCGGACGGCTGGGGCGCCGACCCCACCAAGGGCACGCTGGAGAAGGGCGAGCGCTACGTCGAACTGATCGTGAACCGCCTCGCCGAGTTCATCCGGGAGTTTGCCGCCGGCACCCCGGTGCCGGCAATCTACACGTTTGATTTCGCGACCGAAGCGGCAAAAACGAAGGCCCGGCGATGACGCCCCAGGAGCTTCCCCCTGTCAGCCCCGCAACCCGCGCGCTGCTGAGCCAGGCGAGCACGGCCACGATCTCCACCCAGTTGTTCAAGCAGGGTCTGCGCAACCAGTTCCTGAACGGGCTGCTACCCATGAACCCGGCGCACGCGAAGTTCGTCGGGGAGGCCATGACGCTGCGCTACATTCCGATGCGGGAGGACCTGGACGTGCTCGACGCGTTCCAGGACCCGGAGCACCCGCAGCGCAAGGCCATCGAGCAGGTGCGACCCGGCAGCGTGCTGGTGTTCGACTGCCGGGGTGATACCCGCGCTGCCTCCCTCGGCAACATCCTGCTGACCCGAGCCATGGTGCGCGGCGCGGTCGCCGTGGTCAGCGACGGCGCGGTACGTGACTCGCCCGAGATTGCCGCGCAGCCCTTCCCGGTCTTCGTGGCGGGCCGCTCGGCCTCGATGAACCTGAGCGTGCATCACGCCGTGGATTACGACGTCCCCATTGCCTGCGCGGGGGTGGCGGTCTTCCCGGGGGATATCCTGGTCGGGGACGAGGAGGGGGTGATCGTCATCCCGCGCCACCTGGCGGACGTCGTTGCGGCGCCAGCCGCCGAGCAGGAGCGCCTGGAGCAGTTCGTCCTGGAGAAAGTGGCGGCGGGCGCGTCATTGCCGGGCACCTACCCGCCGGGCGAACAGACGCTGGCCGAGTACGCAGCCTGGCGCACGCGGCAGGACGGTGGTCCCTCGTAGGGCCGCCTGCACCATGGCCACCCCGGTGATGCCGCGGTCAGTCCGTTGCGGACTGACCGCGAAGATCTGCCTATGCTCGATGGCGACCTTCGGGGCAAACGTCGCGTTCATGGTCTTCGTGGTCCCGCTTGGCGACACCCCGAACATGACGGCTGACCCCAGCACCGTGTTGGTGGGCGCGCTGCCCTGGGAAATGCGGGCGCGAAATCGTCAGAAACTGCAGCGTCATTTGCCTATCCACGGAAGGAAAGATCGCGGTGTTCAGATAGGAAGAAAGCCCGCTGGCCAGCGTGGCTGCATGATGAATTCTGTGGCAGGGCCACATCTGATTTAGCGTTGCTCAAGTTTGTGCGGCGCTGCCTTCGCTATCTTTCGCAACATGTTGACCGAGCGCGCCCACCTCACCCGCTTTGCCTGGCTCTCCATTGCGGCAGCCATCCTCACCATTTGCCTCAAGGCGGCGGCATACGTCGTGACGGGCTCCGTCGGTCTCCTCTCGGACGCCCTGGAGTCGATTGTCAACCTTGTCGCGGCCATCGCCGCACTGGTGGCGCTGACCCTGGTCGCCAAGGGGCCCGACGAAGAGCATGCCTACGGCCACGACAAGGTCGAATACTTCAGCAGCACCCTGGAGGGGGCGCTGGTGCTGGTGGCCGCCGGCGCGATCGTGCTGACCGCGTTGCCGCGCCTGGTGACCCCGCAGCCCATCGCGCAGGCGGGTGCTGGAATTGCGATCTCGATCGTGGCCTCGCTCGTCAACCTGCTGGTGGCGCGCCAGCTCCTTCGTGCCGGCAAGGCACACCGTTCGATCACCCTGGAGGCGGACGCTCGCCACCTGATGACCGATGTCTGGACCTCGGCCGGGGTGGTGGTCGCCATCGCCGGCGTGGCGGTTACCGGCTGGGAGCGGCTCGACCCGCTCATCGCGCTGGTGATTGCGGCCAACATCATCTGGACCGGCGTCATGCTGCTGCGCCGCTCCTTCCTGGGGTTGCTCGATACGGCGCTGCCCGCCGGGGACCTGGCAACTATCAACGCCATTCTGCACCGCTACCAGGAGCGGGACGATATCCGCACCCACGCCCTACGCTCGCGCGAGGCGGGTGCTCGCCGCTTCGTCTCGTTCCACATCCTGGTGCCCGGCTGGTGGTCGGTGCACGAGGGGCATCGCCTGCTGGAGGAGATCGAAGCGGAGATTGCCAGGGCGCTGCCGGGCATCACGGTCTTCACCCACCTGGAGGCGCTGGACGATCCCGCGTCCTACGCCGACACCACCCTTGATCGTGACCGCGAGCGGGAGCGCGAGCCGGTGCATTCAGGTTAAGCTGCCGCGGTTGGATCGAGACAATCAGGGGAGGGGCCGGTGACACGGCGGATCGAGATTCTGCTGGAGCCACGGGGTATCCGCGCGGTGGCGGAGCTCCTGGACGAGGAAGCGCCGAAGACGTGCGAGGCGGTCTGGCAGGGATTGCCGCAATCTGGCCCGATCTGGCACGCCAAGTTCGCCAACAATGAGATCTTCATCCTCACCCCGCCCTTTGCGGCGGAGGAGCCAGGGCGGGAGAACGGCACGGTCTTCCCGATCCCGGGAGACCTGCTCTACTTCTTCATCCCGCCTGGCACCCCGGTTCCCGCCGAGGTGCGGGAGCAGGCCAACGCCACAGGGTTGGTGGACCTGGCGCTTTTCTACGGCCGCAACAACTACCTGCACGGCCCGGAAGGCCACATGCCCGGCAACCTCTTCGCCACCATCACCGATGGCCTCAAGCCACTGGCCGCGGCCTGCCAGGAAATCTGGCGGCAGGGCGGCTCCCGCGAAACGATGACGATCCGGCGGCTGGAGGAGTAGGGCGGGCAAGTGAACGCAGCGTGCTGACAGCGAAACGACCGCTCCGCGCCTGAGGCCTGTTTGCCGGCAGGTGGCGCGTCGTCCGCAGGGCTCGTTAGTCCGGCGGCTCGGCCCATCTTGCTGGCCGGCCATCCGCGAATGGAATGTACCCGCCACTTGGAAAGTACGCGTGCAGGATCAGGCTGCCATTCTCGTTCAGGAGCGAAGCCGCTCGTTCGTCGCCCATCGACCAATCCACCAGGCACCACTGTGAGCCGTCAGCCACCTCGCGCCACACACCCGCCGTCTCCCAGCGGGGGACCACGCAGAGGTGTTGCCGGCCCAGCATGCGCGTGAATCCCTGAAGCCCGGTCCAGGGGGGATTCGCCGCACGGAAACAGACGGCACGCTGGGCGATGATGGGAACGTCCACGTTCAGTTCGCTGCCATCTTCCCCGGCTTTGTTACACCGGAAAACTCGCCGCCCCTTGACGGGGAGATGAGCGTAGGCCACCGCCGTCGGAACGCCGTGGCTGGGAATACTGATGGTGTCTGCCGCGAAGCCTCGGTCATGCTTGAACAGATAGTCCACGGTCGTGCGAATCAGGTCGGTGTCCCGGTAGAAGGTGGACAGGCACGCGTCGGAAGCGCTCGGAGCGACCACCACACAGGCCTGCTGTGTCTGGTAGGTCAACAAGTACCCTCTCATGATGGTGACGCTCATCCAGTTTGCGACAGCCAGGCTGCACACCGCGCAGAGCAACAGGGCCGTGCTGATCCACACCAGAGGACGCGTAGCGCGGGGTGCGGGACGCCGCGCCGCACCTGCGGCCATGGCCACCAGCACGAAAGCCGCCATCCACGACAGGGACGAAAAAGCGTGAAACCGCGAGTAGATGGCGGCAGACTGGCCAAACTCCCCGGCGCGGCCAACCAGGATGGCGACTCCCGAGGCTCCAGCAAATGCCACCGCGCCGAGCCAGATACTGACGTCTTGCAGCAGACGCTGGTCCCTGCGCGCCTGTGGGATCAGCACCAGGAGCGCGAGCAGGAGCACCACGCCGGCGACGGCTCCGAACACCATCGACCGGGTGACGCTGGGGTACCCGATGGGTGCACCCATATTGGCGAGCAGAAATCCGACGCAGTCCGCGAAGCCAGGCCGGGGCGGGAGGGTTTCAGCAACTGGCCGCGCTGAAGCATAGCCCTGAACATAGAGGGCCAGGGTGATGATCGCGGCGCTTATCCAGCCAGCGCCCCAGCGTCGCCCGGCGACGAACAGCGCTGGCGCAAAGGCGGGCCAGATCAGGAGGCCGCTCAGGGACGACAGCGAGGCGACCAGTGCGCCACCAATGGCCCAGGCGAACCGGGATCGCCCCCACGCGCGGGAACTGAGCGCCCACATCGTGAGCGAAACCCCGAGCACCGTCGGAATCTTGTCCGTGAACGGGAGCGTCCAGTTTTCAAGGCGCGTGAGCGAAAGGCCGAGAGCGACGATCGGAAACAGCGTCGCAACCGCTGCCGGCTTCCAGGCGACGCTCTGCCAGGCAGCGCGCATCAGGAGCGACAAGGAGATCAGCACGACGGCAAGCGCGACCAGCAGATGCGCGAAGCGATTCCAGTCGAAAAAGACGACCAGGGGCAGGCTGATCAGACGCGACATGACGATACGATGTTCGTTGTGCACGGCCCAGAGATCGCCGAGGGCGAGCGTGCCACGATCGAACTGGATCAGCAGATTCCCCATCGTCCACTCATCGGCGATAGGAACGGCTGCCGCGTACAGCCAGCTAGCGCGAATGATGGTTGCCAGGAGCCCAATGGCGACGGCTGAGAGGGCCAGCAAGGCCGCGCCGAGGAGCAACCGCCCGCGGCGCGCGTTCGCGCCGGCGACCGCCGGCGAAGATGCCTGGCCCGGAATTTCACTTACCATTGCGTTGGCAGTGAGCTAAGACTCATGAGCAAGAGAGTATACGTTTACCAATATTCGCATTCCTTTTGCAGCAGAACATTCCGAGTTGTGCTCCAGTCGGTTGATTTAGCGAAGATGCCTTTAGCGTGCATTGTACAGGAGTGTTGACTGGAGTCGGCAGCGGATTGCGCACAGGAATGGTTGGTGGCCTGAGGAGTCGCGGCAAGTGCGTACGGAACACCTGGCACGCGACCTCGCGAATCGACGGTCATGACAGGCGCCGATGCGCAGATCACGTCGGTTGTGAGGTCAGGACTTCGCCCCGCCCTGACCGGCCGCACCGGTCAGGAACTGCGCGTGGTCACCCGCACGTCAAGCGCGCGCAGCCCTTTCTGCCCCTGCCCAGGGCGGAACTCTGCCGCGTCGCCCTGCGCACCTCGCCGGTCACGACGGAGCCGTGGAAGAACACATCCTCCGCCAGGCCGGCGGAGCAGATGAAGCCGAAGCCGCGCTCCGTGTCGAAGCGGCGCACCGTTCCCTCCAGGCGCGGGAGCGCGGTGAGGTCCTGGGTGGGCTCGCGCCCATATCGCTCGCGTGGTGCGCCAGCGCGGCGTGCGGTCCCGTAGCCGCTATCGCCAAACTCGCGCGGGGCGCGCACGCGGGCAGGCTTGCCGCTGCGCTCCACGACGCGGATATCCTCCGCGCGCTCACCCTTCAGGCCGTAGCCGACCGCGAAGGTGATGCGATCCCCTGCGGCCAGGTTTTCCAGCCCGGCCACCGTGTGCTGCAGGAAGCGGTCGTTTTCGCCATCTTCGCGCGAGACAAATCCGAACCCCTTGTCGGGGTCATACCACTTGACCGTTCCCGTGGGCATGGAGAACTCCCGGCGCATTCACGCGTCGTGTCCGTGAGAACACCTGAACAACTGCGTGAGAGACCGGGTGATGCCAGGCGGCGCTGCCGCGTGCCTTCAGGGATGCGGTGGGAACTCCTGCCAGTGGGTGCGGTCAAACCGGGTTCGCGTTCAGGCGCTCAGCGCCTGGACGATAGTCTCAACATTGCTGCGCATCATGCCATCGTAGGTATCGCCGGGGGTGCCGGGTGCGCCGAGCGCGTCGCTGTAGAGTGGCGGCGCCAGCGCAACGCCCGCCTCGGCGGCGATGGACTCCATCAGGTCCGGGTTGGCGACGTTCTCGGCGAAGATCGCGGGCACCCCCGACTCCCGGATCTGGCCGATCAACTGCGCGATCTGCCGCGCCGACGGGTCGCCTGCTTCGGTCGAGAGGGAGCCAAGCGCGGTGCCGATGATCTGGAAGCCGTACGTGTCCGCGAAGTAGCCAAAGGTGTCGTGGGAGGTCACCAGCTTGCGGCGATCTTCCGGCAGCGTGGCGACCTGCTCCCTGACCCAGGCATCGAGTTGCTGGAGGTCCGCGATCTTCGCGGCGGCACTGGCGTCGTAGGCGCTGGCACGGTCCGGATCGGCGCCCTGCAGCCCGTCGCGGATGTTCCCGACCATCACGATGGCGTTTGGCACGCTGTGCCAGACGTGCGGATCATCCCCGGCGTGGGCATGCGCCTCGTCGTGCCCTTCCGCCGCGTCATGGTCCGACTCGTCGGTATGGCGCGGGGTAATGCTGTCGCTGGCGATGATCCGCTCCCCGTGGAAATTGGTGGAATCGAGAAAATTGTCGAGCCACGGCTCGAACCCGAGGCCGTTCTCCACGATCACGTCCGCCTGTTCCAGCATGGCCAGGTCGGCCGGGGAGGGATCGTAGGTGTGGGCATCCACGCCGGGGCCAATCAGCGTGGTCAGCTGAATGGCGTCGCCGCCCACGGCCTGCGTGAGATCCCCCAGTACGCTGAACGTTGCCACCACGTGCAGCGGCGCGGCGGCCGGTGTCTGGGCGCGCACGCCAGCGGGGAGCACCAGGGCCGCCAGCAACGCGCCGAGCGTGGTGCGGCGGGTCAGCCGGGTGGCCGGGCGAGCAACAGGGGTCATGCGTGGGTCCTCCGGGAGCGGTCTGCGGCGGCGCGTGTCACCGTCAGCAGTACCTGCATTATTGAGACAACGTATCATCTGGAGGCGGACTTTACGGGCGAACGGGGTAACTGTCAAGTGGACCTCATGCGAAAGGAACGGATGAACGGCGGACGTTGTGATGTGCTGCCCGGCGCAGATGCCACGTCCACTTTCCGGCGTCAGCCCCTCTGGTGTGGTCATGAGCGCAGTCGAGAGACCTCATTCCCGGCCACCATGTATCGAGATGTCATCCCCCGCTCAGGTGTCATCCTGAGCGCAGTCGAAGGATCTCGCTCGCCACAGCGATGTTCCCGCGTTTCATCCACTCTACCGTGTCATCCTGAGCCACAGGCGAAGGATCTCGCCCCGGCCTCCAGCCCAGCCCCCCCTCCTGCCGACACCCTCCAAGCACGCGGTGACCTCGCGCTTCGAGGCGGGAGAACGAGATTCTTCGCCTGCGGGCTGCTGTGAAAAACTCGCCAAAGATCGCGTACGTACGCCAAGTCGATTTTCCTGCCGTGAAGGCGACGGCCCGCGGCATGAACACTCAGAATGGCAGCGTAAGATGGGCGAGGGCCGTTAACGCGGCAGAGGTGAGACGAAGTCCTGCGACGCCCCGCAGGTCGACATGTGGGGCGGGTGCGCCTTAGCCCACCGTCACTCGGGCGTCCAGCGCCAGCACGCGGTCTGGCAGCACCAGCAGCGGGTTGACCTCCAACCCGGAGATTTCCGGGTGGCTGGCGGCCAGGAGGGAGAGTGCGGCGGTGAAGGCGGCTGCGCCCGCGATGTCCAGGATGGGCCGGCCACGTGCGCCCAACAGCAGTCCTGCGCCGCGCAGGCTGCGGATCAGCGCATCAGCGTCCTCTTCGCTGATCGGGCCGAGCGCCACGGCGGTGTCCCGCAGGATCTCGGCGTAGATGCCGCCGAACCCGACCATCACCAGCGGGCCGAAGGCGGGGTCCTGCCGGCAGCCGACGATCAGTTCTATCCCCTGGTTCACCGGCGCTTGCTCTTCGACGACGATCGCCGGGGGCGCCAGCCGCGCGCGCAGATCGGCCACCGCCCGGGCCAGGTGCGCCTCGTCCGCGATGTTCAGCAGCACCCCGCCGGCGTCCGACTTGTGATTCAGGCCGAGCGCCTTGACGACCACCGGGTAGCGCAGGCCCGCACTCGCGGTGGGCTCCCTCCCGACGAGGAGGCGCGCTTCGGCTACCGGCAGACCGCCATCCGCCAGGAGGGAGCGCGCGCTCCAGTAGTCGCTGGCGGTCACCGGCGCGGCAGGGGCGGGCAGGGGCAGCGGTGCGGCCGGAGGCGTCTGCCAGCACACCGCGCGGGCCAGGGCGTCGATGGCATCCTCGGCGGCGGCGTAGACCGGAACCTCGCGCTGGCGCAGGAACTGGTTCGGCATCGCCGTGTAGTGCATGGAGTGCAGCAGGAGCGCGCAGCCGGTGGCATCTCGCGCGTCCGCCATCACCTGGGCAGCGGCCAGTTCCCGCTCGCCCAGCGCGGCGGATTCGGTGCTGTAGCCGCCGAAGTACCCGGTGAAGAGCACGGCGTCGAGGTCCCCCGAGGCCAGCAGCGCCCCGGCCACCCGCCCGTAGGAGCCGAAGTCCTGCTCGCCGCCGCCCGCCATATCGACCGGGTTGCTCACGCTGGCGGTGGCCGGCAGATGCGCCGCCACGGCCTGTTGGGCCGCATGGCTCAGGGTTGGCACGGTCAGCCCGGCAGCCGCAGCCAGGTCGGCGGCCAGCACGCCGTGGCCGCCGCCGTCCGCTACGATGCCAAGGCGCGACCCCCGGGGCCGCACGGCGGGCAGTACGGCCTGCAGCACCGTGATCGCCTGGCGCGGTGTGGCGACCTGGATGATGCCACCCGCGCGACACGCCGCCGCAATCGCGTCTGCCTCCGTGGCCAGCGCGCCGGTGTGGGAGCGGGCGGCGCGGGCCGCGACCTGGCTCACCCCGGCAGCAATGAGCACGACCGGCTTGCCCGCCTGCCATGCCCGCTGCGCGCTGGTCACCAGACGGCGGCCATCCCGGATGCCCTCCAGGTAAAGCAGAATGGCGCGGGTTTCCGCGTGCTCGATCAGCGCGTCGAGCACTTCCTCCGCGCCGATATCGGCCTGGTTGCCGAGAGAGACGAGCCGCGAGAAGCCCAGCCCCTCCCGCTGCAGCATCATCCCGATCTCGATGCCGAGGTTGCCGCTCTGCGAGACCAGCGCCACCGGCCCGGTCTCGTCGTCGCCACTGGCGATGTACAGCTCGGCGCTGGCATCGGAGACACCCATGCAGTTCGGGCCGAGCAGGCGCGCGCCCGCATCCCGCACCTTCTGCACGATGCGCGCCTCCTGCGCCGCGCCCGCCGCGCCCTGCTCCCCGAAGCCGGCCGTGATCGCCACGAAGACGCGCGTGCCGGCCGCCAGCGCGTCGTCGATGGCGGCTTCCACCGCCCCCGCCGGGATGGCCAGCACCACCATCTCGGCGGCGCCGGGTAGATCGCGCAGGGAGGGGTAAATCGGCTGCCCGGCCAGTTCCCCACCGCGCCGGTTGACCAGGTAGACCTCACGCCGGTGTGCCCCCTTGAGGGCGTTGCGTGCGATCCAGTTGCCCCACTTGGCCGGGTCATCCGACGCACCGACGACGGCGATGGAGCGCGGGTTGAAGAGGGCCGCAAGCGGTTCGCGCCGGGCCGGGGCGATGCGCGCCGCCCGCGCGTCAGACGCTGGCACGAACCGCCCCGTCGAGGTACGCCGCCGCACCCCGCTTGAGCAGGCCGCGCGCGATGATGCTGCGCTGAATCTCGCTGGTGCCCTCCCAGATGCGGTCCACGCGCAGTTCGCGGTAGTAGCGCTCGGCCGGGTTCTCGGTCATGTAACCGCGCCCGCCGAAGAGCTGGACACTGCGGTCCGCGACGCGGTTTGCCATCTCGGAGGCGAAGAGCTTGGCCATGGCCACCTTGCCGTGCACGATCTTCGGGTCGTCGCCCCGGTCCCAGGAGGTGGCGGCATGCCAGGTGAGCAGCCGCGCCGCCGCCAGCTCGGTCAGCGAGTCGGCCAGCATGAACTGGATGCCCTGGTAGTTGGCGATGGGGTGCCCGAACGCCTCCCGCTGGATCGCCCAGTCGCGGCCGAGATCGAGCAGGCGCTCCGCCGCGCCGCAGCAGCGCGCCGCAATCATGATCCGCTCCAGGGAGAACCAGCGCTTCGCGTCGTCGCCGCCCGCGCCGGGAACCCGGTTGGCGTCGGGCACGCGGCAGTTCGTCAGGCACACCTCCTGGTGCTTGACGATGTAGGGGTCATGCATGAAGTGTGGCTCGCGCAGCACCTCCAGCCCCGGCGTGCCCTTCTCGACGAGGAACAGGGTTTGCTCGCCGTCGGCCCAGGCCAGCACGATGTAGTAGCTGGCCCGGTCGCCCCCGGTGACGAACCACTTCTCCCCGCTGAGAAGCCAGTCGTCGCCATCGCGCTCGGCGCTGGCCTGGATGCCCATCACGTCGCTGCCCGCGCCCGGTTCGGTGATCGCCCAGGCCTCGCTCATCTCGCCGCGCACCACCGGCAGCACCCAGCGCTCCGCCTGCTCCGGCGTGACGGCGTCCAGCAGTTCGCGCGGGCCACGGTCCGCCACGAAGAAGCCGAGGCCATTGGTGGCCTTGCCCGACTCTTCCTCGATGGCAACCAGGTCCAGCATCGGCAGGTCGAGCCCGCCGTACTGCTCGGGCATGTTCAGGTTGGCGAACCCGCTGGCGCGCGCCTTCGCCCGTGCGGCATCGACCTTCGCGCGGTCCACCACGCCGCTCGCTGCTATTTCGGCCTCCAGCGGCCAGAGCTCATCGGCCATGAACTGGACGGCGCGCGCCTTGATGGCCTGCGCGCGCGCGGAAACCTGCCCAACTTCCATGCGTCAGTCCTTTCCGTACTCGCGCTCAGGCGCGGGGCGTTGCCCCGGCGCGCAGGAAGACGGCGCGTTCGGCGTCGGTCCAGGGTGCCGATGTGCGCGTCTCGCGGTCGAACTTTGCGAGGACCGCCGCCGCCTCGATGGCCAGCGTGCCATCGGCGCCGTGGATGCTCTCGCGCGTGCGGATGCTGGAGCGGCCAAGGGTCGTGAAGGTCGTGGCAACGGTCACCGGGCCATCGTCGCGCGTCAGTTCGTGCCGGAAGTCCACCTCCACGCGCACGATGACGTAGCCGGTGTCCCCGGGCACGCTGGCCAGGATCTGCGAGAGCGCGTGGTCGCGCGCTTCCTCCAGGTAGGTCAGATAGCGCGCGTTGTTGATGTGCCCGTAGGCATCCATGTCGCTCCAGCGGGTCGCCACCTGCAGGGTGAAGGTGGGCGTGCGGGGTTGCGGCGCGGCGTCATCGGCCACCGGATAGTCCTGCCTCTCCTGCCTCTCCTGCCTCACGATCCAGAGATCGGCACATCTTCCCATGTTTCCCGCGGACTGGCAGGCCGGGCGCGTGAGGAGGGCGCGTGGAAGACCTCCCCGCGCCCTCCTGGCGTGTGATGGAACGATGTTGCGTGCTGCGCTAGCTGGCCAGCGACATCTCCTTGACCAGCATGAAGCCGTCCAGGCGGGGCTCCCAGGTCAGGTTTGCCGCCGTGCCGTAGAGGAAGGCGAGGTGCAGAATGGGCACCACCGTGTACGCCTCCTGGAAGCGGCGCGTGATCTCGGCGAAGGCCGCAGCGCGCTCCTCACCCACCAGCGGGTTCGCCGCTTCGATAAGCTTGTCGAGCTCCGGGTCACAGTAGCTGGCGACGCCGCCAGCGCAGCGATACCAGGTCGCAGCGGTCAACCCGACATCCATCATCTCGTTGCCGTGGGACATGGTGCCGATCCAGCCGCGATCCTCGGGAATCTCATCGACCGGCATGATGTACTGCTCCATGTAGGCGGCGTACTCGATGACCTCCGTGGTGGCGTTCAGCCCGATCTCGTTCAGGGCGCCGGCCACGTACTCGCCGAGTTCCTCCGCGCGCAGGTACACCCCCTGGCGCACCGCGATGATCAGGGGTAACTCAACCGGCACCCCATCCGCCGCCGCTTCGGCCACCAGTTGCCGCGCCAGGTCCGGATCGTACGGGGTCTGCGCCATCTCCGCGTTGTAGCCGGTGGCGGAGGGGCCGACCAGTTGGTTCGCCACCGCGCCGCTGGCAAAGAGCTCATCAACAACCGCCTGCTTGTCGATGGCGTAGGTAATGGCCTTGCGCACCCGGATGTCGTTCAGGACCGGGTACACCGTATCCAGGCGCAACGGGACGGTTTCGACGCTGATCGCTTCCTTGCAGGCGGGGGTGGTCGCGCAGTCCTCCGGCGAGAGGAAGCGGCCCAGTTGCGCTTCACCGGCGATGACCTGCGCCGCGCGCACGGACGATTCGGGACGCCAGATGTACGTTACGCCCTGGATCGACTGCGCCCCCAGCGCGGCCTCGGGGTAGGTGTTGCCCCACCATTCCGGGAAGGCGGTGAACTCGATCTTTTCACCGCGTGCCCATTCGACGAATGTGTACGGCCCGGTGCCAATGGGGTGATCCACCAGGGTGTCGGGGGCTTCCCTGATCTGGCGGGCGCTCGGCAGCGGCGCGAAGTAGAGGATGGCGGGCAGTAGCGGATCGGGATCGGCCGTCTGAACGTCGATCGTGAGGTCGTCGACGGCGGTGGCGGTGATCTGCGAGCCCATGAACTGGGCGATGTCGAAGGCGTTCGCGGGGTCCCACGTGTAGTTGATGCCGAACGCGGCGTCCTCGGCGGTCAGGGGATCGCCGTTGTGATACGTGATGCCCTCCCGCAGCGTGAAGCGGATGGTGCGGTCATCCGTCCACTCCCAGGATTCAGCCAGTTCCCCTACGAGTTCGTTGGTGGCGGGGTCGCGGTTCAGCAGCGCCTCGAAGACGTTGCGCAGGATGGGGTGGCCATCGATGCTGTAGGCGTTCCACCACTCCAGCGTCGAGGGCTCCGCGTTGAGTGAGATCACGATGCGCCCCTCAGGGGCAGCGGCTGCCGCAGCTTCTTGCCGCGTCAGGTAGCGCCCGGCGCCGGCTGCCAACCCGGCGCTGGCAGCGGCCTGGACCAGGGTACGCCGGGAGAGTGTGCGCCCCGCGAGCCGGGCGACGGCCGGCCCTTCGACGTAATCAGACATCAAAGTCTCCAGGGTGACGTGCGATGAAGACGCGGTGGTTCACCCGGGCTTGCGGGAACCAACGCTACGACATACTAGAGTTCATGATTATCAATGTCAATAATATGGACAATAGGCCAAGCGTTGCCAGCGCGGGCGCCAGCGGGTGGATCGGCTTCTGGGCCCGGCCGGTACCGGAGTGCTGGAGAACCGGCGAACAGGTCGTCATGCCGGCAGCTCCTGCGCGAAGAGCCGGCCGTAATGCGTGACCGCCACGCGGGCCCGGGCCAGGCGCAGCAGGTTCCAGCAGAGCACCTGGTTCGCGGTCAGGACCGGTCGCTGCAGCTCCTCCTCCAGCGCCTCGATGATGCCGACGGCGCGCAGGCCGTTGCCCCCGATGTACACCGCCTCGGCGCTGTCGGGCGTGTTGCGCCGGATCCACTCGAAGAGCTGCCCCGGGTTAATCGCCAACTGCTCGGAGGGCAGGGCCGCCGGGCCTGCGGACACGACCTCGAAGCCGTGATCCTGGAAGTAGGTCACCCCGAGGGCCGTCAGCTCGGGCGGAAACCAGGGTGGGTCGACCAGCGCCACCCGCGCCGCACCGACCGCCCGCAGCGCCAGGGCCGCGGCGTCGCTGGTGATGGCGACCGGGATGCCGCGCGTGCGCTGCTCCAGTCGTCGCCGCAGTTCCGCATCGTGTGCCTTGCCACGCACGTAGCTGGAGGCATTGAACGCCATGCCGATGGCGTGCAGCGGCGCGGCGGCCAGCATTTCGGCGGCGTCATCGATGAGTGGCGGATCGACGAACGCGCCCACTGGGTCCGTGGCAATGGTGGGATCCATCAGGCCGCCTGCCCGCATCACGCCCAGCGGCACGCGCGTGGCGTGGATGGAAACCCCGGCGGGCGCCATGGCCGCCAGTTCGGATTCGGACCCGATGGCCGCGTGCGGCGTTAACAGGCCGAGCCTGGCCCGGAAGGACCAGCCGTCGGGCTGGAATGTGGACATACCCTCTCCATTCATCACCGCGTAGGGCCCGGCCAGCCGGCAGGATGCACTGCCGGCCGGGGCTGCTTACTGGCAGACGATGATAGTAGTGCATATTTTGATCAAGATATGCAACTATGATTGGGTCAGGGCATCATCCAGGGAAGGGGCGTACCGCATGAAACTGGGCTTCACGCTGGGCAACCGCAGCGTCCTCTTTGGGGCGACCACCAACCGCGAGATGCTGGAACTCGCCGCACTGGCGGACGATTCCGGGCACTTCCAGTCCGTATGGGTGGGTGACAGCCTGCTGGGCAAGCCGCGCCTGGAGGCGATTGTGCTGCTCGCCGGGCTGGCCACACGCACCCGGCGCGTTCGCCTGGGGCCGGCATGCATGTCCAGCTTCACCCTGCGCGATCCGGTGCAGCTTGCCTACCAGTGGGCCAGCCTGGATCAACTGGCGGAGGGCCGGACGGTGATGGTGGCCTGCACGGGCATTGTGCAGCAGCAGGGCGGGCAGGTCGAAGCCGAGATCTACGGGGTGACCAGCAAGGACCGTGTGGAGCGGCTGAGCGAGTGGATCGAGATACTCAAGCTCCTGTGGACGCAGGATGATGTCAGTTACGCCGGGAAGCACTACCAGTTCGCGCAGCTCACCATCGAGCCGAAGCCGGCGGCCAGGCCACGGCCGCCGATCTGGATCGCCAACAACGCGCGCGGTGACCGCGAACTGATCCGCCGCACCCACCGCCGGGTGGTGCGCCACGCCGACGGCTGGCAGACGGCGCTCTTCGACCCGCACGAGCTTGCCTGGCGGTTACAGGACATCCGCGAGCAGGCGGAGGAGGCGGGGCGTGACCCGGCGAGCATTGAGACCAGCCTGTATCACAACATCAACCTCAACCCGGACCGGGAGGCGGCGCTGGCGGAATCGAAGCGCTACCTCGACATCTACTACACCGCCGATTACACGCGGCAGGCGGTGGAGCAGTTCGTGGCGCTCGGTACGCCGGAGCAGGCGGTGGAGCACCTGAAGCGGATCGAGCAACTGGGGTTCGACGAGGTGACGCTGCGGATCACGAGCTGGAACCAGCGGGAGCAGATGGAGCGCCTGATCACAGAAGTTGCGCCGCACTTCGAGGCGGCGACGTAGGAAATTGCTTGCGGAGGGGAGGGCGCGTTGAGATCCTGCGCCTGCAAAACGCCCTTTACCGCTCGCCGCCCACCGCTACGGCGTCCTTTGACGCGAAGCCGAAGACGACCTCCTGCCCGATAGCCAGGTCGCGCGTCTGGTCCGGGTCGGCGCGGGCCAGGATTTCGCCCGCGCCGGGGTGGTGGCCGATGATGCGCACGGCGTCCCCGAGGTAGAGCAGGTCGACAATGGTGGCGGGCAGGGGGATGTCGCCGGGCGCGGCGTGCAGGCGGAAACGCCCCGGCCGGATGGCGAGCGAGATGTCCTGCTCGGGCAGCGCGCCGCCCCGGCGCACCGTGGCTTCCTGGCCGAGGGTGCGGACGCGCACCTCGGCGCCGCTGGCCAGGCCAAGCTGTTCCGCCGGCACGAGGGTGCATTCCCCGAAGAAGGTGGCGACGAAGCGGTCGGCCGGGCGCTCGTAGAGCTCGCGCGGCGGGCCGACCTGCCGGATTTGCCCCTCCCGCATGATCGCTACGCGGTCGGACATGGTCAGCGCCTCTTCCTGGTCGTGCGTGACGTAGAGGATGGTCGCGCCAGAGTCGCGGTGAATGCGCCGGATTTCCTCCTGCATGCCGATGCGCAGCGCGCGGTCCAGCGCGCCGAGTGGCTCGTCCATCAGCAGCAGCTCCGGCTGGAAAACGAGGGCGCGGGCCACCGCCACCCGCTGCTGCTGCCCGCCCGAGAGTTCACGTGGGTAGCGCGCGCCGTAGCCGCCAAGTTCCACGAGGTCCAGCATCTGCTGTACGCGCCGGGTGCGCTCCGGGGTGGGCCATTTGCGCAGCGTGAGTGGGTAGGCGATGTTCTCGCCCACCGTCATGTGCGGGAAGAGTGCGTACTGCTGGAAGACGACCCCGATGCCCCGTTCTGCCGGAGAAAGCCGGGAGACATCGCGCCCGGCCAGCTCGATCGCCCCGCTGGTGGGGGCCTCGAAGCCGGCGATCATCTTCAGGATGGTGGTCTTGCCGGAGCCGCTCGGCCCCAGCAGCGTCAGGAACTCCCCCTGCTGCACCGCGAGGTCGATGCCAGCGACGGCGATAACCGCGCCGAAGCTCTTGCGCAGCTCGCGGAGGTACAGCGCCGGTCTGGGTGCGTTGTCGCTCACGACCGCCTCCGCATCATGCCGTAGATCACCATCAGCAGGGCCGTCGAGAGCGTCAGCAGGGTGGCGATGGCCGTGATCACCGGATCGACCCCGAAGCGAACGGAGCTGAAGATCTCCACCGGCAGGGTCACGAAGCCGATGCTGGCCAGGAAACTGGTCACGATCGCCTCGTCGAAGGAGCCGATGAAGGCGAAGATGAAGGAAGCGACCAGCGCGGGCAGCAGCAGGCGCAGGGTGATATCCCGCCAGGCGCGGGTGCGGCTGGCGCCCAGGCTGAGGGCGGCCAACTCCAGCTCGCGCGGCACCCGCGAGATCGCCGCGCCGATGATGAGCAGCACGAAGGGGAGGGTCATGGTGATGTGGACCATCAGGAGCCCGTAGAAGCTGCCCAGCAGGCGCAGGTCGGCGAAGAGCCCGTAGAGCGCGACGGCGTAGGCCACGCTGGGGGCGAGCAGCGGGCCGAGCCCCAGGAACTGCAACAGCTCCTTGCCGGGCGCGGCCGTGCGGTAGAGCGCCATCACCGCCGAGAGCCCGATGAGCACGGCGAGTGCCGCGGCGGCCACGCCCAGGCCCAGGGAGCGCGTGAGGGGCGTCAGCCATTCATCGCTCCCGACCAGGGTCTCGTACTGGCGCGTGCCCCAGCTTTGCGGCGGGAAGCGGATGAACTTGTCGCCGGAGAAGGAGAGCAGAACCACGATGACGGTGGGCACCACCATGAAGATGACAACGAGCGCCAGTAGTCCCTCGTAGAGCACCTTGCCTCCCAGGCGCAGCGCCCGGCTCACGAGAGCGCCCTGCGGATCTGCTCGAAGCCGACGACGCGCCAGGCGAAGCCGACCACGATGGCGGCGGTGAGGAAGAGGATGCTGGCGGTGGCGGCCGCGGCCGGGAAGTTGTAGAGGCTGAAGAGTTGCTGGTCGATGAAAGTGGCCAGGAAGGGGGAATCGGGGCCGCCGAGCAGGATGGGCGTAATGTAGAACCCGACCGAGACGACAAAGGTGATGGCCGCTGCCGCGAAGACGCTCGGGGCGATCAGCGGCAACACGACGTCGCGGACGGCGCGGGGGCGGCTGGCGCCCAGGCTCTCGGCGGCGCTGACGATGGACGTGTCCAGGTTCACCAGGCTGGCGTAGATCGGCAGGATGGCGTACGGCAGCATGGTGTAGAGCATGCCCAGCACCACGGCCACGTCGGTGTAGAGGATGCTGAGTGGCTCATCGATGATCCCGGTGGAAATGAGGGCGGTGTTCAGGATGCCCTTGCGCTGGAGCAGGATGGTGAAGGCGTAGTTGCGCACCACCACGCTGGTCCAGAGCGGAAAGAGGGTGGCCAGCCAGAGGGCGGCGCGCTTCCAGCGCGAGGTGGTGGTGCGCAGTTCCCAGGCCACGATCAGCCCGATCAGGGTCGCCAGCACGGTCACGATGGCGCTGACGCGCAGGGTGGTCAGCAGCGAGCGCCGCGCCGCCGGACTGGCGAAGAACTCGCCGAAGCGGTCCAGGCTGAGCGTCGGGTCGGTGAGGGCGACCCAGAAGATGCGCAGGATCGGGACAACGAAGAAGAGCAGGAGCAGCACCAGCGCGGGCGCGAGCAGGAGCAGGCCCACCGTCGCTGACGGATCGTTCCGCCAGGCGCGGCCGCGTTGCCCTGTCGCTGTCGCTGGTGATGCTCCCGCCACCCTGCCTCCCTACGGCGTCAGGAGGCGAGCCATTCGGTCCAGCGGGGCAGCACCGTCTCGCGGTTCTCGCGCGCCCACTCCACGTCGGAGATGACACCCTTGGCCATGTTGTCCGGCGAGCCGCCCATGTCCGCCGTGATCTCGGGGGCCACTTCCGCGTAGGCGTCCGGGTTGGCGACGCCGTAGCCGATCTGCTCGATCCAGATCTTGCCGCCCTCGGGGTGGGTGGCGTACCAGCGCAGGAAGTCGAACGCGGCTTCCGCGTTCGGGGCGTTCGCTGGCACCACCAGCAGATCGCGCGAGATGGGGCTGCCCTCGAAGGAGAGCTGGATATCCACGCCCTGGTCCCGCAGGCCGTGGGCGCGGCCATCCCACATGATTCCCATCACCACTTCCTCATCGCGGAAGATCTGCTGGGACTGATCGCCGGTCGTCCACCAGACGTTGATGTCCGGCTTGAGTTCATCGAGCTTCTTGAATGCCCGGTCGACATCGAGCGGGAAGAGGTCTTCCTTGGCGACGCCGTCCGCGAGGAGGGCGTACATCAGGTTCTCGCTCCAGCCGTCCCCGTACATGGCGCGGCGTCCGGGGAAGTTCTCGACATCCCAGAACTCCGCCGCCGTGGTGGGGCACTTCTCGGCGGCTGCCGCATTGCAGGCGATGACCGAGCCGTAGGAGGCGAAGGAAATCCCGTAGTCGGTGACGTTCTCCTCCCCGACCACCTCGATCAGTTCCGCCTTCAGGTCATCCGGGAGTGGTTGCAGGAGCCCGGCGTCGATCATGGCCACGGCGTCCTCTTCGCCGACGTCCACAATGTCCCAGGTCACGTTGTTCGCCTTGGCCTGGGCCTCCAGCATGGCGTTGAAGCCACCCGGGGCATCCACGAACTGGACCGGCGTGCCGGTTTCCGCGGTGAAGGGCTCGGCGTAGGCCTGGGTGAGGGCGTCGGTGTAGGCGCCGCCCCAGGTGGCGATGGTCAGCGGGGCATCCTGGGCGGCAGCGAGCCGCAGGCGGCCGGGCAAAAGCGCGGCCGCCAGCGCCGGTAGCGCGGCGATGCGGAAACGGGCCGAAAGCCGGGATGTGTTCACTGGGCCACTCCTTTGTGACACTGCCGTGTGCCGGGCGGATCGTGTGCGTTCAACTTGTATCGGTCGTGCTTCGCATTCTTGCGGAAGGATGGCGCGGTGTCAACGGCCTCTGCGTGCTCCCTGATCCTGGCGTCACAGGGCACTGGCTGTCGCTTGCCATTGATGATGCTGGCAGCTTTCCTCATGAACCATCGACAAGATCGTGGACATGGACATGGCCGATCAGCCGCCCGTGGCGTAAACAATGACGATCAGCCAGGCCGCCCCCAGCCGCGTGATCAGGTCATGAACGTGCTGGCCAGCCGCGATGGGCTCCTGGCCGTCGCTGGTCCCGCTTCACCGCTGCTGGAAGCAGTAGAGATGAAGGCCGGAGATGCAGGTGTTGGCGTTCCCAAGTGTCCAGCCGGCGAGGCTCGTCGTGGCCAGACCTCCCGTACCCCACAGGCCGCCGGTGTCGCTGCTCCAGTTGTTGCAGTGGGGATCTGGCAGACCTGAGGCACTGTCTCCTGCCGCGCCGCTGCTCAGGGTGTATGTGGCGACGACAACCGTGGCGGGCGCGCTCCCGATCTCGGTCCTGTCGATCGCATGAGCGAGGCAATCGTAGGGTTCACTGGTCTGGCACGTCGTCAGGTCCGTCCAGTTGTCGGCCACCCTCGTGCCGTCCACCAGGACGTAGGGATCGGTCGACTTGACGAAGCGCGTGGCTGGGGAGGCGCCGGTGCTATCGGAGAGCCACGCCTTGTAGGTGCCCGGCAGGCTCGCATACTCCGCCAGCCCCTGGCAGATGGCATCGGCCCCGGCCAGGCCGCTGGCGTTGGCCGGGTCGTACTGCTTCAGGTTCCCGGAGTAGGTCTGGCTGGTGACGAAGACCCGGCAGGCCCCGCCCGCGCACCCCGGCGGCAGCGTCGTGGTGGTCGGCGGCGGGCACTGCGGTCCGACGACCCCCGGCTGGCATTTCCCGGCGTAGTTGCAGGCCTGGCTCGCCAGTTTCCTGGCCTGCTTCTTCCTGGCCTTCTTGTTCGTACAGTTCGCCGCCTGCGCCGTCGGGCAGAGGCAGACCGGCTTCTTCTTCTTCCTGTGCCTGGCCTCGGCCGGCGTAGTGATACCAGCGGCGGCCCCCAGGGCCCCGGCAGCCAGCCCCCGTAAGGCGGTGGCCCGTGTCAGGCGGGCGCTCGCCAGGCGCAGGATCAGGTCGTCGAACGTGGTGTCATCCATTGTTCCTCGCTCCATCCATGCTGCGGGGCCGGGCGTGCTGTTCTCGCGCTTCCGCGGTCGCGCTCTCCCATACGGCTCCGGCGCCCTCAGGTAGACCCGCACGTCTCAGCGGGGTAGGGGCAGACGCCAGTCACGTCGAAACACTGGTTGGTAGCCGGGGTGTTGCCGCAGACCAAGGCGCCGGCCTCCAGCGTCACTACACTACCGCCGCCGCCGGCGATGCCCCCGTTGGAATCGGCGCTGTTGCCGGTTACCTGGCTGCCACCCTGCAGCGTTACTACGCCGCTGTTGGTGAAGATCCCGCCGCCGCCGAATGTGGCGTGATTGCCGGTTACGCGGCTGCCAGTCTCCAACGTCAATGAGCCACCGGTGTTGGCGATGCCCCCACCGGCGCCGGCGCTGTTGGCCTCCCCGGGCGTGTCCCCGCCGATCAGGCTGCCCGCCTGCAGGGTCGTCGTGCCAGCGGCGTTGACGAAGCCCCCACCTGTGTTCCGCGCGCTGTTGCCCGCCACCTGGCTGCCCGCCTGGAGCGTCACCGTGCCATAGGCGTTTTCGATGCCCCCGCCGCGGTTCTGCGAGCGGTTGCCGGTCACGCGGCTGCCGTCCTGCAGCGTCAGCGTGCCGGCGTTGTAGATTCCCCCGGCGGCATACTCCGCGCGGTTGCCGGTGACGGTCACCCCCCGCAGGCTGAGCGTGCCCTCGTTGACGATCCCGCCGCCGCCGTCGTGGCTTGAGGTTCCAGTGGCCTTCCCGTTCGTGATCGTCAGGTCGCGCACCGCCGCCGTCACCCCGGCCGCGATCCGCAGGACGCGCACCGCGTCCCCGCCGTCGAGCACGCTCTTCCCCGCGCCCGCCCCCACCAGGGTCAGGTCCTTGCCGATCTGCAGCGTGCTGACCACGCCCCAAACCCCCGCGCACAGCCGCAGCGTGGACCCTGCGGAGGCCGCATCGAGGGCCGCCTGCAGATTCGCCGTCGCCGGCAGGCAGCAGGTCCCACCCCCGCAGGCCAGCCCGGCCGCGCACACCTTGCCGCACGCGCCGCAGTTCGCTGGGTCACTTTTCAGGTTGACGCAGCGCTGCCCACACCGGGTTTGCCCGCTGGGGCAGCGGCACTGAGCGCCGACCACGCCGGGCTGGCACTTCCCCGTGTAGTTGCAAGCCTGCCTGGCCAGTTTCTTCACCTGCTTCTGCTTGGCCTTCTTGTCGGCGCAGCTCACCGCGTCCGCTGTCGGGCAGAGGCAGATTGGCTTTTTCTTGCCCTTCTTGTGCCTGGCCTCCGCCGGGGTGGCGACGCCTGCGGCGGCGAGTACGGCGGCCAACGCGCCGGCGGCCACGCCCCGCAGCGCTGCGGTCCGGCTCAGGCGCGTACTGGCCAGGCGGGTCAGGATATCGAAGCAACGGCTGTCCATGGTCTGGTCCACTCCTGCGGCCGTACCGCCTGGGCCACGCTGGGCCTCTCCCGCGGGCTGGACATGGCTCGGCCCTCGCACCGCTTCCAGTCTGTGCTGCAGTAGCTCGCACTACCCGATCCGGTGGCGTGGTTCGGCCCCGCCCGGGGGAGCGGTTTGCGCCCACCCCGGCGGGTAGGGCAGGCCCGCTCCCCATCCGCAGTGGGCTCGAACGTGGAGCGTTCTGGTGGAACCTCGGCGCATCGGCAGGCTCTGGCGGTGATACCGCGCCGGTTAGCCCAATGGGAACATGCCAATGTTCAGGGTGAAGCTGTTGCCTGGGCTCGCCCTGGCAGTTCCTCGAGATCCTCGACCCGGAGGGGGTGACATCATGCACGGCAGCGCCTGTCCGATTTCCCGGTAACGTGCGGGCCAGGGAGGCGCTACAGCCTGATCCTTGCGTCTCCATCCACGAACAGGAACGACGACCCCGTGAGGAAATGTGACGTGGATTCGACTACGCCCGCCCGCCTTGATGGCCACCCTGATAGGATGAGATGCGCGCCAACCGGCACCAGAAGCCGGCGCGGGCAGCTCTGGCCTGGCATCAGAGTTCAGGAGGACAGCCATGCCGCGCACTCCCAGCCGCTCGTCGCTCCGCCTGTCCGCCACATTGCTCCTGGTCGGGCAACTTCTCTACATCGCGATCACGCAGTTCCACACGGGCGGCGACGCGAATGATCATCACGCGATTTTTGCGGCGTACGCGGGAAGTGACCTCTGGACAGCCGTGCACGCTGGCCAGTTCGCCGCCATGGCGATCCTGCTTGCGGGGCTGCTCGCCCTGGCGGACAGCCTCGACCCTCAGGATCACCTGGCGCGGTGGTCGAGCCGCTTTGGTGCTGCGGCGGCGGTCGCGGCGTTTGCGCTCTATGGCGCCCTGCAGGCGGTGGACGGGGTGGCGAACAAGCAGGCGGACGTAGCGTGGGTGCATGCCCCTGACGCCGAGCAAGCGGCACGCTTTGCGAGCGCCGAGGCGATCCGCTGGATTGAGTGGGGGCTGCGGAGTTATCACGACTACGCGCTGGGGCTGGCGTTGATCCTCGTGGGGCTGGCGGCGACGCGGGTGTCCTGGGCCCCTCGGCCCATCGGGTACCTGATCGGGCTGTCCGGCCTGGTCTACCTGGTGCAGGGGTGGGTGGCCGGCGCAGAGGGGTTCTCCCAGTCCCAGTCGATGGCCATTGTGCTGGCCTGGGTCGTCAGCCTGCTCTGGATGATCTGGCTGGCGGTGGTTGCCCGGCGGCTGCCGCCGGTGTAGCCGTGCCAGCGGAACGGGAGGGCGCCACGCGTGGCTGAGGCATCGCCGTCGTCCCTGGAGACCGTCCGTCGGATTGCCGAATCGGTCGTTATTGCCGCAATCTCCTCGGTCGCGCTCTATCTCGTGGGCTTCGTGTACGTGGATGCCTACTTCGGCAGGCTGTCGCTCGAGATCCTTCCGCCCGATCTTCCCGCGCCGTATGTCGCGCTGCAGTCGATCCATGCGCTCTGGGGCTTGCTCGATTATCCGCTCACGCTCCTGATCGCCGTCGTGCTCTACCGCGTCCTTGCGGGGCTTTCGCGCGACCGGGGCCAGTGGCTGGCCCACGCCAGGAAGCGTTTCCCGCACCTGTTGCCGGTCCTGGCCAACCTCATCGTTGTTGCCCGTTGCTCCTGAAGGCTGGGGCAAGCTGGCAGGCGCGCGAGTTGCCACATCGCTCGGTGCTTGCGGAAATCACCAGCGTGCTGGGATACGTCGGGGTGATCCTGCTGATCTACGTTCTGTGGCTCGGGTGGCAGCGTCGCTACCTGCTGACCGAGATCAAGGCGCATCAGGTCGTTCCCATTGCGCTGGTGTTTGCGGCCTACCTGCTCAGTGCGCTGGTGTACACCGGAGAGGCGGCCGAACTGGCTGCGGTCGACCTGGTCACGGGCGCCTCCGCGGCAGCCACGCGCGTGACGTTCGTGACCAGGCCCGGGATCTTCCCGGAACTTGCCGGCAAGGATCTGATCCTGGTGGCCGAGCGCGGCGGCACCTATTACGCCGTGGCGTGGGAGGCATCGCCACCCAGCCCCTGGGCGACGTCGTACGCGATCCCGGCGGGCGCGATCGACGCCGTGCGGATGCGGCCATTTCACGCTCCTGACGCGCCGGAGCAAGATTCATGAGCCTGAGGGCGTGGCGTGTGCACCAGCAATCGCCGGGGAAGGGCTGCGAGGCATCAGGCAACCTTGCATAATTGACCCGTTCGTCCCAAGAGTGCTAAAATGGCTCTCTGGTTTTGGGGCGACCGCGCCGGAGTGATTTTCCGGCGCGTTCCTGTGTTATTGAAGAAAGTCCCGCCTGGCGGGCAATGGAGGCAGATTATTTCCAGACCGGTCCAGACCCGCGTCAACGAGCGCATCCGGATTCGCGAAGTCCGGTTGATCGATGAGCAGGGTGAGCAGGTAGGCATCATTCCCACGTTCGAAGCACTTCAGATGGCGCGTGACCGCGGCCTCGATCTTGTCGAGGTTGCCCCGAACGCGATGCCACCGGTGTGCCGGCTCATGGATTACGGGAAATTCCGTTACGAGCAGAGCCGGAAAGAGCGCGAATCCCGGCGCAATCAGCATGTCGTCGAGCTCAAGGAAGTTCGCATCCGGCCCAAGATCGACGATCATGATCTGTCAACCAAGGGAAAGCAGGCAGCCAAGTTTCTGGATGCCGGGGATAAGGTGAAGTTGACCGTGCTCTTCCGGGGGCGCGAGATGGCCCACCCGGATATCGGTAAGGGACTGCTCGATCAATTGGCTGATCAACTTCGCCCGCACGGCACCGTGGAAATGGCGCCGCGCATGGAAGGGCGGACCATGATCCTGATCATGGCCCCGCTGAAGGTGAAGGCCGCGGTAGCAGAGAAAGAACGCGAGAAGGAAGGACATAGCGGTGGCCAAGGCTCCGTCGAAGAAGATGAAAACCCATAAGGGAGCGAAGCGTCGTTTCCATGTGACCGCCAGTGGCAAGATCATGCGCACCAAGGGCATGAAGAGCCACAACCGGCGCAAGAAGGCCCCACGGGTGAAGCGGCAGTTCGACCGCATGCTGACCCTCGATGCCACGAACCAGCGCCAGGTCGAGCGTCTGCTGCCGTACGGCGCGTAAACGCACTCACGGCCGGGGACTCCACCCGGCCCGGCGCAGCCCACGGTGGGCGGCGCGCGTGGCAACACCCACGCCGGGCAACAGCGGCCCCGACAAGACTGCTGGAACGAGGAGACGTTTTCCATGGCACGCGTCAAGCGCGGCGTTACCGCCCACGCGAAGCACAAGAAGGTGCTGGCCCAGACGAAGGGTCACTACGGAGCCAACAACCGCCTCTACAAGCGCGCGCACGAATCGATGATGCGCTCGCTCGCCTACGCCTACCGGGACCGCCGCAACCGCAAGCGCGATTTCCGCCGCCTGTGGATCGTGCGCATCAACGCCGCCAGCCGCCTCAACGGCATGTCCTACTCCACGCTGATCAATGGCCTGAACAAGGCCGGCGTGAAGGTGGACCGCAAGATGCTGGCCGACCTGGCCGTACGCCAGCCGGATGCCTTCGCGGCGGTGGTCGCCACGGCGAAGCAGGCGCTGGCGTAACCTTTTCTCGCACCCTCGTGCTGGCCTGAGCAGGCGTGATGCCCTCCCCGGATCGCGCCGTCATCTCGTCCAGCGCCAACCCGGCCATCGCCGTCGTTCGCTCGCTCTCCCGGCGCGATATCCGCGCCGCCGAGCGGGCGTTCGTCGTTGAGGGGCTGCGCGCGGTGCGCGACGGCCTGGAGGCGGGCGTGCGGCCCCGCCTGGTGCTACTGCGCCAGGATGAGCGGGCCGAGCTCCTCCTGCACGAGCTTGGCCTGCCGCCGGATGACCCGGTGCTGCGCCGGGTGGAGCCACGCCTCTTCGACAGGTTGAGCGAGGTGCAAGCGCCGCAGGGGGTGCTGGCGGTCTTTCCCTGGCCCGAGGTGGCCATCCCGGAGACGCGAACACCGCTGGTGCTGGTGCTGGATCGCCTGCGCGATCCCGGCAACCTCGGCACGCTACTGCGGTCGGCGGCCGGCGCCGGGGTGAGCGCGGTCTACCTCACCCCGGAGAGCGTGGACCCCTGGAACCCGAAGGTTGTGCGTGCCGGTATGGGTGCGCACTTCCGGCTCCCGTTGCGTGCCTTCGATGCGGCCGCCGCTGCCCTGTGGCAGACTCTCCCGCTGCGCGCCGCCACCGCCGCCGGCGCGCCGGTGGCCTACGACGCGGTCGACTGGACCCAGCCCGCCGCGCTCATCATCGGGGGCGAGGCAGACGGGGTGAGCCCGCCCCTGGCGGCCTGGGCCACGGAGGCGGTGGCGATCCCGCTGGCGGGCGGCGTCGAGTCCCTGAATGCCGCTGTCGCTGGCTCCATTCTGCTCTTCGAAGCCGCCCGGCAGCGCCGCCTGGAGGGGGCCTGATGTCGCGCAAACTCCAAAAACCCGCGTATGTTCGCGGGTTTTCGTGGACTGGCTGTCATGGCAGTGGTAAACTGGGCGGTCGGGTCAGACGCGACTTCGCGTAACAGGCGCCCCCTGCCCGCGCGATCGTGCGTGACGGTTCAGCAGGATGTGTCTCTTCGGCGCCAATCACAAGGAGCCAAACCATGGCAAAGGCAGCAGTTCAGGACGATCTCGACATCGAGACCGACGGTGCGGGCGGCAAGGCCGTCAAGCAGGATCTGATCAAGATCGTCGCCAGTGAGACCGGTCTCAGCGAGGCGCAGGCGGGCAAGGCGGTCAACGCCTTCCTGATGGCGATTCACGATCACCTGGCGCGCAACGTCGAGGTGCAGATCAGCGGCTTCGGGTCCTTCAAGGTCGTGGAGCGCGCCGCCCGCGAGGGCCGCAACCCGCGCACCGGCGAGACGATGACCATCGAGGCGCGCCGCAGCCCAACCTTCAAGCCCGGTACGCAGTTGAAGCGGACGGTGGAGGAAGGGGCCTAGCCCGTTTCCCTCATTGGCCGGCCCCTCGTCCAGTTCCCTGGGCGAGGGGCTTTTGCCTGTGTCCGGGTTTCTCCGTGTGCGGAAGGCGGTTGCAGGCGCTCGCCCTAGCCCACACCCGCGACTTGCGGGGCGTCCAGCGTGGCCATGAGGCGGCCGATGGTGCCGGGAACGTCGCCTTCCACGCTGCGCCTGGCAACGCCGATGGCGTTCTCCATGGCCAGCGCGTTCGAGCGGCCGTGGGAGATGATGACGACGCCATCAATGCCCAGGAGCGGCGCGCCCCCCTGTTCGGCGTAGTCCAGATCGCGCTTCACCTGCTGGAAGGCCGGGTAGAGAAGACCCGCCAGGGCCTTGCGGAAAAGCCCCGCCGTAATACGTTTGCGGATGGTGGCGTTGATGAGCGAGGCTGCGCCTTCGGCGACTTTCAGGGCCACGTTGCCCGTGAAGCCGTCCGTCACCACCACGTCCACCACGCCGCGCGTGATGTCGTTCCCCTCCACGTTGCCGTAGAAGGTGATGCCGGGCGCCGCTTGCAGGAGGGGGAAGGTCTCCTGGACCAGGGCATTCCCCTTGGAGGGCTCCTCGCCGTTTGAGAGCAGCCCGACCGTCGGCTTGGTGACGCCGGCGACACGCTCGGTGTAGATCGCGCCCATCTGCGCGAATTGCACCAGGTGCGCCGGGCGCGGGTCGGTGACCGCGCCCATATCCAGCACCAGGGTGTGCCCCTTCATGGAGGGGATGTAGCCGGCGATGGCCGGGCGGTCCACGCCACGAATGCGCCCCAGCTTGAAGAGGGCGCCAGCCATCACCGCGCCGCTGTTGCCAGCGGAGATCATGGCCTCGGCCCGGCCCTGGCGCACGGCATCCAGGGCCACGGCAATCGCCGAATGGGGTTTGCGCCGTACGGCCTGGGCTGGGGAGTCATCCATGGAGATGACGTCCGGCGCGTGGGCGATCTCGATATCCAGGCCGGCGGTGTTCTGTTTCGCCAGCGCGGCGGCAATCTCTGGCTCAGCCCCGGCGAGCAGCAGACCCACGCCGAAACGGCGCGCACCAGCCAGGGCGCCTGGCAGGACGACCTCCAGGCCGTGATCCCCACCCGCCGCGTCCACGGCGATGCGCATATGCCTTGTCCTTGTACTTCCGGGAAACGCCACGTTGAGCCGCGATGGTACCACGCAGGTTGTGCGTGTCCGCGCGCCAGCCAGCAGCGGGCGGCGGGCGGCGGCAACTGCGTGTATTGTCTGCGCGTGCGGCGCGCACGACGAGGTGGAGGCGGCAGAGACGATGGTGGAAGTCATCCAGGACGCGGCGGGGAGGATCGACGGGCAGCCCGTGTCACGCTTCACGCTGCGGAACGCGCAGGGGGTGGAGGTGGTTGTCCTCCCCTGGGGCGCGGTCATCCAGTCCGTGCGCATCCCGGGCCGCGACGGCGTGTTCGCTAACGTGGCGCTTGGCTTCGCCGACCTGGCGACCTACGTGACCGGCAACATCCCCTTCTTCGGCTGTGTGGCCGGCCGTTACGCCAACCGGCTGGGGGGCGAGGGCTTCGAGCTTGATGGCGTGCGGTACACCCCCACCCTGAACATGGGCACGCTGACGCTGCACGGCGGCAACCGCGGCTTCGACAAGCACCTGTGGGACGCTGAGGCGGTGGAGGGGGGCGTGCGCCTGACCCGGGTCAGCCCGGACGGCGAAGAGGGCTTCCCCGGCGCGCTCACGGCCAGCGTGACCTACACCCTGGATGATGCCAACCGGCTGCGGCTCGACTACGTGGCGGAAACCGACAAGCCGACCGTGCTCAACCTCACAAACCACGGTTACTGGAACCTGGCCGGGGAGGGGAGCGGCAGCACCGGGCAGCACCTGCTGGCCGTGAATGCCAGCCGCTTCACGGAAACCGACGCCAACCAGCTCCCGACCGGTGTGCTGGCCCCCGTCGAGGGGACCCCGCTCGATTTCCGCGCGCCCGCGCGCTTCGGCGAGCGCACGCGGCAGGATCACCCGCAGTTGCGGCTGGGCCTCGGCATCGACCACAACTTCGTGCTCGACCGCCCAGAGGGCGATGCCTCGCTCATCGAGGCGGCGCGGCTGCAGGACCCGGCCAGCGGGCGCACGCTCACCGTGTGGACGACGGAACCGGGAATCCAGGTCTACGGCGGCAATCATCTGCACGGCGATCTCTACGGTACGAGCGGCCATGCCTACCGGCAGGGCGATGGTATCGCGCTGGAAACGCAGCACTTCCCGGATTCGCCGAACCAGCCGGCCTTCCCCAGCACGGTCCTGCGGCCCGGGGAGCAGTTCACCTCAACCACGGTCTTCGGGTTCTCGGTGGAGTAGGGCTGTTCACTGGTGGGTCAATAGCGCAACGCCAGGACGTTGTCGGGACGAGGGTGTAACACGCCAGGTTTTCACCAACGGACACCCCTGTGGCTCCCCGCTCCACCGCCCGCCATCGCGTGTCATCCCGACGCAGGAGGGATCTCGGCGCTGCCAGCCGCCGTGGTGCTTCGTGACCGCGCCGCGCGGGCGCCGGCATCGTTGCCTGGCGGTAGCCCAGGCCGAGATCCCTCGACTTCGCTCAGGATGACACATGAAGATGGATGACCCTAGTGGCGTATTGGCCGGGGAACGCGGTCCCGCGACGAGTTCGGGACACGACGAGCAAGAGGCATGCTCACCTGACTACTCCCGGTCGCCACAGTAAGTGTGCCAAGAATGCCAAGCATGCCAGCTTTGCCACATGGCGGTGATTGGCAGCCTTGTGCAGGGGGCGGTTGCTTGCACCGTGGAATCCATGAGGGCCTCGGTTACTCCACGTGCAGGGGGTCGTCCTCCAGGGCGCCGGCGAGGGGCGCGCCAAGCGCCGCGAACTCGGCGCCGAGGGCCTGGCGCAGCGCGCGTTCCACGCGCCCCTGGGTGGCGGCCATGGTGACATCGCCGCGCGTGCGCTCCAGAACGGCGCGCAGGGCATCGGTGGTGCGGCGGAGACCGCCCGTGATGGCGTCGGGGAAGTCGACGGTGACGAGGGCGCTGTAGATGTCGTCCATCACGCCCAGCAGGTATTCGGCCCGGGCCAGGTCGTTCTCGCGCAGGCGGTCCAGCACCTGCCGCCGCAGTTCTGACGCGGCCTCGGCCAGCGCGTTGAGGTAGGCGGCGTCTTCCACGCCCAGGTCCGCTGGTTCCGGCAGCGGGCGGTCGGCCACGATGGCGAGGGCGATGGCCGCCTCTGCCGCTTCCTTCATGGCATCCTGCACGTAGCCCGCCCAGTACACGCTGGGGTAGGGACGCAGCTCGGCCTTCAGCACGATCATGCGATTCTGCGCCTCGGTCAGCAGGCGCTCGGCTTCGGCCAGCTCGCCCCGGTGCGTGGCGCGGACACTGTTTGCCGCGAGGCGGGTGATCTGGCGGCCCTCGCCAAGGGCGCGGTCACGCGTTCCGGCCAGGCCCTCGAACCGGCGCACGATACTTTCGGCAATACGGCCGGCGGGCGAAGGCGTCACCATGATGCATGATCCTTTCGACTGTGAGCAGACAGGCGCCACCGCTCCAACGGGAAGTCACCGGCGGCACGACACGGCCAACTATGACGAAAAGTCCGGCGCTTGCCTAGCGGTTGTGGTGCATCCTGGCGGACCACGCGTTCTGGCCCGGCCCCTGCGGCTTGACACCTGGGTACCCGGCCCATAGGTTTGCGCAGGGTAAGCCCACCAGAACGGGGCGCAGCGAGGCAACAGGGGACGAGGGATGCGCGCGTTCGGCTCGGTGGCCCAGGGTGTCTTGGCGGGGATGGTGCTGCTGGGGCTGGCTGTCCCCGGCGTGACGGCGCAGGGCGCGACCCCGGTCGTGAGCGCGGCCTGTGCAGCCGGCAGCAGCAGTATCGGCGACGCCTATTTCCCGCTCATGGGCAACGGCGGCTACGATGCGCTCCACTACGCGATCGATCTCGACCTGGATGTGGCCGGCGGCAGTATCCGGGCCGGGAAGGCCACGATCGAGGCCCTCGCCCTCATCGAGTTGTGCGCCTTCAATCTGGATTTCCGGGGGCTGGACATCGCCGCGATTACCGTGGACGGCGCGCCCGCCACGTTCAGCCGGCGGGGCGCAGAGTTCACCGTGATGCCGGCCCGAGCGCTGGCGCCCGGCCAGCGTTTCACCACAGAGATCACGTACGCCGGGACGCCGCTGGGGATGGCTGCGCCAACGGTCGGGTCGCTGGTGCTGGAAGTGCTGGGCGCCATCTCGGGCGTGGGCCAGAAGCCCAACCCCACCGAAGCGGAGCAGTATGGCTCCGGCTGGTGGGATGGCCAGGACGCCATTTTCATTGCCGGGGAGCCGCGCGGCTCCGAGACGTGGTTCCCGGCCAATGCCCACCCTGCCGACAAGGCGACCTACACCATCCGCCTGACCGTGGATGCGCCGTACTCCGTCGTGGCCAACGGGCTGCTCGTCGAGACGACCGAGCACGACGGCAAGGTCACGACCGTGTGGGACTCGCCGGACCCCATGGCCACCTACCTGGTGACCTTCCACGCCGGCCGCCTGGACATGATCGAAGGTGAGGGGCCGCACGGGATTCCGCTCCGGCTGGCCTTCGCCGCAGGTATTGGGCCGGGGCAGCGGGCCATGTTCGACCGCCTGCCGGAGATGATCGACTACTTCGAGACGGTCTTCGGGCCGTATCCCTTCGCCGCTGCTGGCGGCACGGTGGTGGACGCGCCGATCCTCTTTGCGCTGGAGACGCAGACGATCCCGACCTATGGCTCACTGCCGTTCGTGGGCTCAACGGCGCTCACGGACGAGGAACGCCAGGGCCAGGATTCGCTGGTGGCGCACGAGATGGCGCACCAGTGGTTCGGCAATACGGTGAGTGTGCTGCGCTGGCAGGATATCTGGCTGAACGAGGGGTTCGCCAGTTACGCGCAGACGCTCTGGATCGAGCACACCGAGGGGGTGGCGGCGCGCAACCGCCACGTGGCCCAGAGCTACGCGCTGCACGCGGCGCTCAACCCGGTCCAGGACCCGCAGGCCGTGGCGGCCTCCAGCGCGGCGGATGTGCTGAACACCTACCAGCGCTTCAGCACACGCTTCCTGCGCTCTGCGGTGAGCGAGCGCTTTGTGCAGGGCTACCTGGACGGCCTGGGCGCAGCGAGCCTGGAGGACCTGGCGCAGATTCCGGCGGCAGATGGCCTGGCCCAACTGGCGGCCCTGGGAGTGGACCCGGATCTCTTCCCGGGCGTGGCCGTGCCGACCGGCGACCCCGGCGCGCCCAACCTGTTCTCGCCGCTCTCCGTGTACGACCGGGGGATGCTGACGCTGCACGCGCTGCGCCTGCGCGTCGGGGATGACGCCTTCTTCACCATCCTGCGCACCTGGCCCGAGCGCTACCGCAACGGCAACGCGACAACCGAGGATTTCATCGCGCTCTCGGAGGAGATCAGCGGTGAGGACCTGGAGACCTTCTTCCACGGGTGGCTCTACGAGATCGCCTTGCCCCCGCTGCACCCAGGCGAACCAGCCGCCACACCGGCTGCGACGCCCGTGCCCTGACGGCCTGAACCACGACATCTGCGCGTTGCATCTCCAGCGGGCACACTGGCGAACCCAGCCGATTCGTACCCCTTGTCAGGCGGGAAAACGCGTCCTACGCTTCCGCGCGCACTCCGTACTCCACCCTTGCATGCTTACCGTACGGGAGATGTTCATGTCTCGCAGTGTTTCCACAGTGTTTCCCTGGCCCCAGTTGTCTTCCGCCATGTCCGGCGAGCTCGTGCTCCCGGATCACGCGGGCTACGATGCTGCCCGTGAGGTCTGGAACGGGATGATTGACCGCCGCCCGGCGGCCATTGCCCGCTGCCAGAGCGTGGAGGATGTGCAGGCCGCCGTGAACTTTGCGCGGGAGCAGGGCCTGGAGATCGCGATCCGCGGCGGCGGTCACAATGCCGCTGGGCTGGCGGTGGTCGATGACGGCCTGGTCATCGATCTGACGGCCATGAACGCGGTCGAGGTCGATCCCGCCGCGCGGGTGGCCCGCGTGGGCGGTGGCGCCACCTGGGGCGATTTCGATGCCGCGACGCAGGCGCACGGGCTCGCCGCCACGGGCGGCGCAATCTCCTCGACGGGCGTGGCTGGCCTCACCCTCGGGGGCGGCATCGGCTGGCTGATGCGCAGCATGGGCCTGGCGTGCGACAACCTCATCGCCGCCGAGGTGGTGCTGGCCGACGGCTCTGTGGTTGCCACCAGTGAAACCGAGCGCCCCGAGTTGCTCTGGGGATTGCGCGGGGGCGGCGGCAACTTCGGCGTGGTGACCGAGTTCACCTTCAAGCTGCACCCGCTGGAGGGCGTCTACGCCGGCATGCTGGTGTACCCACGTGAAGAGGCGACGGCCGCGCTGCGGCATTTCCGCGCGGAGTCCGACGCCTCGTCCGATGCGCTCACGGTCTTCAGCGCCATGCTCTGCTCCCCTGAGGGCGCGCCGATCTTTGCCTACGTCATTGCCTACGCTGGCGATGAAGAAGCCGGGGCTCAGGCAGTCGCGCCGTACCGCGCGCTGGGCGAGCCGCTGGCCGATATGGTGCAGCCGATGCCCTACACCGCCCTGCAGAAGATGCTGGACGATGGCTTCCCGACCGGCCTGCAGGTGTACTGGCGGGCGCATTTCCTGGCCGGTCTCCCGGACGACGCCATCGACATCCTGGTGGCCGGGGCCAACGCCGCGCCCTCACCGTTGAACGCGGTGCTCATCGAGCAATTGGGCGGCGCGGTCACCCATGTTGGCCGGGATGAGACGGCGTTCGATCACCGCGACGCGGCGGTCAACCTCGCGATCATCGCGCGCTGGGGCGACCCGGCGGAGGCGGATGCGAACATCGCCTGGGCGCGTGGGCTGTGGGACGCCATGCAGCCGTACGCGCGGGGCGTGTACGTGAACTACCTCGGCGTGGGGGACAACCCGGAACGCGTGCGCGATGCCTACAGCACCGCCAAGTACGCGCGCCTGGCCGCCCTGAAGCACACCTACGATCCGCAGAACCTCTTCCACCGAAATCAGAACATCAAGCCGGAGGCTGCGAGGTAACGGCGGGGCAGACCGCCCCTTCCTGACGCGCAGTCCCAGAACCCAGCCCCGCTCCTGATCCCGGGAGCGGGGCTGGCCGTCGGCTGGGTGCGTGCGACGCAACACCTTCCCCCGGTTCCTGACAGACCAGGCTGCCACCCGCCCGGAACCCGGCCAGGGAGGGAGCGACCCGATTGCCAAGACGATTCTTGACGCGCAGGGCCAGGGCCGCCCACTGGATGTACTCACCGGCGTGCCAGCCGTGGTGCGCGATGGGCGCCTCACCGGCGGGGAAAACCCGGTTACGGACCAGGGCGTTAGTTGCGCATTCGCGCCTGCCAGTTGCCTTCTCGCGCAGCCACACTCCGCAGCGCTTGCGCCACATGCGATACTGTGTACGTACTCCCATGTTCCACGGTGTCACGGTCGGTGCGGTGCGGGCGCTTTCTCATGGGAGCGGTGTAGGCACGGGGAGGGGAACGCGATGCGTCGGGTTCTGCAAGTGTGTGGGGTGGCGGCAGTGCTGGCTGCCCTGGTGAGCGTTGATGTGCCGGCAACCGGGGCGCAGGGCATTGTCTCGGGGATCACCGTGCCGCCGATTTCGGCGGTCACGCCGGGGATGCCGGTGGAGATCGCCGTGGCTGTCCCGAGCCTGGTGAGTTCGCCAATCATGCCGGGCATCGGCGCCGGGCTGGCGAGCGCGGGCTCCGGCGGCAAGGGGCACGTGACGCGCACGGAGACGCGCACCTCGGAGCCGGCCACGATCGAACTCAGCGAGTAGGTGCGTGCCAGGCCGCGCGGGTATACCGACATACCCGCGCGGTTTGACGCCAGTCACAGATGTGGGCTATGCTCCGTGAGCTTTGATCGGGAGTAGTAAGCCCTGCCTCCCAGAGAGCCGCCGGTGGTGCAAGGCGGCCATTCAGGGGCTGAACTCGCCCGTGAGCTGTGCTGGTGAAGCGGTGTACCGTTAGCTGGCGCCGGGTTGCCTCCGTTATCGGGTATCCAGAGTGGATCGTGGCCGCGCCAGGATTCTCTGGGGCCGTAGCTCAGCCGGGAGAGCGCAACACTGGCAGTGTTGAGGTAAGGGGTTCGAGTCCCCTCGGCTCCACCACCATCCGCGCCACCCGGTCAACCAGGGTGGTACCGCGGAAGCGTTTCAAGCCTTTCGTCCCTGACCAGGGATGAAGGGCTTTTTCATGCCCAGCGTATCGAGAAGCCGGCCCCATGGACGCCGGCAGGCGGCGGAATACAGGACGAATCAGCAGATGACCACGATTACCGGGACCGAGACCACGACCAGCACGGTCGGCGACATCATCGGGACGGCCAGCGATCGCTACGATCCCGCCGCCGTCGAGCCGAAGTGGCGCGCCCGCTGGGAGACCGACGAGCTGTACCGGGTCGATGACGACGCGCCGGAGGAGAAGTGGTACTCGCTGACCATGTACCCCTATCCCTCCGGGGTGCTGCACATCGGGCACTGGTTCGCCTTCGTGGCGCCCGATATCTTCGCCCGCCTGCAGCGGATGCGCGGCCACAACGTGCTCTTCCCGATGGGGTTCGATGCCTTTGGCCTGCCCGCCGAGAACGCGGCGATCCGCAACAACATTCACCCCGCCACCTGGACCTTCGAGAACATCGACGCCATGCGCGAGCAGTATGGCCAGATGGGCGCGATGATCGACTGGCGGCGGCAGGTCATCACCTGCACGCCGGAGTACTACCGCTGGAACCAGTGGCTCTTCCTGCAGATGCTGAAGAAGGGGCTGGCCTACCGCGCCAAGGGCGGGGTCTGGTGGTGCCCGAAGGACCAGACGGTGCTGGCCAACGAGCAGGTGCTGGAGGGCAACATCTGCGAGCGGTGTGGCTCGGAGGTGTACAAGCGCGACCTGGAGCAGTGGTACTTCCGCATCACCCACTATGCGGACGAACTGTTGCACGCCGCTGAGGATCTGGACTGGCCCGAGCGCGTCAAGACGATGCAGCGCAACTGGATCGGGCGCTCCGAGGGCGCGCGCCTGCGCTTCCCGCTGGAGACGGGTGATGAGCTGGAGGTGTTCACCACGCGGCCCGATACCGTCTGGGGCGCGACCTTCATGGTGCTGGCGCCGGAGCACCCGCTGGTGGCGACGATCACGACGGACCAGCAGCGCGCCGAGGTAGACGCCTACGTTGACCAGGCGCGGAAGCAGACCGAGATCGAGCGCATGTCGACCGACGAGAGCCGCCAGCGCACCGGGGTCTTTACCGGCGCCTACGCCGTGAACCCGGTGACGGACGAGCGCATCCCGGTCTGGATCGCCGACTACGTGCTGATGGGCTACGGCACCGGCGCCATCATGGCGGTGCCGTTCGGCGATCAGCGCGACTTTGAGTTCGCGCGCGCTTTCGACCTGCCGATCCAGGTGGTGGTGCAGCCAGATGGCGAGCCCGATTTCGACCCGGCCACGATGACTGAGGCGTACCACGGGCCGGGGCGGCTGGTGAACTCCGGCCCGATGACCGGCAAGCTGATGCCGGACGAGTTGCCGGAGGTGATCACCTGGCTGGCCGATGCGGGCCGGGGCGAGGCGGAGGTGAACTTCCGCCTGCGCGACTGGCTGATCTCGCGCCAGCGCTACTGGGGCACGCCGATCCCGGTGGTCTACTGCGAGGCGTGCGGCATGGTGCCGGTGCCGGAAGACCAACTGCCGGTCGTGCTGCCGCTGGACGCGGAGTTCACGCCGACCGGGCCATCGCCGCTGGTTTCGCACCCGGGGTTTCTGCACACCACCTGCCCGCAGTGCGGTGGCCCGGCGCGGCGTGAAACCGACACCATGGATACCTTTGTCGATTCCTCCTGGTACTGGTACCGCTACACGTCGCCGCATGATGAGACGGGCCCGTTCGATGTCGAGGCGGCGGCGCAGTGGACGCCGGTCGACCTGTACTGCGGCGGCATCGAGCACGCCATCCTGCACCTGCTCTACGCCCGCTTCTTCACCAAGGTGATGCGGGATCTGGGGCTGATCGACCACGGCGAGCCGTTCGTGCGCCTGCGCAACCAGGGGATGATCCTGGCGGAAGAGGGCACCAAGATGAGCAAGAGCCGGGGGACGCAAGTTTCCCCGGACGAGTTGGTGGCCGCCCACGGCGCGGACGCGCTGCGCCTGCACCTGATGTACCTGGGCCCATGGGAGCAGGGCGGGCCGTGGAACTCGCGCGGCATCACCGGCATGGAGCGCTTCATCCGGCGCGCCTTCAGCCTGGTGACGGACACGGGCGCCGGTTCCTTCGAGGCCACGCTGCCGGAGAGCGACGTCGCGCCGCTGCGCCGCCTGCGCGCCCGCACCATTCAGCGCGTGACGACGGACCTGGACGAGTTCCAGTTCAACACGATGGTCGCCGCGTTGATCGAGTACGTCAACGAGTTGATGAAGCTGCGCGAGACTGAGATCGTGCGCACGCCCGAGTGGCGCGAGGCGATCGAGACGCTGGTGCTGCTGATGGCGCCCAGCACGCCCTATGTGGCCGAGGAGTTGTGGGAGCGGCTGGGCAACCCGTACTCGGTGCACCAGCAGGGCTGGCCGGAGTACGACCCGGCGCTGACCGTGGCCAACGAGGTGGAGGTGGTGGTGCAGGTGAACGGCAAGCTGCGGGATCGCCTGCTGCTGCCGGTTGACCTGAGCGAGGACGCCGCGCGCGCCGCCGCCCTGGCGCAACCGAAGATCGCCGAGGCCGTGGCCGGGCGCGAGCCGCGCAAGGTGATCTACGTGCCGGGGCGGTTGGTCAATATCGTGGTGTAGGGGGGCAGCGACTCACTCGGGACTTCGGACGACGACCTGGAAAGCAGTCATCGGGAGGTGCTGGTTCCTGACCTCCAGCGGTGGCGTGAGAATGCGGCCAACGGGTACTAGACGAGATGTTCTTGGCGTTTCTCTGCTGTTCTGACGCGTACATGATGCTGTGAATCTACCTGGTACCAGGACGGTGGACAGTGCTGATCGACGACCTGGTGGCGCGGCGGGTTGCCAGATAGCGGAGCATGCGCGTCACGAGTTCGTTAGTTCGTTGGGGATACTCGCCGCGGAGATGGAGCGCACACGCATTGCCGTGTCTCGCCGCATCTCCAAGTGTTGGGCAGGCATGGCCTCCAGGTCTGCCACGAGATCTGCAACGGCATTCCGCAGGCTGTTGACGAAGCCAGACACGCCGTGTTCTCCATCTTGGACTGCGCGAGTCTCTGCAACGTGTTCGTTGCCTGCCGGCTGGAGACGGATCATCTGCGCGCCGCGCCAAAAAATCTGCACGCAGGATACGTGCTAAGCCTCGTTGACAGGCTATGCGGCGTTTGATACGTTCACGCTGCGTGGCGAAGCGACATAGATGTCAGATTCTTGCCCGCACGGGCGTGCAGGCGAGCAGACCACACCATCCCTACGTTCAGCGTCCCGGCACTGGCGCCTGGTCGAGAAAGGGGGCCGCAGCACCTGACCCCAGGGAAACGTCTCACGCACCAATCCAGCAAGCCATTGGCAAAGGAGACAACTGTGCGCGAAAACACTGATGCTTCGACGGTAGCGGCAAGCACGATTTCGCGGCGGAGCCTGCTCCGAGACTCAGCCCTGACAGCGGGGGCACTGGCCTTCGCATCGCGAATCGATGTCTCCTACGCGCTGGCTCAGGACGAGGGCCCGATCAAGATTGGCTGGCTTGGTGATCGTACGGGCGACTTCTCGGTCGTTGGCGTCCAGAAATTCAACGCCGCCAACCTGGCGGTCAAAGAATTGAACGACGCTGGTGGTCTGCTGGGCCGCGAAGTGGTGCTCGTGGCGGAAGACGCGCAGTCAGATAACCGGCGCTATCAGGAAATGGCGCGCAAGCTCATACTGCAAGATAAGGTTGATGTGCTCCACGCCTGCTTCACCTCGGCATCGCGCGAGGCCATCCGCCCGATTGTCGATCAGAACAAGATGCTCTTTTTCTACAACAATCAATATGAAGGCGGCGTTTGCGATTCCTGGGTCTTTCCAACCGGATGCGTGCCCGATCACCAGGTCGTGCCGTTCATGCCGGCGGTCATGGAAAAGTTTGGTCCCCGCATCTACACGATTGCAGCTGACTACAACTTCGGTCAGTTGACGGCGGACTGGTGCCGCAAGATCGTCGAGCAGCAGGGGGGCGAGATCATTGGCGAGGAGTTCATCCCGCTCGATGTCTCACAGTTCAGCACGTCGATCACGAACATCCAGAATGCCAAGCCGGATGTTCTGATCGTGCTGCTGGTCGGGATCAAGCAGTCGTCCTTTTATGAGCAGAAGAACTCGGCCGGCCTCCAGGTGCCGATGGCCACCACCATCAACATGGGGCAGGGCTATGAGCACCTCCGCTTTGCGCCACCTGCGCTGAACAATATGTACGTGACGGTCAACTTCATGCAGGAACTGGCCGAGCATCTGGGCACCGATTTCCCGGATCG
The DNA here is from genome assembly GCA_034431475.1 of Thermomicrobiales bacterium. GTDB lineage: Bacteria > Chloroflexota > Chloroflexia > Thermomicrobiales > UBA6265 > JACCXM01. Next base: position 50,462 of record DAOUDE010000006.1, on the reverse strand, counting down.
CATCCGGGCGCTCTATCCAGACGCCGAGTATGTTGGTATGGAAGCGGCCGCGGAGTACGAAGGCATTAACCTCTATGCCACCGCGGCCACCGCAGCCGGTACCACCGATAAGGACACGGTGCGGCAGGCGCTGGAGCAGAATGTCTCCTTCGAAGGTCCGGGCGGCCTGGTGACAATCGATCCGGCGACGCACCACACTATCCGCAATATCTACATGGTGCATGCCGACGAAGAGCACAACATCATTCTCGATGACACTTTCGAGGCCGTGCGCCCCGACTGGCTCTCGCTGGAGATGGGCTGCAATCTGCCGGAGAAGCCAGACAACACCCAATACGAGCCGTAGGATTCGGCGCTTCGTTCCGCTATCTGCCCCGTCATGCCGGGAGGACGAGCCGTGTTCGCTGGCGTGGTCAACGCGCTGTATCAATTCCAGGTCAGCTTTGCGTTTCTCCTCCTCTCGGCGATCGGCCTGGCCGTGATTTTCGGCATGATGGGCGTCATCAACCTCGCCCACGGCGAATTCATGATGCTTGGCGCGTACATCACCACCATCGTGGCCACTCATGGCGTGCCACTGGCGATCGCCATCCTTGTCGCCGCGCTCGGTGTCGCCGTTTTTGGCGCTGTTGTTGAGGTGCTGGTGGTGCGCCGGCTCTATGGACGCTTGCTGGATACCGTCGCGGCGACCTGGGCAGTGGGACTGATTCTGAGCCAGGGAATGCTGATTCTCACCGGGCCCTCGATGCAGGGTGTGTCGTCGCCGTTCGGTTCGTTCAGTATCGGTGCAACCAGCTACTCCTGGTATCGGGTCGTGCTGGGCGTTGTCTCGGTGCTGCTGCTGGTCGCACTCTACCTGCTTTTCATGAAGACCCAATTCGGGTTGCGCGCTCGCGCCACTATCCAGAACCCTGCCATTGCGCGGGCCCTGGGCGTCAACACGGCCGGTATGTACACCCTTACCTTCGCGCTGGGCAGCGGACTGGCTGGCTTGGCCGGCGGGCTTTTTGCCCCGACAACAACCATCGTTCCCTTCTTTGGCACGAACTACATTGTGGAAGCGTTCGTTACGGTGATCGTCGGCGGCTCCAATGCCCTCGTTGGTACGCCGATTGCGGCCGCGTTGCTTGGGGCGATCAACGCCTTCCTGGGGACATCCTTCGGCCTCTATATCGGCCGGGTGGGAATGCTGGTCACCACCATCATCATCATTCGTGTGTTGCCATTCGGCGTCTCGGGGTTGCTTGAGCGCTGGCACATGCGAGCCGCGATGAGATCCGGGCGATGAGAAGTTTCCGCTGGCTCATCACTGCCGAGAACCTGGCCGGTGTGATCTTCATCGTCTTCATGCTCCTCTACCCATTCACCAGCGACGAGTTCGAGTTGCTCAACGCGGCCTATTTCATGGCGATCACCCTGATGGCACTCAGTCTGGCCATGATCTGGGGCAAGGCCGGCATTCTCAGCTTCGGGCAGACCGCCTTCTTTGGTATCGGCGGCTATGTCTACGGCATCTACACCCTGAACCTGCTTGGCTCCGGAGCAACCTGGGCCGGCATCCTGGTTGGCGTGGTGGCCGGGAGTCTTGTCGCTGCGGTGCTGGGGTATTTCATGTTCTATGGCGGCGTCAACGATGTCTTCGTCGGGCTTACCACTCTGGCTCTAACCCTGGTCTTGCAGACCTTCATGGCACAGACCGCGGGGCCAGAGTGGAAGATTGGTGAGGCGCGGCTGAATGGCTACAACGGAATGTATGTTTCCCAGATCAGTATTGGGGACATGCCACTGTACGGCAAACCGCTCTATTTCCTCTACCTGGGCATCCTCGTTGGCGTCTATCTCCTGTTACGCTGGCTAGCTGGCTCCCGCTGGGGATACGGGCTGTTGGCACTGCAAGAGAACCGGCCGCGCACGGAGACCTTCGGCTACAACGTGCGGCTGATGCAGGTGCAGGTATTCTGCCTGGCTGGGGGTGTCGCCGCCCTCAGCGGCGTGCTCTACGCCTCTTGGGGGAGCTACATCGATCCCTCGTCCATGGGTCTGACGGCGGCGATTACCCCCGTGATCTATGTCGCGATTGGCGGCCGCCGCAGCCTGACCGCGGCGATGATCTCATCCATGATCCTCCTCAAGCTCTCACAATCGCTGGCCTCCAGTGCGCCGGAATACGCCCTGGTGATCTTCGGCGTGCTGGCGCTGCTGGCGGTGCTCTTCGTCCCGGAAGGCTTCATGGCTGCCGCGTTCAATGCGCTCGACCGCTGGGTCCTGCGCCGTCCGCTAGCGGACGGCGCAGGTCTCGACGCTGGGGATACCAGCCCCAACGAGACGGGGAGTTGACATGGAGCAGTCTCCGTCCACTCTCACGCCGCTGCTGACGCTGCGCGATGTCTCCAAGCAGTTTGGCGGCCTGCGCGCGGTCTCCAATCTGAACCTGACCATTGCCCCTGGTGAGTTGCGCTGCCTGATCGGTCCCAATGGTGCTGGCAAGAGCACCGTGTTCAAGCTGATCATGGGGTTCGAGCGGCCAACATCGGGCACCATTACCTTCAACGATGCGGTGATCAATGCTTGGCCGACCTGGCGACGCGCCCGGCAGGGATTGAGCATCAAGATGCAGATACCCGGCATCTATCCAGACTTGACTGTCCAGGACAACATGCGTGTTGCCGCGCAGTATCACGTACCTCCTGGTGAGATGGAAAGGTCCATTGATCGCCTACTGGCACGGGTGGGCCTGGCGGGAGTCAAACCGGCACTGGCCAGGAATCTCTCGCACGGCGAGCAACAGTGGCTGGAAATCGGCATGGCGCTGTCCGTCAATCCACGGCTCCTGCTGCTGGATGAACCAACGGCCGGTATGGGCCCGGGTGAGACTGAAGCCACCGCCCGCATCGTCGAATCACTCAACGCCGACGGTATGGCAATTCTGGTCATTGAGCATGACATGGCGTTTGTGCGCCGAATTGCGCGCATCGTGACGGTCATGAACCTGGGCAGGATCTATGCCGAGGGAACCATTGCCGAGATCGAGGCTAATCAGGACGTGACCGATATCTACCTGGGCAGGGGAGCTCGATAATGGCTGCGGAGCGAGCAATCCCCACGGCGATGAACGCAGTCGCCAGCGTGCCCATGCTGGATGCCTCCCGAGTGACGACAGGCTACGCCCGGACGGTGATTGTGCGCGATATCAGCCTCGTCATCCAGCCCGGAGAAATCGTGTCTATTGTCGGACGCAATGGCGTGGGCAAAACGACGCTGATGAAGGCGATTATCGGGCTCCTTCCGCTGCAGCATGGCGCGCTGATGCTCGATGGTCAGGCCATCTCCACCATGCCGGCGCATGACCGAGCCCGGATTGGCATTGGCTACGTGCCACAGGGTCGCGGCGTCTTTCCGGGATTGACGGTGGAAGAAAATCTGCAAATGGGGCAGTTGATCAATTCCCGTACTGGAGCACGGCATCCGCATGATATGGCCTACCAGTACTTCCCCCGGCTCCTTGAGCGTCGCCGGCAGCGTGCCGGAACGCTGAGCGGCGGCGAACAGGCCATGCTAGCCATCGGCCGGGCGCTCATTGGGCAGCCGCGCCTGATCCTGCTCGATGAGCCATCGGAAGGGCTGCAACCCAATCTCGTGCAGCAGATCGGCGAAGACCTGGCGCGCATCAACGCGGAACTGGGGACGACCGTGCTCTTTGTCGAACAGAACATCGAGTTGATCATGAATCTGTCGCAGCGCGGCTATGTCATGGACAAGGGGCAGATACGCGCCGAGTTGAACGGAGCCGATATCAAGGATCAGGCGACTCTCGTGCGCTATCTCGCCGTCTAGAAAAGGAGAACGCCAGCATGCGGGAAATTCGGCAGCAAGGCGCACATCACTACGTCTTTAGTCGCTATGTGGAGCCGATCGCCACAGTACAGCCCGGCGAGACCGTGGCCATTTACACCGATGATGCTTTCGAGAGCCGGATTACCCGCCCGGACGACAAACCCTCCGAAATCCTGGGTGCGTATCTCAATCCGCAAACCGGCCCAGTTTTTGTCGAAGGGGCGGAGCCAGGGGATACGCTCGCAGTGAAGATCGAGGCGATCGAGCCGACGCGCGATTGGGCGGTGAGTGTTTTTGTTCCCTTCTTTGGTGGGCTTACCAGCACCCGCCTGACGCGGACCCTTCAGGAGCCGCTCCCCGAGAAAGTCTGGATCTATGAGTTGGCGGATGGCTGGCTCACCCACAATGAGCGGCTGCGCTTTCCCTGGCGCCCGTTCATGGGCACGATTGGGACGGCGCCTGAGCTGGAAGCGCTCTCCGCACTGACGCCGTTCGATCACGGCGGAAATATGGATGTACCGGACGTCAAGCCGGGCAACACCATCTACCTGCCGGTGCGCGTGCCGGGCGCACTCTTCTTCACTGGCGATTGCCATGCCGGACAGGGGCAGGGCGAACTCTGCGGCGTGGCACTAGAGATCACAGCCAGGGTGACGCTCACCTTCAACCTGATCAAGCAGCAGCCAATTTCCTGGCCGCGCATCGAGAGTCAGGATGAGTTCATGGTTGTGGGCAGCGCCCGACCGATGGAGGATGCAGCCCGCATTGCCTACACCGAGCTTGTTGAGTGGCTGGTTGAACTCGGTTGGGACCGCTGGGAGGCCTACGAAGCGCTGACGCAGATCGGCGATCTCTACGTCGGAAACATGGTCGATACCTACTACTCGCTGGTGGCAAAGGTTCGTAAAGAGTACGCGCTTCTCGAGCGCTAACGCTGAGCCTGGTAGAGATGAGCTCACGAACGTGGGGTGGATGGTTTGGGTTCGCCCGATTGCCCAGGGATGCCGAAGCGGAGGATGTGCGTTGCAACGCCTGCGTGCGCGCTCGTGTGCGCACCGGGCTTTCCCGCGCCAATGGTGGAGCCCATGTATCCAATCGTGCGGCAGATGAGGCGCCAGGGAGCCGGGTAGAGCCCTGCCAGCCTTCACCTGCTGACGGCAGTTGCACGAGCTGGCCTGGTAACCCCATTGTGGCAACCTGGGCACTGGGCAAATCGGAGTGGCGAGTACCCGATCATATTGTGCTGCAACAGCCGCACGCCCCCGCCAGGTGCGGTCACCACTCCGGGTCGACATTCCACCAGCCAATCAGGTCAGTCCTTTGCCAAAACGCGCTTACCGCCTTGCACGAACTCCTCATGTTGCTGCCGCGCTGTCTGAAATGCAGTATCATCTCCCGCGCTGAGCCGCTTGGGTTCGGCGTGCTGCGCGCGTTGCGCTGAGAGGAGGCGAACCATGACGATCCTTGTGGCCGTACTGTGCCCATTCGCCGCCTCGGCTGCCTGCGCCAGCTAGCACCCCCAGACGCGCAAAGCGTCCGTACTGCTCCTTCCCGAGCACCCCAACTGCCTGCTGCGTGCTGGCCTCTGTCAGAGGTGGCGTTCCTTCCGTACGCAACCTTTTCTGACAGGAGCTACCGCGTTGCCAACGCTCGATCTCGTGAACCTCGATCATCTCGGTTTTTCGTCATTCTTCGCCGCGCAGTTCGCAGACCTGCAGCGGCCCGATCTCGTTCCTGCTCGGATTGCTGCTGATGGCCAGAGTGTCTGGCAACTGGCGGGGAGCCGCGCAGCCTTGGGTGAGCTTTCCGGCAAGCTGCGCCATGGGCTGGCCCATGAGCAGCGGCCAGCGGTAGGCGACTGGCTCGCGGTGGCGGACAGCGATGACCGCGCCATCATCCATCACATCCTGCCGCGCCGGACGGCGCTGATCCGGCGGGCGGCCAGCCTGGACGCCGTGAGCCAGGTGATTGCCGCGAATGTTGACCTGTTCGGTATCGTCACCTCCGCCAACCAGGATCTCAATCCCCGCCGCATCGAACGCTACCTGGCAGCCGTATGGGAGAGTGGCGCATCACCCATGATCGTGCTGAACAAGGTGGACCTGGTCGCTGACGTCGCGCCGCTGCGTGCGATGCTGGATGAGGTCGCGCTCGCCGTGCCGGTGGTGGAGGTCAGTGCGATCACGGGCGATGGCCTGGCCGACCTGCAGGCGGCGCTGGCGCCGGGCAAGACGGTGGCCTTCATTGGGTCATCGGGTGTAGGAAAATCCTCGCTGGTAAACCGGTTGCTGGGCCGTGAGGCGCAGCACGTGAGTGGCATCCGCCAGGATGACGCGCGCGGCCGTCACACCACCACTCGCCGCGAACTGCTGGCGTTGCCCACGGGTGCGGTGTTGATCGACACGCCAGGGATGCGCGAACTTGGCCTGACCGATGATGCCAGCGGCGTGGAAACCGCCTTTGCGGATATCAGCGAGCTGGCGGAGGCGTGCCGCTTCAACGATTGCCGGCACGAAGGTGAGCCGGGCTGCGCGGTGCAGGCGGCGCTGGATGACGGCACGCTGTCGCTGGAGCGCTGGGAGAGCTACCGCAAGCTCCAGCGCGAAGTGGCCGCCTATGAGGCCCGGCAGAATCCGGTGCTGGCGGCGGAGCGGCGCCGGCAGTGGAAGATGATCACGAAGTCGGTGCGCAACTCCAGCAAGGTGACGGGGAAGCCGCTCTACTGACAGACGCGGTAGGTGCGCCGCGAAGATTGATGCGGCGCACCCCGTTCTCAGGAGAACAGCACCGCCAGGGGCAGGGTGAAGCCGGGCAAGACCTCTTCGCCATGCAGCGCGCCATCCTCTCCCATGGTCTCCGGCAGTTCATTCTGTCGAAAAACTGTTGCGGTGCGTTTGCGCGGATCGATCAGCCAGACCAGGGAAACGCCAGCTTCCAGATACATCGCGACTTTCGCCAGTGCTTCGGACAGGCGGTCTGTCGGGGAGAGAACTTCAACGGCAAGATCCGGGGGCATGGGGATAAACGATGCCGGAACCTTGGGTAGGCGGTCACCTTGAATAAACGCAAAATCCGGAGCTCGCACGGTATCCCGGTCCGGAAAGAGGATGAAGCCTCCGTCGGACGCGAACGCGTGGCCAATGGGGTGATCCAGCAGGTACACGAAGACGTAGCCATTGATGCGAGACGCGATCATGGATGAGAGGCCAGCCGACGGCGTTATTTCAACTGGCTCTCCATCGATCAGCTCCCAGCGGCCTTCCCGGGGATTCGCTTCAAATTCGGCTACGGTTTCCAACCGGGTAGCAACCATGGACGAAGCCTTTCAATCAGGTGAAGAGTGTTGCCAACGGTAGGGAAAAGTCGGGGAGCACGTCTTCGCCAGCCAGGACACCGTGTTCGTCGATGATGCCCGGAAGCGCGTCCTGCCGGAAGACCATCGCTGTGCGCCGGATGGGATCAATGAGCCAGACCAACGGCACGCCAGCTTGCAGGTACATCGACACTTTGGAAAGCGCATCGGCGAGCCGGTCCGATGGGGACAGGACCTCGACTGCCAGATCAGGCGCCACGGCAACGAAGGTTCTGGAGAGGGTCGGGAGTCGTTCTATCCGCACGAACGCCACGTCTGGCGCACGCACGGTGTCGCGGTCCGCGAAGATGATGAAGCCGGCATCGGCAGGAAACGCCCTCCCAATCGGGTGGGCCGCCAGATAGGTGCGAATAGCGAAGAAGACTTCGCCGGCAATCCACGACGACTCATCAGACGACGGCGTCATCTCGACGGGCTCTCCATCGATCAGCTCCCAGCGGCCCTCGCGATCGGTGGTCTCGAACTCGGCAATGGTGAAGGAACGGGTGGCAACCATGGGTGAGGCCTTTCGCTCGTGTGGTGAACGATGATACCGAGAGTGCCTCAGGTCAGGGGCAGCGTGGCCGCCGCAGGCGCTGGCCCAACCAGGTCGTCCACCGTCATCTGGAAGCCGGGGAGCACCCTTTCGGCGGCGATGATCTCGTCGCCGGCCAGGCGGCGCGGGGCGTGGTCCGGTTCAAAGACCGAGATGGTGCGCGGCCCTGGCTCCACGAGCCAGACCACCGTCACACCGGCCTCAAGGTAGAGGTCGATCTTGCGCAGGGCGTCGGTCATGCGGTCGGATGGCGACATGACTTCCACGACCAGATCGGGCGCGAGGCGCGCGAAGTGCTCCTGATCGGCGGCAGGAGGCACGCGATGGCTGGCGATGAAGCCGACGTCTGGAGCAACCAGGGTATTTTCGTCCGGGAAGATGACGAAGCCAGCGTCGGGGCCGACGACATCGCCAAGCTGATGCGTCTCGGCGTACGCATCCAGAAGTCGGAGGATGCGCGCCGTGACCCGTGCAGCTCGGTAGCTTGTCGGGTTCACCGGAAAGATCTCTCCCCTGATGAGTTCCCAGTTGCCCTCCGGCGGATTGCGTTCAACGTCGGCGATGGTGATCTGCCGCGTGGTTGCCATGGCGCTGCCTCGTGGATGCCAACGGGGGAAGCCGGCTCGCGCCCTGCTTCCCCCGTCTCGTGTTCTGGCCGTGATTGCCAGCCAGTGCGTGGCCGGGCTTTCAGCCTACCACGGTCGGTGGCGGCCTAGTCTGCTGCGGTTGCCACCGGCTCCTGCGCGTGCTCCGGGAGCCAGCGCAGGTTCAGGCTGCGGTTGGCGCCGACCTCGTCCAGCCGGCCGTACTCGGTGTTGTGCGGCGCGTTCTGCACGACCTCCGGCGTTTCGGCAGCTTCCTGCGCGATCTGGCGCATGACGCCGATGAAGAAATCGAGCGATTCCTTCGACTCCGTTTCGGTCGGCTCGATCATCAACGCTTCCGGCACCACCAGCGGGAAGTAGACCGTGGGCGGGTGGATGCCGAAGTCCAGGATGCGCTTGGCGATATCGAGCGCACGCACGCCCTGCGCCTTCTGCCGCGTGGCGGAGAAGACCGTCTCATGCATGCAGGTGCGGTCGCCGTAGGGGAGGTCGTAGAGATCCTTCAGGCTGGCGCGAATGTAGTTTGCGGCCAGGACGGCGTCTTCGCTGATCTGGCGCAGACCTTCGGCACCGTGCATGCGGATGTAGGTGTACGCCCGAACGAACATGCCGAAGTTGCCGTGGAAGGCGTGCACGCGGCCAATGGTGCTATCCGGCTGGAAGAGTTCGTAGCGGGTTTCGCCGTCTTCTTCGACGCGGCGCACCCGCGGCCCGGGCAGGTACTGCTCCAGGCCCTTGCGCACGCCGACTGAACCTGCGCCCGGCCCACCGCCGCCATGCGGGGTGGAGAAGGTCTTGTGCAGGTTGTAGTGCATGACATCGATGCCGAGGTCGCCGGGGCGGGCCATGCCGAGAATGGCGTTGAAGTTCGCGCCGTCGTTATAGACCAGGCCGCCCGCCGCGTGGACGGCGTCGACGATCTCCTGGATATGCTCGTCCCACAGGCCGAGCGTGTTCGGGTTCGTGATCATCAGGCCAGCGGTGTCCGGGCCGACAGCGGCGCGCAGCGCCTCCAGATCGCAGTTGCCGCGCGCATCCGAGGGGATGGTGACGACCTGGAAGCCGGCCATGACGGCCGTGGCCGGGTTGGTGCCGTGGGCGCTGTCCGGGACCAGGATCTTGGTGCGGCCTGTATTGCCATTCGCCTCGTGCCAGGCGCGAATGACGAGGCAACCGGTGAGTTCGCCCTGGGCGCCAGCCACTGGCTGCAGGGCAACCTGGTGGAATCCGGAGATTTCGCCCAGCATCTCCTGGAGTTCCCACATCAGTTGCAGGGCACCCTGGACGGTGCTGGGGTCCTGATAGGGGTGGATATCGGCGAAGCCAGGCAGGCGCGCCACCACCTCGTTGATCTTCGGGTTGTACTTCATCGTGCAGGAGCCGAGGGGGTACATCCCGATATCGATGGCGTGGTTCTTCTGGGAGAGCCGGGTGAAGTGGCGGATGACGTCGATCTCGCTGACTTCCGGCCAGTCCAGGGAATCGCGCCGCAGATGGGCTGGCAACTCGGCTGTTTCCGGCACGTCCGGCCCGGGCATGCGCACGCCGCGCCGGCCCGGCTTGCTGAGCTCATAGATCAGCGGTTCGACCGCCATGTTGGTTGTACCCCTGTGTCTTTCATTCCCCACCCACCTTGGGAGGCAGGCGCCACACGACAACCGTATTTGCCGGGGAGGGCAAGCCTGGGAAAACCGGCCAAAACACGCCGATGGTAGCACGGTTCGGGACTGATTCCGGACGAGCGCCGTTCAGCCGAGGTCGTCTCCGAGGGCCAGCCCGGCGGCGATTGCCTGTGACAACGGGAGCGTCCGGCCTGCGGCCCACGCGGCCCGAAAGGTGGCTTCCCCGAGCCGGGCCTGCAACTCCGCCACGGCGCGGTCGTACCAGTCTCGCCCCGCCGGAGGCAGCGGCAGCCCGGCGGCGTCGCGGGCGGCGGCGGCCGCGCCGAAGAGCTGCGCTGCCTGCTCGGGCAACTGCCAGGCGACGGGCAGCGCGGGAATGCGTTCCAGGCTCCAGGCGATGCCGCGCAGGTCTCCCACCTCTGCCTGCAGCTCCAGGCTTTCCCGGTACAGGGCGATGGCCCGTGGGTGATCGCCCTGGTCGGCGGCGACATGCCCCAGGTTGCTCAGCGTTCTCGCCACCCCGAGCTCGTTCCCGGAGACCCGGGCCCGGGCCAGGCTCGCCTCGAACAGGCTTGCCGCGTGGGCGAACTCCAGGCGGCGCCGCGCAACCACTCCCAGATCGTTCAGCATGTTCGCCATGCTGCTCTCGTCGCCGAGAGCCTCGAAGAGCGCGAGACCCTCTGCGAGCAGCGCCTCGGCGCGCGCGTAGTCGCCCACATCACTGGCCGTGTCGCCGAGCAGGTGCGCCGTGCGCGCGATGCCCAGCGTGTCGCCAAGCTCGCGGAAGAGGGCGAGCGCCTCCTCGCCGAGCGCCGCCGCCGCCGCGTAGTCGCCCTGTTCCCGGGCGAGCATCCCGGCGCCGCGCAGCGCCCTCGCGGTCACCGGGGCCGGCGCTTCGCCCCGGCGTGCCAGCGCCCCTGCCAGCCACCGCTGCCCCTCGCTCAGGTGCCCCCGAATCTCCCAGAAGCCCGACAGCGCGCCACCCAGCCGGAGTGCGTCCTCGCTCGTTCCATGGTCCCGCAGCCATGCCAGTGCCAGGCGCAGGTTGTCGTGCTCGGCCTCGATGCGCGCGAGCCACGCGCCTTGCTCCGGGCCGATCAGCGCGGGCGCGGCCTGCTCGGCCAGCGCCAGGAAGTACGCGGCGTGCACGGCGCGGGCGGCCTCGGCCTCCGCGCTTGCCGCCAACTGCTCCAGGCCGTACTCCCGGATCGTCGCCAGCATCCCGAATCGGGGCTCGCCTTCGCCGGCATCGAGCCGCCGCAGCAGGCTCTTGTCGACGAGCGAGGCCACGAGGTCGAGGGTGGCCGCGTGACGTTGTCCCGCAATTGCCTCGGCGGCGTCCAGCGTGAACCCACCGGCAAAAAGCGAAAGGCGGCGAAAGAGCGCCTGCTCCGCCGGGTCGAGGAGGTCGTAACTCCAGGCAATCGCCGCTTCCATGCTGCGCAGGCGGTGCGACTGATCCTGTGGCCCGCCCGTGAGCACCGGCAGCATCTGGTCGAGCCGGGCCAGCAGGGCGGTGGGGGAGAGGATCTTCACCCGCGCCGCCGCCAGTTCGATGGCCAGGGGCAGGCCATCCACGCGGCGGCAGATGGCCGTCACGGCAGCGGCATTGGCCGGGGTCAGGGTGAACGCCGGTTCTGGCGCCCGCTCAATGAAGAGCCGCACCGCCGGGACATCCTGCACCTCTGCCGGGCTGCGGATGGCCTGGAGATCGGGCAGGGCCAGTGGCCCGAGCGGCAGCTCCCGCTCGCCCCGGATGCGCAGCGGTGCGCGCGAGGTCGCCAGGATCGTCAACGCCGGGGACGCTGCCAACAGGTCAGCGATCCAGAGGGCGGCGGCGGGGAGGTGTTCGAGGTTATCCAGCACCAGCAGCATCCGCCGCTCGTGCAGTGCCCGATACACAACCGCGTCCAGCGATTCCTGGCCTGTCGTGCGCACGCCGACCGCCGTGGCGACTTCCGCCGCAATGAGCGTGGCGTCAGTGATGGCGGCGAGCGGCACAAACGCGATGTCGCCACCGAACAGGTCGCCCGCCTCCGCAGCGACCGCCAGCGCCAGGCTCGTCTTCCCCACGCCGCCGGGCCCGGTGAGGGTCAGCAGGCGGTCCCGGCCGGCCGCCAGCCGGGCCTGGATCGCCCGCAGGTCCTCCTCCCGGCCGATGAGCGGAACGGGCGGCGTGGGCAGGAGTGGCGGGGCGAATTCAACGGCCGGCACGTTGGTGGCGCGGGCGTGCGTGAGGGTTTCCCGCTCCTGGGCAGAAAGGCGCAAGGCGGCGGCCAGCGCCGAGACGGTGTTGGGATAGGGTCGCCGCCGCTTGCCCGTTTCCAGCGCGCCAACCGCCTGCACGCTGAGTCCCGCGCGTTCGGCCAGGGCCTCCTGCGAGAGCCCAGCCGCCACGCGAAAGCGCCGGAGGTGTTCCCCGAAGGAAACCTGGTCTGCGTCCAGTTGGCGTGTCTCGCTCATCGGTCGGTACGCGGCGCCTTCCTGGCCGTGGGTCTCTGCGCACAGTGAAGAACTGTAGGGAAAGTGTACGTGCCGTGTTGCTGGGGTGTAACGGAGGGCGGCCATAGGGTGAATGGCGTGAACCGGCTTGCGGTCACTGCCCTCGATGCTCGACGTGACAAGGAGCGCACCATGGTTGTTACGACCCGTTTCCCCCGTTCTGCCGCCGTAGACGTTCCCGGCGATCTGCTGGATGACCTCGCCGGCCAGTTGCGCGGGGATCTCATCACCCCCGGACACCCGGCGTATGACGAGGCCCGTCGCGTGGTCAACTTCACGGTCGATCGTCACCCGCTGGCCATCGTGCGCGCGGCCGATGCCGCCGATGTGGCGGCGGCGGTGACGTTCGCCCGCGCCTACGATGTGCCCCTGGCGGTGCGCAGCGGCGGCCACAGTGTGGCGCGTCTCAGCATTATTGACGATGCCCTCATCGTTGATCTCTCGCACATGCAGCAGGTTCGCATCGACCCCGAGGCGCGGGTGGCGCGGGTGCAGCCGGGCGCAACCTCGGGTGACCTGGCCGGGCCGGCCAACGCGCACGGGCTGGCGCTGACCACGGGTGATACGCACTCCGTGGGTTTCGGTGGCCTGACCAGCGGGGGTGGTGTCGGGTTCATGGTCCGCAAATACGGCCTGACCATCGATAACCTGCTGGCTGCTGAGGTCGTCACGGCGGCGGGAGAGATCGTCACGGCCAGCGAGGATGAACGGGCGGACCTCTTCTGGGCGGTGCGGGGCGGTGGCGGCAACGCCGGCATCGTGACCGAGTTCACCTTCCGCCTGGCGCCGGTGAGCCAGATCCTGGGCGGAGAGCTGATCCTGCCCGCCACCCGGGAGGTGGTGCGCGGGTATCTCGACTACGTGACAGCCGCGCCAGACGACCTGACGACGATTGCCCACCTGATGCACGCCCCGCCTGCGCCGCACGTACCGCAGGAGCTGGTTGGCCAACTGGTCTTCTCGATCCTGATCTGCTGGAGCGGCGACCTTGCCGCCGGGCAGGACGCGGTTGCCCCGCTGCGCGCGCTGGCCACGCCCCTGGTGGATGCTCTCTCGCCGATGCCCTACCCGGATATCTATCGCTTCACGGCCCACCAGGCCGAGCCGCACGCCGCCGCAATTCGCATGATGTTCGCCAATGACTTCAGCGATGCCGCACTCGATGCGGCGCTGGCCGCGATGCAAGCAGCGTCGTCACCGTACAACCTGATCCAGTTCCGGGGGCTGGGCGGCGCGTTCGCGCGGGTGCCGGCGGGCGCGACGGCGTTCGCGCACCGCGACCAACGCTTCTTCTTCGCCATCATCGGGCTGTGGATCGACCCCGAGGTGGAGGCTGCCCCGCACCAGGCCTGGACCGCAGCCCTGTGGGAGCAGGTGCGCCACGAGGGGCGTGGGGTCTACGTCAACTTCCTGGAGGAGGAAGGCGAAGGGCGGGTACGTGAGGCTTATCCGCCCGCCACCTACGCCCGGCTGGCCGCCATCAAGCGGCGCTACGACCCGACGAACCTCTTCCGCTTCAACCAGAACGTGCCGCCAGACGATGGGGCGCAGCGCCTCTCGCCGGAGGATGTGCTCTTCGTCGATCCCGTGGTGGTGGCCGGTATGCCGCCTGTCACGTTCTAGCGGCGGCCCCGCAGCTATCGAAGCGTATGAACCGGGGCGGCCTCCCAGCCGCCCCGGTTGCCCAGCGAGAGAGGCGCCCGATCGTTACTTGACCGTCAGCGTGCCCTCCATCCCGGCAGCGCGGTGGCCGGGGAGGTTGCAGTAGAACTGGTACGTGCCTGCCGGGGCATTGACTACGACATCCGTCGTCGTGCCGGGATCGAGCGCCACGCTGATCGCCAGGTTGTCGATGCTGAAGTTGTGCGGGATTTGCGCCACGTTGGTGATCTTGAACGTCACCGGCGTGCTGGCGGGAATCGTGACATCCTTCGGCTTGAAGTAGAAGTTGCCGGCTTCCATCGTCACCGTGTTGCCGGCCGCCGCTGTGCTTCCGGCCGGGGTCTCGGTCGCTGGCGCTTCGGTGGCGGCCGGGGCTTCCGTGGCCGCCGCTGCCGGCTCGGGGGTTTCCTCCGCATCCTTGGCCGGGGTCACGCCGCCGAAGTAGTCGGTTTGCGCCTGGCTGAAGTCACGCCCGCCCGCCGTCGCCGCGACGGAGCGCACGTCGTGCGGGCCCTTGGCCGAGACATCGATGCGCAGGATGTAGCCATCGGGGTCGATCGTGCCCAGCGCCGTCGCCGCCACGTAGAGCGCGCCATCTGGCCCGAAGGCAAGCGCCACCGGGTAGTTGATGTTGGTGGCCACTTCCTCCAGGGTGTCGGCCCCGGTTTGCCGCACGATGCGGCCCGTTTCTGGCGCGACGTACGGCGGCTTGTCGGTGTTGCCGGTCGCCATTTCCGCAGCGTAGAGCGTGCCGTCCGGCGCGACCGCCACCGCCGTGACGATGGTCAGCCCGGTCCAGACATCCGTCACCTTGCCATCGGCGGCGACCTCGACCACCTTGGATGTGCCGTCGGTGTATGGCGCCGGCGTGAGGAACCCGACGTAGACCCCGCCCTTGGGGGAGACCGCTGGCCCGGTCGGGAGCGGGTGATTCTCCGAGAGGTCAGCGATGCGCTCGATCTGGCCATCGAGCGAAACCTTCATCACCTGGCCGTTGTTGCTCTCGACCACCCACAGGTCGTCGCCGACCGTCACCATCCCGAAGACCTCGCCGCCGGGGTTGTAGTCGGCGGGCTTGAACTTCGTCGGGTTGGCGGAGATCCAGGCCGCCGTATCGGCGATCACGGTCAGCGACAGGTCATCGTTCACCCGGTAGACCCCGTCGGGATCGGGGCTGTTCCGGAGGAAATCCATGGCGTTGGCATCCTCCAGCACGTAGAGCGCATCGCCCAGGAAGGCGACCGCCGCCGGGCCGAGCGTGCGCTCGCCGCTGACCGTCGTCGATGGCAGATCGACGCTGACCGCAACGGGATTGCCATCCTCAATGCGCGCAACGAGGCCGGAGTGGCCAGTGGTGGCGTAGCCGCCGCCCGAGTCTGGCCCGAGCACCCCGGCGCCACCGCTGCCAGCCAGCGCCACGTAGAGATCGCCAGCGCTGTTCCAGGTGAAGCCGCGCGGATTGGTGAGGCGGTGGGCAACGAGGGTGACGGGCTGCGAGGCGGGCGGCGTGGCATCCTGCGCCGCAGCCCGCCAGCCGCCAAGCCCGAGCGTGGCCGCCAACCCAAGCCCGCCGCGCATGGCGGCGCGGCGAGTAACGGCTGTGCCGCGCTGGGCCAGGCTGATGTGCTTGCTCTCCAAGGCTTTCTCCTTATAGCTAGATAGCTAGCGTGGCATAGATAGCGTGGCGCCACGCAGCGTTCGCTCCGCGACGAATGTCGCGGACAGGCAGATGGTGCGGGTCGGGTCCATCCTATCGTATGGGGTAGGCATTGGGGATACCAGACGTCAGCATGAACATGTGGTGGTGACCAGGCTCACGTTCTGGCCCGCTGCGCCGTCTACACCATGCACGCAGGATCACGCCCCTGCGGCAAGGAGACCAGCCATGATGCCTACTGCAACGCGACACATCATCGCCCCGACATCTCTCGGTGCGCTCACGTTGGTGGCCTCGGGCCCCGCACTGACCGGAGTCTATTTCCCGGGGCACTGGTACAAGCCGCGGGCGGCGACCTTCGGGCCACGGGTCGCTGCGCCCAATGACCCGCTGCTGGCAAATGCCGGGTATCAGATCCAGCAGTACCTGGCGGGCGAGCGCGCGGCGTTCGACCTGCCGACCGCGACGCACGGCGACGCGTTCCAGGAGCGGGTGTGGGCGGCGCTGCGGGAGATCCCCTACGGGGAAACGATCACCTACGGAGAGTTGGCCAAATCGCTGGGGGACGGGGTGTTGCCCCACGAGGTGGGCCAGGCGGTCGGGCGAAACCCGCTCTCGATCATCGTGCCCTGTCACCGGGTGGTCGGCAAGCATGGCAAGCTCACGGGCTACGCCGGCGGGCTGGAACGCAAGCGAGCGCTGCTGGAGCTGGAGGGCCGTGCTGGAGAGGCCAGCAACTATCCTGCGCCGCGCCGCCTCGCCCAGGAGACGCTGCCATTGTGCATGGCGAGCAGGCAATGAAGCTGCCCTTTGAGCAGGTTGTCGCAGAGCATGGCGACACGGTGCTGCGGGTGTGCCGGGTGGTGGTCGGGTTCGATGACGCCGAGGATGCCTGGGCCGAAACGTTCCTCTCCGCGCTGCGGGCCTACCCGGACCTCCCGGCGGACGCCAACGTGCAGGCGTGGCTGGTGACGATTGCGCACCGCAAGGCAATCGACATCACCCGCCTGCGGCGGCGGCAGGGCGGCTCCATCGACGACCTGCCCGAGCGCCCCTCGCGGCTTGGCATTCCGGGCTCCGTTGACGACGACCTGTGGGACGCCGTGGGCGCGCTGCCGCGAAAGCAGCGGCAGGCCGTGGCCTACCACTACCTGGCGGGGCTGCCCTACGCCGAGGTGGCCGCCCTCATCGGTGGCACCACGGAGGCGGCGCGCAAGGCCGCCTCCGACGGGATCAAGCGCTTGCGGGAAACCTTCGCTTCCCCAGCTATCAAGGAGACATAATCATGTTCGCAACGACCGACGACGAGCGCATCGCGGCGCTGCTCGATCGCACCCAGGCGCGCCCGGATGATCTGGCGCGCCTGCACCGCCGGCTCGAACTGGCCTCGCAACGTACGGGCCTGCTGGATATCGCCTACCGCACGCTCGAGACGCCCGTCGGGGTTCTCCTGCTGGCGGCCACCGAGCAGGGGCTGCTGCGCGTCGCCTACGACCGCGAGGATCACGACGCGGTGCTCGCCGCGCTGGCCGAGAAGGTCAGCCCGCGCATTCTGCGCGCTCCCGCGCGGCTGGACCAGGCGGCGCGGGAGATCGACCAGTACTTCGCGCGCTCGCGCACCGCATTCGACCTCCCGCTCGATTTCTCGCTGGCGCACGGGTTCCGCCGGGTGGTGCAGCAGTACCTGCCGGCGATCGCCTACGGCCAGACTCGCAGCTACGCCCAGGTGGCGGCACAGGTGGGGAACCCACAGGCCAGGCGGGCCGTGGGCAGCGCCTGCGCCACGAACGCGCTGCCCATCGTGGTGCCCTGTCACCGTGTGATCCGGGCCGACGGCACGGCTGGCGCGTACGTCGGCGGGCCCGAGGCCAAGACGTACCTGCTGGGGTTGGAGGCGGCATGACGATCACGCCGCTGGCCATCCCCGAGGAGCCCTGTCATGCCGGGTGACGATTGCCCGGACGGCAGCAATCAGCCCCGGTGTTACACCCTGCTGGGTCCGGATCGCCGCAGCTACCGCTCGGCGCAACCCGGCACGCTGGGTGGGCACCGGGGCTCCCGCATTTACGGCCGACTCGATTGCCCGGCGGCGTTGCGCGCGATTGCGCGCGGCGGGTATGTGCGCCAGCGCGTCTTCTTCCGCGATGAAGCGACCGCCATTGCCGCCGGCTACCGGCCCTGCGCCGTCTGCTGCCCGGAGCAGTACCGGGCGTACCAGGCTGGCCGGGCGGCGCTGGGTAAACGCGACGCTTCGCCAGCGTAGGCCAGGAAATCCCCGCCATTCCCCTGTCGCGAGGCTCACGTTTTCCCCGGACTCGCCGTCTACCAGGTGACGTTGGCCGCTCGGCAAGTACGGGCTTGTGGGCGGCTAGCCGATCCCGATGAAAGGGGAGCATTCATGGCCACAGTGGACGAAAACAAGGCCGTTGTTGCGCGGTGGTTTGGCGAGTTCTGGGGCAATCCGTGGAACCCGGATGTTGTCGATGAGCTGGCGGCGCCAGATATCCGCTTCGTCTACTCGCTGCACGAGCCACTCCAGGGGCGCGCTGAGGTGAAGGCCTTCGCGACCAGATTCCGGGAGGCGTTCCCGGATCTGAACTTCTGGGGTACGGCTGACCTGATTGCCGAGGGTGACTACGTGGTCGGGCAGTGGGAGGGTGGCGGCACTCACACGGGCCCGGCGTTTGACGATCTGCCGATTGGCTCGCTGCCGGAGGACTCCGGCAAGACGATGCGCTTCACCGGCACGACCGTGCTGCGGCTGCGGGATGGCCAGATTGTCGAGGAGGTTGGCCTGGATGACGGGGTGAAAGTCCTCCAGCAACTGGGCATCATCCCCGCGCGCTAACCAGGCCAAGCTCGGCGGGAACCCGGGCACGGCGCCGGCAGCATGCTGCCGGCGCCGTGCCCGTGCTCTTTCACCTGCTGGAGACGGCTCGGCCGCGTGAACAGACGGCGTTGCGCCGGGCAGAATCAGCGATCGCTCTCCGCCCGAGCGAGTTGCGCGCTCACATCCTGGGTGAGGTCGGCCTCCAGGAACTCCGCCGTATCGGGCATGGCCAGCCGCACATCGGTCAGTTCAGCCAGGCGCACGGTCAGGTTTGAACCCGCCACATCCAGCACATGCCCGCCGTGCTGGCGATCAGCGGTGAGCGCGTGCATGTGCCAGCCCGCGACGTTGATCGTGCGGGCGTAGGCAGGGGTCCAGAACCCCACCAGCGTGGCCTCGACATCGGTGAAGGTGAACTCGGACTGCCCGGCTGCGGCCTGCGCGAGGGTCGTGCCCTCGGGTTGGCGGGCGGTCGAGCGCGCCTTGATGCGGGCAAAATGGCCGTCCAGGCGCACGGCGTAGAAGAGGTTGTCGCTGGGCCGGTGGCGATCCAGGTGGGCCGTCAGGCCGGCGAAGGAGGCAATGGTTGGCAGGGTGAAGGGCGGCGCGGCCGGAAACTCGGTGATGACCGCGAAGGGCGCGAGCGCGCGGTCATCCGCCACCGCGACGTTGCCCCCAGCATTGGCCCGGTAGAACACGCCCTCCAGCGCGATCATTTCACCATCGAGGCCATCGAACGTGCCCAGGCCGAAATCGCCATGCTCCTTGAGTTGCTGGATCGTGACCGCGCCGTCGAAGACCCCCTGCGTGAGGGCGGTGGCGGTCGAGACCTGGAAGAGGGTCGGGTGCTCCACCTCCAGCGTATCCGCCAGTGCCGACAGGATGATCTCCTCGGTGGTTTCGCCCGTGCGCGTCGCGCGTTCGTGGAGCGCGGCCATGAGCTGATCGGGGAGGTCGATGTGGAGGTCAGGCACGAGGGCTCTCCCGTTGTGGCGGCACGTGCGACACCTGCGGTGAGCGTACGCGAGACGACGCGGGTTTGCTGCGCCTGCCCCGAGAGGCGGGTGCAACACCGCTGCGGTGTCGTACGTGATTTCCCCCGAGCCGTTGCAATCCCCACCCGCGCCGAGGGGCGAGTGCAACAAGCTGCGGCGGGTGCATGGCCGCGACCTGGGCGACGTTTCAATCCCCACCCGCGCCGAGACGCGGGTGCAACGTGCAGCGTCACACGCTCAGGGACGGAAACTGGCGTTTCAATCCCCACCCGCGCCGAGACACGGGTGCAACGCGCAGATCGCCGACCGTCGCTTTGTCACCGGCAACACGATCAAGTTTCAATCCCCACCCGCGCCGAGACACGGGTGCAACGCGGAGCGCCCACCGCTGCTGATGGGCGCTCGCCAGCGTTTCAATCCCCACCCGCGCCGAGACACGGGTGCAACTGAGGCAGCGTTGGCGCAACTGGCGTCCGAGCGATACGTTTCAATCCCCACCCGCGCCGAGACACGGGTGCAACGTGGGCCGTCGAGGGCGCCATCGAGATCGAGACGATTGTTTCAATCCCCACCCGCGCCGAGACACGGGTGCAACGCCCTCGCCGGCGGTCTGCCCCAGGGGGTTGATCGTGTTTCAATCCCCACCCGCGCCGAGACACGGGTGCAACTTTAGCCTTATCGCGAGTGCTGGCACCATTACCGGGGTTTCAATCCCCACCCGCGCCGAGACACGGGTGCAACTCGGCGCGCCGAACCCTTTTGCTCGGGGCACCGGGGTATCAATCCCCACCCGCGCCGAGACACGGGTGCAACCAGGGCATCCCAGGCCCGCTCACCGCCGGTGCTGAAGTTTCAATCCCCACCCGCGCCGAGACACGGGTGCAACGTTACGGCATCATCGGCTATGTGAGCTGTGACGATAGTTTCAATCCCCACCCGCGCCGAGACACGGGTGCAACAATCCCGTAGTCCGGGGCGGTCGGGTCGGTGGTGGTGTTTCAATCCCCACCCGCGCCGAGACACGGGTGCAACCTGCTCGTCCCGGCTCATGGCATCCCAGCGGTCGTTGTTTCAATCCCCACCCGCGCCGAGACACGGGTGCAACGGCCGCCATCTTGGGACGCAGCGACTTGTACTGGCTGTTTCAATCCCCACCCGCGCCGAGACACGGGTGCAACGCTTTCCTCAGCGGCGAGCATCGGCAGGACACGGTGGTTGTTTCAATCCCCACCCGCGCCGAGACACGGGTGCAACATGCCGCCGACGACGATGCGTGAGCCGTTCGGGTACTTGTTTCAATCCCCACCCGCGCCGAGACACGGGTGCAACACGGAGTCGGTGCGTATCGACGACCAGCCAATCACAGTTTCAATCCCCACCCGCGCCGAGACACGGGTGCAACCGCCAGACGCTCAAGGCGATTGGCGGCGTCCACAACCTGTTTCAATCCCCACCCGCGCCGAGACACGGGTGCAACCGAAGAATGGTTGCCTTGCGCGGCGCCTCTTGGGCGATGTTTCAATCCCCACCCGCGCCGAGACACGGGTGCAACGGCGGAAAATCTACGCAAGTCCCGGCATTGCGCGGCTGATTTCCTGCCGCTGGCATGATAGTTCGGGGTGTTCGGGGGTGCGAAACGTGGCAAAGCTGGGCATTTCGCGGGTGCGGGTTGCGCGAACCTCCCGAGTTTTTCGCATCACGCCAGGTTCGCGCACGGCGATGGCTAGACGATAAGCGGCTCACGCAGGTCGAATTCGGGTTGCGTGCCGTGCAGGCGGACGTAGCGGGCGCGCGGTTCCGAGAGGCGGTAAATGCGCAGGCTGTCCTGCTCCGGGTTGATGAGCCGCAGCAGGCGGTGCTCCAGTTCCTCCAGTTGCGCCTCGGTCACCCGGCACTCGAAGACAGATTGTTGCACTCGCTGCCCGTAGCTCTGGCAGGTGGTGGCCACCTTGCGCAGCCGCTTGCGCCCCTCTCGGGATTCCGTGGAAACATCGTAGGTCACCAGAATCTCCATGGCCGCCCTCCTCAGCGCAGCAGATACGGCGGGTAGTGCTCCAGATCGTTGCGCAGGTGGCGCGCAAGCAGGCGCGCCTGCACGTGGGGCAACAGCCCGATTGGCGTCTTGCGGTCGAGCGCGCGGTGCTCCACATCCTCCTGCTTGCGCTTCTGGTAGGCCACAATCACCGTGCGCCGTCCGTTCTCATTCAGGTAGACCGCCCCGCCGGGGTACTCCTCGAAATCATCGCGCTGGAGTTGCCCACGGTTGATCAGCGCCAGCGCCAGGCGGTCTGCCACCGCCGGTCGCAGTTCCTCCATCAGGTCCAGCGCCAGCGCCGGCCGGCCCGGCCGCAAGGCGTGAAAGAATCCGATCTGCGGATCGAGCCCCACCCCCTCCAGCGCCGCGACACAGTCGCCGCGAAGCAGGGTGTACAGGAAGCTCAGGAGCGCGTTGATGCGGTTGCGCGGTGGGCGGCGGCTGCGCGCCACGAAATCGAACGCGTCACGGTCGGTGCGCACCAGCAGCCCGAAGACCTCAAAGGTGATGCGTGCGGCTTCGCCCTCGTCGCCACGGAGCAGGTCCAGGTTCTGCCGCTGTGGCAGCCGGGCCAGGATCTCGCGCAGGCGCTCGGCGTTTTCCGCCAGCAAGGTGCGCTCGCCGAGGTCGGTGGTTTCGCGGGCCCCGCGCAGCAGCAGCGTTCGCGCGTTGCGGATCTTGCCGGCGGTGAACGCGCGGGAGATGCTCAACCGGCGCTCGGGATCACTCAAGGCCAGGTGTTGGGCGCGCCGCAGCAGCACGTTGCCACTGGTGGAGCCTTCGGTGCGCGCCTTGAAGCGACCGTTGCGATCCAGCCAGACCAGGCTGCGCCCATCTTCCGCGCAGCGGTGCAGCAGCGCCGGGCTGACCAGCACATCGCCGAAGCAGACAATGGCGGAAAGCTGCAGCAACGGGGCACGCAGCCGGGTTTCGCGCTCCACCTCTACGCGCACGGTGTCGTGATCCAGGTGCAGGTAGGCGCGTTCAGTCTGGACGTAGAGGGTGTTCAACAATTGCTGCATGGCCTCCTCCGGGCGTGGTTTCAGGGCAGCGGTTCGGGCGCCGGGTGATACAGCTCGGCCATGATGCCGCGCAGGCGGGCTGGGCTGGCCGTGAGCGCGGGCAGGCACGCCTCGAAGAGTGAGCATTTTGGGCAGCGGGAGTCATTCGGTGCTGGGGGAAGGGATAGGCCCGCCAGCATGGCGCGCACCTCGTGCACCATGCGCTCCACCACGGCCCGGAGCGCATCGTCGCAGGCAACCTCCCGCCGGGTGCGGGAGGCGTGGTACCAGATGGCCCCGGCCGGCACGGGGACTTCCAGCATCTCCTCCAGGCAGACCGCCTGCGCACAGAGCTGGACTGCTTCGTGCTGCCAGGTGCGGCGCGCGCCAGCCTTGTACTCCACCGGGTAGGGGGTCTCCCCGTGGAACTCGACGATATCCGCGCGCCCGGTCAGGCCCAGCCGGTGGGACCAGATCGGCATGGCGCGCACCGTGCGCACGCCGCGCACGTCGGCGTGCGCCGAAGCGTCCGCGGCCTCGTGGGCGCGGTTGCCGCGTAGGGTATAGAGGTTTTCGTCGTAGGTCTGCTCCAGGTGGATGAGTGCGCACTGGCGCGGGCAGTAGCTCCAGTGCTCCAGCGCGGAGATGGCAATGAGGTCGCTGTCGCTCCAGGGCAGCGCCTCAGGTGGTGGCTCCATGGAACCTCCAGGGCGTGGGCGGCGGCCTCAGCGCCGCCGCCCCGTGCGAGATCAGGCCACGACGTTCGTCAGGGAGACGCCTGCTGGCAGATCCTGGTCGTTCACCGTCACCTGGTACTGGTTGAAGCGGCGGGGGGCGGCCACTTCCGGGTGGCGAGCCACGGTGATGCGCTCGAACAGGCGGTGTGCCGGGGCATTGCCAAGCGGCGATTCGTGGCTGAAGACATACAGGCCCCGGCAGGCCATCATGCCGCGCGAGGCCGAGCGGTCCAGGTCCCACATGTGCTCCAGGGATTCCCAGAGGATGGCGAGGTCGTCGCTGTTGAAGCCGGTGCGAGCGGCGAAGTGCGGGTTGACGAAGATGTGGGCACGGTAGAGGCCGTAAGGTACGAGGGGCTTGCGGCCAAAGGTGCCATGGGTGGAGCGGTCGTCGTCCGAGATGGCTTCCCGCTCCTCCGCCGCATTCGTCAGCGCAACCCGGGCGATGCTGAGGTCGAGCGGCGCGATGGGATCGATGGAGCGGGCGAAGGTGAGTTGCACCGGGCCGCGTACCTGGCCGGCGCGGTACTCGCTGACGCCCATCACCGCGCCGAAGGTGCGCACGTCGAAGAAGTTCTCGCACATCCACTCCTGGGCGGATTTCTGCGTCTTCTGGTCGGTGGCGCCCTTCTTCAGCCCACGCGCGGAAAAGGCACGCTCCTGCTTGTCGGCCAAGTAGGCGCCGTGCTGGACGTAGATCTTGTAGCGCTCCTGCTCGCCGCGGGTGGCATCCACCCAGTCCCGGATCTTGCGCTTGATGGAGACATCCGAGACGAGCCCCTCCATCGTCTCGGGATCGACGCGAGGCAGATTGCCGGCGTCAGGATCGCCGTTCGGGTTGCCGTCGGAGACATCGAAGAGGAGGACGGCGTCGTGCTTGCGGTTGGCGTCGAGGTGCTCGGCGGTGGTCGTGGTCATGGCAACATCTCCTCTGGTGGCGGCTCGTTACGCGGCGTCGGTTTTCGGCGTGGCGGTATCTGGATCGTCTTCGGCGTCGCGGACGGCGTCTCGTGCCTCCTTGCGCTCGCGGGCAGCGCGGCGGTCTGCGGCGCGCTGGTGGTAGAAGCCGAGCGCGAACATGGCCTGCTCCGGCATAGTCAGGGTTCGGGGGAACTCGTTCAGGCCATCCATGATCTCCATCAGCCGGGCGTCGAGGGCAATCGCCGCGGCTTCGCGGGACTTGCGTAGCTTCGAAAGGTGGTTCTGAGCGTTGTCCAGCAGGTTGCCGAAGACGGAAGCCGGTGCGGACGACGCTGAGCCGTAAAACTTGTCGATGACGGTCGCGTTCGTTTGACCCAGCGCCTGTCGCTGAATTTCGTTCAGTTCCGCCAGCAGGCGGCCGCAGAGGTAGGCAGGGTCCTGATTGCCAGTATCCAGGCCACTCATGGCATGCGTCCTTTCATCTGACCAATGGTTGCGTGAAGCGAGCGCCATCTTGATGAGCGCAGCTCGCTCGCGGGAAACCCCCTGGCTGGCGCGGCAGCGCTGCACCGCGCGGGCGAGCACAAAATCGGGTAGAGGATTCCCGGCCAGCGCCAGCCCCATGAGGCTATCGGCTATGGTGGCAGGCGGGTCATCCTTGCGCGGGTCGCGGACGGTGGCGCCCGTCAGGGAGCGCAGCGCGAGCGGCGGGCCGGGCGCGCCGTAAGGATCTTCGATTACCTGGAGCGCGAAGTAGCGAGCAAGATGTGAGCGTGCATCTCCAACCGTGGTGGAGACCCAGGAGCGAACGCACGTCCGTCCCCCGCTACCGCGTACGCTCAATGCAAAAAACGCCGCACTCCCAATGTCAATGGCCCCTTGATTTCCAGCGAATGGCGCCCTGAGCAGTTCTGCAACTTCCTGAGGCTTGGGATCGGACAGAAATCGGATTGGATCGAATCCCGTCTCTTCAAGAGTCCAGAAGACATAGTCCACCCCTGCTATTCGAAGATGTGAGTCCTGGCCCGCAAGAAGTGCGTTGAGGGCATTGGCGTACTTCCATGCGCACTCATAGCAAGTGGGGTAGATCAGCGAATTCTCAAGACCATAGGACCACCAGGCATTCTTGTTCGCCGAGATGAGATCGGTCCCGCCGAGTTGCCCCCCTACAACCCCCTTGATCTTGAGCGGATGAATCCTGACTATGGATCTCGACTGGCTACAGACTGCACACTCCTCTACTACAGCGTCTCCTTCGACTCCGGTCTTTTCAGCCCAGAAGGCACGGACTGCAGGAAGATCCATCGGAAAGCTGTCACTAACCCGGAAGGTGAGGACCCCTTCAGTATCGAAGTCAGCGGGGAGCCAGGCACCGGGAACCGTGATGCTTTCCAGAAATATCCCAACGGCGCGAACGGAGCGTTCCTGCGTTTGTGCCTCACATTCGGCAACCAAACGGATGTACTCAACGTGGCGCTCTCGACACCAATCCTCCTTGCCCTCTCTGTAGGTAAGTCCAAGCGTACGGCCAGCCAAATCTGCAAACAGCACTGGCGGTGGCTTTGATCCTTGCCGTTTGAGATACGGGGATATGAGTTCAAGGCTTGGCTCTTTTGAGCGACCGCGTATTCCGGTTGTATTGATCGATTGGAAGGTTCCAGAGGCATCAATGTCAATTACGTAGTGGATTGCCTGTTTGCGGTAGCCAGGTGGCGGCAACTCCATTCGATCTTCTGCAAACCGGCACAACTCCTCGATGAGCATCAGGACGCCTCCTCGCCAGGAACCCGCAGGACGCCCTGCTCCAGGCGGGCGTCGAAGAAGCGGGGCATTGCGCTGCCGCACCCATCGGGTGCGTACTCCAGGGCCAGCAGCATGCGGCCCAGGTCGCTCGATTCCGCAATTGGCCGCTCCGTGCCATCCGGGGGGGCGAAGCTGGCCGACCATTCCCGGTTGCCGAGATAGGGCGTGGCGTAGCATTGGCCGCGTTCCACGCGCCGCCGGAACTGATCCCGGTACTTGGCGCGGTCTCCGGCGTCTCCTGTGTGCGGCAGAGGCTCCGCCCGGATGATGTACGCGACATCGCGCAGGGCCAGCGTGTTGCGCTGAGCCCGGTCCTCCTCGGTGAAGAACCCGCCGCCGTTGCGGCTCCACTCCTGGGCGGTGCGCTCCGAGGCGCGGCTGTTGACTTCGTTGCGCAGCAGTGAGATGTAGTGGATCGGGTTCAGCACCGCGATCTCGGCGACGCGCCAGCGGAACTCGGGTTTCCAGAAGATCGCCTCCAGCACGCCCCGGGCGGCAGAAGGCGTCATCACCGGGTAGGTAACGCGCTCCACCTTCATCTCCGGGCGCGTGAAGCAGGCGAAGTCTCCCCAGACTTTCACGGCCAGTAGCGGTTCGTGCGCCATGCAATCTCCTTTCACGAGTGGCGCAGTCGTTCAAATAAAGAAGCGTTCGGGGTCGATGTGAGCCACAGGGCCACGCATCTGGTTGCAGCCCCCCTCCCAGAGCAGAAACCCATGCCCAAGGTCGCTGACGAGTCCGTCCTGCTGTGCGGTTTGCAGTTCCCGCGTGCGCAGCGAAATCAGGTAGGGCTGCGCGCGCTGCCAGAGCCGGCGCGCCGCTCCGAGGCCACTCGTGCCATGCTGGAGCGCCGCAATCTCCGCCAGCAGTGCCTGGCAGCGTGCAGGGTGGCTGCCCGCCTCGTGGCCGGCGGCGCGCAGCTCGGCCTGTGCCGCTTCGTCCAGTCCGGAGTAGCGGATCAGCACCGGCGTCGCGTCATCGTCGATCATGCGGAACTCGCTGGCGACGGTTTCGTAACTGAAGTCGCGGCGCAGCTTCTGGATATCATGCGCATCAACTTTGAGTAGCGGGAAGAGGGACGCAAAGTAGGCCTCGAAGATGGCGGGGTCGTCCAGATCTGGTGTGCTGCCCCGCAGCAGGCCTCGCGTGCGGTCGGTGGCGGTGCGGTACGCGCCGGGCGGCAGATGTCCCTCCACGGTGTTGAAGACCACCACTGTTCCCTCGCGCAACAGTCCTTCCCGGTTGCAGCGCCCGGCGGCCTGGACGATGCGGTCCAGCGGGCCCATGGCGCGCAGCACCACCGGGAAGTCGATATCGACCCCGGCCTCCACGACCTGGGTACTGACGAGGTGGCAGGGAATCCCATGCGCGAGGCGATGTTTGACCAGCGCCAGCACGTCGCGCCGGTGCGCGCCGCAGAGCAGTGTGGAGAGGTGCAGGGTGCGGTCATCGCCGAGTGCGTCCACGAGCGCCAGCGCGTCTGCCTTGGTGTTCACGATAGCCATCGCCTGCGGCGCGGCCTGCATCCGGGCCGCCGCGTGCGGCCAGTCCCAGGTGTCGTCGTCGGTGGGCCACTCGTAGCGCACGCGGCGCAGCGCACGGAAGTGACGGGCAGGCTCCGGCACGATTTCACGCACGTTGTGCAGGTGGGCGAAGCCCGGTGTGTGCGCGAAGGCGGGCTGGGTGGCGGTACACAGGACGACAGTGGTGTGGTAGTGAGCGGTCAGTTCCTCCAGCACGGAGAGGATTGGCGCCAGCAGCGGCGGTGGGAGGGTCTGCACCTCGTCGAGGATGATGACGCTGTTGGCCAGGCGGTGCAGCTTTCGGCAGGCGCTGGTGCTCCGGCCCAGCAGGCTCTCGAAGAGTTGGACCGTGGTGGTGACAATGAGCGGGGCATCCCAGTTCTGCGTTGCCAGCCTGCGCCAGAGCTCGCGGGGGGCGAGGGCGTCATCCTGTGCCTCGGTGAGACGCACACCGGAGTGATGTTCCAGTACCGCGCGGTCGCCGGAAAAGAGGTCACGGAAAGTCTGGGCCGTCTGGTCGGTGATGGTCAGGAAGGGCACCGCCACGATCACCCGCTGTTGGCGATGCGCGAGAGCGTGCTCCAGTGCAAAGGCGAGGCCGGAGCGTGTCTTGCCGCCGCCCGTGGGCACGGTCAGGCGGAAGAACCCGGGCGGTTGGGGCGCGGCAGCAAGGCAGGCACAGTACACCTCATCCCGCACCATGTTCACCGGATCGGACTGTTGGCCCGAGAGCGCTTCCTGCGCGGCTCGGAGTGTTGCCGCCAGTTCGCCGATGGCGGGCGTGTTGCCCCGCCGCCCCGACTCCGTAGGAGAGAAGTGGCGCTCGGTATCCAGGCAGTCCGCATCGACCAGCGCCGAGAAGGCCATGCGCAGGAAGAACTCACAAGCCATCTCATTCGATTGGGCAAACGCTGGCAGCAGGGCTGCCTGGTCGGTGATGTCTGGCGGGAGCAGGCCAGCAGACTTTGCCTGGTCCAGGAGGGTGCGCATGTCCGGATTGCGAGCCAGCTCCTTCAGCCTGGTGCGCAAGGAGCCGCTGTCTGGCAGTCCGCCGTGGTGCCCCTGGATCAGGAACGCCAGCAAGGGGTGATGGCCCAGGCTTGCCTGCGTGCCGGCTCCCTTGTGATCCACCGTGCGGTGCTTCTTGCCCGGCTCGCGCTCGTTCGCCGCCAGGTAGGCCTGGAATGCCGGGCTCATCTTGCCGATATCGTGCAGCAGCCCTGCCAGTTCGACAAAATCGCCGCCGCCGAAGGCACTGCCATATTCCCGGGCCAGCGCGGCGACAGCAGCCAGGTGCGCTTCCAGATCGTGGCGCACGCCAGCGTCGTTGCGTGAATGCGCGTACACGGATGCCTCCCAGGATGGGCAAGGGGTGCCACGTGGATGACGTGTGAACCGTGTTGAATATTACGATGTAGAACGCATGTTCGCAAGACGCGTCGAAGGCAGCGCGCCACACCGCCCGCCCTCAAGCGATGCACCCGCTCCGGGAAGCAGGTGCAACCTCATCAGGCGCTTACGGTAGATCGGGCAGGTGCTCATGTTTCAATCCCCACCCGCCCCGAGAGGCGGGTGCAACGCGACGGCCAGGAGATCGCGCGCACACTCGCTGGCTGGTTTCAATCCCCACCCGCCCCGAGAGGCGGGTGCAACGCCGCGCGGCTCACCCCGAAAGGAGCGCCCCATGTCTGTTTCAATCCCCACCCGCCCCGAGAGGCGGGTGCAACCAGACCCGGCTGCAGCGGGAGGCGCGCGCGATGGTGTTTCAATCCCCACCCGCCCCGAGAGGCGGGTGCAACTACCGCCACACCGCAGTCAGCCCCGATCACATCCTGGTGTTTCAATCCCCACCCGCGCCGAGACGCGGGTGCAATCGAGAGGTCGCGCAGCGTGAGTGCCCGTTCGTCTCGTTTCAATCCCCACCCGCGCCGAGACGCGGGTGCAATGTATCTGCTGCAGATCGACAGTTGCGTCTTCTACACCGTTTCAATCCCCACCCGCGCCGAGACGCGGGTGCAATAGTCCCTGCCGGGGTTTTCCTTTGCCCGCTCTACTCGGGGTTTCAATCCCCACCCGCGCCGAGACGCGGGTGCAATGTCGGCGGCCCGGATATCCTCCAGGTCCTCCGAGGCGTTTCAATCCCCACCCGCGCCGAGACGCGGGTGCAATTTGCGCGGCGTGCGCTCATCCTTCGGTGTCACGCGGTAGACGTTTCAATCCCCACCCGCGCCGAGACGCGGGTGCAATCACTCTCCTTCGGCGGTCAACTGCGACGGCTTCGCGTTTCAATCCCCACCCGCGCCGAGACGCGGGTGCAATGCCCAAAAAGCAACGGAACCCCCGGAGCGCGCTAGCAGTTTCAATCCCCACCCGCGCCGAGACGCGGGTGCAATGATCTCCTCCGCCGCATGGAGGAGTACTTCAACCTGGTTTCAATCCCCACCCGCGCCGAGACGCGGGTGCAATGCTTGGAGTCGAAGGCCCGCATTTCCTCGGCCTCGGGGTTTCAATCCCCACCCGCGCCGAGACGCGGGTGCAATCCGCGATCACCACCAGCGCCGCTGACGCGGTCGGATCGTTTCAATCCCCACCCGCGCCGAGACGCGGGTGCAATAGCGCTTCTTTGCCCGCCGCCCGTCCGCCAGGTGAGTTTCAATCCCCACCCGCGCCGAGACGCGGGTGCAATGTGATGGTGCCACGCCCAGAGCCCGAGTTCGCCACGTTGTTTCAATCCCCACCCGCGCCGAGACGCGGGTGCAATTTCGCCACCAGCGCCTTGGTGTCTGGGTCGTTGAGGTTTCAATCCCCACCCGCGCCGAGACGCGGGTGCAATGGCGGAAAACCTGCGGAAGTCTCGGCATTGCGCACGGTTTTCGACCGTGCTCATGGTAGCGAGCCGCTGGGAAACGGCAAGAATCTGGGTAAACATGGGTATCACCGAGCCGTTCCGTGCGCGAACCTCCCGGGATTTCAGCATCACACCAGGTTCGCGCACGCGGCGTTACGCCGCCTCAGGCTCCACCAGCGCCTCGCCGAGCACGACGTCCTGCGGGGTCGTGCGCGGGCGAATGCGGCGCTGGGCCGCGAGGATGACCGGGATGAGCACAGCGCTCAGGCCCATGCTGGCCAGCAGCGGCAGCTCCGGGCGGATGGCGTACAACTGGCCAGAGACAATGGGCGAGGTGGAAAAGCCCGTACCCGCCAGCATTTCGCTCAGCGTGAAGACGCGCGGCCGCACACG
The DNA here is from genome assembly GCA_034431475.1 of Thermomicrobiales bacterium. GTDB lineage: Bacteria > Chloroflexota > Chloroflexia > Thermomicrobiales > UBA6265 > JACCXM01. The sequence continues at coordinate 19,586 of DAOUDE010000006.1, read as the reverse complement.
GTCGTCGTCCACGACCTCGCTCAGGGCCGCCCCGAAGAGGCCCCAGGCGCTCCACAGCCCACCCCGCCCGATGAACGCCAGGGCGATCAGCCAGACGAGGTGGGTGGAGAGGATTACCGCCAGCGCGGTCATCACCATCAGCATGCCGATGACCACGCCCGTCATGGGGTGCTTCTGCAGGTAGGCGCTACGAGCAATGGCCAGCCCGAAAACCACTGCGCCGGCGGAGCCGACGCCACCCAGCATGGCCACGATGGCCGGAGAAATGCCGCGCTGATCCGCCAGGAAGGTAGCCAGCAGTGAGATGCCCAGGCCGAGCGCAAAGATTACGGCGAACTGCATGGTGATCAACGGCTTCACGGACGGCTGCGCCAGGGCCTCACGGTAGGAGGAGCGCTGGCGCGCCGCAGCCTCTTCGCGCGCGGGGGAGGGGATGCGGCTCAACATGATGACCGAGAGCAGGGAGCAGGCCCCGGCGAAGAAAAACGCCGCGCGCATGCCGTAGAGCGCGATGAGCCCGGCCGAGAGCAGCGGCGCGATGCCGAACGCCACCGCCGGCCCGACGTTGAAGACCAGCGTGAAGGCACGCACCCGCTGATCACCCGCCAGCCGCGCCAGTTGCGCCTGCACCAGGGGGAAGGCGACATCCCCCAGCGCGCCGCCGATGACCATCGGCACGAGTTGCGTCCAGTGCATGGCCAGGCCGGCGCTGATCAGGCCGATGGCCGCCGCCAGGCGCACGAGCACGATCAGGCGGGTGGGGTTGAAGCGGTCGGCGAGACTGGCGCTGGGGGCCATGAAGAGGAGGCGCAGGATGCCGGAGGAGCCGAGTACGAAGCCGACGATGGTGATCGGCGCGCCGAGGGCTTCGATCCAGAGCGGCCAGATGCCGACGTAGGCGCCAAACGACGCCTCGACCATGACCATGCCCCAGAAGATGAAGCCGATCTCCCGCCCCAGCCCCAGGTGCCACGTCAGCGGAACACCACCCGGCAACCGCATGCCGCTTGATTCCTTGCACGCGAAACGCGGGCGAGATGCCCGCGCCGGGCGATAGTGTAGGGGGGACGCTGCGGTTAGGGAAGACGCTGCGCTTAGGGAAGACGCGCTCACGCGCTTAGGGAGTAAGGGAATAAGGAATGACGACGTTCGTGACTCCTTATTCCCTCATTCCCTTATTCCCTGAGCGCAGCGTCTTCCCTCCCGTTGGGGTACGGTTGCGCCCAGTGTGACCCGTTCCGTTGATCCCGGAGGTCTGTGCCCGCGTGAATCCCTATCTCGCGACCGCGCTCGCGATGTGCGCCATCGTGCTCATTTCGCTGGCCGGTACCGCCTACCTGGCCGCGATGTTCAACCGCCGCGCCAAGGCGGATATGCAGGCGCGGCTCGATCCGCTGGCCGCCGCCCTCGACGGCACGGCGGATGTGGAGGAGGCGCGGGTGGACGGGCGGTACAACGGCCAGATCGCGATTGGCCGGGTCACCAATGCGCCGGGCGGGTTTGGCCGCCTTTTCCATGTGGAACTGGTCGATTCGGCCGGGGGCGAGAGGTGGGAGTGGTCCTCCCTGCCCCAGAAGAAACCGCCTGCGCTGGTCCGCACCTTCGAGGGCGACCCCGCGCTGGAGCAGCGCCTGGGGATCGACTTTCCCGAGGTGGCGAAGGTGGTGCCGAACGACGAGCAGGAGCGGTTCGGCTTCCTCTACGACCCGGAAGCCGGCATGCTGCGCCTGACGCGCGAAATGCGCACCCGCCTCGATATCCCCGACGCCGAGACGTTTCTGCGCCAACTGGCGGTGCTGCAAACGCTGGGGGAGGCGAACCGGCGCGCGCAGGCCGGGCCGCCGGTCTCGACGCACCCTGCGGTGAGCCAGGATGATGCGCCAGAGGCGGGCCCAGGCCGTGCCTGACGCCAGCGCGTTCCCCCCGCGCGAGATCGACAGCATCCGCGTCGATAGCCCGGGCGAGGAGGAGGCCTACATCGTGGCCTGGCCGCCGGCGCAGGGCGCGTGGCGGGTGGAAGGCACGGCGTTCATCCCGGGCATCCCCAGCACCCAGAAGCGGATGCTGCTGCGAGCACCCGGCGGTGAGCAGGCGGTGATCCACTTCCTGGTCGGCAGCTATCACGAAGCGGCCCAGCGCAACGCCGATCCGGCCGCCGCGCGGGTGGAGCGCGCCATGCGGGCTGGGCTGGAGCTGGCGAAGCAGGAGGGGCCGCTGCACCCTGGCTCCCTGCCGCAGTACCCCGCGCCGATTCCCGCCTACCGCGAGGCGGTGGCGGTGCCGCTGCCCATCCTGGCGATCGATGCCCGGCAGCGGGGGCTGTACGCGCCGCCGCGCTTCGCGGTGGTGCGCTGGCCCGGCGCGGAGCCGCTGGGGGTGGGGGATGTACCCGGCTTCGACCCGGACGAGTGGCCACCGCCCCGCCTCAGCGACTGGCCGCCGCCAACCGTGCGCGGCTGGGAGCCGCGCCGCCTGGCGGGGGCGATCGAGCGCTTCACCGCCGTCTGGGGCCGCCTGCTCGATGTCTGGTTCGGCGGCAAGGTCTACCCGCAGCTCGCCGACGAGCAGCGCGAGGCACGCCTGTTGCTGGATCTCCTGCTGCCGCCCGGCATGCTGCATCTCTACGCGGACCTCAGCCCGGCCTTCTGGGCCTGGCTGGGGGAGGCCACTGCCTGAACGCGGCGGCCATGCGTGAGCCGGAGGCAGGCCAGCAATGTTCGCGGCCCACGCGCGCCCAGGTGTTGCTCGGTCTTGCCGTGATGGTGGTCTTTGCCTTCAGCCTCTGGTCTTCCCTGTGGCAGCCGAGCGGGGTGGCGGTGATCGCCTGGGTGTGTGGATGGGGGATCGCCTCTGGGCGGGTGGCGATGCGCTGGCCCGGCTTTGGCTGGCCAGCCCTCTGCGCAGTGGCGATGCTGCTGGTCTGGCTGCCCTGGGCGTTGCGCTACGGCCAGACCGCCTGGCAATCGATGTACGTCTTCATGTTCGCCGTGATCTACCTGGCCGCCGCGGAACTGGGCGCTTTGGTCGGCAACCTGCTGATCCGCTGGCGTACCGCAGAACAGGCGCCTGCACGGGAGGAGTCGAGGCCTTCCTCGCGCGGGCGCTGGTGATCTCGTTCGTCAGTTCGGCGCTGATCACCTACACCCGCAGCACCGTGCCCTGGCCAACGCCGTCCATGCTCTCCAGGAAGAGCGCGGTGGCCGTGCCGTCGTCGCCGATGGTGAAGCGGGCGATGGCCAGGGGCGCCGGGGGCTCCGCGGAGGCGACGTACGTGAACGCGTCGCGGTCCCAGTGGGTCAGCGGCCAGGTCGCCTGGTTCGCGCCGATGACGACCTGCAGGCCCTCGCTGGCGTCTTCGACCACCACATCCCCGAGGTAGTCGTTATGGTAGGTCCCGGTGTACGCCGCTGGGTCAAGCGCCGGGGAGGCTGGATGGGGCGGGGTAGCGAAGCGGCCGGGATCGCCGGCGAAGGCATCGTAGATGGCCTGGAACCCGGCGTTGTAGATGGCGAACCAGTCCTGCTGGGGCTCGCCGTGGAACACGAAATCGTAGAACGACTCATCGAGGGCGTCTGGCGTGCCGGTAGGGAAGGCGTTGGTGAGGGTCACGATGCCCAGGTTCGCTTCCGGGATCAGCAGGCAATCCGTGCGGGCGCCGGTGGAGAACGCGCCGTTGTGCCGCCAGACGATGCGGCCATCCGGGTTGACATCACTGCCCCAGCCGAGCGCGTAGAAGCTGGGACGGCCGGTGATGGGGCTGAAGCCGCGCATGATCTGCGGGATGTGCGTTTCGTTCAGTGCCGCCGCCTCGATCACCTGCGTGCCTTCGTACATACCCCCGGCCAGTTGCAGGCGCATCCACTGCGCCAGGTCGTTGGCGCTGGAGGTGACGCCGCCGCCGGCCACTTCGGCATCCGGGTTGAATGCTGCCTCGGAGGCCCAGGCGCCATCGATGCGCACGTGCAGCGCGGCGCGGTTGGGGGTGTCCAGGAACTCCTGGTGGCGCGTGGTGGTGTTGGTCATGCCGAGCGGGCCGAAGAGGCGCTCGGTGGCGATGTCGTCCCACGATTGCCCGAGCGGGGCGGCGGCGGCGAGCGCGCCGGCGGTCATCATGATGTTGCTGTAGGAGTAGGTCTGGCGGAACTTGCCGGTGACCGGCACGTAGCGCAGGCGGTGCATGATCTCATCGCGCGTGAACCCGAGCGTCTCCAGATCCGCACCGACCAGGCCAGGCACGCCAGTGCGGTGCGCGAAGCAGTCGCGCACCGAGGCGTTGCGAGTGACGTAGTCGTCCATCAGCACGAAGCCGGGCAGGCGGTCCGCCACGATGCTGTCCCAGGATGCGTCGCCTGCCCCGACGATGGCGGCGACGACGGTGGATGAGATCGGCTTGGAGAGCGAGGCGATCTGGAAGGCCGTATCGGCGTCGACCGGCTCCCCGCTGTCGACATCCCGCACGCCGTAGCCCTTGCTGAAGACCACCGCGTCGTTCTGGACAACGGCGATGGCCAGGCCGGGCGCCGCGCCCTCGGCCATCTTCGCCTGCGCCAACGCGTCCAGCTTCTCCAGCGCGGCCTCCAGCGCCGCGCCGTGGATCATGTCGCCGGCCGCCGGTGTGGCCTCCTGGGCGCGGCTTGCGATTGGGCGCAGTGCCGCGCCGCCCGCCGCCACTGCTGCCGCCGCCAGCATGGAGCGGCGTGAGTGGGGAAGCCGGGAAATGGAACGTGAATCCTGGCCGGAACGGGACATGGGTATCTCCTGCCGCGATACATGTGATAGGCCGTCGCTGATCGACGGCACGGCCTCTTTCGAGGGCATGCACAATCCAGGTCGATTGCCTTCAGTGAGTGGCATTCCCCTAGCGTCGCAGAGCGGCAAGGGGATGTCGAGAGCAGAGGGTACTGGCCTTGATACCGGGTTTGGCGGCCATGGTGCGGACAGGTTGCGGCCAGTGAGTTGGCGCGGAGGATGGAGGGGGCATGGCGAACGCCCTCCGCGCCGCCCCACAGGATGTCTGCCAATCACCTCGTGAGGCGAGAAGCCAGCGCCCCTGAGCTACACCCCGTACCGCGTGCGTGCCTTTGTGGTGACCGTGATCGTCTCTGGGGCGTCGTCAGCACCCGGCTTGCGGGCGATGAAGCCGCGCCGCTGCTGCTCGCCGATCCAGGCCTCGTCCAGGCCGTGCTCGGCAGCGAGGGCGATGAAGGCTTCTGCGGGCCGCGTGGGCGAGCCGGCGACAGCGGCGGCGTAGAAATCGTGGCGGGCGCGCTCGGCGGGGGTGTCCGCGTCCAGCACCAGCCGCTCCAGCACGGCGTTGTTCGCCAGCGCGTCAACCAGTTCCGGCACGTCCGCCTTGGTGACGCCGGAGTAGATGACGTTATCGGGATACACCACGATATTCGGCCCGATATCGCACAGATCGATGGTGCCGCAGTTGTTGACCAGGATTTCCTTGTCCAGGCCACGCTTCATGACCTCCCGCCGCAGCAGCATCAGGACGTCATTGGCTCCCTTCGCGGTGCAGTGGGCGGCGGTGCAGGCGAGGACGTGCTTGGTGGTGCGGTACATGAGTGCTCCTTGTGAGGGAAGACGCTGCTGAGGCAGCTTAGGGAAGACGCTCCGCTTGGGGAATAAGGGAATGAGGAGAGACAGGTTTCATGGTAAGGAAGTTCGGGAGCGGAGGTGTTCCAGAAGCCCGCGCAGGAGGCGGCGGACTTCGCTAGTACGCAATAGTAGTATGCGAGTGTCAGCGTCCGAGTGGTAGCCAAGGCGCTGGGCAATCAGGATTTGAGTTTCCAGTTCGCTCAAGGAGCCGTATGCGACCGATATGTGATGCGCGTATTCCTTGAGTCCTGCCCGTCCATGCCCTTCCGCAATATTGGAGGGTATGGAGATTGCTGCTCTCTTTGCCTGGGCAGTCAGGCCATACGATTCCTCTCGTGGCCAAACTCGGGTAGTCGCGTACACAGCTTCAACTAGATCCATCGCTCGTTGCCAAGCAACAAGCCCTTGGTACCCTGAGCCTGAACTTCCGTGCCGCTCACCCCTTTCCGTCACCCGGAACCTCTCCCTATTCCCTTACTCCCTAAGCGCCAGAGCGCGTCTTCCCCAAGGCCCGCAGGCCGTCTTCCCTACCCGAAGCGATACTGAATCCCGAACCCGCCCCGCGGGTAGCTCCATTCCACGTTGCGGAACTCGTTGCAGACGATGCGGCAGGTGCCGCACTCGACGCAGCCCTCGTAGGAGAAGATGACGCGGCCATCGTCAGCGGGGGCGTAGCAGTTGGCCGGGCAGCAATTGATGCACTGCTGGCGCACGCAGTGCAGGCAGACATCGTGGTCGATGATGCGGATGTGGGCGCGGGAGGCGTCCACGTTGTAGGTGTTGAGCGCCAGCTTGCGCTCGATCGCCGCCGGGTCCAGGATGCGCCCCGGCCGCGGCGTGGTGTCCAGGTTGACGGGCTCCAGGGCCCCAACCACCGTCTCAGGCATAGCCATGGAAAGTCCTTTCGTCATGCGCCAGAACGGCCGCACCGCTGCGGCCGCTCAAGGGAGATGTGCGGGTGATCAGGAGGGACTGGCTGAGCGGGCCTGTGCGTGCCAGCCGGGTGGCGGGATGTCATCCGGCCACTCCTGCCAGCGCAGGCGGTTGCCATATTCGTCCGGGCCGGAGGGGTCTTCCTCATCGTCGTCGTCGCGCCGGCCCCGGTTGCGCAGCAGCGTGATCACGCCTGCGCCCAGCGCGATGAGCACGGCCAGCCCGAGAATCAGCGTCCCGGAGGCGGTGGCAATGACGCTCAGCGGGTCCTGGGCGGCGGAGGTCGGCGCGGCGGGGTCATCATCCCCGAAGTAGGTGACCGTGGACCCGGAGGCCTCCAGTTGGGTCGCCTTCTCCTGGATGTAAGCGCGCCAGCCCGCGTCCAGCTCCTCGAAGGTGACGCCCAGCCCCTGTTCCACGGCCTCGTCGTAGGTGACGCCCTGCTTGAAGACATCGAGCAGGTTGGCCATCCCCTCATCCCCGAAGGTATCGAGGATGTAGATGACCACGCTCAGGCTGAGCGCGTAGGAGTTCAGCGCGCCCTCGGAGTCGTAGGCAAACTCGCCGTTCAGCGTGCGCAGGGGCGGGATATTCCCCTCCTTCGCCAGTTCCAGCGCGTAGCTGTAGAAGCGGTCGCGCCCGGTTTCCTGCCAGTAGACCGCCAGGCCCTCGTTCAGCCAGAGTGGCGGGTAATTGAACGGATTCTGCGTGACCTGGTAGCTCACCTGGTGCGTCATCTCATGCGGCACCACCCGGGCCAGCTCGTGGGTGTCATCGGGCGGCAGGATGGCGCGGATCAGGAAGAGTGCGGGCTGTGCCTCCCCGGCGATCCACGGCTCGGAGTTCGGGGCGAGCGAGCCGTAGAAGTCATCCTTGTTCGGGTACGCCCAGATCCGGATGCGCTGGGTCGGCAGGATGCCGTAGGCATTCTGCAGCCGGTCGATGGTGTGCTCGGCGGAATCGAGGATCGCCTGCCGGAACTCCGGGCTGGCGTCGTAGGTGTAGACCGTGACGCGCGGGCCCTCCAGCTCCGTCCAGTCGTAACGCGTATCGAAGTAGTGGGTTGTCTGATCCGGCGTCTCGCTGACATTGCCATCCACATCCGTGATGCGCCAGCGGTAGATCACGTCCACGCCTACGGGCAACTGGCCAGACTGGAGATCGACCGGGTGGGTGATATCCAGCTCCGTGGCGCCCAGTGGGATCGGCGGAATCTCCATGGAGAGGGTTTCGATGCCGGGAGCGTGGTACAGCAGCTCCACTGACGCGACCGGGGTTTCCGTTGTCGCCTGCAGGGCGAACGTGATGCCCACCGGGAACTCCGGCGTGGCCTCGTTCACGGTCACGTTGAGACCTGGTACCGACTGGGGCGTGGCAATGAGCGCCGCTTCCTGCGCCCGCACCAGCACGGGCGCGGCGGTGGTCAGCAGGCTGGTGAGGACGGCGACCAGCGCGATGATCTGGAAGAATCTCGTCATGAGGCGCTTGTCCGGGTCAACTGCTGGTGCAGATAGGCATCGATGAAGGGGTCAATCCCGCCATCGAGCACCGACTGGATGTCCCCCACGCTGGTATCCGTGCGGTGATCGGTCACCTGCGTGTAGGGGTGGAGCACGTAGGAGCGGATACGGTTGCCGAAGCCGGCGGCAGTGTGATCGCCCTTGATGCGGGAGCGCTCGTCCGCCTCCTCGTTCAGCTTCTTCTCCAGCAGCCGCGCGCGCAGAATCTTCATCGCGGTTTCGCGGTTCTGCATCTGCGAGCGCTCGTTCTGGCAGGTGACCACGATCCCGGTCGGGATGTGCGTCAGGCGCACGGCGGATGAGGTCTTGTTGACGTGCTGCCCACCGGCGCCGGAGGCGCGGTAGGTATCCATGCGGATATCGTCGTCGTTGAGGTCGATCTCATGGTCGCCTTCGATCTCTGGCAGCACCTCCACCAGCGCGAAGGCGGTGTGGCGGCGGTGCGCGGCGTCGAAGGGGGACATGCGCACCAGCCGGTGCGAGCCAGCTTCCGCCTTGGCGTAGCCGTAGGCGCGGCTGCCCCGGATCTCGATGGTGGCGTTCTTGACGCCCGCTTCTTCACCCTCGGTCGTGTCGAGAATCTCCGCCTTCAGGCCGCGCCGCTCGGCCCAGCGCACGTACATGCGCGAGAGCATCTCGGCCCAGTCCTGCGCGTCGATGCCGCCTTCGCCGGAGTGCACGACGAGAATGGCGTCCGAGCTGTCATACGGCCCGGAGAGGGTGGAATCGAGCTCGTACTGATCGACCTCGGCTTTCAGGCGCGCCGATTCCTGCGCGAACTCGGCGGCGAGTTCCGCATCCTCTTCGGCCAGTTCGGCCATGACCTCGAGGTCATCGAGCTGGTTGGTGAGTTTGCGCCAGGTGCCCGACTCGTTGCGGAGTTCACCCAGGCGCTTCATCTGGTTCTGTGCGGCGCGGGCATCATCCCAGAAGCCTTCCTCCGCGCTCTGCGCCTCGAGCGCGAGGATCTCCTGCTCTACAGCAGGTAAGTCAAAGACGCACCCCGAGTCGGTCCAGCCGCTGCCGGATACTTTCCAGGTCTACCGTCTTCTCGGTAATCGACATGGTGTTGGTACTCCCTGATAGAAGGAAAAGGGCGGGAATACGGGCGATTGTGGCCCGAAAGATCGAGTATAGGCGGGCGAGACAAGGGGAACCCGCCCGCGCCAGAAACGGCCGGGCGAACCTGGCCTTCTGCTGCGAGAATTGACAGGCCTCGCACAATCAAAACAGGGGAGGTTACCGATGCAATCGTCGTCGTATCCCGTGACCTTTGCCGTCGACTACCCGGAGCGGTCCCTGGACCGCATCACGACGCTCTTTCGCATCTTCACCGCCATCCCGATCATGATCGTGCTCGGCGCGATCTCCGGCGGAAGCTGGCGGTGGACGGCCCCGACTGGCGCTGACCCTGGCGCGGCGGGCGGTGCAATGGCAGGCAGCACGGCGGCGGGCGGCTCGGTGACCTATTTCGCTGCGTCGAACGGCACCCTGGCGGTCGCGGCCGCGGGCGGGGTGCTCTTCTTCGGCCCCTTGCTCATGATCCTCTTTCGCCAGAAGTACCCGCGCTGGTGGTTCGACTGGAACCTGGAACTGCAGCGCTTTTCTAACCGGGTCGGGGTCTACCTGGCGCTGATGGACGACCACTACCCCTCGACCGATGACCACCAGGCGGTCCACCTGGACTACGTCTATCCCGATGTCCAGCGCGATCTGAACCGCTGGCTGCCCCTGGTGAAGTGGCTGCTGGCGATTCCTCACTACATCGTGCTGGCCTTTCTGTGGCTGGGAGCGCTGGTGGCGGTGATCATCGCCTGGTTCGCCATCCTGTTTACCGGCACCTATCCCCGCGGGCTCTTCGATTTCGTGGAGGGCGTCTTCCGCTGGAGCAACCGGGTCACGGGCTATGCGGTCACGCTCGTCACTGACCAATACCCGCCATTCCGCCTCGGGGTGTGAGGGGCGTAGCGCATACGCCCTGGGCGTTGACGCAGGTCCAGGAGCAACCGGGGCCGGCCAGCTCCTGACCCCATCGCGGCGCGAGATCAGGGCTCCGTTGCTGCGGAGTGCTCCTCGCGGGCCGCTTCCCAGATCTCCCAGGCGGCGCCGATGTTGAGGGCACCGATGCCGAGGCCGACGACGAGGTCCGGAATGCCGGAGAGCGTGGCGGCCGTGATGAGCCCGGCGACGACAATGGCGATGTTGGCAACGATGTCGTTGCGCGCCGAGAGGAACGCGGCACGGGAGAGGCTACCGCCTTGGTGGCGGTGCCGCGCCAGCAGCCAGGCGCAGAACAGGTTGACGGCCAGGGCGCCCGCGCCAGCTAGGCTGAGTGGAACGGGCGACGGCGGCGCGGGATCCTGGAACTTGGCGATGGCGGTCCACAGCGCGGCCAGGCTGGGCACGAGCAGGATGAGCGCCAGCAGCATGCCGACCCGCGCCCGATGCCGGGCCGACCAGCCTAGTGCCACCAGGATCAGCAGGTTGATCGAGGCGTCTTCCAGGAAATCGACGCTGTCCGCGATCAGCGCGACCGAGCCAATGGCCAGCGCGACCGCAAACTCAACGCCGAAGTAGGCCAGGTTGGCTGCGGCCACGATGGCGACGGTGCGCCGCAGGCCCGCTTCCGCGTCTGAGCGACCTGTCATCAGCTCGTGCCTATCCCCTCGGCGGGAAGTGGGTCCCGTTTGGGAATGCCTCGTCTCCACGTCGCCGAGACATCCCGGCGGACGCATGCGCACGCGGCGCGATGGCGAGTCTAACCCAGCGGCTGCGCTACGCAGATTGCTCCGTGCGATCATTCACCGGAAAGGCTCTGGGCCATGGTGCCAGCAACGGGGTAGGAGCAAGCGTGGCGTCGCTGCTGCAGGTCATGAGAAACCGGGCATTGGCCGTGATGATGCTCGGGCACTTCTCGAACGACATGCTGGGCGGCATCCTGCCGCTGCTCTTCCCCCTGATGAAGGTGCAGTTCGCGCTCACCAACGCCCAGCTCGGGCTGGTCACGCTGGCGTTCACCGCCGCGTCCTCCCTGACGCAGCCGATCTTCGGGTACTTCTCGGATACCTACGGCAAACGCTGGTTCGTGCCCGCCACGCTGATGTGGGGCGCGGTCTGCGCGGCCAGCTACGGGTTTGTCTCCAGCTACGTCATGTTCATCGTGGTGGCGATGCTGGCCGGGATCGGGAGCGGCGCGTTCCACCCGCTGGGCGCTTCGAACGCGGCAGCGGTCTCGCGGGATGACCAGCGCAACGCGGCCATGAGCTGGTACACGGTGGCGGGCAGCACCGGTTACGGGCTGGGGCCGCTGCTCGGTTCGGTACTGTTGGGAGTGTTCGGGCGGATGGGCACCCTGGGGTTGCTGATCCCCGGCTTCACGGCCGCCGCGCTGATCTGGCCGCAGATGCGCGTGGTGGAACGGGCGCGCGAGGCACGCGCCCAGGCCCTCAAGGCGATGCAGGCCCGGCCGGAGTGGGGCGCGCTGGCCCGCGTGATCCTGGTCACCATGACACGCTCCTGGGTCTTCCTTTCCGTCCTGCAATTGAGCGCAACCTGGTACAGCGAGCTCGGCTTCGGGCAGGAGATCTACGCCCCCCTCACCTCCATCATCATCTTCGCGGGAGCGGCCGGCACGCTCTTCGGCGGCATGATGGCGGATCGCCTGGGCCAGCGCCGGGTGATCATCACGACCCTCCTGCTGACCATCCCCTGGTTGTGGCTGTACGCCGCATTCCCCGGCCCGCAGGGGCTCGTGCTGGCCGCCCTTTTCGGGTTTTTCTGCGATGCCTCCATCTCGATCACGCTCGTCATGGCCCAGGGCTTGATGCCGGGGCGGGTTGGCGTGGCCTCTGGCGTCATCCTTGGCCTCGGGTTCGTGACCGGCGGCATCGGTGTGCCCGTGACTGGCTGGCTGGCCGACCGCTTCGGCATGCAGACCGCGCTCTCCAGCCTGGCCATCCTGCTCGTCGCCGGGTCCCTGCTGGCCCTGACGCTGCCCAGCAAGCGGGAGGTGGCCCAGGAAGCCCAGGAGATACGGCGCGAGGAAGCGATCTTGCGCGATGCCCCGCCTGAGGCGGCAGCCCCGCGCGGGGCACAGCGGTAACGGCGATGCGCTTCGGGCGGGTGGAAGGCGTCGTCACGCCAGAAGAGGACGGCCGGCTGCACCTGGTCGTCTGGCTGGAGACCGGGCCGCGCGTTGAGACCGTGCGGGATGAGGTGCTGGCTCCACTGCGGCCGCTGGCCACCTTTGCGGACCTCGTCTGGCACGCAGACCAGTGGACGCAGGAAACGATCGGCATCACGCTGGCGGAGCAGGGCTGGGAGGCCATCGGGGCGGGCGACCTGCCGGGCGAAGATGCCAGCGCGCAACTGGCCCGCTCCGCGCCGTACGCGGTGCGGAACCTGAGCTGGTCATGAGCGAGTTGCCGCTGGAGCCGGATACGGATCGGTCTTCAGCCCCGGTCCCGAGCGCCGGAGAGCACTCACCCCCAACGCCTCTCCCGGTGCGCGAGAGAGGGGAGACGGACGGGGAGCAGCCCGGGAGCGCCCAGGGCACCGAGACCGAACCGGGCACCGAAAGCCCCTCTCCCGCGCACCGGGAGAGGCGTTGGGGTGAGGGCCGCAAGCGCCGCATCCTGCTCTCCCTCCTTGCGCTGCAGGTCGTGCTCATCGTGGTGGGGGTGGTGTTCTGGTACCGGACGCCGACGGCCCCGGCGCTGCCACCGCTGCCGGGCCAGAGCGCGCCGCGCGTGAACGGCGGCGCGACCTACGAGAGCGCGCTGCCCCTCGCCCAGGGACAGGCCGACGCCTGGCTCCCCGATGCGCGGCTGCTCAACGCCGCCATGCAGGTGGATTGGGACTGGACCGTGCCCGACACGCCGGTGACCACCCTGCCGCCGACCGGCTGGCTGACCTACACCTTCATCGCGCCCTGGCAACCGTGGGGCAAGCCGCCCGGCGCGGCCTCGCTCGATGTGATCATCGACCGCCTCAGTGGCGAGGTGGTGCGGCAGGACACGTTGGGCTGGGCTACCGCGCCGGTGTGGCGGGAGCCACCGCCGCCCGCCGCGATCAATGCCACGCAGGCCACCTTGCGCGCCGAGGCGGCGGGGGGCACGGCGTTCCGGCGGGGCTGCCCGGACCTGCGGCATCTCTCCCGCACCTTCCCCGTGGCCGCCGGGCGCACGCAGTGGCCGCAGCACTGGGTCATCATCTACGAAGATACGCGCGTGCGCGAGCAGCAGGGGCTGCTGGTGCGCATCGACGCCGCAACGGGCGAGGTCCTGGAGACGCGGCAGGACGCCCCTGCGTGTCCTGAGGCGCCGTAACGCGAGGCAGACACCGGGAGAGAACCATGACCGCCAGCAGTGCCCCCATCAGTGAGACCCGGCAGGTCGGCGAGGCCATCATCACCGTCGTCGCCGACGGTGAGATGCTGTGGGAGCCGCGCTTCCCCGTGCCCGAGACCGAGTGGCGCGCGGCGCTGCCCGATGCGGATGCGCAGGGACGCATCTGGATCGGGCTGAACGTGGTGGTGGTGCGACTGGGCGAGGCCCTGGTGGTGATCGACCCGGGGTGCGATGCGCCTGATTCGGCGTGGCAGGGCACGCTGCCGCAGATCTGGCCCGATTGGCCGATCCGCCGCACGGCGGGGCTGGATGTGGCGCTGGCCGGGTTGGGTATCGACCCCAGCGCGGTTACGCACGTCGTGATCACGCATCCGCACGGGGATCACTACCCTGGTGTCTGTCGCGAGCAGACTGGCGAACTGATCTCCCGCTTTCCCAATGCGCAGCACTTCATGGGGCGCGCGGACTGGGAAGGCAATCCCAACCGCGCCGATCCTGCTTCGCACATCCAGCGGTTGGCCGTTATCGACAACGCCGGGCGGCTGCACCTGATCGACACCGACACCGAGATTGCGCCGGGGGTGACGGTGCTGCCCGCGCCGGGGGAATCGCCGGGGCACGTGGTGGTGCGCATCGAAACGGGCGCCGCGCCCGTCTACGTGCTGGGAGACCTCGTGCACCACGGCGTGGAGGTGGCGCAGCCCACCTGGCACCCGCCGCACGCCGACCACGCGCCGCTCCTGGCCAGCCGCGAGCGCTTCTACCCGCTGCTGGCGGACGAGGCGGCGCACGCACTCTATGCGCACGAGCCGTTCCCCTCGTGGGGGCGGATCGTGCGTGACGGAGATGGTTACCGCTGGGAGCGCGGTTAACCCTCTCCGCACCCTGGGCACGGTGACGCTCAACGCCGCGCCGGGTGCTACGCTGCCGTCCCACCCGAGCCGGTACGCCGCTTTCGTCCCGGATATCCGCCATGCGTGTTTCTGCCATCGAGGTCACGGAACAAGGCCCGACCTGCCAGGTGCAAGGCTGGGTTGAGAGCGAGGCGGGGCATTTCGAGCCCTTCCCGCTCTGGTATCGCTACCCGGCCTGGTGCGTGCCATTTCTCAGCGCGGAGAACGGCGATCCCTTCCTGGCGGCGTTGCTGACCGGGGCGATGCTGCGGGGCGAAGACCTCACGCTGGATGCGCCGGTGTCGCCGCGCTTACTGGCAGCGCTCCCGGAGTTACAGGCGATCATCGGCGCGTTCGAGCCAACGTCGCGGCAGATCGCGGTGTACGCCGGGGCGCGGGCGCATTCTGTGCCTGGGCCAGCGACACCGCCGGGCAACGGCCTCTTTTTTTCGCTCGGCGTCGATTCGTTCTACAGCCTGCTCAAGAACCGGCGCGATCACCCGCAGGATGCCCGAACCATCAGCCACCTGCTGACGCTGCACGGCCTCGATTTTCCTGATCGACCCTGGCAGGATGCCTTCCCGCCGCCGTTCCTGGCCAGCGCGCAGCGCGTGGCGGCGGGCGTGGGTGCGGAGCTTCTGCCCATTGTCAGCAACGTGCGGCGGGCCACGACCGCCCTGGGGACGTGGCCTCCCCAGCACGGTGGGGCGCTGATTGCCAGTGCGCTGGCGCTGGGGCCACGCCTGGGGCGTATCCACATCGCGGCCTCCACCACTTACGACCGCCTTTACCCCTGGGGCTCGCACCCGTTGCTCGATCCACTCTGGTCCACCGAAACGCTGACGGTGGTGCACGATGGCTGCGAGTTGAACACCATCGACAAGACCCGGGTCATCGCCGAGCTGCGGCCCGACCTGGTACTCGCCACGCTGCGCCCCTGCGCCGGGTATGGCGGCGGTTACAACTGCGGCGCGTGCCTGAAGTGCCTGCGCACGACGCTCGATCTCCTGCAATTCGGCTACCTGGAACAGTGTCAGACCCTGCCGCACGAGATCGACATCGAGCGCTTGCGTGTCGTGCTACGGCCGGGGGGGCCGGTCCATGTCGCGGATTTCACGCGCCGCCTGCGCGCGCTGGAAGCCCAGGGGATCGCACCGGAGGTGCAGGAGGTCCTGCGCGAGCACCTGGCGGGCGGGATGGACGCCAAGTGGTCGAGCGCCGCGCCCGAGCCGTCACCGGCGGCAGCGCGGAGGTGGTGGCGTCGTCACCCCTGACGACGCCGATGGTATTGCCCCGCCGCGTTCAGGACGAGCGCAGGGCCTACGTTTCTTCCGTCTGGCAGCGGAACGAGCCGTCCAGCTGCTTGCCGCAGTACAGATCGGCGCAACAGGAGCAGTTGCCGTGCGATCCATCCGTCTGGATCAGGGACGTCCCGAACTCGGGGTCGCAGATCGTGCCCTCGACGCCGCAGCACCGGTTCCCGGTGAGGTCTACACCCTGGCAGAGGGGGTTGGCGAACGCCTGGCACAGGGCGGAGCCATCGCCTTGGCAGCACTTCTTGCGGGGCCCGCAGGTGGCGCCAGGCTTCCTGCAGCGCTTGGGCCGCTTCTTCTTGCGCGCGGCGGCGTCATCGGCGGCGCCGGCAGCCACCACGACCCCACCGCCCACGAGGGCGCGCAGGGCGTCGCGGCGGAAGAGGCGGTCTGAGAGGGAGCGAACGAGGCGGTCAAAGCGCAGGGCATCCATGCAGCACTCCTTCGCGCCGGCAGAGCACGATGGCGAGTAAGACTGGGTGGAGCACAGGGTGTGCGCCTGCCGTCGGCCCTGCCACTCTACACCCGTTCGCGCGGGCGTCAAGCAGGGCCGGTCGGTGATAGGATGCCGCCCGGTTGCGTTCGTTCGTTTGGGTAAAGGACAGCATGCGATGAAGGTGCTCATCTCCGCCGATATGGAAGGAACCTGCGGCGTCGTCTCCTGGGTGCAGGTGATGCCGCCGGAATACGGCGGTGAGGCTCACTCGCAGGACCGCTACTACCGCACCCGGGAGCGCATGACCGCCGAGATCAACGCGGCGGTGGAGGGCGCGCTCGCGGCGGGTGCGGACGAGGTGATCGTCAACGACAGCCACGATGGGATGCGCAACATCATCCCGGACAAACTGCACCCTGCCATTCGATTCATCACCGGCAACGACAAGCCGCTCGGCATGGCGCAGGGGGTGGACCTGGAGGGCGTCGGCGCGATGTTCTACACCGGCTACCACGCCAAGGCGGGCACGCCGGCCGCGCCGCTGGCCCACACGTGGACCGGGTGGCTGAACGACGTCAAGATCAACGGCGTCTCGACCGGGGAATTCGGCATCAACGCGGCGGTGGCCGGGTACTACGGCGTGCCGGTGACCATGATTTCCGGGGACGACAAGGCGGTTGCCCAGACGCAGGCGTTCCTCGGAGAGCAGGTGGCGGGCGCGGTGGTGAAGGAGGGGATTTCGACCTTCTCCGCGCTGCACCTGCACCCGGAACGGGCGCGGGAACTGATTCGCGGCGCGGCCGAGCAGGGCGTGCGCAACGCGGCGAGCGCAACCCCCTTCGTGCTGCCCGCCGAAAGCGCCATCGAATTGACTTTCGAACACCAGGCGCGCGCCGACCAGGCGATCAATGTGCCGGGCGTGGTGCGCACTGGCGAACGCTCCGTCGCGTGGATCACACAGAATGGCCGCGACTTCATCAGCACCTTCCGCGCCGTCATCGGGGTGGCCGCCATCAAGATGACGCCGTAGGGGAGAGAACTCTCACACCTGGGGAAGCCCGCACTCCAGAGCCCGGAGCAGGACCCTCACCCCCAACCCCTCGCCCTGCGCACAGGGCGAGGGGCTTTCATTTGGTGGCCGCGCAGGTTCGTTCGGGCCTCGGCACGTCAGATGCGGGCTTCGCCTGCGCGTCTCGGCTCCCCTCGCCCTGTGCGCAGGGCGAGGGGCCGGGGGTGAGGGTCTTCCGGGGCTACCCCACCGGGTCCTGCGGGTCGTTGGCGGTGTTGGCCAGCAGTATCCAGATCGAGGTTGCCCCGGAGGCCAGCAGGAACGCCTCCACGAACGCCAGGACTCCCAGGCCGTGCTCGTGGCCGATCCAGATCAGCCAGGCGGCGGCCAGCAGGCCCACGCACCCGAAGCCGTGGCGAAAAATCCACGAGGCCGTGCCGTGGGCCAGGGGCTCTGGCGTCCGTTCGGTCGCGGCGAGCCGGCGCATGACGCGCCAGACCCACACCTGCGCCACCAGCCCGGCGAACCCCACGCTGGCGAGGATGAGGGCCGTGCTGGCGCGGTCCCGGTTCGGCGCAACCAGGAGGGCCGTTACCCCGATGGCGACCAGCAGGGTGGCGAACGCCAGCGCGGAACTATCCTGGATGTCCGCCCGGTGCCGCTTGAAGATGCCCAACCGGAGCGAAAGCGCCACGAAGAGCAACCCCAGCAATGCGGCTGCGGCCGTGCCGAGCAGGGAGTAGTAGCCACTCCAGGTGGCCACCTCGGCCTGAAAGCTGGTCTCCATCTGCGCGCTCCTGCGGCACGATTGGCAGCGTGTTTCGCGGGCCCCGATGTGAAACGCTCGGGTTATCATGCAGCATATTCGCGCGAAAAGATGAAACAGGGCGCCATGGCGACGTACGATGCTGACTCCCGGAACAAGGTGCTGCGCCTGGCCAAGCGCGGGCTCTACGACGAAGAGACGGTCTTCGCTATTGTGGACGCTGCGCTCATTTGCCACGTCGCGTACGAGATCGACGGCCAGCCCTTCGCCATGCCGACGCTGATCGCGCGAGATGGGAACACCATCCTGCTGCACGGCCACGCCAAGTCGCGCACGCTGCTGCACGCGGGCGCGGGCAACCCGGTCTGCATCACCGTCACGCACACCGACGGCATCGTGCTGGCGCGCTCGGTCTTCAACCACTCCATCAACTACCGCGCCGCCATGATCTACGGCCATGGCCGCCTGATCACCGACCCCGATGAGAAGCTGGATGTTCTGTTCCGCTTTACGGAGAAGCTGATCCCCGGCCGCTGGGATGACACCCGCCCCAGCACGGAGCAGGAACTCAAGGGCACTGCCGCCGTGGCCGTGGAGATCGAGAGCGCGTCGGCCAAGGTGCGCACCGGTATGCCCGCTGACGAGCCGGAGGACCTGGAGTTGCCGACCTGGGCCGGCGTCATTCCCATCCGCCAGATCTTCGAGGACCCCATCCCGGACGAGTTCACCCCTGCCGACATGGCCGTGCCGGGGTACCTGCGGGACCTGGTGAATCGGAATCGGTGAGGTAGGGGAAGGCGGCGATATGGCGTTCATTCCCCGCCGCCCTTCTTCGGTTGTCGTCCGCCCTGGTCTGTCATCCTGAACCCTCGCGTGTCATCCCGAGCGTGGGCGGCTACTCGGCGCTACCAGCCGCGCTGGCGCCGAGTAGCCGCCCACGCTCGGGCGCCGGCATCGTTCCCCGGTGGTTGGTAAGGCGAGATTCCTCGACTTCGCTCGGGATGACACCTGTGTGGGGTGGACACCGCGTCCCGACGCGGCTGGGAGGTGGTGCCCTTCGCCTGCGCTCAGGGCGACGCGGGAGGGGGATGCTACCTCGGGCCGCGGTGGCCGGAGAACGAGGTTCTTCCTTAGTCAGGATGACACATGAGCCTGGCGCGGTCGCTACTCCCCCGCCACGAGCTGCGACGCCAGCGAGCCCCACAGGTGGAAGTTTGCGTAGGCGCGCCAGGGGCGCCACGCTTCCGCGTGCACGGCGATCTGGCGTGGATCGTCGGAGAGACCGTGGCGGGCGAACGCCTGCTTGATGCCGAGGTCCGAGGGCAGGAAGGCGTCCGGATCATGGAGCGCGCGCATGGCGATGTAGGCGGCGGTCCAGGGGCCGATGCCGCGCAGGGCCAGCAGCTTGCGTTCGGTTTCCCCCAGGTCCACCTCGGGTTCGAGCACGAGGTCGCCCGCATCAAGCGCCGCGCAGACGCCCATCAGCGTCGCGATGCGCGAACGCGGCATGCTGAAGCTGTCCGGTGTGGCGGTCAGCAGGGCGGCGGGCGTGGGGAAGGTGTGGCTGAGCAGGTGTGGGCCGACCGGCACGGGCTCCGCCAGCGGCGCGCCGTAGCGCGCAACCAGCCGCCCGGCTAAGGTGGCCGCCCCGGCGACCGAGACCTGCTGCCCGAGGATGGCGCGCACGGCCAGTTCCGCGCCATCGACCGCGCCAGGTACGCGCAGGCCGGGGGTGCGGCGCACGTAGGGACCAAGCAGCGGATC
>DAOUDE010000005.1:0-36912 GCA_034431475.1 Thermomicrobiales bacterium | reverse complement strand
CGTGGATGAAGAGGCAATCCTGGACGCCGCCAACCAGGAGGCAACGGCGCTGGTCGAGCGCGCCGGGCTGGCCGCGCACCTCACCCCGCCAGGGTGGGGGCAACTCCGCCGCGGCTTCGACCAACCCATCGAGTATCCGGCGTAGCGCCGCGCCATGCCCCGTCGGTGCGACGCCATGGGGGAGGGTAACGCGCATGAGCAGCGTAATCAGGGACTCCTCGATATGGGAGCCCTTGGCTGCGCGCGGTCTAGCTGATCCTACATGTCGGCGAGCGCGTCGGCACCCGCCTGGGCGCACTCGGCATCCTGTTCCGGGGAGCCTCCACCACAGCCGATGCCGCCGACGACGGCATCGCCGACCTTCAGGGGAATGCCGCCACCGAGGAGGACCACCCCTGGCGCATTGGTGAAGGACGCGAGCCGCGCTGGATCCTGCGAGACCCGCTCGGCCAGGTCGCTGGTGGCGGCGCGAAACGCGGCCGAGGTATAGGCCTTGCCGGTAGCCAGATCGATGCTGGCCACACCCGTGCCGTCCATGCGGGCGAAGACCTTCAGGATGCCGCTATCGTCCACGACGACGATCACCATCGGCACGCCAAGCTCCTCCGCCTTGGCTTGGGCTGCCATGAGGGCCGCCAGCGCTCCATCGAGCGAGAGGACGGTGCGCGCAGCCGTGCCAGCGCTGGCGGCAGGACTGGCGTCCTGCGCAGCGGCGCGCTCCTGGCCGATGGCGCCGGTTGCCAGTCCGAGCCCAGCGATGGCGCTTGCCCGCAACGCTTGGCGTCGACTCCACGGAATCTCTGACGCATTCGTACCCTGCATAACTGGCCTCCTCGCCTGTTGTGATGGATGTGGGACGCCTGTTTCCGACCGCTCCCACGTCCTGACGCTCGAACCAACGCTTCTCTCGAATAGCGCAGGGGGCCTCGATCGGTGGAATCGCCTGCTAACGTCATGCACCGTTGTCCTCTGGGTGTTTTGTCGCGTATGAGACTCAGCGTGAGTACACCACACCCATCTTCAACGCCACCTTGTGAGACTGCGGGCATTCTCCGGTCCGCACCACAGCCCGCGCCCGCTCGCTGAACCGCTTCAGATCGTCGCGTTTGATGGCGTGACAAGTCCGCGCTTCTCCAGAATGGCGCGCAGGTGTTGCACGCTGGCGCGCATATTGTCCAACTGCTGCTCTGCCAGCGGGATTGCTTCGTAGGTGGAGGCGTCCAGGGCCTCGCCGCGGGCGATGCGCCCTTCGCACGACGTCGCCAATCGCACCACCTCGGCAAGTTCGCCCGGGGTCAGGTCTGGATGCGCCGCTTGCCAGACCGGGTCGTAGATCGGGATGGACATCAAGCCCTTGGAGTCCTCCAGTGAGAGATTGAGGTTGGGGCTGTACTCCGCCAGGATGCCGATCACTGCGTCCCAATCGACCACCCCCTCGCCGCAGGCGCGGACCTGGCGCAACAGCCCATCCTCGCCGAAGATGAGGATGGCGTCTTTGATATGCGTCGTGTGGGTGTACGGCGCGAGCCGGCGCGTCGCGGCGACGGGGTCTTCGCAGCGCGCCAGCACATTCGCCGTGTCCAGTGTTGCGCCAGCCACATCCGGCCCCACACTCTCCACCAGGCGCACTACCTCGAACGAGGTGATCTCTTCGTGCGTTTCGATATTGACGCGGCAGCCCTGATCGCGCAGCACTGGGGCGAGCGAGGTCAGGAACTTGGCAATCGCCATGAGCTGATCATTCCAGGAAACATCGCTGCGGAAACGGTCGAACACGAAATAGCCGGAGGCATCGCTCTTGTAGGTTGCTGTCTCGGCCCAGAGCTCGGTGCAATCAATGTCCCGCGCGGCCTCGATCATGGCCACCATCGCCTTGCGGTAGTCCCCCCCACCTAGGTTGCGGACATGGGGACTCTCAGCGGTGTTGTAGGGATTAATGCGCCCGATGCCGACCTCGAAGTAAAGGCCGAGCGAGTCGGCGTGCGCTTTTGCTTCGCGCAGCTCGCCCATGTCTAGGGTTGGGCTTACGTCCAGGATGGACTTGAAAAACACTCCGTCCAGGCCTTGCGCGTGGGCGAAGTCGAGCGTACCGATCCCTCCCCGTTGCTTCGCCTTGCCGATATGGTCACCCTCTGTCCCGATCCGCATCGTTTCCTCCATTTGCAGGGTGCGCGTCCCTACCCGGACGCAGCCGGCCCAAAACCAAGATCCTTCATGACCGTTTCTGTGATGATTATCCCGTTCTGCCGGGAGCGCCATTGGCTGGCGGAGAGTGGATGAGCCCGCGCTGCACGAGGATGGCCCGCAGATGGCGTTGGCTCTTCAGCATGTTCGGAATTGCCAGCTCGTCAAACGGGATCGCGGCGTAGGCAGCGGCCGGCATCATCTCGCCGCGCGCGATGCGCGCTTCGCAGCCCTGCGCCAGCCGTACCAACTCGGCGACCTCGGCCACCGCCAGATCCGGATGGCCGGCGCGCCAGGCCGGATCGGCGATGGGCACGGACATTAGGCTCGGGGATTCCTCCAGGGAGAGATTGAGTTCCGGCTTGTGTGCGGCCAGGATGCCGATCACCGTTTCCCAGTCAACTACTCCATCGCCACAGGCCCGAATCTGGCGTAACAACCCTTCCTCGCCGAAGATGAGGATGGCATCCTTGATGTGGGTGGTGTGCGTGTATGACGCTACTCGGCGGGCCGCGGCCACCGGTTCTTCCCCGCGCGCCAGCACGTTGGCCGTATCGAAGGTGATCCCGGCCACATCCGGCCCCACGCTTTCCACCAGGCGCACCACCTCGAAGGAGGTGACGTCCTCGTGGGTCTCGATGTTGACGCGGCAACCCAGGTCGCGGAGCAGTGGCGCCAGCAGCGTGAGGAACCTGGCCGTTGCGGCGAGCTGGTCCTCCCAGGTGGTATCGGTGCGGAAGCGGTCCACGATGAAGATGCCTTCAGCCACATCGCGCTTGATGGTGGCGGTTTCGGCCCAGAGCTCGGTGCAGTCAATCTCGCGAGCGGCGTGGATCATCTGCTCCATCGCCTTGCGGTAGTCACCGCCGCCCAAGCGACGCACATGGGGGCTCTCGGCGGTGTTGTAGGGGTTGATCCGCCCAATGCCGACTTCGAGATACATGCCGAGGGCGTCGGCATAGGCTCGTGCCTCGCGTAGCTCACCCAGGTCCAGGGTCGGGCTCAGGTCGAGGATGGACTTGAAGAAGACGCCGTCCAGTTCATGCTGATGGGCGAAGTCAAGCGATCCACGCCAGCCCCGCTGTCCCACGCCAGCAAGATGATTGCCTTCCAACCCGATCCGCATCACGACCCCTCCTGGCCCTTCGTGCACCATCGCTGCACCGTCCATGGCCGTCCACAGACAAATCGGCGCGATGTCGCTCAGCGACGCTGCGAACGTCACGTAATGGTCCTTAGTGGTCCTGGTTCTTTGCCAGGTGCCCGCGAGATGCTGGAGAGCGTAGGGCCGCTGACGGAGACGTAGTGCGGAGCTGTGTCAGAGTTCGCGCAGGGCTGAACCTGACCAGGGCACACCACCGCGACGGCGGCCAAAGAGGGGTCACATTCCGTCCGCGGTGCGGAAACCGAGCTTGCAATTGGCGATGCAAGATATAGACAAACGCCTCATGCGGCGCTATCGTACCAAATCATCTCAGTTCACTTCGCTCCTCTGGACGCGCGCATAGCCACACGGGGGCATTCTACCCGTATAGCGTGGCCTCACCCGCGCGAACCGAACCCCTTTCACACCAGGCTCTTGATCGGTATGCGGCGAAAACCGCGCCGAAACGAGACGTTTCCGAGAGGGCTCGGAAAGCACGGTAGAACCTCGGCAGGAGGACCCGATGGACGATGGCCGCACGAAAATCGTTCGTTCTCTGGTTCGCACGAAGCATGTGATGCCGCGGCGACGATTCTTGCGTCATCTTGGGGTAGGGCTGTCAGCGGCCTCGGCCGCCGCACTCGGATCCCGGAGTGGAGTCCCATTCCCCGGCGCGCCCGCGACGTTGGCACAAGACGACGCGCGCAAATCGACGCTGATCGTTGCCTATAACAACACCATCAACTCCCTGGACCCCGTCAACGCTGACTATCAGCAGTCGAATCTCGTCGAGCAGGCGATATACGACACGCTGGTGATCTACGACACGGATGCCAACCTGGTGGGGAGGCTCGCCGAGACGTTCGAGCTCTCGGACGATGCCACGGCTGTCGCCATCACCTTGCGCGAAGGGGTGACGTTCCACGATGGCGCGCCCCTCACCGCCAAAGATGTCGCCTATTCCCTCGATCGCTACATGCGCCTGGGCAAGGGGGTCGCCCAGTTCTTGCGGGGCTACAGCGCCACCGAGGTGAAGGACGATCTGAACCTCACCATCAAGCTCGACAGGCCATACTCCCTGTTCCTGGGCAGTCTGGCCAAGATTTACATCCTGAACTCAGCGCTGGTGGAGCAACAGGTAGGCTCGGATGACGCGCAGGGGTGGCTCTCCAGCAATGGTGCGGGGAGTGGCCCGTTCCAGCTTGCCGGGATCGACCAGAGCGGCAATATCACCGTCACGCGCAGCGATTCGTACTGGGACTTTGACGAGGGCCGGCCGAAGACAGTGGTCTACCGGCTGATCAAGGAAATTCCCACGCAGCGGGACGAACTGCTCGCGGGGAACCTTGATGTCACTTCAGACATGTCCGCCCAGGATGCCAAGGCGCTGGAAGGCGCTCCCGGGGTGCAGATCCTGCAAGCGCCGTTCGGATCTACGGAATTGATCTACTTCAACATGGTCAAGGGGCCAACCACGGACCCGGCGGTGCGCAAGGCCGTGCGGCTGGCGTTTGATTACGCTGGCGCGATGGAGAAGATCCATGGCGGAGCCATGGTTATTGCCGATGGTCCACTCCCCACAACCATGGCCTGCCATCCAGAACTGCCAGAGTCGGCGCAGAACCTGGAGGAGGCGAAGAAGGTCCTCACTGACGCCGGGATCACCGATCTCTCGCTGGAGATGTTTTTCCAGCCAGCCTTCCACTACCAGCAGCAGGAAGCCGTCCTGCTGCAATCGAACTTGCAGCAGATCGGGGTTAACCTGACCCTGACGCCGATCTCTTTCCCGGATTGGCTCAGCATGCTCGCCGATTGGAACAACATCCCGCAGATGTTCCTCATGGCGGAGTTCGCGCAGCTTCCCGATCCGGGTGGCATGCTCGTCCCGTACTTCATGTCCACCTCGGTCGGGACGAACCGCTCTGGCTATTCGAACCCGGAGGTGGATGAGCTCCTGAACACGGCGCTGGCTACGGGAGACGCAGAGGCGCGGTGCAGCGCCTACGAGGAGGTACAGCGCATCATCGACGAGGACATGGTGTCGGTGAACATGTACACCTTTGCCAGGCCGTTCGGCTACAGCGAATCGGTGCAAAACTTTCACCTGATCGGCGCAGGCAGCGGTGCGTACATTCCTGACATCCGCAAGTCCTGAGCGCTCCGCCATGACCGCTCTGCCTGCTCCGCTGCGCTTTCTGCTCCGTCGCGTTGGGGCAGCCATCCTGACATTGATCGGGTTGGTGGCGATTGTTTTCCTGATGACCAAGGTCATTCCGGGAGACCCGGCACGGGTTGCCGCGGGAGAAGGGGCGACGGCGGAGCAGGTCGAGAAGATTCGGGAACAACTGGGCCTGGATCAACCCCTTTTCGTGCAGTTCTTTCGCTACCTCTCGAAGCTGGTGCGTGGCGATCTAGGCACCTCGATCGCCACGTTCCGGCCGGTAGCCTCAGATATCGGTGCGGTGTTGCCAGCATCGCTCCAACTCGTGTTCCTGGCGTTATTCCTCGCCTTGCTGGTCGCAATTCCGGCGTCCAGCGTGGCGGCGGTCCAGAGCGGGCGTGGCCTCGACACCTCCAGCCGCATCCTTGTCATCTTCGCCGCCGGGTTGCCCATGTTCTGGCTGGCGCTCGTGTTTCAGTGGTTGTTTGGCAGCGTGCTGCGCGTGTTGCCCATCTCGGGCGCGCTGAGCATCGGGCTAGTGGTGCCCCGCTGGTCGGGGATGACCCTGGTTGACGCACTCCGGACGGGGGACATGGGGATCACGCGGGATGCCTTCCTGCACCTGGTCCTCCCGGCGGTGGTGCTGGCGATTCCGGCCTGCGCCACGTTTTTCCGGCTGCTGCGGGCCGAGATGCTCGCCATCCTGCAGCGTGAGCACATCATGGTGGCGCGGGCGAAGGGGGTGCCGCTGTCGCGCATCGTGATGCGCCATGCGCTTCCGAATGCGTTTGGACCACTCCTGACTCAGATCGGGCTTCAGGTGGGATTCACAATCGGCTCGGTCATCCTGGTCGAGTCGATCTTCAGCCTCCCGGGCATTGGCACCTTTCTCTTCAACGCGGTGGAGCAGCGCGATGTGTTTGCGGTGCTGGGAGGGGTGCTGACCGTCGGCGTGATTGTGGTCGGCGTGAACTTCTTGGTCGATGTCGCGCAGCTTTGGCGTGATCCACGCATTCGCGCCGCGCAGCTCGATGGAGCAAGTGTGGGATGACGGCTCGGGTAGACGTGCCAGCGGCACTGACGCAGCAGCCTCGTACTCCTGCGCGCCCCCGCAGGCGCATTCCGGTGTTCGACGTGATCGTGGGCGTCGTGGTCTGCCTGATTCTCGCGGCGGCGATCATCGGCCCGTTCATTGCCCCGAAGTCGATCTACGAGTCCCAGATTCTCGAGTCGCTGATGCCTCCCAGCGCCGCGCACTGGCTGGGTACCGACGATCAGGGACGGGACATTTTCTGGCGGATCATCGTCGGGAGCCGGATAAGCCTCCTTTCTTCCGTGGTGATCGTGACCGGCTACTCCATCCTGGGGGTAACCATCGCGTGCCTCGCCGCCACCGGAGGGCGCTGGATCGACGAAAGCCTGATGCGCTTCGCCGATATCGTGCTGGCCTTGCCCGGGCTCGTCGTGGCGCTGGGGTTTGCCGCGGCGCTCGGCCCCAGCCTGACCAGCGCCATCATCGCCATGATCCTGGTGGGGTGGCCGGCAACCGCGCGGCTGCTGCGCGGCATCATGCAGGAAACAATGGCGATGCCGTACATCGCTGGCGCGAAGGTTCTCGGTGTTTCCCAGACGCGGCTGATGATTCGCCATGTCTTGCCGAATTCGCTCGATGTCCTCTTCGTGAAGTGGGCCGCCGATATCGGCATCACCATTCTTGTCCTGTCGGGGTTGTCTTTCATCGGGGTTGGCGCACAACCGCCCAGCCCGGAATGGGGAGCGATGGTGGCTGAAGCGCGCGGATATATCACCACCGCGTGGTGGGCCGCACTCTTTCCCGGTCTGGCCATCACCATTACGGCGGCGGCATTTGGCCTCCTCGGCGATACACTTCAGGTGCACCGTAATCCCCTGCTGAGGCGAGCATGAGCAGCGGAGTTGCCACACCCGACCAGACGATGGGTGCTGCCCTCTCAGGCAACACGCCCGCACCGCGTGCCCGCCCGGCGTTGCTCGAGGTGCGGGATTTGTGTATTGACGTGGACACGCCAGCGGGACTGGTGCGGCTCGTCGATGGGGTCGACCTATCCCTCAAGGCCGGAGATCGCGTCGCACTGGTGGGGGAGTCCGGCTCCGGCAAGTCGATTACCGCCCGCGCCATGATGAAGCTCGATACTAACGTGCGCCTGTCTGGGTCGGTCCAACTGGACGGGGTGGAGCTGCTCGGTCTCGGAGAAAAGGCGATGAGCCGCATCCGGGGCAGCCGCATCGGCATGGTCTTCCAGGACCCCATGCACGCGCTGAACCCGTTGCAGACCATCGGCGAGCAGGTGGCCGAGCCGCTGCGGCTGCGCGGCGTCCCCCGCAAGGAGGCGTGGGAACGAGCCTGTGCCTTGCTGGACGAGCTAGGCGTGCCCCGTGCACCGGAGCGGATGCGCGCCTATCCGCATGAGTTCTCAGGGGGAATGCGACAGCGCGTGGTCCTGGCCATGGCGCTGATTGGCGAGCCCGATGTCCTCATCGCCGACGAACCGACCACTGCCCTCGATGTTCGCGTGCAAAAGCAAGTGCTCCAACTCCTCGATGAGGTGACGCGGCAACGGCAACTGGCTGTGCTCATGATTACCCATGACCTGGCCGTGGTGGCCGGGTTCACCGAGCGTGTGGTGGTGATGTACGCCGGGCGCAAGATTGAAGAGCGCACCACGGAGGCGCTCTTTGCGGCGCCCGCGCACCCCTATACCAACGCCTTGCTGGAGGCACTCCCGCGGCTGGACCAGGCCGCGCGGCCGCTGGATCCCATCCCTGGGGCGCCACCGTCACCGGCGGCACGACCTCAGGGATGCGCGTTCCACCCGCGTTGTCCGCTGGCGGTCGAGATCTGCCGCCAGGAGATTCCGAAGTTGACCGTGCAACAGGACGGCGGGCTGGTGGCTTGCCATGTGGTGGACAAAGGTATGGGTTGACAGGCGATGGCACTGCTGAGAGTTGAGCAGATCAGCAAGACCTTTGGCATGGGTGGCAAGCAGCCCGTGCACGCGCTAAGTGATGTGAGTCTGGATGTTGAGGAAGGCCAAACGTTCGGTCTCGTTGGCGAATCAGGATCGGGGAAGTCGACCCTGGTGAAATGCATCGTCCGGCTTGGCTTTCCGGACAGCGGAACCATCCTCTATGACGGCATCGATGTCCCGAAGGCCAAAGGGGCCGACCTGCGGCGGCTGCGGCGCGAAGTCCAAATGGTCTTCCAGGATCCCCACGCCAGTCTCAACCCGCGCATGACGGTGGAGGAGTTGGTTGGCGAGGGATTACTCGTGCACCGGCTCGAACCATCCGCCGCTGCCCGGCGAGCCCGGGTGGTAGAACTCCTCTCGCTCGTGGGGTTGTCGGCTGGAGATATGCATCGGCATCCCCATGCATTTTCCGGGGGGCAGCGCCAGCGCATCGCCATTGCCCGGGCCTTGGCCGTGCGTCCCAGGCTCCTCGTCTGTGACGAGCCGGTTTCGGCGCTCGATGTCTCGGTGCAGGCGCAAGTCATCAACCTGCTCATGGACATGCAGGCGAAACTGGGCCTGACCATGCTCTTTATCGCCCACAACCTCGCGGTGGTCGGCCATCTCTGCCAGCGCACCGCCGTCATTCGTACGGGCCGGATCGTGGAACAGGGGCCCACAGCGGAGGTCTTCGGCAAGCCGCAGCACCCCTATACCCGGGAGTTGCTCGACGCCGTGCCGATCCCTGACCCGAAAGCGACTGGTTGGCTCCGCTCCGGGCTGGACAACGGTAATGGCCGTTGATGATTGTCAGGTGACCCTGATCGTCACACCTGCGCCCCACATGGGCGTTGGCCGCGCCACGTGCGGCCCGGCAACATGATTGGCGTCGTGCGCTATCGCAGCGCGCGAAAAGGCCAGAGAGGTCCGAATGCTCAACCCTGATCGTACCCATCTCCGCGAGGGCAGCTTCTGGGTTAGCCCCACCAACTTCGATCCCGAAGTGCAGGCCCAGTTCACCTGGCCACAACCACTCACATTGATTGATAGCACGCTGCGCAAGATGCTTTTCACGGCGGGTGCGGTGACTAGCATCGACGGCTTTGTCCGCGTGGCCGAGGCGCTGGGAGAGGCCGGCATCAAGGAAGAGAGCCTCAATATCACTTGGGGTGGTGGACCCGCGCCGATCTCGCGTGAGCTGGCGCTCTGCCGCGCTATC
Source organism: Thermomicrobiales bacterium (assembly GCA_034431475.1). Classification (GTDB taxonomy): domain Bacteria; phylum Chloroflexota; class Chloroflexia; order Thermomicrobiales; family UBA6265; genus JACCXM01. The sequence goes on along the minus strand of DAOUDE010000005.1, from coordinate 27,217 downwards.
GCCGGGCGTGACTTTGGATTCCGGCTCAATGTCTACGCGGACACCTTTCTGTCCGATGGCCAATCGCGACAGCCCGTCTCCGCGCGTGAGTCGGCCGAGATGCTCTGTGATCTTGGCGTGCGCACGCTGGCGGTTGGGATCGTGCCAGCCCCCTCTCCCGATGCGGAACGGCGGCAGATGGATGAATTGGCCGCGTTCTTCGAACTTGCCAGGAGGCTGCGCGCTGAAGTCACCGTGACGCTGGCCAATGTTGGACGGCGTGATTTCGCAAGCTTGGTCGCCGTCTCGAACGAGGCCATTCGTCTGGGCGCATTGCGGCTCGATTTGATGGACTCGACGAGCAGCCTGGCGCCTGAAGCGATGAAGGTTTTCGTGCGACGGTACCGGTCGCGTCTCCTCCAGGATGTGCCGGTGACGATGCATGTGCACGATGATTTTGGCTTGGCCACGGCTGGCGCGATCGCTGCCGCTACCGCCGGCGCGTCACCAGACGTTTCCATTGCCGGCGTGTCCTACCGTGGTGGTTTCGCCTCACTGGAAGAGGTCGTGGTTAGTCTTGAAGTTCTCTATGGGGTCGATACTGGTATTCAGTTGGACCGGATTCAACCACTGGCCAATCTTGTCGCCGACGAGATGGGGGTGCCGATCCACCTGCTCAAGCCGCTAATTGGGCAGTCCGCTTTCCTGCGCCACATGCCGGGCGATGTCACGGGGTACCTGGAGCAGGGCGCAGACGCATTTCCGCCAGTAGGTGGCTGCCTTAACCCGCTAGTCATCGGTTCACGTATGACCTGGGTTTGGGATAGCCTCAGCAACGACGCGATGGCTAAGGCACTGGCCGCGACCTTCGGAGAGATCCTGACTGACGCGGAAGTGTCAGCGGTGCGCGCCGCGCTTGACAGTGCGGTTGAGCAAACTTCCACGTTTCCTCGATGGCTCACACCGGAAGAGGCAACGCGGATCTGCCGCGACGCAATCTCGGCGTTGCGGCGCGAAGCAGAGCAAGGGAGTGGGGCGGTAGCGAACGACATGCGTCCGTTACTATAAGGCCACTGGCTCTCTCGGCGATGATTGAGACGAATGATTCGCGTTCGGGGGAGACTCCCTTTCAAAGTCAATATTGCCGAATTAGGCCCGTGGCCGCATTCAGCCCATCGCGGCACAAGCGGCTTTGTATTGTTTACACCATTGGGAGACACTGTGAAAGCATCCCCCGTCGGTGGTTCACAAGCTTCGCCTCCGAAGCCAGCGCCACAACTTCTTGCCCGCATTCATCAGGGCTCAGAGCGAAATCTCCCGGCGCACGAAGAACAGGGCCATCCGTAATTCCTCACTTACGAACCGGATCGTTGAGAGACTGATACGCGATCACGGTGATCACTTCGTGAATGCCGTGACGGGCTGGACCGGCCACCAGTAGTAGTGGGTGCGCGCGTGGAGGCGGTCGGGCTGCGCCTCCAACGTCCGGCAGCGCCTGACCAGCGCCTCTTCCAGATCCGAGAGGTCGGCGAAGACCCGGCTGGCGACGGCTTCATCGACCAGGGGCCAGAGCCGTTCGGCAGGTTGCAGTTCAGGGCTGTACGGCGGCAGGAAGATCAGGTGCAGTCCCGGCGGCAGCACGAGTTGTGGGCTGCGATACCAGCCCGCGTTGTCCACGACCAGGGCGACGGGGTGCTTCGCATCGATGCCTTCATCCCGGGCAAAGGCCGCCAGCGCCAGGCGCATGGCCGCGAGCGAGACGGTGGGCAGCAGGCACCACCAACTCCGTCCCGTGTCGGGCCGCACGAAGCCGTAGACATGGTTCCACTGAAAGCGGCGCACGACAAGCGCCTGCGGTCGCTGCCCGCGCGGTGCCCAGACTGGCCGCACGACGGGGAGCAAGCCAAGGCGATGCTCATCTTCCGTCCACAGCGCGACCACATGGGCCGGGGCGTGCGCCTGGATCACGGCAAACTGGGCAGCAAGCCCCTTTTTGCCACGCCTCCTGCGTCTCCGGGCTGGCACGCGTTTCCCGGGGACGGGGCCGCTGAAGCGTGAACCCCAGCTTACGCATCCAGACCCAGGCCCGCGGCACGCTGACCGGCCTCCCCACCGCCCGCGTCATCCAGACCGCCACCGAGTGGCAGGTCCAGACTCCGCCATCAGGGGCCGCTCCACCAAGGGCGTCTCGCAACGCCGCCTGCTGCGTCGCATCCAGCAGCGGCACGTGCCCGGCGTTGTGCCGCCGACCATCCCCCAGCGCCTCGGGCCCCGTCGCGTTGTACCGATGCACCAGGAGGCGCACCCACTCGGCCGAGAAGCCGACAAGCGGGCTGACCTCGGTGGCCGGCCGCCCTTCGGCCATCAGGCGCACCGCCAGCACCCGCACCCGATCCCCCACCGGCACGGTGCGTTCCAGGCGGCGCAACTCCTCCAGACTCAGGTGCGGAGCCACCGGCAAGCTGCGGGTCATGCCACTTCTCCTCGCGATGCGTTACGACAGCTTGCCCAAAGTGTTCCAAAGGAATCGGTATGAGTACGTGGAAAGCGAAGGGTTCGAACTCGGCACCCTGGTACGTGGGACCGACTGGCTAGCGGAACAAGTGCTGCCCTGGGAACGACCAGTCGTGTGGGATGAGAGTTCTGAAGAACCGGTTGAGCTTCCCAAGCTTGTACAGGAACTCTGGGTCGTCTGCCGTCATCCAGCGGGACGCCCAGAATGCCCCGCGTCTCTACAACGCAGGATTGTCGGTTGGGCTGACTTGGCGCCAGACGCTCCGCAAGTGGGTTCAGGACCCCGGCGGCAACGATATGTCCGTCGCATCTGAACCAAGATCGGGAACGACGACGAGCGGATCCGCATCGTCGAGTCCAAACACGTAGCACTCGGCGCTCGCTCTCCCTACGCAACGCCGCGTCCCGTTGTGGTCGCACGCGATTCCTGGGATACCCAGGTTCGCGATCAAGTGCTGAGTAAAGAAGCGCTCGAGGACGAAAGCCGCCGTCAGTACCGGGCTGAGCGGTCAGCAGCACCCGGCGTTAAGTTAGACGACGTGTCGATCGTAAAGGTTGACAACAATGGCTCACCGCTAACCGATTCTCAGCCGGACATCGTGCTTGCGATGTATCGGGCTGCTCTCGGATCTGAGGTCGCTCCTGGGCTCGCCCTCATCTATCGATTTCGAATTCCCTGGGGCATGGAGTTCCGAGATTTCGATAAATGGATGGTCGCCGGAGACTCTGTCTACTACCACCATCGTCACACAACCTGGATCAAATCCTATCTCCACGTGCTCAATCCGGCAACAGGCGCGGAGCGGTGGCACATGAAAGGGATCAGCCCAACGCCGCCAACCGTGTACAACGGAATGGCGTACGTTACGGCATGCAATGGTGAGGTTTGGGCGGTTGAGGCGGAGAGCGGTCACGAGCGCTGGCGCTTCGGATTTGGGGGGTGGTTTACCGTGCTGGCGGTAACAGGGAATGTAGCTTGCCTCTCGCGCTACGAAGGAGGTCTCTACGCGCTCGACGCCAGCACCGGGGTTGAACTGTGGCGTACTCCAACTCCAGAAGATGGTGCACTGATTCCGTGGACGTCAAGAGTAGAGAGTGTTCACGACGACACCGCGCGAGGAGTTGTGCACGTGATCTCCACTCATACATTGTCGACGCCGGATCGGACGACTGGCATTGAGCAATGGCGAGTCGAGGGATTGCGGCCCTGGATACGAACCCGGGCGGCGGGAGGCTTCGTCGCTGTTGGATCTCAAGGCAATATCGTTTCATACCGAGACGCGCTAACTGGTGAGGAACGTTGGGCTTTGAGTGGACGAGACACTGCTGCGCTACGGCCATTGGCAAGCGGACGTATGGCCATTAGCACGAATCGCGATCGCAGCCTTTCATGCCTGGATGCGCGAACTGGGGTTGAGCTTCCGCATGGGCAACACAAGGAAGGGCGTTGGAATGTGATTTATATCGGAGATGAAATTGTCTATCTGAAACGATCGGGAATATCCGAACTGGTAGCGATCGATGCTCGAACTGGTGGCGAGCGATGGCGGCTGCCCGAGGACGAGGATTGCACGATTTGGGATGTCGGTGAAGACTACCCCTATGTAACGGTCCTGGAGGCCTCAGGCACGACATACATCTTTGGCCTTGCACGATCCGACAGGTTTCGAACCTTTCGAGCCGGGGAACCGTAACGTCGTGGCAATCGACGCCAAGGAAGGCCGTGAACTCGGACGGTTGCGGGAAGTCGATGGTGTGATGGGCATGGACGGCGATGTGCTCTACGTGCGTGTTCAGAATATGCTGTTCGGCGTTACTCGTTGCACCAAGTCAATTGGAGCGTGATCCCGTTCCTTGTTAACTGCCAGAAGCCAAGTTGGCCTCCGGCAGTATTGAGGAGACACTCCAACTACACCGGGTCGCCATCCCGCCAACTGAGTTTTACCAAGCTTGAGTTGTGTTCTGTACCGCAAGCGGTACCTCTCAGCCGACGAGCGGGCCAAGGAGCGCAAGAAGGCCGAGATGCGGTCGGCGGCGCAGCGAGGGTAGTTCGAGCACGCAACGAGCAGGAACCAAGCAGGAATGCGACAGGCCGGATCGGTTGCCAAAGCGCCTGCCCGCCGCAGGCGAAACAGACTCGGGCCGACCGTCGTCCGCTTGCTGCCTGCGTGAGCCTTCGCCGCCATGGGGGGAACGTGTCCGTGGGCGCCCTTACCCACGGCCTCACGGACGCGGCATCACTCGCAGCCGCGTTCATGCGCTCAGCGAAAACAGTCCTCGCAGACCTCTGGTTCGCCACCGGGTTGGGGCGTGCGCGTGCCCCAACGCTACACAATCTGCCACCATGTGAATGCTTCAGGGACGTAATTCAACCCTGACGAGTGTTGACGCCATGAACTCGTGAGCAGCGAACCAGCGCCTCCCCATGACGACGCTTTGGCTGTCGTCCGTGCAAGCAGAGAGCGTTGCCCGGACGGCGTCTATTTTATCGACCTGGCGGTCGTTTCTCGACCAGAGCGCATCCTCGGCGCCATCTATCAGACGCTGGGATTACGTGAGATCGCAGGCCGAGACTGCCGCGGGCAACTCTATGCCTCTTCTCCGAGAAAAGCGCTTGCTCCTGGCAGCGGCCGAGATTTGGGCACTCCCCCTCAATATGACATCGCTGAACGTCGTGGTTACCAGCCGTGCTTCGCTGCGCGTTGATGGTGAGCACGTACTGCCGGTCTCCTCCGCGGCGTTGCCCGGCCGAACGAACCGGTCTCTGTGGTCAGCCTCCTGGCAGTAGACACAACGATGCCATCATTGAGTGAGCGCGGGCACGTCATCCCAGCTACCGGCTTGATGCGACACCACCCCAGTGATCACCAAAATCCGCGCCCATCTCGACGGGCTACCGCGAGCGATCGAACTAGCCGCATCACATGTCACGCTGCTCGCGCAGCATCAAGTGCGGCATCATCCCGAACCGCTCCTGACCGACCGCGCTCGCGACCACGCGTCTGCGCGGCACCTCACCATGCGCGGTGCGATCGACTGGTCCTTCAGGCTACTCAGCCCTTCTGAACGACGTCTCTTTCGGTGGTTCGCCATCTTCGCTGGCGGCTGCTTGCTCGAAGCCGCCGAGGATATCCGGGTCCGCGAACGTGCTGCCGCTTTGACCGATCCCGGTGCATTGATCGCAGGGGATTCCCGGTCAATCCTCAACCAGTTGGACTCCCTCGTTGGCCAGCGTCTGCTGGTGCGCGAATTCCTGCCAACAGGCAAGCCGCACCTTCGCCTGCTGGAGACGATCCGGTAGTACGGCCTTGAATGAACGGCTGACAGCGAATCGCGGGCCATGGCCGCCCACACCAGTTACTTTCTCAAATTGGCTAGCTCGGAGCAACGACGCGGGCCGAGGTCGTCGCGTACGTATACGCTGCGGGCCACCTCTCATCGCCATCGCCCATTCAGACCGCGATCCCGGGGACAAGGTGTCCCCGGCAACGCCGCAAGAAACCGGTATTCCATACGGGGGCATTTGCTCCGTTGCACTCCTAGACTGCGATGTGAGTTCGGGCAATTGCAGGGGTTGTCCAGGCCCGGGTTGCCGATGGCAATCGGAGCCCGACGTCGGGCACTCTCACCAACCACTGCGACGCTCCGTCCTGTCTCGCGGTTGTGCTGGTGCGTTAGCAACGGGGCAAAAGATGGACTCGGCGGATTTCGACCGATTCACCAAGGGTTTCGCCACAAACACCACTCGCCGTCATGCCATGCGAGCGCTCGGAAGTGTCGGGCTCGCCTGTGCGCTCTTCGCGATGCGCCGCCAACCCGCCGCTGCTGACTGCCCTGACATCAAGGTATGTTGCGTTGATGACTTGTGCATCAAGATGTTCGAAATTCCCGTGGGCCCCTACGGCGCATGTTGGAACTGGGAAGCGCTTGCGTGCACACCGTGTCAGTCAACGTGGGCACAACTCAATGAACTGTGCAACAAGGCCATGCCCGAACAGTGTAACGGACGGTGCTATGCCAACTTCCCGCTGGTGTAGACGAGTGAAGTCTCCGTATTCCGCGGCGAAGTGGAACGCCAGGAAGGATACGCGGACGCAGTTCTCCTGAATCGGCTGGCTACCATCCCATCAGCAGGTGGAGTTGAAAGCTTCAAGAATCTGGCATACGCGCCCGAATCCAGTCTTTACTGAGGAGAAGCCTGCCGAAGTGGATGGCCAGCGATTCGATACTCTCTCCAGGCGCATTGCGGGCCGCGTCACCCGCCGCGCCACGGTAGGTGGTCTCGTGGCCAGCGCCATCGGCGCCCCGTTCGAGCCGGCCCTCGCGCGCGCGGCGAAGGATCAGGTCTGCACACTGGCATTCGAGACCACCGCCCTGATAGGGCCGAGCCAGGAACAGGGGATCAGCGCGGGGAGCCCCCAGCCTGGCCAGTTGCAGGGGCAACTGCGCTTTTCACTCTCGGAGTCAGGCAATCTTGAGCACGCCGCCCTGGTGTTACCGGACGGCGCCAGCTTCAAGGTTGTCGGCCAGGCGACAGGACATGCGCTTCAGTTCCGCATTGCGCTCGACGAAAGGCGCGCCGTGTTCGCCACCGGGGTTGGCGAACACGAAATCACCGAGTGTTCAGGGGCAATCGACGGAATGACAATGGGACCACTCACCGGCGACCTGGGTGAGTGGCATGCGCAAGGGCAAGCAAGAGCTGGCCGGGCCGCAGCGGCTGATGGCCAGAGTGGTGAAGCCAGTGCGGCCGCGCAAGCGACGCAACCCACTCCCGTGCCAGCCCCGAACGCCGCACCACAAGCCCTTCTACTGGACTGCGGGGTCGACAGCGCCGCCCGTAACGGTGTCTGTGTCGATGTTCTGTTTGATCCAGGCAACTGCGGGCAGTGCGGCATGCGATGCACGCGTGAAGAGGCGTGCGTTGCCGGAACCTGTCAGCCTTCCGCCGCGCTCACGGTCCCACCGGGCCAGGCAACCGAGTGTTTCGCGGACATGGCGCTGTGCAACGGTGTGTGCATCGACGTCATGGGAGATCGCGCCAATTGCGGGAGCTGCGGTTTCCAGTGTACCGGACGCAACATTTGCATCGCCGGCACGTGCCACCCACCAGAAGATCTCGCCTTCACGCCGGGCCAGACCCTGGACTGTGGAGTCGACAGCGCTGCCTGCGACGGCGTCTGTGTTGATGTACTGTTCGACCCCTTCAACTGCGGCGGCTGTGGCGTTCGCTGTTCGCTCGACTCCGCCTGCATGGCCGGGACCTGTCAGCCAGTCAATGCGGCCCCGCTTGATTGTGCCAGCCAGGGCCTCCTCGATTGCGGCGGCGTCTGCATCGATCCGGTGACAGACCCGGCAAACTGTGGCTTTTGCGGCAACGCGTGCTCAATCGAGAGTGCATGCCATGGCGGAAGTTGCATCTGAAATGGCACAAACTGGCCCACGGTCGGCGAAAGGAGTGCATAATGCGTAAACACATCGTCGTCTTGCTGGTAGTCATCGGTCTCCTATCGCCTGGATTGTTCACCGGCCGCGCGGGGGCACAAGAGGCAACCCCCTCAGCAGCGCCATTCCCGCCGGGCGTGACGGTGCAGCCGCTGGCGCTTGGTCTCGATGCGCTTCCCGATCAGGAAAACTTCGAGCTCTTCCGCTGGACCATCGCTCCCGGCGCCCGTTTCCCGGATAGCCCGCTGAATCCCGCGACGGCGTTGGTGTATGTCGAAGCAGGTTCATTGACGATCACGTTTTCGTCGCCAATTGTCATCACGACAGGCTCCGCGATGGCCGTGCTGACCACGCCCGGGGTGCCCATGCTGCCTCCCAACGAAATCCCGGCCGACACCACGGCGACAGTCAGTGCGGGCGACTCGTTTGTCGTCCCAATTCATGCTCATGGTGAGCTTCAGAACGCAGGCTCCCAACCGGTTGTGCTGCTCACTGCGCTGATCACCCCGCAGTCCGGAGCGGACGAGGCGATGGCGACACCCGCCGCCTGACCAGAGCAACCTTCCCTTACTAGGTCGGGCAGGGCTCCCACCTCGCGCAGCGCTGAGCCATTGACCATGCGCGCTGTGTTCGGGGTTCTCAGGTTTGCCGCCAGGCGTTGGAACAGGGGCCATCTACGTCTGCCTGGGGAGCGTGTCGCTCCTGTCCACTTCGTAAAATAGACGACGAAATGAGGTGCTCGCAGATATGTCGCTCACCTTCACGTCAATGGGTAACGATCCTGGAACCCCGTTCGCCTTCGGGCCAGCGCTCGTCGCCATGGCAGGCACGTGAGCACTGTCGGATAGCGTCAGGAGGATGTGAAATCACTGGGTGTCTCAGCTCTGGTGACCCGCGACAAGCGAAAGGATGAACGAATGGACCCAAACTCCTTCGACACCGTCACCCGCTCTCTGAGCAGACCTGGCAGCCGGCGCGTGACATTGCGGCTGATCGCCGGAAGTTTGACCGCCGGGATCCTGGCCTCACGCGTGTCTTCTCCCAGTGAAGCGGCTCCAGGCATCAGTAACAGGTGCCATGAGCTCAGCGCCGTAGGAGACACGCTCTGCGGCTTGGAATGCGTCAATCTCGCGACAAACCCCGTCCACTGCGGCGCGTGCTACAGATCCTGCCAGGCTGAATATGCCTGCCAGGATGGGGTGTGCGTTTTCATTTCGTATCCCGTCCCGGTAGATCGACCACCGGAAATCATCAGCGACGCACCGATCTTCGCCGATGACGTAACGATCACCCCCTAGCCGGGTCAATTGACCCCGCCTCAAGGGCGTGCGCCCCGTAGCCCGCAGGTGATCGCAGTAGAGGAGCAGACAGGAGATCACTGACCCGAGTTTCAGGAGGAAGCAGTGAACATGAGGAGGTTGCAATGACCAGGTCTTCGCTCGATTGGTTGACTCGCACGCTGGCTGATGGGGGTTCACGTCGTTGGGCGTTCCGGAAGCTGGCGGCCGGAGTCTTGAGTGCCGGGCTTGTTTCCACCACGTCACGCGCGTCTCAGGCGCAGGCGCAGGAGCAGGACGAGATGGAGAAACTTTATCAATCGTGCCTGCGGATCTGCCTGAGTAACTGCACGGCGGAAGGTCAATGTTCCACCCTGGATAACTGCGCGGCAAGTTGTAGCCAGGGGTTCTTCTAGCACATGCGCGAGCGCGTTGGCCCTGATTGCGAGGCGCCGAGGCGCATCGTGACGGATCATGGTGCAGGTATTAGGTGCTGGATGGTGGTCCAGAGGATCGCTAAGTGAGAAGAAGTGAGGCCGAAAACGCATGAACCAGGATCACCAGGCCGCAGTACTCGAGACTGACAGCCACTCACGTTTGACCACAGCGACGGAAAGCGCGCCCGGACGTCGCGGCGCGATACGGTTGTTCGGTGCGGCTGCGCTCGCACTCGGTGCGAGCCAGCGCCTCTTCAGCCCATCCTCCGCCAGCGGCGCGAAAGGCGACGCCAAGAAGAAAAAGAAGACGGTCAAACTCGGCAGGATCACGGTCGTCGAGGACAACCAGACCGTCACGTCAGACCAATGGAACGAGGGCTTCGCGCAGTGCCCGGCTGGCCAGCGGGTGATTTCAGGCGGTGGCTACCTGGAAAACGACCGGTGCGTGCTTACAGGAAGCCAGCAGGCGTACGCGCTCCCTGAAACGTGGTTTGCAGGTGGACGGTGCCCAGTTGGTCAGCAATCCAACCTTCGCGTCACGGCGATGTGCATCGCAGGCTAACCGCGACGTCTTGATGGAAACCAGGGAATCTGCCGGCGGTTGGTGGCCAGCATGGCCGCCGATGCTGGCGGCCCCCTGGACAGCGTCTCGCCCGTGCGCATCGCTCGGACTGCCCGGTGCGCACGGGCGATTGCGTTGCTCCTGCGAACCTCCTGTAACCCGGGCCACCGGGCGCTTCTGGACAAGCGCGTGCGATGCGCGGGTCTGCCGGGAACCAGAAGCAGGACCAGTTGCCCGCACCGAGCAAGCAGTTCGTGAGTCCTGCGCTGCCGGGTGGCGGTCCGGCAGCAATTGACGAACTCGCTGGGTGGCGCCCTGGCGTGCCTGTCGACGGCAGCCAGGACGAGGCATCATAGCCTTCGCTTATTCCTCTGAGTCACTATAACGTGTGGTCGACGCTCCAGATCTCCAGTCATGGCGCTGATGCAGGTGACCCTCCGCATCAATCTCGATGGCCGTGTCAGCCCCGATGCGCTCCAGGAACCCAACGTCGTGACTGACGACAAGCAACGCGCCGCGGTAGGCGTCCAGGGCCTGCGCGAGTTGCTCGACGCGGGTGATGTCGAGGTTGTTCGTCGGCTCGTCAAAGATCAGTAACTGCGCCGGTGGTTCCGCCAGCAGGAGCCGCGCGAGGGCCACGCTAAAGCGCTCTCCGCCGGAGAGCGTGCTGACCGGGCGGTCCACGCTGTCGCCGCGCAGCAGCAGCTTCGCAAGCTGATTGCGGATGGCAACAGCGGATGTCTCCGGGGCAACGGCCTGCACGTTCGCCACCGCACTGGCATCCTCAGCCAGCACATCGAGGCGCTGCGGCAGGTAGCCCACGCGACCGGTCAGCAGACGGCCAGAGGGTCGGCCGGGCTCAGGGGCGGCGTGCGACACCAGGTGTTCGAGCAGGGTCGTTTTCCCGGTGCCGTTCGCGCCGACCAGCGCCACGCGCTGCGGCCCCTGGATCACGATCGTGCGCTCCTGATCGTGTAGCTCGGCGAGGCGGCGTCCGCGTGGCACATCGGGGTCGGGCAGCGAAAGAATGATCTGGTCGTCGTCGCGCACGCGGGCGTCCGCCGCCTCCAGGGCGGCCCGGGCAGCCGACACCTTGTCGTCGAGCGTGGTGCGCATGGCGCCGGCCGAAACCTGGGCTTTGCGGGCCAGATTCCCCGCCAGGATTTTCGGGATACCCCCTTCTCGTTGGGCCTTTTTGCCGGTGCGTTCGCGGCGCGCCAGCTTTGTTTCGGCCTCAACTCGCTGTCGTTTCTCGACCTTGAGCACCTGCTGCGCCGACCGTACGGCCTGCGCCGCTGCCGCCTGCTCTTGCGCCAGGTGTGCCTGCCACGCGCTGTACGGGCCGCCGAAGGTCGTGAGCGCGCCGCCGTACAGTTCCGTGATGTTCTCCATGTGCTCCAGCAGTTCCAGGTCGTGACTGACCACCACCAGGGAACCGGGCCACTGGTCCACGAAGGCGGCGAGTTTGGCGCGCGTGGGGCGGTCGAGGTTGTTGGTCGGCTCATCGAGCAGCGTGATGGGCGTGCGGCGGATGCGCAGCCCGGTCACCGCGATGAGCATCGCCTCTCCGCCCGAGACCTCGGTCACTCGCCGATCCAGGTCGGCAGTGCTGAACCCAATCTGATGCAGCAGTTCATCGGTGCGGGCCATGATGTCCCAGTTGTCGCCGACAGCGTCGAAGTGGCGGTCATCACTGTCGCCCGCTTCGATAGCGCGCAGCGCGGTGATGATCCCGTCGATACCGAGGAGTTGGGCGATGGTTGTTTCCTGCTGGAGGGTGAGCGTCTGGGGCAGGTAGCTCACCTCGCCCACCGTCTCGATCTGCCCGGCGGTGGGCCGCAGGAGGCCGGCGATCAGGCGCAGCAGCGTGGATTTTCCGGCCCCGTTGCGTCCCACGAGGCCCGTGCGGCCGGGATTGAAGACGCCGTTAACCCCCGAGAGCACCACGGAGCCATCTGGCCACTCGAAGGTCAGGTCGCGGAGGGTGATGACGGACTTGATAGACATCGATCCAGGATCTCCCGTGTTCTCCCCCTGTTAACGGTCAACGCGCCTCGCTGGGAGATTTCGGAGTTGCCGCAGGATGCCAGAGCGACCAGTACCATGACAGCGCATGGCGTCCTCAAGCGACCTGTCAGCCCGTGTTATAAGACGTGGCATCACATCCCGCGCACACCAGCAGGAGCAAGATGTCGTGGCGATCAACCAGGAGCGCGCGTCGGTGCTGGCAACGGTCGGTCTGCTCGGGATCGGCGTCAACGCCGCTGCCCTTGTCGTCGCGCCCATGCTGCGGCCAGACGTCAACCCGCTCCGGAGTGGCCTGAGCCACTATGCCGTTGGACCGTGGAGTGGCGTGCAGTCGGCGGCGTTCATTGCGCTGGGCATCGGCTCGCTCACCATCGCCCGCGCGCTGTGGCTCGTTGCCAACGGCAACCTGTGGACGCGCATCGCCGCGGTGATGCTCGGCCTGGCCTCGTTCAACTTTGTTGGGCTGGCCGTCTTCCCGATGGGCGAAGGCGGCCCGATGACGCCAATCGGCGACCTGCACCTGACCGCTGGCACCTTTGCCATTGGGTGGCAGTTCCTGTCGGTCAGCGCGCTCTTGCTCGGCCTGCGTGCATGGCGGCACGAGGAGCACGTCATCCGGCTGGGGATCGTGCTCCTGGGGATCACCCTGCTGGGTGCTGCGTCGGTGCAGGTCGCGATCTGGCGGCCAGACCTCCAGATTCCCGAAGGGCTGGCGATGCGGGTGGTGGTCGTGCCCCTCTTGCTCTGGTGGGCGCTCATCGCCCGCACCATTCGCCGCAGAGCCGCTCGCTGACCCAGGCACGAGGCGGCCGCGCGGGTGTCGCGCTGCCCGGGAGCGCGGCCACGCAATCGCGGCCACGCTCCCGGCGCAGGGTCAATCCGTCATCACCCCTCTTCGGTGAGTGGCGTCACCAACGACCCGTCCTGGCTCTTGGCATTGCGGCGTATGCAGACCTTGTGCTGGCCTGGCCGCCGCCGCGCACACATCAACCCGGGGCAGCAATCACTGTTGGCGGTGCAGTGCACCGAGCCGTCACCCTGGCTCTCGCAGCAACTGCCATTGTGACAACGGCGTTGACCCCGGCACTTGCACTTGCCGCCACACGGCTGGCCGGCCAGGCCGCTGCCGAGGCATCGCTTCCGCTTCGACGCCTTGCAGACGCCGGAAACGCACTGCTTCCGCGACGTGCAGTCGCCGCAGTTGTAGTCGGTGCCGCAGCCATCGGAGGCTGGCCCGCACTGCAACCCGGCGCAGGCGACCTCGATCGGTTCAGGGATGCACTCCGGGAAGAAGCAGATGCCGTCCGTGCCACACACCTGGCCTGCGGGGCAGGGACAATCGGCGGTCTGCCCGCCACAACCGTCGTCCTGCGGGCCACAAACGGTGTCCGGGAAGTCGTCACAGGTCAGCGGCAGGCAACACCCGGATTCGATGCAGATCTCGCCATCCTGGCAGCAAACCGGCTCATCGCCCTGGAGGCAACAGACCTCGCCCGGGTTATTGCAGAACGGCCCCTGTTCGCCCGGCGGCACCGGGGTACGGATACACGTCCCGTCATCACAGATCCCAGTCTCGCAAATCTCCTCGCACTGCGCGTCCTCGCAGCACTCCTGGCCCGTGACACAGGCATTGCTACAGCAAACCTCGGCGCCCTCGCAGATGGTGCTGCAATCGGGGCAGAGATCGGCCGTCGGCACGCACTGGTCGCCGCAGCACGTCTCCTCACTGGCGCAGATGTTGCCGCAGATACCACCGCAGACGCTACTCGCGTCGATGCACGCGCCATCGCAGCAAATCTGCCCAACAGGACAGCATTCCAGTCCACAGGTGCGCGCTGTCGGGCAATCAACACAGGCGCCCGCCTCACCGCCCAGCAAACAGCGGCAATTGGAGACGTTGCCAACCGGCGGTTGCGGGCACGGGAAGTCACCGAGGTCGCAGGCTCCTCCGCAGGTCTGCCCCGTCGGCGCGCAATCCCCGTTCGGCCGGCAGCGCCCGGTTACGCACTGCGGGAAGGGCTGCCCATCCTTGAGGCAATCGGCAGGCACCGTGCCGCACACACAGTCGCCTTCGTGGATGTCATGGCCGTTACAACCAGACGGCGCGATGCAGACGACGTGTGCGTTCTCGGGATTCCCCGGCGGAACATGACACATCGGCACGTTCTTGACGGCCTTGGGGTTACAGATCGGATGCAGGCCCGGCAGGCCGCGCGGCTGGTTCTTGCGCCGCTTCCGGCGCTTCTTCCGCTTCTTCCGCTTCTTCTTGCCAGCGTCTGCCTCGAGCCAGGCCAACGCCGGCGCCACCAGGCCCGCCAGCACGCTCACGTGGGCCAGCAGGCCTCTCCGGTGAACGGCTATTCCCAGGCGTCGGACACACTCATCGAACCGGTCACCGTCCATTGCGCGCTCTCCATGCGCAAATCCTACCGTGACGACTGCGGGATTCGTGCGCACCTACCGCAGGTGGGGTGTACTCAAGTTTATCGCAGAATGCCTCCGGCTTTATCCCACCCTCACGGCGCGGACCTCACTTGTCACATCCGGGGTGGGGGGCGCTCTTCCTCAAGCCAGCGCTCGGCGTCCATGGCCGCCTTGCCACCCTCGCCGGCCGATGCTGCGAGGACCCCGGGGATGGTGGTCGCAGTGGAGTCCGCGTCCTGCCTGGCGATGTCGCCTGCGGAATCGAGCGCATTCGGCCCGGCCCCACGCTTCCTCGGCGGCCAGGCTCCACTCGACCAGATTCTCCCGCGTTCTCCTTGTCGCCACCTGACGGGCGGCACGGCCACCGTTCAGCGGAGCAGCCGGCGCATGATCTCGTGCGTGGCCTGTTCGACGTTCACGTCCGTGGCCAGCCTGACGCGGCCCTGCCCGCACCGAGACACCGTGGCCCAGCCGAGATGCGCCTCATCCTGCGAGATTTCGACATCGCACGCGGTGAACGTGAACACATCGGGGCGAATGGACATCAGCGCCGCGAGCGCGTCGTGCGGGTTGTCCTTCTCCCGGCCGCTGGCCACCCACCAACGGCGCACCTGGTCGGCCAGCGCGGCCCCCACGGGGTTGCCACTCGCCGCCAGCGCAACAACATCCTGCTCGTCGATCCAGACCCGCTTCGTGACATCCAGCCCGCACACGCTCATGGGCATCCCGGAGTTCATGACCACGGCGGCTGCCTCGGGATCGCAGACGAAGTTGTGCTCACCACGCGCCTGCCAGAACACGCCGCCCATGATGTACAGGTGGTGGACCTGCGATGCGAACGCGCTGTCCGCCCGGATGGCTGCGGCGATGTTGGTCAGCGGGCCGATGGCGATGAGATCGAGGTCTCCGGCATTCTCCCGGGCGGCCTGGCAGAGGTAGTCGGTTGCCGTGAGTTCCGAGGCAATCTTCACGTGCTCCAGGCCGGCCAGACCTACGCCCTCATGACCGGGCCACCAGATCTCGCGCCCGGTCAAGGTCTCCTGGCCCCCCGGAACAACGACGATGTCAGACCGATCCAGGCGGTCACACAGCCAGCGGGCAATTTGCGCTCGCAGGCGCGTGTCGCCATAGACGGTGGTCACCCCGACCAGACGCACCTCCGGCGCGCGGGCGAGCAGGGCGAGGGCGAGAATGTCGTCGACATCCGAGCCGATGTCGGTATCGACCACCGTTGGGTGTACGCGCATCTTCACGCATCTCTCCGTCTGTTTCGCGCCCGGGAAACCCGTTTCCCGGGCAAGGCGGGCGCCCGCCTGGGAATGTAACCTACCGCGCTGCCGAGTCGGCGCGACTGGCCCTGCCTGGTTCACTCGGGGCTGACAGGAAACGTGGGAGAATGCCGGATCAATGCGGCACAGCCGAGAGGGGCATTCGACATGCGCGGTGGACCGCGGTTGACCCGGCGGAGCATCATGCAGGGTGCGCCTGGCTCGGCGCTGGCAGGCATGGTGGCGCGTCCCTCAGCCGGATTCGCCCGGCTAGCAACCCCGGTCGCAACGCCATTGGCCAGCCTCCCCCTGTGGCAGCCCGCCTGGCAGAACGGCATTGTCTACGGCACGTCGACCACGACCTGGCAACTGGACGACGCGGAGTACGCGGCGCTCGTCGCCGGGCAGGCCGCCATTCTCTTGACCGAAGACGATCTCCTCTGGTGGCGGCTCAAGCCAACTCCCGACTCCCCGCTCGATTTCCAGTACGCCGACCACTTCTTCGACTTCGCCGGGGGCAACGGGCAACTCGTGCTTGGGGCGCACCTCGTCTGGGACGAAGGCTTTGGCGAAGCGTGGACCGAAGATGCCCTCTGGGGGCTGGGCGACGAGACGGCCGCCACGCTGCTTTACGGCACGGTCAAGGAGGTGGTGACCCGTTACCGGGGCCGCGCGGCGGGCTGGATCGTGGTCAACGAGGTCATCGACGCGCACGAAGACGACGGCATACGCCGCGACTATCCCTGGTACCAGACGATTGGCCCAGCCTTTATTGCGGAGTCTTTCCGCATCGCCCACGAGGCTGATCCCGAAGCCATCCTGGTCCTGAACGAGTTTGGATTCGAAACCGACTCCGAGTGGGACACCGCCGCCGACCGCCGGCAGAACGCGCTACAGGTGCTCGACATGCTGCTGGAAGCGGGCGCGCCGGTGCATGCGTTCGGTGTGCAGGCGCACCTGTCGGCAGCCAGCTTCGCCGAAATGTTCGATGCCTCGGCCTACGGCCAGTTCCTGGCTGATCTGGCCTCGCGCGGGGTGAGGATCATCGTCACGGAACTCGACGTGCTCGACGATGACCTGCCGGCCGAGCGCACCGAGCGCGACCAGGCGGTCGCCGCCGCCACGCAGCTCTATCTGGACACGGCGCTCCAGGAGCCAGCCCTCGCCTCGGTGATCACGTTCGGCCTCTCCGACCGCTACACCTGGCTGCAGGAGGATTACCCGCGCGAGGACGGCGCGCCGCGCCGTCCCCTCCCCTTCGACGACCACCACCTGGCCCCGAAACCGATGTACGACGCGCTGTTCAGCGCGCTGGAAGCCGCCCCGGTGCGCGACCCGCTGTGGGTTCCGCCGCGCGCTGAGTAGGCGCCTGCCACCCTCGCGTGTCGTCCCGAGCTTGTCGCGGGACGTCGTTCGTCAGGACCCTATCAGCACGACGAGGCATCCCGGCAAGCTCGGGACTCGGTGGCATCCGTACGCCACCTCCCCCCGCATGACACGCAGTTGCACCAAGGTGAAGACGAACATGCGGGCAAACAGGCCGCTGGCCATCGCCGAGGCGTACCCCATATCGAAGTTTCTGAAGGCGGTCTGGGACATGTGAGAAACCACCGTGGTGGTGCGTCGCAGCGGCCCACCGTTGGTGATGATGAAGATTTCCGTAAAGACCTGGAGCGCACCCAGCACGGAAACCACGGCCAGGAAGAGCGTGGTCGAGTTCAGTAGCGGGATCGTGTTGTCCTTCAGGCGCTGCCACCCCACGGTCCCATCGACCCTGGCCGCGTCGTAGTCCTCCGGGAGATGCACGAAAACGCCGCTGGAGAGCCACTTCCAGATGATGGCCGCGATGACCTGCGCGGTCACGACAGGCAGGGAGAAGAGCGCACGAAAGAACCCGCGCGCCCGGATCTGGGTGTTGAGCAGCAGAGCAATCAGCAGCCCCGGTCCCATCGTTACCGGAACCGAGACCGCCCGGCGTTATCGAGGTTGCTGGCGGCAATCAGCTCTGTGAGGCCGTCGCGTAGAGATGAACTCGTGGCTGAACGCCGCGCGGGACGACTTCGGCCCGATGTCCTCGATGCCGAGGCGAATCCCCTCATCGCGTCCGCCCGCACAGGCGCGCATGGACCTGGCCCGTGCACCCTGCGCCAACGATCCCGACCCTGAGCGTTCCCACGCCTGGTTCCCTTCCCCGGTCCGGCAATTCGGAGGCCGTCATCGTCCACGTGCAGGAGGCCACGCTGGCCGCCGATTGACATTCATGCTGAAGCGGGTCAATACTAATTCGTATCACTAATACGTAATAGCCCGGCTGGTGAGCACGATGGACGCAGCGAAGACCCGCAAACGCCCAACCCAGGAAGATGTCGCCCGCGCCGCAGGCGTCTCCCAGACTGCGGTCTCCCTGGTGCTCAACGACAGCGAGACCCGGTCCATCGCCCCGGAAACCCGCCAGCGGGTACTCGACGCCATCGACGAGCTCAACTACGTCCCGAATGGCGCCGCACGTGGGCTGCGGACACAGAAGACCCTGATCGTGGCCAGCATGATCCCGGACATCACGAACCCCTTTTACCCGGCGTTCGAGCGCGGTATCCAGGACATCGCCGACAGCAATGGATATGACCTGATTGCCTACAACAGCGACGGCCTGCGGGAGAAGGAACTACGTTGCGTGCGCGCGATGCTGCGCACGCGCGTCGATGGCGTGATTGCCACTCCGTTTCAACTGACCGCCGGAGATTTCTCGCCGCTCATCGAGAGTGGCGTTCCGGTGGTGATCTTTGGCGAGTTGCTTGGCGCTCCGCCCAGCAGCCCGTTCGATGTCGTGTATCTCCACGACGCTGCAGCGGCAGCCAAGCTCGTCGCCTACCTGGTTGACCGCAACTATCTGCCACTCGCCATGATCGCCGCTTCAGCCGAGCACCTGCGCCGTGAAGGCCGCACGACCGCCTACCAGCGCATCCTGGACGAGCGCGTACCCGAGCAGCCGCCGCTGGTGGCGCGCGGCAATGACCCCACCGAGGCCGGAGGCTACGCAGCCATGCGCACGCTCCTGGCAGGCTCTCCTGTGCCGCGCGGCGTGTTCGCCTCGAACGACATGATGGCCATGGGCGCGATGGTCGCCATCCGTGAGGCGGGGCTGCGCGTGCCAGAGGATATCGCCGTGGCCGGCTTCGATGACATCACGGTCGCTCGCCTGCTCAATCCGTCCCTGACCACGGTCGCGCAGTTCCCGGAGCGCCTGGGCCGCCAGGCCGCGGAGATGCTCTTTGCCCGGCTCGAAGGCGACGTGACGGGTGATGGCCGCCGTGTCGAGATGCCGTACGAACTGATGATCCGGGAGTCGGCCTAAAACGCGATGACGCTGTGGCAACGGCGCTCATGACGTGAACCGGCAGAGAACGTGCCGCCAGGACCCGCTACTGAAGGAGGCGCCGCGCGAGAGCACCCCGACCGTAACCCGTTCACCTCGTATTGCCGCAGAACCGGCGAGACATCAAGGGAGATGACCAGGTGAAAACTGTTACTTCACTGAGCACAACGCGTCACGCAACCGGCCTCTCACGCCGAGGCGTCCTGCGTGGCGGCGCGGGCCTGGGACTCGGCGCGATGCTCGGCGGCCGCGCCGCAACCCAGCGCACCTTTGCCCAGGGCGAGCCCGTTCACCTCACGATCTGGCTCGACGGCGAGCCCGGCACGGTCAACGCCGTCACCGAGATCATCGACGCATACAATCAGGAACATCCTGACATCACGGTCGAGACGACGTTCGTCGGCAATGCCCTCTTCAACCCGACGCTCGTTCCGGCGCTGAACGCCGGGGAAGGCCCGGACATCTGGATGGGCGGAAGCGGCCCCGGCCAGCCGCAGGCCATCATCGAGGCAGGGCATGCGCTCGATCTCACGCCGTACTTCTGCACCCTGGGCTGGAACGAGATCATCCCGGAAGAGATCGTCGGCTACACCTCCTCCGACGGCAAACTGTGGGCGGTTGGCGACAGCGTCGAGACGACGCTGATGTTCTACAACGCCGCGGTCTTCAAGGAGAATGGCCTGGCGGTTCCCCAGACCTGGGCTGACCTGATGGCCGCCTGTGACACCCTGAAGGCCGCCGGCTTCGCCAACCCGATCGGGCTGGGCGGTGCGGACAAGTACCCCATTTCGTGGTGGCAGTCGCTGCTCTGGGGCCGCTTCGCTCGGCCGGATGGTGTCAACGACGTGATGTTCGGCGACGGGAGCTGGAACAGCGAGCCCTTTATCCAGGCTACGGCGAAGTTGAAGGAGATGAATGACGCCGGCTGCTTCGGAGCCAACCCGCTGGCCGAGCTCCAGGACGATGTCGAGGCTCGCTACTGGCGTGGAGAAATCCCGATGATCTTCACCGGCCCGTGGGTGATTGGCCCCGGCATTGACGCGGTTGGCGACGATATTGTCAACTTTGGCGTTTTCCAGGTGCCACCGCCCGTCGACGGCGAACCCATTTACCCCTCTGCCGACATCGGCACCGGCTGGTACATCAATGCCGCCACCGAGCATCCGGATGAGGCTGCCGATTTCCTCAACTACATGCTCTTCGATGAGAACAGCCGCAAGCTGATGCTGGAGAGCGGCGATAACGTCCCGGTCGGCCCCCTGAACCTCGAAGGCGTCGATCTGCCGCAGATCGTGCAGGATGTTTTCGCGCTCAGCAACGAGTATCGCGACAACGGCACGATCCACGCGTTCCTCGACACGGTTACGCCCGCCAGCATGACCGACGTCAGCTACGACGGGCTGCAGGCGGTGCTGGCCGGGCAGATGACGCCGGAGCAATTCACCGAATCAGTGCAGCAGGCGTGGGAGGCCGCCAAGGCGGAAGGCGAGATCATGGCGCCGGGCGGCGTGACCTGCCAGTAGCCATCCCTTCAGGAGTACGACCTGCTACGGGTGAGGGCGGCCTTTGCGCCGCCCTCACCGGGCAGTTGTCAGGAGCGCACGATGGCCGTGCAGCGATATTCCCCAACCCTTGACCGCGTCCGGGACGTGCCACAGTCCCGGCGCCTGCGCAAGCACACGCTGCAGCGGTATCTCGTGGCGTATCTGTTCATCCTGCCGGTCGTGCTGCTTTACGTCATCTTCGTGCTGCGGCCGACCCTGCAGACATTCTGGCTTGCCTTCTACAAGTGGAACGGGATTTCCGTTGACCGTGAGTGGGTTGGTCTTGCCAACTTCCAGCGCCTGCTGAGCGACCCAATCTTCTGGCAGGCGCTGCAACACAGCGTGATCTGGACCATCGTCGTGGTGGCGTTCAACCTCATCGTGGGGTTGGTCGCGGCAGCCCTGCTGGCCAGCAGCATCCGGGGCCGGCTCATCTTCCGGCTCGGCTACTTCCTGCCGGTGGTACAGGCATCCATCGTCACGGCCATGATCTGGCGCTGGATTTACGCACCAACCGGGGTCCTCAACACCGGGTTGGAGACCATGGGCCTCGGGTTCCTGGCGCGGGGCTGGCTCGGGGATTTCACCGTCGTCCTCCCCGCGCTGGCGATCGCCTCGAGCTGGATGACCTTCGGCCTGAGCGTGGTGATCCTGCTCGCCGGGATGCAGGGCATCGACCCGGCACTCTACGACGCGGCTCGCGTGGACGGCGCCGGGCCGACGCGGATGTTCCTGGACATCACCATCCCGTCGCTACGCAATACGATCACCATCGTCATCCTGCTGGCCCTGGTCGACGCCTTCAAGGTGTTTGACATCATCTGGGCCACCACGGAGGGCGGTCCCATCCGCTCCACCGAGGTCCTCTCCACCTACCTGTTCAAGGAGGGTTTCCAGCAGAACCAGTACGGGTACGGCTCGGCGATCGCCGTCGCGCTGTCCCTGATCATCCTGGCCAGCTCGATCCTCAATCTAGCGATCCGGGAGCGCGGCGATGACTGATACGACATCCATCACCACCCGGCAACGGCGGCCACGCGGCTGGCAGTTGGTCTACATCCCACTGATAGCCCTGCTCATCTTCTCCGTCGCGCCGTTGCTCCTGGCGTGGTTCACCGCCTTCAAGAGCGCCGAGCAGCAGCTCGTCAACCCGTACGGCCTGCCGGTCCCGCCGACGCTGGAGAATCTGACCGAGGCCTGGACCGTTGGCCGCTTCGGTGTTTACTTCAAGAACAGCGTGATCATCTCTCTTGCCGACGTGACCGGGATGGTGATCATCTCGTCGCTGGCCGGCTATGCCTTTGCCCGGATGCAGTTCCCGGGACAGAAGCTCCTGCTGTACGGGCTGCTGATCGGGCTTACCATCCCCGTGGCTGCCATCATCATTCCGCTCTACCTGACCATGCGCGATTTCCGGCTGCTCAACACCTACGGCTCGGTCATCGTCGCCGACATCGCCCTGGCGGCTCCCATCTTCGTCTTCATCATGCGCGCCTTCTTCAGGGACTTACCGGCGGAACTGGATGATGCCGCGCGCATCGATGGCGCGAACGAGCTCCAGATCTTCTGGCAGATCATGCTGCCCCTGGCGCGGCCCGGGCTGTTGACGGTCGCCCTGCTGGAGTTCCTCTGGAGCTGGAACGACCTGTTCCTGCCCCTCGTCTTCCTGGTGAGCGATGAACTGCGAACGTTGCCGGTCGGCATGCTCTTCTTCCAGGGACGGTTCACCATCGACTACGGGCTGATGAGCGCGGGTGTGCTGATTATCTCGTTGCCGGTGACCATACTCTTCCTCATTTTCCAGCGTGACTTCGTCAAGGGGTTGGCGTCGGGAGCGTTGAAAGGCTAAGCGCACCCATTCCTTACCTCCTACCCTACACGCAGGGTAGGAAGGCGCAGCATGGCTGCTTTGGAGAAATCACTTGCATGCGGTATAGCCAATTGATCGCCCCTCGAACGTCCGAGGTGGTAGAAGAAGAAACACCAGATCCAGGGCCAGGCGAGGTGCTGGTGCAGGTCCAGACTTGCGGCGTCTGTGCTTCAGAGCTGCACCCGTGGCAAGATGGCTGGCCCGGGTATCCGCACCGGTTCGGTCATGAGCCTGTGGGCGTGGTCGCCGGCGTTGGGCCGGGGGTAACCCAATTCCGGGCAGGAGACCGGGTCACGGGCCTCTTCAAGGGCGCATACGCCGACCTCTGCCTGGCCAACGAAGCGATTCTGCTCCCCGTCCCCGCCAATGTTCGCGACGAGGCCGCGCTGGGTGAGCCGATCGCCTGCCTGGTCAACGCGCAGCGGCGGACGCCGGTTGAGCTGGCGGACCAGGTCGCCGTGATCGGGCTGGGGTTCATGGGCCTGGGCATGCTGCAACTGCTGAAGCTGCGCGGCCCGAGCCGCATTGTGGCCATCGACGTGCGGGAAGAGGCGCGCGCGGCGGCGAAACAGTTCGGCGCGGATGACGCCTACCACCCCTCCGAGTTGCCGGACGACTTCTTCCTGACCCACTTCAGCGACTGGGAGAGCAGCCGCGGCTTCGATGTCGTGGTGGAGGGTTCGGGGACGCAGCCCGGCCTCACGCTGGCTGGCGAACTGGTGCGGGCCCACGGTGTGCTCGCCATCCTCGGCTATCACCAGGGCGGCCCACGCCAGGTCGATGTCGGTATGTGGAACTGGAAGGCCATTGACGTGGTCAATGCGCACGTCCGCCGCCGCGCGGACCTGATGGAGAGCATGCGCATCGGACTGGAATTGAGCGCGCGCGGCCTGCTGGATATCGGCGCCCTGGTCACACACCGCTACGGCCTGGACGACGTCGATCTCGCCTACAGCGCCCTGGAGGCCAAGCCGGACGGCTTCCTCAAGGCCGTAGTCAACCCGTAGCCGTGACCCGGCGGCCCTCACTCCCAGCCCCTCTCCCGCGCAAGTACTTCGGCAGAGGGGCTGGGGGTGAGGGCTCTTCGGCCAGTGACGGCGGCATTACGCCTGCAGGGCCTCCACGATCTGGTGGATGAGCCGGAGATCCTGCATGAAGTCCTCGGGCGTCGTCTTCGGCGCGACGCCTTCGGTGACCACCGTGTGGAAGTACTCGAGTTCGTGGGTGTAGGGATCCTTGTAGGTGGGGCGGATCACGCGCTCCTCGAGGGCGTCGCCCTTCGTCTCCTGGATCACCAACGTCGTCGGCAGGTGCCGGATGTAAGGGGAGTCATACTGAATCCGCACCGACGTGTCCGGACCGTAAACCTCGATGTGGGCATCGAAGCGGACCTGGGCATCGACGCCCGTTTCGAGCACCGCGCAGTATCCGTCGTACTCGAACATCGCGGTCAGGTAATTGCCGCCGCGCCACTGCCGGGCCGCGACAACCCGCTGGGGCGCCCCGAGCAGCTCGCGCATTGCCGAGAGGTCATGACTGTTCAGGCCAAGGAGCAACCGGTAAGCGCGCACGATCTCCGGCGGGACACCGCCAATGGCTTCCTGCACCAGCCGCGTCGCGCGCGCGGTGCGGTCATGCTGGGCCCCGGCCGGGAAGTCGCCGGGCCGATGCACCGCGATCGCCTGGTCGATAATCAGCCGATTGCGGCCGATAATGTCCCGGATACGCACGTAGTCTATCGACGCCAGCCCCCGCACCTCCTCGACGGCCTGCAGGAACGCCGGCGCGAAGCGGCGCATGTAGGCCACCATCACCTGCACGCCCGCGTCGTCCCGCGCCCGCATGATCTCCTCCGCTTCCCGCAGCGTAAGGCACATCGGCTTCTCGACGAGAACATGCTTCCCGTTTCGCACCGCGCCGATGACGCCATCAGCGTGATACTCGTCGCTGTTGAGCACGAAGACGGCATCGAGGTCGGGCTGTTGCACCAGATCGTTGAAGTCGGTGTAACGCTGCGCGACCCCGTAGCGGTCACCCATGACGTTCAGGAGTGTGGGCGAGATGTCGCAAATTGCGCCGATCTCGTACTGGTCAGCAAGGGCCTCGAGGATTGGCAGGTGAATGATCTGCGCGACCTCGCCCAGCCCGATGACGCCGACCCTGACGCGTTGCATGCCCGACACCTCGATACCTGCTCCGGGACGCGCCCGGTTCGATTATGCGCCGGCGCCCGGCGCGCCGCCACGAAAGGATAGGGATTCCATCATGCCGAACAACCCGATCTCCTGCCACCTCATCACCTGGGGAACTGATCTGGAGACAGGGATGCGCGAGGCTTCGGAACTCGGCTACCACGCCTGCGAGACCTTCACCCATCTGGCCCTGGAATACGAGAACGACATCGAACGCTTCACATCAACCCTTGCAGAACACGGGCTGCGGCTCTCGGCCCTCTACGGCGGTGGGCGGTTCAGCGATCCAGCGCAGGAGCACGGGGTCATTGCCTACAACGTGCGCGTAGCGCAGTTCCTGGCCGCCATGGGCGTGGATCGCATCGTCTTCGGCCCGCGCGGTCCGCGCGAAGGCGCCACGGACCTGGCCGGCCTGCGCCAGATGGCGAAGGTCATGAATGAGTCAGCCAGGCGCACGGCCGATCTCGGCGTGGCCGCCTGCGTTCATCCCCACCTGGGAACCGAACTCCAGGACCGGGACGAACTCGACGCCGTCATGGAACTGACCGACCCGGAGTTCGTCCACTTCTGCCCGGATACCGCCCACCTGGCCGCAGCCGGCATGAACCCCGCCGAGATCATCCGCACCTACGGCTCACGCGTGCGCTATCTGCACCTCAAGGATCTTACGCCCGAGAATCCCGACCCGGCGGTCTTCGCTTCCGCCGCTGGTGACGAGCAACTCCCGATCTTCTGCGAACTGGGCCTGGGCACGATTGATTTCGCCCCGATCATGGCCGCGCTCGAGGAAATCGGCTACGACGGCTGGCTGACTGTGGAAATCGACAAATCAACAAGTACGCCGTACGAGAGCCTGCGCCAGTGCCGGGACTTCCTCACGGGCCAGCTTGGGTTGACCCTCTAGGTCCTGAGGCAGGTCCACAGGTCTTCCAGGGTGGAGAGGTTCGCCTCCCCACCCCAGAGGTTATGCCCGCCAGTACCGCTCAAGAGCGAGCGTTCTCAGGAGCCATCCCCGCTCGGGTTTTCGCCAATATCGATCCCCTTCAGATCAGACCGTTGCAGGTCGTAGCCATCCGGATCGGCGTTCGGGAAGCCGGCGCGCGTGATGTCATTTGCGCCGGACCCGGGTGACCCCGAGACGCTGGCATCGCCAGGCTCATTCTCTCCGCCAGCCGTGGTGTCTACCCAGTTGATCGGGGGCTGGGATGGCTCTCGCTCTACGTCAGACATGGTCATGCCTCTCTTCTCACCAGGGTGGGTTACCTTCAATCTGCAGGGTTCCGGGGCGCCTCACCCGTTGCCGGGTGGCGTCGTGAGCAACCCCGGCGCAACCAATGCCTTGCACGCCGCATACCAGCGTGAGAAATGCAGGCAGGTGGTGAGGCTGTCGCGCCTGCTGCTTGATAGCTCCCTGATTTGGCACAGAGATTGCGCTTTCGCTGCTCAGCCGGCGAGTCGCTTACACGGCGATTCCGTCAACGCGCTTCACCGCCCAACTCCGACAGGCAATCGAGGGAACCCCATGGCGACCAGACACCTGACGCTTCCCGGAGCGGCATCCGGCTCAACGCATCCCGGGAGGCTGACGTTCATCGGGAACGCGACGGTGCTTCTCGAGATCGGCGGCATCACGATCCTGACCGATCCGACCTTCATCCACAAGCATCAGCAGACCTGGCTCGGGGGTGGCCTGCACACAACCCGGCTCACGGACCCGGCCATGGAACTGGCGGACCTGCCACCGCTCGACCTGGTCCTCCTCTCGCACTTCCACGGTGATCACTTTGACGAGGTCGCCGAACGGGACCTCGATCACACGCTGCCGATCGTGACGACGCCGCAGTCCGCGCGGGACCTGGCCGAACGCGGGTTCACCCAATGCGTGCCGCTGGATGTCTGGGAAACGCTTGCTGTCGCGAAAGGCGACACTCAGATCCGGATCACGGCGACGCCGGCCAGGCACGGACCGCCAATCGTGGACCTGGTCTTGCCGGATGTCATGGGCAGCTTGCTGGAGATTACGAGCCTGGGCACGGAGACGCAGCGCCTCTACATCACGGGTGACACACTGATCATCGACGAGTTGCAGGAGATCCCCCGGCGGTTCCCCGATATCGATCTTGCGCTACTCCATCTCGGTGGAACGCGCGTGCTTGGCATCCTGGTCAGTATGGACGCCGCGCAGGGTGTCGAGGCCATGCGGATCGTCGACCCAGCCCTGGCCATCCCCGTTCACTACAACGACTACGACGTCTTCACGTCCTCACTGGAGGAGTTCCTGCAAGCCGCGCAGGAGGCCGG
>DAOUDE010000004.1:0-9659 GCA_034431475.1 Thermomicrobiales bacterium | reverse complement strand
GCTACGACTTCTGGGATCCGCTGGCGGCCGTGGTGCTGGGCGACCCCAGCCTGGTGACCCTCACCCCGCGTGCGGTGACGGTGATCGACATCCCCGGCGCTCCGGAGGATGGCCGCACCAAGCCTGTCGCCAACGGCTCCGACATCCTGGTCGCCACCGCGCCCGATGCCGCCGCGCTGGAAGCCGCCCTGCTGGAGGCCTGGAACCGGTAACGCGCCGCACAGCCCGCACCCCCGGTCCCTGCGCGGCAGGTGGGGGTGCGAGGCGAAGGACCTTGCCCCTCACCGCGTTGGTACAGGGTGCCCACTCCACCCAGGTGTCGTCCTGAGCGCAGTGGAAGCCCCTCATTCCCAGTCGGCATGGTGTGAGGCGCCGACCCCACCCAGGTGTCGTCCTGAGCTTGTCGAAGGACCTCGCGCCCCCATCCAACAAGGAACGAGATGTCATCCCCTTCCAGGTGTCGTCCTGAGCGACGTCGAAGGACCTTGCCCATCACCGCGTTGGGACGGGGTGGCATCCCCACACAGGTGTCGTCCTGAGCGACGTCGAAGGACCTCGCGCCCCCAACCGCGTTGGTGTGAGGTGGCGCTCACCTCCAGGTGTCATCCCGAGCGCAGTCGAGGGATCTTGCCCCCGACCAATGCGGAACGCTGCCCGCACCCGAGCGTGGGCGGCGATCTCGCAGCAATGTGGCCGGCGAGGCCGAGATCCTTCGACTTCGCTCAGGATGAAACCTGAGGATGGGCGGTGCTGCTCTGCGCGTGTGGCTGGGAACGAGATCCTTCGACAAGCTCAGGATGACACCTGGGGGTGGGCGACCGCCTCGCAGCAGTCCGGCTGGTGACGGCGAGATCTCTCGACAAGCTCGAGATGACACCTGATGGCGGGCGGCGACCTCGCAGCAATGCGGTCGGGTAGGTGATCAGGATGACACCTGCGGGTGGGCGGTGATCTCGCAGCAATGTGGCTGGTGACGCCGAGATCCTTCGACTCCGCTCAGGATGACACCTGGGTGGGGATGACACCTCGTTCCATGTTGGCCGGGGAACGAGATCCTGCGACCGGCTCAGGATGACACCTGAGGGTGGGCGATAACCTCGCAGCAATGCAGCCAGGGAGGCCGAGATCTCTCACCAGGCTTGGGATGGCACCTGAGGGTGGGCGGTGGGAGGGTGCCCGGGTGGGGCGAGGGCGCTTTCCCGCGAGGTCGCGCCTGGCCGGCGTGGCATACTCGCGCGTTCCGTGGTGGCGCCGCCTGACACCGGCCCCACGCCCTGTTCCGCCCGTGACGCGAAGGATCCCCACAATGACCGTACGTATCGGCCTCCAGCTCTACTCGGTGCGCCACGCCCTGGCCCGCGACCCCTGGGGCACCCTGGAACGGCTGGCCGACGCCGGCTTTTCCCACCTCGAAGCCGCCAACCACCACGCCCGCACCGACCCCGGCGTCGGCTTTGGCGTGGCCGCGCCGGAGCTGCGCGCCAGGCTGGAAGCCCTCGGCTTGGCGATCATCGGCTGCCACATCAACCCGCTCGATCTGGCGATTCTGCCCCGCGCGCTGGCGTACCAGGCCGAATTGGGCAACACCCAGTTCGGCTGCGACATCGAGTTCTTCCCGGCCGGCGACCGCGACTACGTGCTGCGCCGCTGCGAGGTGTTCAATACGGTCGGCGAATTGGCCCGGCAGCATGGCATGCGCTTCTACTATCACAATCACTTCCAGGAGTTTCAGCGCATCGGCGACGCGTATGTCTACGACCTCATCCTCGCCAACACCGATCCCGACCTGGTCAAGCTGGAGCTGGATACCTACTGGATGTACCGGGGCGGGCAGGACCCGATTGCCTGGATGCAGCGGTGCGCCGACCGCGTCATCCTGCTGCACCAGAAGGATTTTCCCGCCAACGCGCCGCAGCCGCTGAACCTGTACGACGGGGTCGTGTCACCCACCGAGACCATTGACATGGCGGTCTTCGATGAGCGCAAGGACGAGCGCACCTTCACCGAGATTGGCACCGGCGTGCTCCCGATCCAGCACATCATCGACGCCGCCAGCGCCCTGCCGCACGTGGATTACCTGATTCTCGAGCAGGATCACACGACCATGGATGAGATCGACTCGGTGCGCACCAGCCGGGAGGCGTTCGCGACGAAGTTCACGGGGATTTCCTGGGAGTAGCGGAGCGGAACCCTCACGCCGCGCCCGGACGGCCCTCACCCCCAACCCCGCCTCCGGTGCGCAGGGCGAGGGGAGGTATGCGGGGCGAGGCTGGGCCGACGCCGGAGGACCCTCACCCCCAGCCCCTCTCCCTGAGTACTTGCGCAGGGCGAGGGGAGCCGATCCGCGTGGGCGGGGCCAGGAACCGGCGCGCCGGGGCCACAGCGGACGCACATGGCCGCCAAAAGCCCCTCGCCCTGCGCACAGGGAGAGGGGTTGGGGGTGAGGGTTGTTGGGGGTGAGGGTTCCTCGCGGAAGCCTCGCCCTGCTCGCTCATCCCTCCCCCGGTCAGCCGCGCCTCGGGAGCGGGGTTGGGGGTGAGGGCATCTTGCCGCGAGCCCAACCAGCCAAAGCGGTAGGCCGCGGCGAACTCGGCAGCGACCCGGCGCACGGCTACCCCTCGGTCGGGCCGGGAGTTGGCGTGCGCCCCACCTCATCCCAGGCGGTGAGCATCGCCTCCAGCCCCGCGATCTGGGTGGGGGTCATCGGCACCCGCTCGATCAGCCGGATCAGCCGCGCCTTCGCGTCGTCCGGCGCCAGGGGGGCGGCGCGGTGCCCAGCCAGCGCCAGCACTCGATCCGGGTCCGCCGCGAAGACCTCGGCCAGGCGCAGGCACGAGGCCGGGCTGGGCGTGTAGCGCCCACTGCTCCACTCGCTGACGCGCCCCGAGCTCATCCCCAACCGCCGCGCCAGATCGGCGGCGTTCCAACCCCGGTGCGCCAACTCCTGGCGAATCCACTCGCCCAGCGCCGGTTCGCTCACCTTTCCCCCTTGCTGCGTGGCCGTGCACGCCTGCGCGTCACCCCGCTCGACGCCATTCTGTATGCCGAGTAAGGCTATCTCATGGGTAGAGTATCTGCCAAGCCCCGCTCCGTCGCCACCCACCTGGAGGCGGTCCTGCAGTGCCAGGGCCGCAAGCAGGGCTGGCTGGCGGCCCACCTCGGGGTGTCTGCCGCCGCGGTCTCGTTGCTTGTCGCCGGGGCGCGCACGGTGGACCGGGCGACCGGCGAGCGCATTGCGGCACTGCTGGGTGTGCCCTTTTTTGCTCTTCACGCTCGGCAAACAGAGCGATCGCTTGTCATAGGGAGAGGTTGATGCCTGAGCCAGGGCTACCCGAGGCCGCCAGCCGCCGCTCGGGCCGCCTCGGCACGCACGGCGGCTCCCGGGCTGACTCGCGGGGGCAGGGTGCGGCACAGCACCGCAGAGTCCCCATTCAGGACACACGTCGTGCCTGCGGCGCACAGCCCGCGCTTCGTCACGGGCCCGCTGGACATGGACATCCCTGTGTGTCCAGCGTGACGTACGCGCTACGGTCAGCACAGGCGGGTATGAAGGATCCGGGACGCACAACGCGGGGGCGGCAGTTGCCGCCCCCGCGTCTCCAAGCTCCTGCTGAACCACGCACCAGGCCAGTGGTGGCCGCCGCCGTCAGGCGAGGGTGATGCAGGGGTCGAGCGTGACCGTCGCTTCGCCGCTGGAGCTGTCGGTGACGAGCACAATCTGGGCGACGTCATCGCCGCCGTACGCGGCCAGCACTTCCCCGTAGGTGTTGTTGGCCTGGTTACCGCCACACAACTCGTCGTTCCAGATCCACTCCGTCTCGTTGCCGACCAGGTTGCCGGTTTCGCCCTGGTCCTCGGTGTCGCACAGCTCCGGCGGGAACTGGGCGTACGGGCAATGCCCGTTCTCCAGGAAGACGACGAAGCGCGGGGAGCCGACACCGCACCCGCCCTCGGTGAAGGTGAACGCGGACTCAAGCGACACAATATCGGCGAACGTCGTGCCGCTGGGCACCTCGAAAACGAGGTTGCCGAAGTCACTGCTGCCGGTGGTGGTCGCGGTGTAGGCGCCGTTGGCACGAGTGACGTCACCTTCGGTCCCGGTCACCGGCAGGCAGGTCTCCACCGGCGCGCAGGCGCCCTCGGTGTCGCCGTGCGCGAGGTGGGCGGCCACGGCGGGGCGAGCGATCGTGATCGTCTGCCCCTTGTGGCAGATGGTGACCTTCTCCTGGCCGTTGCCCTTGCCGTTGCCCTTGCCCTTGCCCTTGCCGTTCCCCTTGTGTTTGCCCTTGTGCTTGCCGCGCTTCCTGGCCTCGGCCTCTCCAAGGCCAACGACGACTCCGGTCCCTACGAGGAGGGCCAGGGCCTGCCGGCGGGACCGCACGGACGTGAGCCCGCGCGCAAATGTGTCGAGTGCCTGGTTCTTCATACCAACTCATCCTTCCTTCCGGGCCTCACACCCAGGTCGTGTGTGCCCCGGAGCAGAGGTCACGTCATCGCTGACGCTGCAAGACCCCACTTCTGGCACGCATGGGGTGTGCCACTTTCTGGCATAGGCGTGGCCTGCCCTACCCCGGATGCCGGACGCTCGAGCGCGCGTTGCACGCGGGTGGCCCGCCGTCGGCAGGGAGCCGCGGGTAAGCCGGCGTCATGGCCACCCCGCGCACAGCACACGCCGCGCCTGGCAGCGAGGGAAACATCGCTCCCCTGGCGAGCCAGGACGAGAGCAGCCTGCGCAACACACCCGGTTGCGTGAACGAGTGGTGAAGCCATAGCATGGGTCATACAACACGAATGCCAACTGAACAGGTGGGAGGGACGGGTGGACGCCCCAGGCTTCGACGATCTCACGCGACGGGTCGGGACCTCGCTTCCGCGCCGCCGCGCGCTCTGGGCGCTCGGGGGCGGGCTGGGCAGCCTGCTGCCACTGCTGCCCGGGGCTTCCAGCGAGGCCGGCAAGAAGAAGAAAAAGAAGAAGCGTAAGAAGAAGAAGGATGGCTGTCCCAGGAACACGTTCGAGTGCCCGGACGGCAGTTGCGTGCCGAGCTCCAGCGTCGGCGCGCCAGCAGGCGCCCCGACCTGCTGCAACGGCGACTCCTGCGGCGAGTGCGGGGTCTGCGTGAACGGCAGGTGCGCGGAGGCGCCCGGGATCTGCGACAGCGCCGCCTGCGAGCGGTGTAGCCGCGTGCACTGGTCCTGCGAATCCCTCTGCTCATCAGGTCAGACCTGTTGCGGTAGCGGGGACTTCGGAATCTGTTGCGGCCCCGACGCGCCGGTCTGCCGGGCGCCTTGCGGGGCCCTCCCGGTGGCGTGCTGCACCGCCGCAGCCTCCGAGAATGGCTCGTGCTGTGGCGGGGGCGGCTGAACGAGGCTGCCCACAGGAGGGCCTCAGCCCTATCCTGGCGGCGCCGAGACGTAGCCGCGGCTAGTGGCGGGGCGAGTGCCGGCCGGGTGGGCCGGATCGGCCCCCGCCTCGCGCCAGCGCGGGACACACGCGTTGGTAGCCGGCGCACCTGCGTGAGATGCCCAGGCGACACAGCGCGCCCGGCGATGGCTCATGCATTGCACTGGTCCCGGATATGGAACACGAGCGACGCGCGGACCTGCGCCGCGATCACCTGACGGCCATTCTCGGCTACGCGCAACTCCTGCAGCGCCGAATTTCGCTCTGCCCGAACCTCACGCCCGCCGAACGCGCGGCGCTGGGGCAGGAGAGCGCCGCGATCGAGCAGGCGGCCTATGCCCTGCAGCGCAACCTGGCCTTGCCCGCCTCACCCGAGGAGACCGAGCCACCGTCCGTGGAGCCGCGCTGAGGGCCGACAGCGATCGGGCCGGGAGATGCCATGACGCACAACCTGCGCCTCGGGCACAGGCTGGCTGCCTGGCGCCAGGAGCGCCGCGCTGCCCATCCGCGGCCAGCCGGCCAGAGCCGGGCTCGCGCGCCGTTCGGCGTGCCGGCCGCGACGGTGTCTCCTGGCACTCCGTGGTATGCGGTCGAGGAGCGACGCCGCCGGCGCACTCCCGGTGCGGATGAGGCCCACGCCTGCTCCCGCTGAGGTGCCACCGGGGGCATCCCGCGCTACGGCTGGCACCTGGCCCCACCCGCCTGTTGTGGCTGGCAGATGAGTGTTCCCCGGCTGCCACAGCACACTGCCCCCGGGTTGTCACAGGGTTGGTTGCACTTGCCGTTGCAGGCTTCATCGACACAGTACCCGAGGCACTCGCTGGGTCCGAACGCGCAGAGGCAGCTCGCTGGAGCCAGTGCGGCCTGGACACATATCGTTGCCTCGGGGCACTCGCTGTCCAGGCAGCACCGCCCGCACTCCCCGGTATGGATGCCACTGGTGCAGCGACGCGTGTCCGCCACGGTGCAGGTGCAGACCCCACCCTGGCAGATCTGGCCATCACCCTGATCCTGACCATTGGGCCAGCAATCCGCCGACTGGCAGCACTCCCGGCAAACGGTGCTGCCCTCACAGACGTGCGGTTTGGTCGCCGGGCAGGCGCAGGTCCCATCCTGGCAGGTGCGCCCTCCGGCACAATCCTGATCCACACAGCAGATGAGGACCGACAGGCAGGACCCACGGCACGGGCGCTGGCCCGCAGGGCAAGCCAGGGATGGTACGCACCTCCCGAGCTGGCACTTCCCGCCTTGACCGGACGTGTCAGTGCAACCCGCTCCGTCAGGGAGCCTGGCCTTGCACTTGCCCTTCTTGCGCTTCTTGCACGGCGGGCAGGGCTTCTGCTTCCGGGCGGCCGCGTGCTCAGCCCCGGCACCGAGCAGACCCAGGGCGCCGGCGAGCACCCCGCCGAGGGCATGGCGCCGCGAGCCGGCCACGGTCAGCGTGCGTGTCAGGGAGTCGAAGGCCGATCCATCCATGGGGCGCTCCCGAGGGCAGCAATGACACGAAGGTCTGGAGCACTGAGGCGGGCAGTATATCTGTTCGAGCCACCGGCAACACCTCGGCGCGATGCGGCAGGCGGCGCCTCTGTGGCCGGCGGGAGCCGAACCGTTCTCCAGGGCACACCCAGCGCGATGCGGGGCCACACCGGCCCGGGCCATGGTGGCTCCGGGCCGCAGCCGTCGGCAGCGTCCTGGCCGCCCGCGGCCCGGCGCGAGGCTGCACCATGCACCCCGCGCTCGGCCTGGCCCACGGCTACGTCAGATCGCGGCGATCTGAAAACAGACAAATGCCGGAAGAGCCCCGCACGGCGCGCCTCCGCAGACCTCGCCCGTCGCGCAGTCATCGTTGGTCGTGCAGGGCGCGC
The DNA here is from genome assembly GCA_034431475.1 of Thermomicrobiales bacterium. Classification (GTDB taxonomy): domain Bacteria; phylum Chloroflexota; class Chloroflexia; order Thermomicrobiales; family UBA6265; genus JACCXM01. The sequence continues at coordinate 2,393 of DAOUDE010000004.1, read as the reverse complement.
TACATGAGTAGTCCGTGGCGCAGACCATATCGTCACCAAGCGGGCAGACCTCAGTGCCCGGGCACGCGGCGCCGAAGGTGGTACACGGCTGGCCGCAGACCTCGTTGATGCAAACGCCGCCGTTGCCGCACGGTACGCCGTCCGCCAGCGGCAGGCACGCGCCATCGACGCACGCCTCACACGCCGTGCAGCCCGTGCAGGTGGGCTGCTGCGGGCCCTTCTTGTGCTTCTTCTTGCCCTTGCCCTTGCGTTTGCGCTTCTTCCCGGCCGCCGCATCCGGGCCGAGGCCGAGGCCGGCCACCCCCAGCAGGCCGAGCAGCCGCAGCCCGCGGCGGCGCGTCACCTGCCCGGTCAACCGCGTGGTCCACGTGTCGAATTGCTCTGCCTCCATGACATCCTCCGGGGATTTCACGCCAATGAACGATCCTCATGGTATCGGCCCGGGCAGCCAGGAGCATTGGTAGAAATACGCATTTCTCGCTGTCTGGCGGGCAAGCGGCTCAACCGGTGGCCACAGCGCTCCGGGGTGACGCTTTCCCGTTCGGCATCCTGACCTTCTGGAAGTCCAGTTTCCTGGCAACGATCTCGGAGGGCGCGCTGCGCGTTTGCCAGGAGGCGATCGCGCGCCAACCGCTGCCGGGGTGCAATCTCGATGTCGAGCCCAAGGGCAAAGCCATCGCGCGCGTCACCCCGGACGCGACCGCCTTCGCGGATCGCGACGCGGCCTCGATGTTGCTCGTCACGGGTGGGTGGCGCGATCCGCGTGAGTCTGAGACGCGCATCGCCTGGGTGCGCGGCCCAGCCCTCCGCCAGGGCCTCACCCTACGTCAACGACCTGGACCAGGGCGACGAGTACCGCACGGCAGCGGTTTACGGCCCCAACTACCAGCGCCTGGTTGAGCTCAAGCGCCGCTACGACCCGGACAACGTCTTCTGCCACAACGCGAACATTCGCCCCTGAGCGTCCCGGTCCGGCAGGAGCCTCGTCCACCACCTGCCGGACCTGGCCGCGCGCCACCTCGCGGAGACCAAGCCGGGGCAGTAGCTGGCCCCCACGCGGCCACCAGTGCCAGTGGTTGCGTCGGCCATGCCTCTCCCCCTCCCAATGCCCGCATCCCCTCCCCTTGCCAGCCGCGCTGCCTCAGCTCTCCTCCGGGGTGGGCGTGGAGGCGCGGCGGTCGGCCCAGGCGGTGAGCATGGCCTCCAGCCCCGCGATCTGGGTCGGCGACATCTCGACGCGCTGGAAAAGCGCAATGCGGCGGGCCTTGGCATCCTCCGGCGCTGGCGGCGCCGCGCGGTGCCCGGCCAGGGCCAGCACGCGGTCCGGTTCGGCATACACACCTCGGCCAGGCGCAGGCAGGCGGCCGGGCTGGGCGTGTACCGCCCGCTGCTCCACTCGCTGATGCGGCCGGAACTGACGCCCAGCCGCCGCGCGAGATCGGCGGCGTTCCAATCCCGGTGCGCCAGTTCCTGGCGAATCCAGTCGCCACTCGTGGGGGGTGCCCATCGGTCTCCCTGGCGCGGGGCGAGCGCGTGCGGCGGAGCATACTTGACGTGTTCCGCCCTGCCGAGTAAAGTTATCTCATGAACAGAGACACAAGCCAGCGGCGGTATGTGGCAACCCACCTCGGTGACGTGCTGGAGAGCCAGGGGCGCAAGCAGTGCTGGCTCGCCGGGCGCATCGGGGTGTCAGGCGGATATGTCTCGCTGATTATCGCCGGGGAGCGCACGGTGGACCGGGAAACCGGAGAACGCATCGCGGCGCTGCTGGGCGTGCCCTTTTTTTTGCTCTTCGCGCTCGGCTAACAGAGGTATGCATTATCACATGGAGAGCTTCGTGGCTGAGCTGCCAGCTTGCCGCCCTCCACCGCGCGGCCTCCGGCGCGGCGAGGCAGGGCGCCGTTCGCCGAACGGCCACGGACGCGGTAGCGTTCAACCCCGCGTGTCCTCCTGGACGCCGTCGAACACGCCTGGCCCGAACGAGACAGACGCGCTCACCGCGCCGATGAGCCCTCGCCCCAACCCCGCTCGCCCCACCTGCTGCGCGGGAGAAGGGCTCCCGACCCGGACGTGCGCGCCAGATGCTTCGTAGTGACGCCACATCTCCACCATCGGCTGGCCAACCGGCTCCCCGCTCCCGCGCAGCAGGTGGGGGGAAAAGGGGATGGGGGTGAGGGTTCTCTCGCGGGCGCGGGGTTGGCCGGCGAAGGTCCCTGGGCGTGAACTGGGCCGCATGCGCGGTTCGGGTGCCCGTGCCCGTCAACGCTCAACCATGCCCCAGGAGGTTCCCCGGATGACCCGTGCCAACGCCGCACCCGCCCGCGACACCAGCCGCGAGCGGCGGGTGCGCTCCACCTTCTGGATCGACGACCAGGTGATCGATACCTTCGCCC
>DAOUDE010000003.1:0-18174 GCA_034431475.1 Thermomicrobiales bacterium | reverse complement strand
TGAGCGCGGTTGTGAAGCGCGGGGCCAGCACCAGGCTGGCGCCAACCACGGCGAGGAGCCAGGCGGCCACCACCAGTGGAGCAAAGCGCGCGACGATGCGGCCGAGGTGCGTGAACATTCACCCTCCTCGGTGAGCACGCGGTGGACCAATGGTGGGCAGTATCCCACCGGGTGGCCCCGGCCACCGTATGCTGGGCGACGCTCCCGGCTGACCCAGCGGGAGCCTGCCGCCGCCGCTCCCGCTCGAGCTGTCACCGCCCGGCATCGAGGCCGCCACCCCGTACGGGCGCCGGCCACCCCCCGTGTCAACCCGAGCGCAGTCGAGGGACCTTGCCCCTCATCGCGTTGGTGTGAGGTGCCTACCTTACAGAGGTGTCATCCCGAGCGCAGTCGAGGGATCTTGCCCCCAATCGGCGCGGAACGCTGCACGCCGCTGACGGTGGGCGGCGACCTCGCAGCAATGCGGCCGGGTAGGTGATCAGGATGCCACCTGGGGGTGGGCGGCAACCTCGCAGCAATGTGGCTGGTGACGCCGAGATCCTTCGACTGCGCTCAGGATGACACCTGTGTGGGGATGGCCACCTCGATCCGCGTTGGCCGGGGAACGAGATCCTGCGACTGGCTCAGGATGACCCCTGATGGTGGGCGGTGGCAGTGCAACCAGGTGGGTGCGCGGCGCGGCGGGTGCGCGGCGCTGTCCGGAAATTGACAGGCTACGCGGGCCCGCCTTGACAGCCAGCCCGGGCGGCCCCGCGTAGCCTACAAGCGTTGGTGCAGCGCACCGGCGCGCCACTCCGGAATGGCCGCCAGCCGCCACGCCAACACCTGATAGCAAGGTTTTTCACACGGAAAGATGAAGGACGGAACACCTCATGATGACATTCACCTCGTTCAAGCAGGTTCTCGTGTTGGGCGGCCTGGCCCTCTCGCTGCTGGCGGCCGGCAGCGTGCCGCAGCTCGGTGGCGATCACGCGGAGGCGGCGAAGAAGAAGGGCAAGTACCCGAATATCGCCATCCAGTCGGTGGTGGTCGAGCCCAGCGCCGAGGCCGGTCACGACACCATCGTCGTCACCGTCGCCAACGTCGGCAAGCGCAACGCTGCCGGGTTCCGCATCGGCATGGTGGCGCAGCGCGCCGACATGACCGTGCGGGCGGAGGAATTCTCACTGCCCCTGAGCATTGACAAGGGCGATTCGACCACGGTCGAGTTCCGCCTCGGCTGCGGCTGGATCAACAACGGCGCGGTCACGGCGCGCACCGACCCCAGCCCCGTCCCGGGTGAGCCGGGCAACAAGACCGCCAACAACGTGGCGACGGCCCAGTTCGGGGCTACCGCCTGCTCGTAACCCACGGCGAACACCATACGCCAACGCCGCGCCGGGTCACTCCCCGGCGCGGCGTTGGCGTTGTGGCGCCTGGTGGCGTGTCGGCGAAAATGCGTAGTTCTACGGATGTCCGGCGCGGCGAACCTTTCATACCATCATCGTACAGCGGAGACCCCCGCGGTGGGGATGCCGCGCGCGCAGGAGAAGTGCCATGGACCCCCGGACCTTCGACCACGTTGTCGCTGCCGCCGCATCACGCTCCTCTCGCCGCGGCGCCCTCCGCCTCCTGGTGGGCTGGCTCTGTGCCGGAGTGCTCCCGGCGGCAATCGGCGCGCCGCGCGCGGCTCGCGCCCAGGACAGCGTCTTCGATGTCGAGACGGGCAGCGACGTCGCGGACGTGCTGGCCAATCCGGACGTGGGACCGGTGCTCGCGGACCTCCCCGATCCGGCCCTGGTCACGTGCCGCGCCGCCGGCGTGGGGTGCGACTCCGACTTCCAGTGTTGCCCCGGCACGCTCTGCTGCTTCAGCGGGGTCTCGCTCGACACCCGGTGCACGGACGTCAGCGGCAGCGGCTGGGTCTGCCCCGGCGATACGCCGATTCCGGAAGGCGGCTGCGCGGCTGGCCTGGTCGATTGCGCGGACGGACGCGGGTGCGTCGACCTGGCGAGCGACGAGTGGAACTGCGGCGCGTGCGGCGTCTCGTGCGGGCTGAACCAGTATTGCGCGAGCGGGAGCTGCGTCGGCCTCTCCTGCTTCAACGGAACGGTGGATTGCGGGGTGGGGTACTGCGTGAATCCCGCGCGCGATTTCAATCACTGTGGCGCCTGCGGCCATGTCTGCTCCGAGGAAACGGTCTGCGTGGGCGGCCGCTGCGAGGGGCCGCGGACGGGCGGTGGTGGCGGTGAAGCGCCGCACTGCGACGAGGAGTACAAGGAACCGTTTGGTGAGCCGCCGCTCGGCCGCTCCACCTGCGAGGACTTCGAGTAGACAAAGGTGCGCCAGTGTGGTGTCCAGCGGAGGCCCCTCCTGGCGTCGCAACGCACGCGGTCCGCTCGCGCCGTCAGCCTGAGGGCATGGAGCCGGACGGCGGCGCCGGCGTCAGCGCCGCCCGATCCCCGGACGGCGATCCCGCGGTCGCCCAGGTGGGTCGCGAGGCCTGCCGATGGCGTCCTGGGAACGGTGTCAGGTGGCCGCGGGTGTGGCGGTCCCCGTTGTCCGCTCGACCACGACGCGGCCCTGCATGGTCGGGTGGAGCAGGCAGTGGTAGGCAAACGCGCCGGGCTCCGTGAAGGTCCAGGAGAAGCTTGCGCCGGGATCGAAGATGCCGGAGTCAAACAGGCCGTCTTCCGCCGTCACCGTGTGTGGCGTTCCGTCGTCATTGCTCCACGTCACCATGCTTCCTGCCGGCACAGTGAGCGTGGGGGGATCGTAGGCAAGGTTGGCGATGCGGACGGTCGCCGCGCCTGCCACCGGGGAGGCCACCGGGGTGGCCGGTGGCGGCACGACGCCAGTGGCATCGCGCACCGCGATCTGGCCGGTCATCTCGGGATGAATCTGGCAGGCGTAGCGGAAGGTTCCCGGCTTGTCCAGCCTCACGGTGGCGACACCGCCCTCCGGGATGATACCGGTGTCGAAGCCGGAGCCGGTGGCGGTGTGCTCGTCGCTGTGGGTGTTGACGAAGGCGACCGTATCTCCCAGATCGACCGTCAGGTCTCCGGGCACAAACCCGCCGGCGTCATCGCTCACGATGCGGATTTCGATCGCGCCCGCCGGAATCTGCCCGGTGATCGCCGCGTCCTGGCGGTCGTCGTCCTCGCGCTGGCCGTCATCGTCGCCGCCGCGTCCCCGCCCGCGCCCGCGTCCGGAGTGATCATCGTGGTCATCGTTGCTGGTGTCTTGCGCGAGCGCCGGCGGGCGCGGGCCTGGCCGGGAGGCGGCGGCGACGAGCAGGCTGCCAGCGGCAGCAACGCCGGCCTGCACCAGGGAGCGCCGGGTGGGCCGCCCGTGTTGCCCACGCGGGCGCTGCGGGAACGCGTCGCTCATCTCGATCCTTCCTGGACGATCACGGCGTGCATCGCGCCGATGCTGACCCGCAGCGCAGGAAGTGGGCCACAAGCGCGCCGGGCAGGCGCCAAGTGTCACCGGTGGGGCACCTGCAGCCAGCGGCGGGTACGACGCGTGCGTCCATGGTGGCGCTCCTCCCGGGAGCTGGCCCTGCCAGGTTAGCCCCCCACCACGACGCTGCCCTGCATGGACGGGTGAAGCTGGCAGTGGTAGGAAACCGACCCCGCGTCGGCAAAGGTCCAGGAGAAGCTGGCGCCGGGATTGAGGATCCCGGAGTCGAACTGGCCGCCATCCGCTGTCACCGTGTGGGCGGTGGCGTCGTCATTACGCCAGGTCACCGTGCCGCCAGCCGGGGTGAAGATGGTGGCCGGGTTGAAGGCGAAGTTGGCGATGCTCACCGCCGCCATGCTCTGCATTGCGGGTGCGGACCAGTTCATCGGCGATGGCATGTCGCCATTGGCGTCACGCACCGTGATCTGCCCGGTCATCACGGGGTGAATGCGGCAGGCATAGGGGAAGACTCCGGGCGTATCCATGACGACGGTGGCTGTGTCACCCGGCGCGATGATGCCCGTATCGAACCCGGACCCGGTGGCGGTGTGTTCGACGCTGGTGGAATTGACGAATTCCACCACCTGGCCCAGGTCGACCGTCAGGTTCCCGGGCACGAATCCGCCGGCGTGAGTGCTGACGATGCGCACGCTGGCCGCTCCCATGGGCGCCATCCCCGTTGGCGCGGAGCCAACCTGGATGGACCCACCGCCTCCGTGCCCCATTCCAGGCTCTGGGCCCTGCCCCTGGCCGGACATGCCGCCGTTGCCATAGACGGTGTCCTGCGCCAGGGCGGCGGGGACCGGCCCCGGCCGCGCGGCAATGGCCACCAGCAGGCTGCCGCCAGCGGTGGCCATCACCTGGAGGACGGCGCGCCGGGTGCGGAACGCGGCGCCACTTCGTGAAAAACGCTCGGTACTCATCGTGATTCCCTCCCGGGGGATGCGGCGCGTGGCGGCGTGATCGGGATCGTCTGCGCAGGAGACGCGCCACGAAGCCAGATGGTGACGCGGATGCGCCCACTGCGAGAAACGCTCTGGCAGTTCACCCGGACGTGGCCACTGGTGTGTTCCACCGGCGGCAGATGCTGGGCCGCCGCCAGGCCCGGGTCGTGGGCGTCGAGGCCAGGAATGGCGCAGACCGTGGTTGGTGCCCTGCGCGCTTGAGTCTGCTGCCATCTGCCTCTGCCGCCATCATGCGTTCTGGCACGCGCGTTGTCGATCAGACCTTGGTCCCACGGCGCGTGGGACCGAAGCACCCGCGCGGTTACGGACTCCTGGCGGTTTCGCGGCGTGCGATGCAGACGCACACTGCGGGGCAGGTTGGCGGAGGCGCCGCCAATCCGGCAGTCAGCGTTACGGACAGGCAGGTGTTTGATGGATAACGCAACCGCGCGCGAACTGACCCGGCGACAGGCCGTGATGGGCCTGGCCGCGCTCGTGGGAACTGGCGTGGGCCTTGTGGCGCTGCGCGGGACCGCCGCGCGTGAGGCCGAGCCGGGAGACGACCACGGCAGCGGTGGGCATGGCGCGGACGACCCGCCGGGCGACGACAACGGTGGCAGCGGCGGTAGCGGTGGCAGCGGCGGTAGCGGTGGCAGCGGTGGCAGCGGCGGTAGCGGTGGCAGCGGCGCGGATGACCGTGGCCGTGGCCGTGGGCGGGGCCGGGGCCGCGGTCGTGGCCGTGGCCGTGGGCGCGGCCGTCATAGCTAGCGGCCATTCCTCACCGGCGTGAGGAACTGGACGCACTCCGAACCGCACCACGACAACGTGAGCGCCACGGCAACAATGCCGTGGCGCTCACGTGTTGGCGCGGGGTGTGCCACCTGGGTGACACCCGGGAACGTGCGCCCAGGGCGGGCCGTTGACCTGGACACCGCAGACACGGACCGCGCCAGGAGCGCGGTCCGTGCGGCAGCAGGCCCGGTTGCCCGCGAGCTACCGCTGGCTGGGCGGCCGCTCCGGGGCCGGGTCCCGCGTGAGGGTGGTGAGGAGCACGATGCAGACGATGGCGGCGGCCACGTGCAGGGCGATCAGGATCAGCACGCGGTCCCAGGGCAAGCCGGGCAGGACCTCGCCAGGCGCCGGGGCGGAAGGCCGGCCGCCACCGCCGGAACTGGGGAAGAGCAGTGCGCCCACGCGGCTGAACGGCGCCACCATGCCGGAGCCGGCCTCGCGCCAGCCTCCCCCCAGGCCCAGGAGCAGATCCGGGATGAGGCTGATCAGCAGCGCGATCACGCCAACGACGCGGTACCAGCGGATGGGGTGCGGCACGAGCCAGACCATGAGGGCGAAAACGATCACCGCCAGGATCGCGCCTTCCAGCGTGAGGATCACATTGGGCCGGCCCAAGAGCCCCATCTCGTTGAGGTCCGGGTTGATGGCCCGCAGCAGGGCGGCAATCGCCATGTTGACGAGCACGGCCGCCACGACGGTGAGGGGAGCCACCCAGGCCAGGCGCTTCCAGGACACATAGTCCCGGCGCTCGGCCGCGGTGTCATCCGCGCGGGCCGGGGTGGTGAGGGAAATCGTTCTCGCGGTCATGTCCACGCCTCCTTGCATGAGTGGAGTGGGGTAACGGGCTGCAGGACAGTGGAGCGGTGGGCGCCGTGCGTGTCTGCCGTGGCTCGCCGTGCGTCAGGCACGGAACGGGGTTGCGGGCAGTGCGATGCTGGTTGGCACGGTCGGCCACCCTGCCAGACAGTCTGCGCCGCGATTGCGCCGGGCAAAACGGCCAGGGGTCCCGGGGCAACGGGTGCTTTGGTCCCGCTCACTGTGGGACCAAGGTCGCAGTTGCGCGGTCTGACGCCGGTGGCGCGCGGGCTACATGAGACCTGGTGACACCCTGTTCCCGGCATGCAGATCAGCGGGAGAGAACTCATACGTGTGGGCCAGGAACAGACATACCTGACCCGCCCGGGATTGGCCCAACTCGTGGCAAGGCGCGTGCGAGTTCATCAGGCTCCGCTCCGCCGGGAACGGATCACCCTTCGCCAGCGTCTTCCATGGCGCCACGCAGCGTCGTGCCGTGACGGCACATGCGCAGCCTCGTCTGCACGGGAAGGCTGTGGGTCATGCTGAACGATCTCGTGCTGGGACGGATCGCCCTCTGGAGCGGTGGCCTGATGCTGTTCGGCGTTGTCAGCGACCGGTCGTCGTGGGCGCGGGCCAGCTTCAAATCTCCAGACACCACCACGGACGCTGCGATCTACAACATCGTTGCCTCGGGTTCGGGCGTGGTGGCGCTCATCGCCCTGGCCGTGGCGCTCAACACCCGGCCGCGTGTGGTGCTTCCCATTCTCAGCCTGCTGCCCGCCCTCGCGGCGTTTGGCCTGTCGATCTTCGTGTCCGGGCTGGGGGTCTGGGCGCGGCTGCAGGGGGAGATCTGGCTCTACGCGGCTGGCGCCTTCGCGGGAGACCTGGGTGAGAAATGGGTGGCTCATCCCGCGCGAGGCCCCTTCCTCTTCACGTTCCTGGCCGCGCTGGGCGCGCTGGCCACCCTGGGATTGATGCTCGCCTGGTTGCGCGATGCCCACCGCGCTCGCGGCGGCCCATCCCGTACGCCAGTCAGCGGCGCCGCGCGGGGCTCAGCGTTCATCTCGTCCTCCGTGGCATGGGGACTATCACGAGGCGATCACGGCGCAACGGTCTTGCCCAGGCAGGAATAGCACCGGTTGCTCGACTCCCCGTTGATACGGAACAACTCGGTAAACCCGAGATGTTGGTAGAACGCGACGTTCTCGACCATCAGGGTATTCACAAACAGCCGGACCTCACGGTATCCGCGACGTCTGGCTTCCTGCGCGGCAAATGCGAGCAATTTCCGGCCATGTCCCTTGCCCTGATGGACTGGCGCGACCGCAGTACTCGGGACCAGAAGGGAATCCGGGCTTTCCTTCAGCAGCACGAACCCGGCGAGCGCGCCGTCCTTTTCCAGAACCCAGAGGTGGCCATCGGCAATACGATGCGCGTAGTCATCGTGCATGGGGCTCGGTTCACGGCCAAATCGCGCGATCCACGGCGAGTAGGCGTCGCGCGCAACCGTACGAACCGCGTCGGTGTCATGCAGCGTGGCGAGCCGAATGAGGGCTGGTTCCTGATCCACACCTGCCATATTGGAGGCTTGTCGCACAGACCGGTCGGTCGTCATCGTTTTAGCCGTACCCCCATAGCCTGCGATCGAGTGGGGCACCCAGGGCTTGCGCGACCGCACGATCTGCGGCTCTGCGGCAGCCAGGGGTAGACGGTTGCTTCCGCGCCGGTAGCGACGATGCTGCCGGGCCACGCGCCGTGGAGGCAGTCGAAGGGGAGAGGATCGACGGCGGCGAGGAGACGGCAACCCCTGACACGATGGCGCGGTTCCCCGGAGGGGCGGGATCAGCGCCTGGCGCGCTCCCCAGCCATCTCGCCGTCGTGGTTCATCCCCGCGCCGCGGGTCAGCCCGGACTCCCGATGCGGCCAGCCCCCGCCATGCCCTGCGGGGCGTTGAGGGAGGCGTGGACATCGGCGAAGAAGTCGTCCACTGAACCGACGATCGCGGGATCAGCCGGGACCGCCACAGCGGGGTCCTTGCCCTCGTAGGGGAGGGTATGCAGGAAATGGCGGATGGCGTTGACGCGCGCCCGCTTCTTGTCATCGCTCTTGATGATGGTCCATGGCGCTTCCAGCGTATCGGTGTAGAAGAACATCGCCTCCTTGGCGGTGGTGTAGTCGTTCCATTTGTCCTGGGAGGCCAGGTCGAGCGCGGAGAGTTTCCACTGCCGCAGCGGATCACGTTGTCGCTGTGCAAAGCGGCGCTGTTGTTCAGCCTGGGAGACGGAGAAGTAATACTTGACCAGGCGGATGCCGGTGTTGACCAGCATCCGCTCCAACTCGGGCGCCTGCCGCAGGAACGCGAGATACTCCGCCGTGGTGCAGAAGCCGAACACGCGCTCCACGCCAGCCCGGTTGTACCAGGAGCGATCGAAGAAGACGATCTCGCCGGCGGTCGGGAAGTGGGCGATGTAGCGCTGAAAATACCACTGCCCGCGCTCGGTCTCGTTCGGCCGCTCCAGCGCGACCACCCGCGCGCCGCGCGGGTTGAGGTGCTCCATGAAGCGCTTGATGGTGCCGCCCTTGCCGGCCGCGTCACGCCCTTCGAAGAGCGCGATGACCCGCTGATCCTGCGCCTTGATCCAGTTCTGCGCCTTGACCAGTTCCGCCTGCAAGGGGACGATGAGCCTCACGTACTCGCTCGTCGCCATGGGCTTGCGGTAGGGATAGTCATCCTGGCGAAAGATGCGCGCGCGGTCAGGCTTGGGCGCGGCAACCGGAGGCTCCACCGCGGGACGGGCCGCGCGCGGGGCCGGTTCGGCTGCAACGTCCTGACCCTCTGGGGGCAAGGCGGTCATGCGATCGTCTCCGTGAGCACGGCCGGCGGGCGTTGATGATGCCGTCATCGTACCGCACGTTTCGAGGCGGCGGCTGGCCCGGTGATCCACCCCACGTAGCGGTCGGCCGAGCGGTGGACGGCCGCCTTCGCGTCGGTGGCGACGACGCTGCCGGGCCAGGCGCTGTAGAGGCGGTCGTAGGGGTACGGCTCGACCGCGTCGACGATGCGATTGATGGCGGCCGCGCCGAGGGGAACCAGGTTCGGGTAGGAGTACATGAAGCTGACCCAGCGGCGGTCCTGCACGACCATGATGGTGTCGCCGGTCAGCAGCACGCCCCGCCCCTCCGCGCCAGCGGGCCAGTGCAGCGCGCAACTCCCCGCGAAGTGCCCGCCGCAGTGAATGAGGGTGAGGCCGCTGCCCGGCAGCGGATCGCACGTATCCCCCTCCCAGAAGTGGACCGCGGGGTCGGGGTACGTGACCCATTCGCGGTCAGCGGCGTGGATAAACACGGGGATGTTGCCAAAGGCATGGCTCCAGGCGGCAACGCCGGTGAAGAAGTGGGGGTGGGAGACGGTAATAGCCGCCAGCCCACCCAACTGCTCGATTGCTTCCACCGTGGCGTCGTCGACGAGGCTGATGCCATTCCAGAGCACGTTGCCGGCGGGGGTCTGGATCAGGTGCGCCTGCTGCCCAATGGCCACCTTGGGCTCGGTCATGATCCCGGTCAACCCGGCCTCGACCGGCGTCACCACGTTGCGGTGCTCCTGGCGCAGGGCAGCGAGCGTCGTCCAGACCTGGCCCTCGTGGCCGATGTACTGGCGGTCGTCGTCGCAGATGGGGCAGGAGGCCGGCGGCGTAGCGGCGGTGGGGTAGTGCGCGCCGCAGGTAACGCATATGGAGGGGTTCATGGCTTGCTCCTCAGTGGCCGCTTGGCTCGTCCTCCAGCCACTCGGTGATGAAGTGGTCGCTCAGGTGGATATCCGTTGAGCGGAACTTCCCGCTGCCCGTGTTGGTGAACGTGTGGGGTACACCGGCCGGCGCGATCACGATCTGGCCGGCAGTGGCCGTGACGCGTTCATCATCCACCACAAAGGTAGCCTCGCCCTCCTCGATCACGAACAGTTCCGGGTAGGGATGGCGGTGGAGGCGAGGGCCGCTGCCCGGCGGGCCGTTGAAAAAGATCAGGGAAGCGGGAACACCCCCGTAGTGCGTGCCTTCGAGTTCGTAGGAGTTGCCGGAATGGGGCAGGTCCGTGAGCGTAATGGGCTGCATTGCTCCTCCGTTGCTGAGGCCGTAGCTCACCGGCGCGTCGTCACGGGGTAGTCTGGCAAATGCCGTGCCGGGTTCCTGGCGGCCATCTTCTCTCATCGTGGGTCAGGGGATGACGACACCTTTCGGGCGATGGCCAGCAGATGCGGGCTCAGGCCGAGCAGGTTGGGCTCACGCTCGACGAGCCGCGCCGCCCGCAGGAGGTGCGCCTGCTGGTCTGGATCACCCGCGCCATCGCCGATGAAGCCGCCCGGCCCCTCCACCCCGACGACGTGGTCAAAGGTCAGCCCGCATGCCGTGATCTCATGGGCCAGCTCATCCGGGAGGTGGAAGTGGGCCGTCGGGAACCAGCCCGGAAAGCGGTCCAGGCCGGGGTTTTCGTTGTGCCCGCCGCGGACGGTGGCCTCGATGACGGCCATCGCCTCGGGGTCGGCCACGTAGCCCTGGCGCACCGCATCCAGCAGCGAGCCAAAGCGGGAAATGGCGGCAATGAACGCGACGCCGCCGGGACGCAGCACGCGGCAGGCTTCCGCCAGCGCGGCCAGGCGATCCGCGCGCTCCGGGAGGTGATAGAGCGGGCCGAGGAGCAGCACGGCATCGCAGGAGGCGTCGGCGGCGTCGAGATGGCGGGCGTCGCCAAGGGCCGCCGTGAATGGCGATGCGGGCTGTGCCGCAGCGGCCTCCTGCGCCTGCGACAGATGCAGCGGTACCGGGTCCACCAGGTGCACGCGGTAGCCAGCCCGCGCCAGCCAGGCGGCGTAGACCCCTGGACCACCACCGACATCCAGGATTTCCGCTGGTGGTGGCGGGAGATGGCGCCGGACCACCTCCTGGGTGCGCGCGAGTTCGAGCACGCCAGCCCCACGCCTCAGGCGCTCGCGCTCCCGGCCCTGGTCGTAGAAACGCTGCATATCCGGGTCAATCATGGCGCGTCCTGAACGTAACTGCTGTTCTGGCTCCCATAGCGGCGCAGGGCAGTGGCCGTGGGCGGCGCATGGCCCATGCCCATCGGCGTTCGGTAGCGTTCCATCGTACAGACGCGCGGCCGGATCAACACAATACGGTGGACAATCACGGTCCGTGCGCGGGCTGGTATCCCCGCCGCCGGCGTTTCACGCGGGCGGAGCGCAAGGCGATGGCCTCCGTTCACGCACCGGCCGGATCGAGCGGCGCCCATCGTCCACCTGGCTGCTGGATACACGGTTGGACGTCTTCAACCTGGAGAGAGATCGATGCCGAGAGCACTGAACGCCGATGAGCGAGAGGCATTCCTGGCCGAGCCCCACATCGCGGTGTTGAGCGTGGCCAACGTCGCTGGCCGGCCGCCGCTGATGACCCCGACCTGGTACCACTATCAGCCGGGCGGAGACATCACGTTCTTCACCGGCACCCAAGGCCGCAAGACGCGGAAGGCGGGGCTGATTGCCGAAGCGGGCGTGGTCAGTATCTGTGTCCAGCAGGAGGCATTCCCGTACCGGTACGTTGCCATCGAGGGCACCGTCGTTCGCACGGATCAGCCACCATCGCCCGAACAGGCGCTTGCGATCGTGCGCCGCTACCTGCCCGAGGAGCAGGCGCAAGGTTTTGTGGCAGGGGAACTGGATCACCCCTCCGGCGAGTTCGTGCTCTTTACGGTCCACCCTGACCGGTGGTTCAGCCAGGACTTCGGTGACGACGCGAGGTAGGGATGCCCCGCCTGCTATCGGTGGCTACCCCTGCCACGAGCAATGAGCCCAGGCGGCGAAGCCTCAAGACAGGATCACCATGTGCGGCATGCCGCTGCTATCCGGAACCTGCAGCCGCGTTGCCATGCTGCATCGCAAGGAGTGCCCGCATGCCTCCGCATGGTCAGACTGCCCCAGGCTCGGCCACATGGGTCATCCCGGCGAATCAGGGCTCGCGTTCACTGGCCGCGAGGGTGCGGCGTGGAACAGGCTGGAGCGATGGGTCTTTGCCAGAGCGAGGCTGGCCCGAGGTTCTTCGCCTGCTGGCTCAGTACTACGAGCATAGGGAGTTGTCAGGTGCTCTGAGCTTGGACGGAAACCCGACGACTCCCCCAAAGCCGCACCACTCGGGATAACAGGGGAAGGGGGATGGCGCCTCCCATCATGCTGGCCAAGGCACGAGGTCCTTCGACTTCGCTCAGGACGACACCTGGCGGGTGGCGCCTCGATCCTGATCGGTGCGCGGGCAGTCGCTGGCCAGGCATTGCATGGAGACCTCGTCCCAGCGCTGGCCGGCGAACCAGCGGCTCTGCTGGCGGCGTCCGAACTCCCGGAAGCCCGCCTTCTGGTAGGCGCGGATGCCCGCATGGTTGTACTCATAGACGCGCAGCATCACGTTGTGGAGCCCGATACTGGTGAAGGCGTAGGCGAGCATCAGGCGCGTCGACTCCGTGCCGAGTCCCCGGCCGCGCGCATCGGCCTCGCCAATCATCAGGCCGAACTCAGCCGTGCCGTGATGCAGGTCGATGTTGTGGAGATTCGTGATGCCGATGGCTCGCCACGTTTGCCGCTCGTAGATCGTGAAGCGAACCGAGGCCGTGTCGCGGGATACCCGCTCGTACCACGCCGCGCGCTCCTCCAGCGTTACGGGGCCACCCGTGTAGTTCATCGTGCGGGCAACCAAGGGGTCATTGCGCCAGCGCGTGTAGGTGGGGATCAAGTCACGGCGCAACGGGCCGAGTGCGACCTGCTCCCCCAGGATGCTGATGATTGGCGCATCGTCCTGCCGCATGGCGACGCCTTCCTCATTCGCGCGTGGCAAAGGTCACGTGAAGGGTGCCCTGGTTCGCTGTGGCCGGACCTGCTGGGGGCCGCACCCACTCTGCGGCCGCATGCCACGTCTCCCGGAGAAGCGCGTAGTCCGGTGGGGTCGCGGCGAAGACCAGCGTGTCACGCACCTTGCCGAGCGGATCGAGCCAGGCATTGCGCAAGTGCCCTTCCAGGGCGAAGCCGAGGCGCTCAGGCACGCGCCGGCTGGAGAGGTTGTGCGGGTCGCAGCGAATTTCGACGCGCTGGGCCTCAAGCACCTCGAAGGCCAGGATGGTTTGCAGTTGCACGGCTTCGGTGACGTAGCCTGCGCCAACCGCCGAGGGGCGAAGCCAGTAGCCGATCTCGAAACCGCGCAGCGCCCAGTTGGGATCGTGCATCCCGGTCGCGCCCAGGAAGCGCCCGTTGGGCCGGCAGAACATACCGAGGCCAAGGTCGCTGCGCAAGGTGCATCTGGCCGCCCAGCGCAGGCAGAGATCGCGGGCATCGTCCGGGTGGCGGATCGTGGGCGGCCACGAGAGCCAGGGCGCCAGGTGTTCACGCGATTCCTCAATAGCCGCGAAGACCGGCCCGGCGTCGGCCTCTTGCAGGGGCCGCAGGAGCAGGCGGCCCGAGTGTATCTCGGCCGGGACTGGGACCAATGAGCCATGGCGCGGTGCGGACATCGACCCTCTCGAACGTGAACGCGCCGGGTACGGCGCCGCGACGTGCTCCATTGTGCCGCATCGTGACGCCAGCGCAGCCTACGATTCATATGTGCGTCCGCGTGCCGCCACCATACAGCGACGCCGCCCTCGCTTCCATGTCGAAGGCGGCGTCGCCGCGCGGTACGCCGGAAATGGTGGCGGACGCGCCCCGCAAGGAGACACGTCCGCCAGGTGGCCGCTACGCTAGGTGTTCTTGCACCTGTTGTCGCACTTCTTGTTGCAGTTGGTCTTGTTCTTCTTGCCCGGCTTCCGGTTGTTGCGCTTGCACTTGCGCTTGCACTGCTTGCAGGCGTTGTCCTGTTTGGCCTCGGCGCTCTGGCCGAGGCCCGCGAGGGTCAAGGCGCCGAGCGCCAGCGTGCCCAGTCCAGCCACGGCGCTCCGCCGTGTCGTGCGCTCGGCTACGGTCCGGGTGAGATCGTCGAAATGTTCGCTCATGTATTAGATGCCTTTCCGCTCGGTCGGTCAGGATGAGGCGATGACCTGATTCCGCTCCACCATCGCCATGGGGCCGAGACCAGGGATGGTTCGCGGGGGGCAGCTATGGGGCCGGCGTCGCTCCGGCCATGTCGCCCATGTCGCCCATGTCGTCCGACACCGGCATCATGATGTGCTCGTACGGGGTGCCCGCCCACATGATGAAGGGGCCTCCAGCGGCGTGATCGGTGGAGAAGACGGTCTGATCCAGCTTGCCCGGCATCAGGAGCATGACGTGCGGGGGTGAGCTCACCCACTCGTCACCCTCCGCTGGCTCGGTGGCGTAGGGGTCGGTGTTGCTGGCATCGCTGCCGCCCTGCAGCATGTAGGCCAGCCCGGGGACCTTCGTGTCCGGGTCTTTCTGGGCGATCAACGCCGCCAGCCACCCCATCCACGTCTGGTCGAGGCACATGGGGTCAACGCTCGGCGTCCCCGGTGCATCGGGGAAGCAGGACCAGCCGTTGCTGCCTTCGCGCAGCACGATGAAGTTGCCCGCATCATCGACGTTGAGGTCGTAGATTGTGGCGTTTTCGCTGATGGATGGTGGCGCGGCGCTCATCGCCTCCGCAATCTTCGCGTCGGCGTCATCCTGGCTGGCGGCCGGTGCGGCGTGCGCGAGGCCGATGGCCACCATGCCCACCAGCACGACGAACAGCGAAACACAATGCCCCGGGTGTTTCGTCAACAACATGGAGGATGATCCTTTCCTAAAGCGGCGTGTCGCAATGGGTGCGACGGGAAACGGACGAACCGTGGCTCAGCCTCGAACGATCTGCCTTCGATCTCGTCCTCCTTTCGCCGTGCCCTCACCCCAACGCCTCGCCCAAGCACCGGCCCGGAGGAGACGAACGAGTGCCGGCAATTGGCAAGCTGGCGTCATCGCGCCAATTCAGGCCGGGGTGATGTTCTGGTTGACGCGGAAGAGGTTGGCGGGGTCGTAGGCCGCCTTGATCTGCGCCAGCCGTCCGTAGTGATCGCCGTAGGAGGCGCGCACGCGGTCCTGCCCTTCGTCAGTGGCGTCCATCATCATGTTGACGTACGCGCCGCCCGCCGAATAGGGGTGCAGGGCCGCCCAGTAGGCGCGGGCCCAGGCGATCATCGCCGGGTTGTCGGCGGGATCGGGGCTCACGCCCACAATCACCATGCCCCACTTCGCATCGCGGTAGTTCCAGGCCGTTGCATCGCGCGGCACGCGCCCGGCCACGCCGTCGATGGGGTAGAGGTGCATCGTCGATTTGCCGGTCGGCAGTTGCTCGGCGAAGGCGACGTGCAGCGCCACGGCGTCGTCGGGAATCTCCGTCACGAAATCGGCCTTCCAGTACCACTGGTCGCCAGCGGGATACAGGCCGTCGAACATCGCGTTCAGCGCCGGGTGAGTGATGGGGCCGACCCAATCCAGCGCGGGTGGGCCGAACTGCGCGCGGATCGGCGCCAGCACCGCGTCGGGGTCATCCCCGGTGTATGCCCAGACCACGCCGCACATCTTCTGGTTCCACAGCTCCTCCGGGAAGGGCGCCACCGGCGGGACGGTGAGGAACGCGAAGAACCCGTTGAGGTCATCCGGCGCGTGGGTAATGAACTCCCGGTACCACGTCAGCACTTCCGCCGAGCGCTCCAGCGGCCAGAGCATCGGCCCGGCGGTGAGGTGAGGCAGGGGGTGCAGCTTGAAGACGAACGAGGTGACCACGCCGAAGTTGCCGCCGCCGCCCCGCAGCGCCCAGAAGAGATCGGGGTGCTGGGTCTCGCTGACGGTCACGAAGCGGCCATCGGCCAGCACCACATCGGCCTCGATCAGGTTGTCGATGGCCAGGCCGAGCTGCCGCGTGAGGTGGCCGAGCCCGCCCCCAAGCGTGATGCCCCCGACGCCGGTCGTCGAGATGATGCCAGAGGGGGTGGCGAGGCCGAAGGCGTGTGTCGCGTGGTGCAGGTCGCCCAACAGCGCCCCGCCCTCCACGCGCGCGGTGCGCGCCTCCGGGTCCACGCGGACGCCATTCATCTGGCGCAGGTCGATCACCAGCCCGTCGTCCACCGAGCCCAGGCCGGGGCCGTTGTGGCCGCCGCCGCGAATGGCGACCAGCATCTGGTGATCGCGCGCGAAGCCGACGGCGGTCATGACATCGGCCACATCCACGCACTGCGCGATGAGCGCGGGCTGCTTGTCGATCATGGCGTTGTAGAGGGTCCGGGCGTCATCGTAATCAGGATCGTTGGGGGTGACCAGGCGGCCGCGCAGGGCGGCGGCCAGCCCCTGGATATCGGCGTCGTCGATGGTGAGATGGGTCCTGGTAGCCGTAACCATGGCGATCCTCCTGTAGGGTGATGGGTGGGTCGGGCGAGGAGGTGGAGCGTGTGATGGGTCAGGCGTGGGCGGTGGCAGCGGCGTTGTGGAAGACATCAACGACATGGCCGTCGTGCCACTCGGGATCAGCGGCAAGCAGCGCCCGGAACTGCTCGTATCGCGCGTGCTGTTCGGGGCTGTTGGCGTTGTCCCGGTAGCTTTTTTCGCTCTCGAAGATGACGACGAGGTAGATCTCATCCGGGTTGGCGTCGGTGCGGTACACGTATTCGGAGACGAGGCCGGGAATCTGGGCCGATATCTCCTGGCCCACGCGCTTGAGCTCGTCCAGCTTGCCCGGCTTGATGGTGAGACGTGCAACGGTGCCGTACATGATCGTGCCTCCTGAACCTGGCCGGATCTGTGGCGCCTAGGCCGCGTGCGGCCGTGCGAACTGATCGGCGCTCATCACTTCGATGCACACGAAAGGGGTGTTCCCTTCCACCCAGGCGTCGTGCCCTGGGGGGATGGTGTAGGCGTCCCCCGCGCGGATGACATGCTCCGAGCCGTCCGCCATCCGCACGTGGAGTTGCCCCGAAATCGCGTGGCCGGCGTGCGAGACCTGGCACGCGGCAGTGCCCACCACAGGCTTGATGCAGGTGGACCAGCGCCAGCCGGGCGACAGGGTGAGGCGGCCCAGGGTCACCCCATCCAGGTGCACGACATCGACCTGGGTTTTCTCCGGCGAACGCCGCTCGTCCGGAGTATCGAAGGGCTTTGTTTCAAATCGCGAGACAGTCATCGGGGTGCTCATCGGGGCCTCCTACCGTGTCTTTGGTCGGAGCACCAGTGTGCCGGAGCTCGCGCCCGCGCACATCCTGCGGCTTACGGAGTCTCCGTGCTGCGTAGTGGCCGCCAGCGTGGCGCAGGGTCCGTAAAGTCCGCAAATGGGGGCGTTGCTGCTTGCGACCGCAGTGCCGCCACCTCCGGGTGTCCTGAAGGAAGCCAGGGAATTCCGGCCTTGCCTGCCGCCACGTCAACCGTGGCCGCCACCCTCAGGTGTCGTCTTGAGCGCAGTCGAAGGACCTCGCGCCCCACCGCATTGGTGCGAGGTGGCAACCCCCACACAGGTGTCGTCCTGAGCGCAGTCGAAGGAACCCATGCCCCCAACCAATGCGGACCGAAGTGGCAACCCCCACACAGGTGTCGTCCTGAGCTTGTCGAAGGACCTCGGCCCCCGGTCAACGCGGAACGATGCCCGCGCCCAAGGGTGGGGGCGGCCTCGCACCCGCGCGGCTGGTGACACCGAGATCTCTCGACAAGCTCGAGATGACACCTGAGGGTGGGCAGTAGCCTCGCACCGTCGCGGCCGGGGAACGAGATCCTTCGACGTCGCTCAGGATGACACCTGAGGGTGGGTAGCCACCACGCAGCAACGTGGCTGGTGACGTGAGATCTCACGACAGGCTCAGGATGACACCTGAGGGTGGGCGGTGTGAGGGAAATCAGGTCGGTGATCGAGATGACACCTGCGCGTGGGCCGAGATCCTTCGCCTGCGGGCTCAGGACGACACCCGGAGGGGGATGCCGCCTCGAACCGCGTAGGCCGGGAACGAGGTCCTTCGACAAGCTCAGGACGACACCCGGAGGGAGCGGTGACAGGGCGTGCACAGACCGGGTGCGATGAGGTGGAACGCCACCTCACACCAGCCCACGGCGGACGGCGAGCGCCGTGACCTCGACGCGGGAATCAACGCCGAACTTCGCGAAGAGGCTGGCTACATGCGTCTGGACCGTGCGCGGGCTGACCTGCAGCACCGCGCCGATCTCGCGGTCCGAGTGGCCCGCCACCAGCAAGCGCAGCAC
>DAOUDE010000002.1:0-19153 GCA_034431475.1 Thermomicrobiales bacterium | reverse complement strand
GCGGCAGCACGGTCAGGCTGAGGCCAGCCGCGGTCAGCCCGGCCAGTAACGAGCGGCGGTTGTGTCGCGAATTCTGCATGTCCCGTACCTCCTCAGAGCATTGCGGCACAGCCCATCCGTGCCTTTCGCATGGTCGCGCGTCAAGGGAACGCCATGATCGGACCGCGTGTGTAATCGCCGCCCACGGTGTGCATCGTAGCATGAAGAAATATTGATGATCGAGAACTGCACAATAGCGCCTCCCCGTCGCATGTGCTGCCGCGCCGCTCACGCCCGGGTGTGCGGCTCATTTTGACAGAAATAGAAGGATCAGCGAAGCGGAGGGGCGTTTTCCGGCAGGTTGGCTGACAATAGGGCCGGTGCGGCGCAACGAGTGCGCCGCTGCCCTTCGCGCAGGAAAGGCCAGAGAGCTGCCATGCCCCTGTTGATCGACCACATTGTCATTGCTGTGCGTGACCTGGCACAGGCGTCCGCCGACTACGCCGAGGCGGGCTTCACCGTCACGCCAGGCGGCTGGCACACGGGCGGCGCGACGCACAACTCGCTGATCTCCTTCGCCGACGGCTCGTATTTCGAGTTGATCGCCTTTGCCGAGCCAGACCGCGAGCAGCCGCACAAATGGTGGCCGCGTTTCGCAAAGGGCGAGGGCACGGTGGACTTCGCCATGCTCTCCACCGATCTCGACACAGAGGCCAGGCGGCTGCGCACCGCGGGACTCGCCGCCGAGGGACCAACGGACGGAGGCCGCAAGCGGCCTGACGGCGAAACGCTGGTTTGGCGCTCGGTGATGTTGGGTACGGGAATCCCGCTGCCATTTGTGATCGAGGATGTCACGCCGCGCATCCTGCGTGTGCCGCCGGCGCCCGCCACGGAGCACAGCCTGGGGGTCACGGGCGTGGCTGGGTTGGTGGTGCTCGTGCCGGACCTGGAGGCAGCCTCCGGGGCGTACCGGGTGTTGCTGGGCGTTGCGGGGGAGCCGGTCGAGGCCTCCATCGCGGGGGTGCGCGCCGTGCGCCGCTTCCGCTTTGGCGAGCAGTGGATCGATCTGGCGGAGCCGGAGCCCGTCGCAAGGCAACTCTGGCGGCACATCGAGGACCACGTGGCGGGCCCGTACGAGATCATCCTGGCGACGGAAACCCCCGGCCACGCGCCAGTGCCACCAGGCCTGGCGCACGGGGCCCACATCCGATTCGAGGCGCCGGAGTAGGAACAGGAGAGCTGTCATGAGCAACCTGCGTGAGTATCTCGTCCAGAAGCGGGAGGCGTTGCTGGCCAAGCGCGCCGCCGCTGCCGCAAAGACGCCGGACCCACTCCTGATTTCCGCGTCGGTGCGCGCGGAGGGACGGAGCGGCATTCGCCGCATCCGCATCCGCGACTACCAGATCATCACCGACAGCCCGGCGGATTTCGCGGGCTACGGCCTGGGGCCGACCGCGCCGGAACTGCAATTGGGCGCGCTGGGCAGTTGCCTCGCGCACTCGTTCCTCATCCAGGCGGCGGACCACCAGACGCCGATCGACGTGCTGGAAGTGGTGGTCGCCGCCGAGATCGACGCGCGAGCCGGGCAGCCAGGCTACCCGGATATCACGGTGCATCCGCGCCAGATTCGCTACACCCTGCGTGTGGAATCGCCCGCCAGCACCGAGGAGATCGCCGCGTTGCAGGCGGCGATGGAGAACGCCTGCCCGATCCTGAGCCTGTTGCGGAACCCACATGAAATCAGCGGCACGGTGGAGCACACGACGACGCCCTAGCGTGCGGTTCACCTCGCCCTGGGCGGCGTTCCGGCAATGTGGGCCGCGACTGATTGGGTATGCGGCCGCATCTCGCATCTGGGCTACGGGCTGCTGACGGTGGCCGTGTGCAACGCGGTCCCGGGCTCCAACCGCGCGACATACCCCAGGGGGTTGCCTTCCCATTGCACCATGGTGAATCCCACGGCGCCAGCAAGCTCTGTCAGGGTCGTCCGCCTCACCATGTGCGGATCGGGTTGGCCCTCGCCAATGACGAGGTGGCCGGTGGGTTTGAGCACACGGTGCATTTCGCGCAGCGCCTGGGTGCGATCAGGAATTTCTCCCAGGGTCGCCACGGTGAGGATGGCGTCGAAGCTCGCGTCTGGGAAGGGGCACGCCTGGGCATCTCCCAGGTGAGGGGTGATGCCCCCCACGCCCCGCGCGGTTGCCCGTTGAATGACGGCGTCAAGCATGGGCGCCTGGATATCGAGAAGGTCCAGGCGCCCGCCCGGAGCCAGAGCCGCCGCAAGATCGAGGCTGTAGTAGCCGAGGCCGGGGCCAATCTCCAGGATACGTTGGCCAGGCGCGGGGGCCAGGAGAGCCAACACGCGTTCCCGGGACATGCATGGCCGGGGCAATTGCAGGAAGACCCGCAGCGCGTAGGGACACGCAGCCGGATCGCGGCGCTGCATGAACAGAGCCGCCGCCATAGCGGCAAGGGCGAGTGCCCCGGCCAGGGCCAGAAACCATCGTGTCCGGGAAATCGCCATGATCAGGGAGCGCATTGGCATTCCGGATGCGTGCCATCGGAAGCGGGCATCCGCTGCATGGACTGACGGCGCTTACTCCGCGGTGATGTACCCCCACATGCCGGCCGCCTCATGTCCCGGAATGTCGCACCAGAAGTAGTACTTGCCCGCCGGGGCCTTGAGCTTGGTTTCCTCGGTCTTGCCGGGGTCGACGATGAGCTTGATGGGATCGAACGGCAAGTTCTCGTTCTTGTGGTCGTCGATCAGGAAGGTGTGCTGCGTCACTCCGTGGTTCTTGACCTTGATTTCCATCTCTGTGTCAGCTTTGATCGTCACCTCTTTCGGGTCGAAGTAGATGTCATAGGCGCCGATCTCAAGTTCGTCGCCAGCAACCGGACTCGCGCTCGGGCTAGCTTCGGGGCTGGCTTCGGGGCTCGATTCCTGGGCTTTGCTCATTCGGGGGACGAAGACAGCAAGTGCCGGGGCCAGTGCTGTCGCTGCCAGGGCCAGTGTTACCTGACGACGATCATGTGTGGAACGCATGCTTGTCGATCTCCTTCTCTTGATGGTGACGTCGTCGAAATGTCGATTTGCGGGTGGACATGGGGAGGACGGGATGTCCTCCCCATGACGGTACGCCTAGGAATCGGCAATGATCTTGCCCTCATCCTTGACATAGTGGTTCACGATGCCGTCGCTGGCGAGGTAAGCCAGCGCCGCAACTGTGCCAGTCGGGTTCATACCGGGATTTTGCGGGAACTGCGAGGCGCCCACGACGAACACGTTTGGCGTGTCCCAGACCTGGCCGTACTTGGTGACGACGGAGGCTTCTGGGCTGGTGCCCATGATGGCGCCGCCCGTCGTATGCGTGCTCTGGTAGGGGGCGATGGAGTAGGGGGTCAGCTCCTTCTGCGTCACGATGTTCTTGGCGCCCATCTTCTCCAGGATTTCCCGCATCTTCGGCGAGAGATACCGGATCAGGTTGTAGTCGTTCTCGTGCCAGTCGAACGTGATGCGGAGTAGCGGGAAGCCAAAGCGGTCGCGGTACGTGGGGTCGAGGCTCACGAACTGGTCATCGTACGGCAGGCTCTCGCCCTGGATGCCAATGCCGGCCACGCTGTCCCAATTCTCGCGCAGCGCGTCCTTCCAGCCCTGGCCCCAGGTCTCACCGTTGGCGCCGGAGACGCCACCGACACTGCCGACCGGATTGCGCTCGCCGCTGCCAGAACTGATCGAGCCGCCACCGATAAAATCGAGATCGGTGTGATCGAAGTTGTCGGCGTTGAAGTCGTGGATGACCGCGGCCATCGATCCGTTACCCATGAACTGGTTCAGGCGCTCGCCTTCGAACAGGCCCGTGGAGCCGCCACCGCCCAACTGATACGTGTAGTTCGTGCCAACGAGGCCGCGGTCGTTGCCGATTCCGTCCGCATGGACATTCGAGCGCGAGAGGAGGAGCAATTTCACGTTCGTCAACATGAAGGCGGAGACGATGACGATATCCGCTTCCTGGAACTGGCTGCGTCCCGAGGCATCGATGTAGGACACGCCAGTGGCCTTACCGGTGTTGTCGGTCTCGATGTTGTAAACGTAGCAGCTCGTGCGAATCTCGTACTTGCCCGTGGCCAGGGCCGCGGGCATATGCACGACCAGAGAGTTGCTCTTGGCCGCGACCTCACACCCGAAGCGGGTGCAGAAGCCGCAGTAGATGCAGGCCCCGCGCATGTTGCCCGCCAGATCCGGATAGGCCTTGGAGAGGATGCCAGCAGGCTGTGGGAAGGGGTGATAGCCCAATTCCTTGGTAGCTTCGGTGAACTTGTCCGCCAGGATCGACTTGGTCAGCGACGGGAGCGGATACTCGCGGGCACGCGGCCCCTCGAAGATGTTGCCGCCGTCGATTTTCTCACCCTTGATGTTGCCGGCTGTGCCGGAAACCCCGGCGTCGTACTCCCACTTGTCGTAGTAGGGTTCCATGTCGTCGTAGGTGACGCCCCAGTCCCGGATGCGGTTGCCAGCCGGCAGCTTGCTCTCCCCATACCGCTCGACGTGATGCGTCAGGTACTCGAAGTCCGAGGGAAAGAAGCGCCAGTTCTGGGCCGCCCAGTGCACCGCCGCGCCGCCAACGCCCTGGTGCGGGTTGAACGAGCCGTACTGCCGCATGGGCAGGGCCCGCTCCTTGGGTGATGGGCGCCAGGTCCAGGTCTCGCGGGAGAGATCAACCATCAGGTCACGGCGCTGGTTGTATCGGAGTTCATCATGATCGTGAGTGAAGTCGCGGTCCGTGGTCAGCCAGGGACCTTGTTCCAGTGAGACGACTTCCATTCCAGCCTTGGTGAGCTCGTAGGCCATGATGCCGCCCACCAGACCGGCCCCGACCGTCACGACATCGACCTTCTTGTTTTGTGCCATGGGTCGGTCTCCTAGTGGCCTTCGTTCGTCATCAACATCGCGAGGCTCTGGGGAGCCTTGGTAAATGTGGAGTCTTTGATGTCGTCCGGGGTGTACAGGCGCTGGGCGCCCGGATAGCCAATCAACTCCCAGCCGACCAGGCCCTGGTTCCCGCCGTACATGGGATCGCTGAACATGCCCTGGATGGTGTCGTTGCGGAGTTGCGTGAAGAAGGCATGGCCACTTGGCCCGTCGAATCCGGTGACCTTATCGTCCTGCATCTCCCCGAGGATGGCGTCCTGCTCATCCGTCGTGAGGTCCACGAAATTCTTCTCGTGCTTGCTCTGGGCGTAGGCATCGACAAACTCAAGGCCGCGCCGGTAGACCTCCTGGGGTGCGAGCACCGACTGGTAGCCGTAGCGCGATGCCTGATCGGTCCCCAGGTCGATGAAGTCGTACTGGTTCCGGTTGCTGGACGCGGTGACCTCGACAGGCTCTTCGCTGATCACCGGGAAGGGGCCCTGGGTGTAGGTCTTGAGGGTGTAGCCAAGGTTCGTGCCGCCCAGGCTGCGGTCGATGTAGAAGACCACGCCCGCCTCGTGCGCGCCGGGATCACTCTCATCGCCCGGCATGATGCGGGAGACAATGGCGTCGACGGTGGCAGCTTCATGGAGGTTGAAGAACTCGGCGGGCTGGGAGGCGCCCGCCATCTCGGTCATGGCGCCGGCCATGGGCGTGGCGCCCGCCATTGGCGTTGCATCCGCCTGCACTGGCGGCGCGGCAGCGGCTGGATGCAGGGCCGCTGAGCCGATCGTGGCAAGTCCTGTCGTGGCGAGGCTCACGCTGGAGACGGTCAGAAAACCTCGACGCGAGAATCGGGGATGACGCTCTGGCGTCTCCTGGTTCTCCTTCGGTTGACCTTCGCTCATTGAAGCAACTCTCCTGAATCCGGAACGCATGTCATACAAGCCGTTCTCGGTTCGCTCAGGGTGACATGGACTTTCCAGCCTTCTAGCGGTTCGCCTCCTCGTCGGGGTCCTTCTCCGGCGCTGGTGTACAGTCCATGCATACTTGGTGCCAGAGGTACGCCGTCACCGAGCGCAACGGACAGGAGTTGTCTGGCGTCTGAATCACCCTCCCACGAATGGCATCGCCGCCTCTGCGCCCGTGATGGGCACAGTTCTGGCGGGGCCTTGATCGCGATGTTTCCAGCGCCAACTCACCCGTGATGCGTGGTGAACCAGGGAAAGTGAGAGTGAGCCGTGGCCACAGATCCGGTCCGCAGTATTCGCGCAACTGAGCAGGAGTCCCCAGTTGTTCCCGACTTGCAGGCAGCCCTGACCCGGTTGGCTGCGTTGCCTCCGTCGCCCTCCGGCACCTGCCTGACGGTCAGCTTTGACTGGTCGATTGATGGATCGGAGCCGGGCCGCTTGCCGGCGCCCGCGCCCAAGCGCTCACAGGAGCGCGCCATGCGCGGCGAAACCGGCGCGCCGCGCCGTCCGGGTTGGCAGCAGATGCAGCGCGAGTTGCACGCGCTGGTCGAGAGCCACGGCCCGCGTGGGGAGACCTACGACGCACTGGCGGCGGACCTCGCCCGCATCACCGAATTTGTGGAAACGCAGCTCGAACCCAATGTCAACGGCGCGTTCATCGTGGCCGATGGCCAGCAGGGCGTGTTCGAAGCGATTCCGCTCGATGTCGCGCCAACGCCGTCCCTGGTTCTGGAGAGCGTCCCGGCGCTGCGGCCGCTGGTGCACGCCTCCGAGGATTACCCGACTTTCGCGGTGGTCAACGCCAACCAGCAGGAAGCGAACGTCTGGGTCATCGAGCGGCTGGGCTGGAGCGAGAACATCCAGGTCGCATCTGATGGCTATCCGCGTCATCAGTCCACTGGAGGGCTCAATGCCCAGCGCTACCAGAATCGCGCCAATGAGCGGGTGGAGGCGTTTGCCCGCACGGTGGCTGAGCAGGTCAACCGCCTCTTCATGGAGAGCAGCACGCCGCCCGACTACCTGATCCTCTCCGATGAAGAGCCAATGGCCACCGCCATTGCCGAGCACCTGCACAAGGAGGTCTCGCCGAAGGTGCTGGGCAGGGTTGTACTCGGTAAGGATCCACTGCCAACCGAGATCGCGGCCATCGTCGCCCCGATGATCGAGGCGGCCGAGCGGCAGGAAGAGACCGACGCCGTGCAGAAGGTGGCGGACAACGTCGGTGCGCAGACGCTGGGCATTGCCGGGGCGGTGGATACCCTGCGTGCGCTGGCCAACGGTCAGGTGCAGATGCTGGTGATGAACGACGACTTCACCGCCACCGGCTGGGCGGATTACACCCTGCCGCTCTTTGGCCTGGGCGAGATCCCCGCCGAGCATCCGGCAGGCGGCGATGTAGCGAACCTGCGGGTGACGAAGCTGGAAGATGAGGCCGTGCGCCTGGCCGTGCTCAACGGGGGAACCGTGGAACTGATCCAAACCACGGAGCCACTCAGTGCGGATAGCGATGTGCCGCGCGCGGGAGGGGAGATTCCGCGCGCGGCGGCAGCCACCGCGCTGGATGGGCTGGGCGGCATTGGGGCGGTCCTGCGGTACGACATCGCGTAACCACGGCGCCGCATTGCGCGCCATCGTGAACAGCGCGCCCGCTGCCGATGACGCAACCGGGGTGGTGGAGGTGACGGATGCCGGGGAGACAGCGACGTTTGCCGCTGGCGACGTAGCCTACCTCCCCGGCAGCACGACGAGTGAATTGCCCAACTCGGGGTCGGAGCCGGCGGTGGCGCGGTTGGTCACGATTACCGAAACCGGTTCCTGACCAATCCTACGCTTCGTCTTCCACGACGGGCGCGTCTGGCACGGCCCTCCTGACGCTCTTCAGCGCGCGTTGGACGTTGGAGCGGCTGACGTAGGCCTCGCCGGAGTCGCCGAAAATCTCGCCGTTGCTCGCGCGAATGCGCCAGCGGTGGCCGCCGCCCTTGTCCTGATAGATCTCCACCGCGCCGTCCCAGGCCCGGAGCAGCGCAATACCGTGCTCGCAGGACTCCTTCTGGGTGTAGCCCTCACCGCTGTCGGCAATGATCTTGCTGTTCCGGGAGCGCAGCCGCCAGCGATATTCGCCTCGTTTGTCCCGGTAGAGGTGGAACTTGCCCATGGACGGTTCCCTCCTGATGCCTGACACCTGACCAGCAACATCGACTGCGGTGATTGTAGCTCTGGCGACAGACGCACGGGCGCATGCATGGCCTAAATCACTTCAACCACCTGCATCATGCCCAGTTCCTCGTGGTTCATCATGTGGCAGTGCAGGACGTACTTTCCGGTGAAATCGAGGAAGCGCGTGCGGAAGGTAACGCTGCCGCCGTGCGGCACGATCACCGTATCCAGCCAGATCGGAGCGACCGGCTCCCCGTTCACTTTCACAAGCTGGAACGGGTTGACGTGGATGTGGAAAACGTGATCGTTGTGCTCGTCGCTGCTGGTGATCGTCCACTCCTCGACCGCGTTCAGGTCAATGGTCTGGCCGACCACGTTCATGTCAAAGAGTTGATCATCGACCAGGAAGGCGAACTCACGCCAGTGTCCGGCGGCGTCCACTTCGGGCGCATGGCGTGAGAAGAGGATCTCCCGCGTGCCGGTGAGCTCCTCATCGGTAATGTCTGCGAACGGCGCGGGCGGCAGTGCGGTGGGGAGCGCCATTTCCAGCGGCTCACCCTCCACGATGATGTGCGCCAGGGGGCCAGTCGGCGCGTCGTAACCCTGGAAGTAGGGGAGCGCCTGGAGCAGGTATTCCCCTGGCTCTCCCGCCTGCACCAGCACATCGACGCGCTGCCCCGGGGCAAAGAGGATCGCTTCCGGCGGCGCTTCGCCCACGCTGGCGGGCTGGGTGGCGCCCACGGTGCGGCCGATCTCGGGGAGGCGGATGCCGTCCCGCGCAATCGGCAGCAGGGTGTGGCCGTCCAGGCTCATCAGGATGTCGTCCTGGTAGCCCGCGTGCAGGATGCGCCAGCGCTGGACCTCGCCGGGGCGCAGGCGGATGATCGGCTCACGCTGGCCGTTGATGGTGAAGAAGCGAGTTGCGCCTTCGGGGAAGACCGTCTCGAAGCCCTCCACCTGGCGATACTCATCGAAGACGACCTGGTTCACCAGCAGGACGCGCTCCGTGGCCGCCGCAATCTCGGGCACCTCCGCGAAGTCACCCTCGATGATGACCGCGCCTGCCATACCGCTGGCAATCTGGATATCGGCGCTGCCGTGGTTGTGTGGGTGGTACCAGTACGTGCCGCTGGGGTGATCGGTTGGCAGCTCGATCTCGATGTCGTAGCTCTGGCCCGGCTCGAAGACGCGGAAGATATTGTCGGAGATGCCTTCCGGGCTGACGTGCGCGCCGTGGAAGTGAAAGTTGGTGCTGTTCAGGTGGTGCGGCAGGTCCTCGTCGCGCGGGTCCTCGTCCCGGCTGGCCGGGAGCAGGTTGTGAAACCCGATCTTGAGCGTATCACCTGGCTGCAGCCGCAGCGTGGGACCGGGGATCGTGCCCTCATAGCTGCGCATGGAGAGCTGGTAGCCTCCGCCATCCTTCCACGTGTACTGGGCGTGTAGCTCCGTCTCCAGCACGCCATCCACCGAGCGGCGGTTCTCGGGCTCGACCAGGTCCTCAGACTCCCAGGGAGTAGGCCCAGGGATCAGACCCTGGGCGCCTGCGCTCTCGTGGGCCATGTGATCGGCCACCGGGGTGGCATCGTCGGCGGCGGCGCGCGGCAAGCGCGTTGCACCCGCGACAAGCAGGGAACCGCCGGCGGCGAGGCCGCCGGCAAGGACACGACGACGTGACACGAACGACATGGGCATGAATCCTCTGGCGACCTTCTGGCTACGGGACGATCAACGCCGGCGGAAACCGCGAGAAGATGAACAGGAGCAGAGCGTAGAGCACGAGCAAGACGGCAATGCCCGTAAGAGTTTGCCGGCTCGTTTCCTCGCCAACAGGCTTCAGCCACCAGGCGAAGCGCGTGCTGATCCAGGGCACCACGTAGGTCAGCAGCAGGACGCCAACCACGTTCCCAATGAAGAGCGAGGCCCAGAACGGCACGCCGAAGGTTCCCATGAGGAACGGTGTCTGCACGAAGAACCCGAACAGGAAGACGATGGGATAGAGCCCCAGCAGCACCAGCATGTTCATTTTCCACACTGGCGCAGCCCCGGCAGCGCCCTCGAGCGGGAACCACTGCCCGAAGGCCGAGCGCACGGTCCGCGTGTGCGACTCTGTGAAGATCGAACTGCCCTCGTCCAGCAGGCGCTTGCGCTCGGCCGAGGTCAGCCAGGCGTTCATGTGCTCCTGGTTGTCGAACTGGACAACCGTCAGCCAGTCGTCCTGCACGTTGGGCACCGGCGGCGTGATCTTGAAACCCTGGAAGCCAGGAAAGTGGGCCTGGGCGGCGTTGATCCGCTGGTTCCAGGCCCGGAAGGCCGCTTCCTTGCCGGGCTCAATACGTGTCGAGACCACCAACGATACGGCGCTGCTGTCAGGCTGCGGCGCACTCTCGACCAGGTGGACATCGTCATGACCGACCAGCCAGGGCCGGGCCCGCTCTAGCAACGTCGCCCGCTCCGGAGAGCCAAGCCAGGCCTGGGCCGCAGCGTTGCTGGTGAATCGCTGCATGATGACCCAGTCCGGCTGGACCGGGGGGGAGGGCGGCAGGACTTCGTCGGAAATGAAGCCGGGGGAAGCAGCAATGGCGGCGCTGATCTCCTTCTGCCAGGCCGCGAAGTCCGCTGCGTGCTCCGGGAGCACCCGCGTCTGGGTAATGATGGTGGTGGACGCGCCAGTTGTTGGCGCCGCAGACGCAATTGAGGCCATGCGATCCCCTGAGCGTCGCCCGAGCGCGACGCAGCATCACCTGATGACGTGCCATCTCTGTTTTCTGCGCGATCTGGTTCCTCGCTATTTGTAGCCTTCCTGCGGATATTGTCAAGACCCCGCCTGGTCTGGATTGGGACTTGCGTTCGCGCGGGACCGGGTGTAGTCTGTCGATCGATTTGACATAGTTTCTCAAATCTGGGCTGTTGCGTGCTCCGCAAGGGGTGCGCGTTAGACCGTGCGTGCGCTGGCACGCGCGGATCGTAGGTCTGCACTGAAGGGACGTGGCAGTGAATCTCAACACGGTGCAGGAACTGCGCGGCGCCAGGGCCGTTGAGCAGCCTGACTTCACCTGGCGAGACGGGGATAGCTGGCTGGCAGGCGGCACCTGGCTCTACTCCGAGCCACAGGTGGGTATCCGCCGGCTGTTTGACCTACGGGATTTCGGATGGGAGCCGCTGGAAGTCTCCTCAGCCGGGCTGCGAATCGCCGCGACCTGCCGTATCGCGGAACTCTACGCACTCGAAGCGCCGCAGGATTGGCAGGCGGCCTCGATGATCGGCGAGTGCTGCCGGGCCTTCCTGGCCTCCTTCAAGATCTGGAATGAGGCCACGGTTGGCGGCAACATCTGCATGTCGCTGCCGGCCAGCCCGATGGCCTCCATGGCGGCGTCTCTCGAGGCGATCTACACCCTGCGCGCGCAGGATGGCAGCGAGCGGCAGATTTCGGCGCTGGATTTCACCCTGGGCCCCCACGTGGTCGCCCTGGAACCCGGTGAGCTGCTCCGCGCTATTGATATTCCGGAAGATGTCCTGCGTCGCCGCGCCGCCTTCCGCCGGTCCACGCTGACCCACCTGGGACGCTCGACCGCGCTCATCATCGGCACGTCGCACGCGCCGGATCAGCCTTTCGTGCTGACCATCAGCGCGTCTACGCCGCGCCCAGTGCAGTTGAGTTTTCCGCACGTGCCATCTGCCGCCGACCTGCGGGCGGCGATCAACGAGGCGATCCCGGATGGCGCCTGGTTCGATGACGTGCATGGCTCGCCCGCGTACCGTCAGCATATGTCCCTGCACTACGCCGAGCAGATTCGCGCGGAACTGGCCGGAGGCGCCGCATGACTTTTCACGTCAACGGACGAACCTATTCTGAAGAGCCGTTTGCCGGGCAGTGCCTGCGTACCTTCCTGCGAGATCTTGGCTGCTTCGGCGTCAAGAAGGGATGTGACCAGGGAGACTGCGGCGCCTGCACGGTCTGGGTCGATGGCAAGCCGGTCCACAGTTGCCTGATGCCGGCGGTGCGCGCGGAGGACAAGCACGTCACCACCATCGAGGGTCTGGCCTCCGATGGAACCCTGCACCCCATGCAGCAGCAGTTCCTGCACGCCCAGGGGTTCCAGTGCGGCTTCTGCACGGCGGGCATGATCATGACCGCCGCCTCGCTGACGGAAGATGACATCCAGAATGACCTGGCGCGGCACCTGAAGGGGAACCTTTGCCGCTGCACGGGGTATCACGCCATCGAGGACGCCATCCACGGCGTGGCCACGGTGGAGCAGGATGCACCCGGCTGTTCGGCCGGGACGGGCGTCGGCGCGCCGGCCGGGCCGCTGGTGGTGACGGGTCAGGCCCGCTACACCATGGACACCGCGATGGAAGGGATGCTCCACCTGAAGGTGGTGCGCTCGCCGTATGCACACGCGAAGGTGCTCTCTATCGACACCAGCAAGGCGAAGGCCGTACCGGGCGTGCGCGGTGTGTACACCTGGGAGGACGTGCCTCGCCGCCTGTACACCACCTCCATCCACGAGGATTTCCGAGTCGATCCCAACGACACCTACATGCTGGACAACGTGGCCCGCTTCGTCGGCCAGCGGATGGTGGCGGTGGTTGCCGACACCGATGCGGCGGCCGAGGAAGCGTGCCGCCAGGTCGTCATTGAATGGGAAGAACTCCCGGCCGTCTTCGATCCCGAGGAAGCGATGCAGGCCGGCGCGCCGGCGGTGCACGACAAGGGCGAGGATGCTTTCATCCGGCAACCGGAGCGCAATATCCTCATCGATGTCCATGGCACGATCGGGGATGTCGATGCCGCGTTCGCTTCTGCCGATGTGATCCACGAGGGCACCTACACGACGCATCGTGGCCAGCACGCGCACCTGGAGACGCACGGGTCCATCGCCTGGGTCGATGAGCACGGACGGCTCAACATCCGCACCAGCTCGCAGTCGCCCTTCATCTGCCGGGACAAGATTGCCTACCTCTTCGGGTTGGGCCTGCCCGATGTGCGCGTTTTCTGTGAGCGCATGGGGGGCGGTTTCGGCGGCAAGCAGGAAGTGCTGACGGAGGACCTGGTTTCGCTGGCGGCCATGGATACCGGCCGCCCCGTACAGTGGGAGTTCACCCGCGAGGAGCAGTTCATCGGCAGTACCTACCGGCACCCGATGAAGGTCACGGTCAAGCTGGGCGCCACGCAGGAGGGCGTGCTGACGGCGATGCAGTTGCGCATCGTCTCCAACACTGGCGCCTACGGCAACCACGGTGGTGAAACGCTGTATCACGCCTGTAGCGAGTGTATCGGCCTCTACCGATGCGAGAACAAGAAGATCGATGCCTACGCGGTCTACACGAACACCGTGCCCTCCGGCGCCATTCGTGGCTACGGCCTGACGCAAACGGTGTACGCGGTAGAGAGCGCGCTGGATGAGCTGGCCCGCGCGCTGGAGATGGATCCCTTCGAGTTGCGCCAGAAGAACGTGGTTCGGCCTGGCGAGCCCATGCTCTCGCTGGGGACCGAGATCAGCGACGCCGAGATCGGCAGCTACGGCCTCGATGAATGCGTGGATCAGGTGCGCGATGCACTGGCGCGCGGTAATGGTGTGAACCCGCCCAACAGCGAGGACTGGCTGGTGGGTACGGGGATTGCCTACGCCATGCACGACGCTGCCCCACCGACCGAGCATCGCTCCAACGCGGCGATCGAGCTGCTGGAAGATGGCACCTACGAGCTGGTATCCGGCACCGCCGAGTTCGGGAACGGCACCACGACGCAGCACATCCAGATTGCGGCCACCACCCTCGGCTCGACCGCCAACCGCTTCCACATCATCCAGTCCGACACCGATCGCACCGGCTACGACACCGGGGCGTTCGCCAGCACCGGCACATTCGTGGCCGGCAAGGCGGTGGCGCTGGCGGCCGAGGCGCTGCGGGATCGCATCCTCGGCTTCGCGGCACAGGTGATGGACGTGGAGCCGGGTATGTGCCGCATGGATGGCGACGGCGTCATCTGTGGCGAGGGCCGTATGACGCTGGCCGACCTGTGGCAGGCGGCCCGCGATCGCGGTATCCAGCTCGGGCTTTCCCGCAAGGCGTATGGCTCGCCGCGTAGCGTGGCGTTCAATGTCCACGGTATCCGGTTGGCGGTGCATCGGGTCAGCGGCGAAATCCAGATCCTGCAGAGCGTGCACGCCGCGGATGCCGGCACGGTCATCAACCCCATGCAGTTGCGCGGGCAGGTGGAAGGCGCGGTGGCGCAGGGGATCGGCTGGGCGCTCTACGAACGCATCGTGCTCGATGACACCGGCAAGATCGTCAACCCCGCGTTCCGCAACTATCGCATCCCGGCCTACGCCGACATTCCGCGCACGGAGATCTTCTTTGCGGATACCCACGACACCATTGGGCCGCTGGGAGCCAAAGGCATGGGCGAGTGCCCGATCAACCCGGTTGCGCCCGCGCTGGCGAATGCCCTGGCGGACGCGACCGGGCTCCGGTTCCGGGACATGCCCTTCCGGCCCGACCTGATCTACAAGCCGATCTACGAGAAGTTCGGGGCGGGCGTCATGTAATGCCTGGGTAGAGGGCGCCAGACCGGACTGGAGAGCAGCACATCGAACGCTGCGGCGTCCATCAACCACAGCGCTGTGGCGTAGCGCGAGGGCCGTCTGGATGAGGCCCTCGCGCGCTCTTCGTCCGGTCGCTCCGGGTGGATCATGAGGATGAGCGCGCCTGGCTCTGGCTGGCGACAGTCGTCACTGATCCGGATGAGCAGCGCTACTGCCTGAGCCCGGCGCTGGTGCTTCTGGTGGCAGCAGGGTGGCTGACGGCCGCGAAGCGTGAGGGCCCTGCACCGCACGACGACATCATCGCCCACGGCAGCGAACCCACCGCCGTCGCCGTCCCGGCCGCCAGCAGGCGGGGCTCACCGTCACTTTGCCGTCATTGACCGCCACATCCCTGGGCGACGGAGAGTCCCGGTTTTGACGCGCCACCTTCACCAACCTTACCGAGGCCGCGTTCACCGCTGAGTCCGCCCGGTCCGGCTCAGGGGCGGAGACGGCGAGTACGTTGGCTGCTGGTTCCGCTCGCAGGGAGATCTGGGCGCCAAAGACCTCTACATCATTAGCCAGAGGTGCGTCAGGATGCGGGTTCGCGCCGCATGAGCCAGATGTGGACGTTGCTCTCCGGCACATTCGTTTCGCCAACCACCTGGAAGCCCCGGTTCGTGTAGTATCGAGCGTTTCCGGCGGTCGGCGCTTCCAGATAGCAGCAGGCGCCCGCCCTGTCTGCCTGCGCAAATACCGGGGCCATCAGTGCTGCTCCTATTCCCTGGCGCTGCCAGGCTGGGTCGACGCCGAGCATGGCAAGGTACCAGTGCGGCTCCGGCGCGTGGGCCGGATGCAATGCATCGATGTGCGCGATGAGCCGTGCAAACCGGGTCCAGGCGGCCTCGCCGATCAACGCAGGGACGGCCGCAATACCGGTCTCGGCGAAGTCCAACGGGGTTGGCTCCGGGGCATCGGGCGGGAACCACAGGGCGACGCCGCGCACCGAACCTTCGGTTACCAGGGGCGCCCCACAGCGCATCGTGTAGCGCAGGGCCGCCTCCGCCAGCCGGTGAGTGAGCCAGGCGCGATCCCGCGGGTCCGGCAGCACGAAGAGCAACCCAGGGTCCTCCGCGAAGGCGCGGGTGAGGACCTCAACAGCGGCCGAAATGTGCGCTTCGGTCAGCGGGAGAGCGGTGGCAGGCATGGTCTGCTTCCTCGGGGAGAACGTCGAACAGCACGGCTGGAGGAACAAGCGCGAGGATAACGCAGAGCCAGGCGCACGTTGCAGCATGTGCCGGGCCGATTGACCGCAGAGCGGAACGACCGAAAAGCCGGCAGAACGGCGTCAGCCGGTGACCGTGGACTCCGTGCACGCCTGCGCAGCGGCGTCCCCGGCGAAGCGCTGCTGCGTCCAGGCGAGCAGGGGCGATTCCAGCGGCGAGCCGGGCGCCACGATGCTGCGGTGGTCCTGACCGGGGAATCGCCAGTAATCCAGCGGGATACCATCAGCGCAGCGGGCTGCGACCCAGGCATCGGTGGCAGCGGGGAAGACCACCTCGTCGTCCAGCCCCTGCGCGATCGCGACCGGAACGGCGAACGGGCCGACTGGGGTGTTCTGGGCGAGTCTCGCGGCCAGTGGTTCGATTGGCGGCATGACCAGCAACGATTCACCGCCCAGCCCTTCGATGCGCGCGGTCATTTCCTGGGCGTCCAGCGGATCGAGTGGGCAGCGTGCCGCAAGGTCCCTGCCGGTCTCACGAGCCAGCGCGCGGACAGCGTCGTCGAAGGCAACGTCCGGGTAGTACGCGCTGTAGGCGGTCACCAGGTACGCGCCGATGCTGGCGGCAACGGCGTCGCTTCCATGCATCGCCAGTAAGCCGGGCAGGTCAGCGGCCGGGGCAATCGCAACCGCCCCGGAGAGCGTGACGTCCGGTGCGTACGTTGGCGCGAGCATCGCCGTCCAGAGCGCGGCGTGGCCGCCCTGCGAGTGGCCCCACACGACGGTGCGCGGGTCCAGGGCGAGGCCAGGCAACTGGTGGGCGGCGCGGACTGCGTCCAGGGTCGAGCGGGCTTCCCCCTCCCCAATCAGGAAGGGGTGGATGCTGTTGGCGTCTGGCTGGTAGTCCGGCGCGACGATCACCCACTGCGCTGCCACCGCCTGCGATACCGCGGGGATGGCTGCGAAGGGGATGGTGGTGAGCGAGGGCATGCAGCGCTGCACCAACCCGATGGTGCCGTGATCCCAGGCAATGACGGGCATCGGGGAAGCGGGAGGGTGCGCGGGCGCGAGCAAGGTGGCGGCGGCCACGGTGGGCGAGCCATCCGGTTTGGTGGTGGTGTACTGCATCCGCCACGCCTGCGACCCGGGCGGCAGTACGCGGTCGACCAGCGGCTCGCTGCGCAGGAGCGTCCCGGGCGCGACGGAGATGTCTGCGGGTACGTCGTAGAACGCGTCGATGGGAAGCAGCGCCAGCACCGCAGGTTCCGGCGTACCGGTGTCCTGTCCGGCGACTGAGGATTCCCCGATACCCGTGAACGGCGTAGTCATGAGCAATCCCAGCGTGAGCCAGCGCAATGCAGTGCGCATGCAGCCCTCCTCACCGTTTCTGTCCGGAGACTACCCGCCCGTTCTTGCCGCCCGCTCGTCCTCGTAGACCAGCAGATCAAGGCTGCCCGGGGAACTGCCAGCGTGGGTCAGGAGCAACGCGGCCTCGCTCCGGTGCTGCTGGGCATGATTTGCCTGGTGCAGGAGCGCCTGCCAGACGGGGTAGCGCCAGGTTTCGCCCGCGAAGTTCTGGTAGCTGATCACTCGTTCCAGGTCATCTTCGGTGAGCGTGTCCAGATAGGTATGCGTCGCGGTATCCACCGCGCGCAAGCGCGCAGCCAGTGTGACGACGTAGGGGAAATCGCCTGGCTGCCAGAACGCGGCAGGCGACGCGCCCCGGCAGCGCTCCAGCCAGATCCACTGCGCCCAGACAGTGTGCACCAGCACATCACGGATGGCCTCGTGGCCATCCTGCCCGGCCACAAACTGCTGAAGGCGCAGCCGCCCGGCGGCGTCCAGCACCCGCTGCATGGCCCAGGTGTTGTAGTCGTAGAGAAAACGCAGCGCCTGCAGCATCGGACCTCGCTGTCCCCTCTTGTGCTTCGCAAACCCAGGCCACCATGCTACCGCGTTCGCGGATCGCAACAGGCAGCCCCGCGCCGTCCCTCGCCCGTCCCGACGCGGCACGGCTTGCGTGTTCGCGCTACCGCATGCGGTAACGCCCGACCACACCCGTGTTCAGCGAGATACCGAGGCCTGGAGAGGTGGGAACAGCGACGTAGCCATCCACCATCCGCAGGCGGGGCGTGGTGAGGTTGGTGTTGAGTGGGGAGCCCTCCATGGACCACTCGATCATGTGCTCGCGCGGAGAGTTGGCCAAGAGGTGCAACGAGGCGGCCGAGACGATGCCGGTGCTGAACGCATGGGGCACGCACCACGCGCCTTGCGTCTCCGCTGTCTGCGCGATGCGCTTCCAGGCGGCAATACCGCCCACGTTCGTCACGTCGGGCAGGATGACCTGCAGCCGCCCTTCGCGCAGAAAGCGCTCGCTCTCCCAGAAGCCGCCGAAGCTCTCGCTGGAAATGCGGATCGGGCTCCGCGCGCAGAGTTCCGCCCAGGCGGACATCGGTTCGTAGGGCATCGGCGCCTCCAGCCAATAGAGATCGAACTCCGCCAGGGCGTGGGCGCGTTCCAGCGTGGTGGTGAGGTCCCAGCAGAGCCCGACATCGACCATGAGGCGGATATCTGGTCCCAGCGCCTCCCGCGCCGTGCGGACGAGCGCGATATCCTGCCGCCGGTCCTGCCCGAAGCCGCCCCAGCCGAACTTGATCGCCGTGAACCCGGCAGCCACGAAGCGCTCGGCGTTGCGGCGTACATCATCCAGATCCGTGGGGTCCTCGGGGAAGAGGATGCTGGCGTAGGCGCGCAGCCGCTCCCGATAACGCCCGCCCAGGATCTCCGAGACGGGCGCGCCGTAGACCTTCCCCTTGAGGTCCCAGAGCGCGATCTCCGCCGCGCTGATGGCGGTCAGCCGGGCGCCCGCTCCGCCGAGGTAGATGGTGTGGTCCAGCATCCGCTGCACCAGCGGCTCGATCTGGAGCGGGTCCTGGCCGATGAGCAGGTCCCGCAGGCCCATGCCGATGGAGTTGGAGATGGGCGCGTTGTAGATCGCATCCAGCACGGTGGGGATGGAGTCCCCCTCGCCAATCCCGTCCACGCCCTCGTCAGTGACGATGCGCACGACGAACGCATCCTGTTAGCCGTCGCAGACCGCGCCCACATTCGGGAGGCGTAGCGGGAGCGTTTCGACCTCGGTAATGCGCATTGCTGCTCCTAGTGCCGGATGACCGCGTCGATGAACGCGCGGGTGCGCGGGCTCTCGGGGGCGGTGAAAAAGTGCGCCGGCTCGGCGATTTCCACGATCTGGCCGGCGTCCATCATCACCACGCGGTCGGCCACCTCCCGCGCGAAGCCCATTTCGTGCGTCACCACGACCATCGTCATGCCGGCCGCAGCCAGTTGCCGCATGACGCGCAGCACCTCGCCGACCAACTCCGGG
>DAOUDE010000001.1:0-55811 GCA_034431475.1 Thermomicrobiales bacterium | reverse complement strand
CGAGGCCAGGGTCAGGACCCCGGCGCCTCCTGCCCCGAGGGCCACGAGCAGGGCCAGCCGCCCGGGCCAACTGGCTGGCTCCGAGAATCTTGCCCGCCAGATCGCGGCCACCACCGGCGGCCCGGCGATGCCGGCCAGGATCAGCGCGCGACCAATCAGCACACTGCTGGCACTCGTGGCCCGCGCCAGAACCGCCACGCCGACGAGGGAAGCGGCAACCGAGGCCACCGGCCAGACGAGACGAGCCGCCGCGCCGCCCCCTGGCAACATCAGCGCGGTCAAACCAACCGCGCCAATGACGACGAAAGCGCCGAAATGCGTCAGAAACTGGAGCATGTCGGTTGGATCGCGAACGAGCGCGACCTGGCTGAACAGGGCCACGAAGTGCTGGCGAAAGGGCAAGAACAGCAGGTACGCACCTCCGACCACGGCTCCTGCCTGCGCGGCGGCCAGGAGCACCGTGCGCGGCGTGCGCCGCGCCGGGAGGGCGCCCATCAGCAGTGAGACGACGGCCAGCGCTGCGTAGACCGGCACATCCCAGGCGTTGGTCACGAACAGCGTGCCCAGTAGAAGGGCCGCGAGGGCAAGCAGCATCACGCGCTGGAATCGTTCAGCACCAGGCAGGGCAGAGGCGGGCTGCGCCAGCGCAAAGCTCACCGCGACGATCGTGACGGTGATCGGCAACGCGATCACATGAGAGTGGAGATCGGCGTAGAGGCCGGAGAAATAGGGGAACTCGGTGATCGCGTAGTCAACCGCCCGGCTGCCATTCCACGTCCAGGTGATGAAGGCATCGAAGGCCGCCGGTGTCCCTGCCAGGAGCGTGCGCAGCGCCGACAGGTTCCCGATCAGGCACATCGCGAGCACCGCGACCCAGCCGGCCATCAACCGGGTACGCCGCGACCCGCTGATCGCTTGCGCCAGCGCGCTGGCCACGGTGAAACTGGCCCCACCGAGGAGACCCATCATCGTGGGCAGCGCGAGGTTGAAGCCGATTTCACTGGGGATGCCGATCAGCTTGAACAGGAACGCTACCAGGTAGAAGCCGTAGTAGTAGTAGTTCACATAACCATCCGCGAACCACGGGTCATACGGTGGGAAGTAGGCGCTGCGGCCAATGGCATTGATGAGTGCGAACTCCATTGGCTTTTCGCCGCCCCAAAAGGGGTGCCAGCCATCCGGCACTGCAAACCGAAACGCAACGAAAATGGCGAAGACGATCCAGAACGCGGCCTCCGGGTGCAGGATGTCGGCGCGCTGGAGCGGCTTCAGCCGCGTGGAGCGGCGGACCAGCCACCAGCCGAGGCCCGCCACGCCGGCCAGCGCGAGCAGGCACCACACCGCGCGGAAGCGCGCCAGGTGCAGGCTGGCCGCGATCCAGACGATGTAGGCCGGAAGCACGAACCCCAGGATACGCGCCAGCCCCCAGCCCTGGTCCGGAAAGGCGGCGAAGGCCAACCGCGCCCAGGGCAAGCCCGTCGCGAGCAGAGCCAGCAGCAGCCCGACCCAGACAACGAGAGCGCCGGGCGTGGCTGAGGTGAGCGCGGCCGACCAGCGGGCGTCACTGACCGCAGGATTTTCGCCAACCGGCGTGGGCAGCAGGAGCGTCGGGTCGCTTTGCCAGCGGGAGGGCTGCCATGGCTGGTTCTCCGCCCAGGCGATCGCGGCGTCAAAGCGGGCGCGATCGAACGGGCGGTCCTTCTGGTAGATCGAGACCAGGGGATGGTCGTAGTTGATGAATGACTCGTCAGCAGCCCGGTCGTCGATGTGCAGGGGGCCGGCTCCGGGCCAGGAAGCGAACTGCGCCACGCGCGAGAAGCCGATCTCGCCCGCCGCCAGCGCGTCGTAGTAGCGGATCTGCGCCGGGTAGCGCCACGGCTCGGCACGCACTCCGGCTTCGACCCGGAGCGAGGACTGCACCACGTAGTCGGCACGCTCCAGCGCATCGGCGATGGCGTTGGTGGCTTCGGCTGGTGGGAGATCGCGATAGAGGTCGAAGTTGATCGTGCCCAGCCCGTATGCCGCCGGGTTGAGCGCGTAGGTCAGCGAGCGGGGCAGGGCGTCATCCCAGTACTCGGCGGTCAAACTCGAGCCGGGAGGGATTTCGGCGTAGATCCACTTCGTGGCGGCGATGCGGGGGTTCTCGCGCGCGTAAATTGACGTAAACGAGGCAGTCCACAGAAAGCTCAGCCCGAGTGTGGCCGCCAGTAGAGCCGTGCCCCAGCGCGGAGAGCAGCGGAGCTGGAGACGATTCATCAGCCAGAGCAACGCGCCGGCCGCACAGATGGCGAACACGGGTGTCAGCGGCTCCAGGTAGCGCAGAAACTTCACCTCGGCGGTGGCCAGCACTGCACTGTAGGCCACGAGCCAGCTCGCGAGGATGACGGCCACGGGTTGGCGCTGCCAGACCTCGTGCCCAAGCCAGACGAGCCCTCCCAGCGCGAGCAGGCCGGCGACCGGTCCCAGGCCCCAGCGCACGAGCTGCTCAACCTGGTAGAGGCCCGGCGTGGTGCCGCTGAAGACGCGGGTAAAAGGGACATCGAACGCTCCGCTGACGATGTCTGCCTGCGTGCGTAGCGACTGCACGTATACCAACGGCCGGAGCAGCGCGTAGGGTTCGAAGGCGAAGAACGCCACGAGAGATGTAATTGCAGCCACCGCGGCCTGCGGCAGCAAGGCCCGAATCCGGCTCGGCCAGTGATGCTCAGGTCGTTCGAGCACGCGTATGAACCAGGCAGCCACAATTGGCGCAACAAGCGCGACCACGCTGCCTTTGGTGGCCATCGCCAGGCCGTACGTACATCCTGCCAGCGCAAACGCGGCGATGGTGCCGCGTTCCGCTGCCCGGCAGCAGGCGAGCAGGCAAAGCGCCACGAAGCAGGTGAGCCAACTGTCGGTGGTGAAAAAGTGCGCAAGTTGAATCGACATGGGGGCGAACGCGGCAAAGAGAGCCGCGAGCAGGCCGAGCGGACGCCCGCCGAGGCGGCAGCCGATCGCAGCAGTCACCAGGACTGTCACCGAGCTCAGGATGGCCGAGAGGACCCGTCCAAACAGGTAGACGCGCTCAGCGGCATTCCAGTTCGTCCCGGTCACGCGCGAGAGGATCCAGGCCGCGAAGTCGGTGACCCACAGCGGCAACGCGCCGTAGGCGAATTCGCGATACTGTCCGGTAACGGGATCTGCCGAGCGCGGGTTGAGTCCGCTCCGTGCCGGATCGAGCAGCTGATTGACGTCCGGCGGCCAATCCAGGTGAATGCGATCAATCAGCACGATCTTGGCCACGAAGAGTTCGTCTGGGTGAAGATCACCGCCATCATCCCAGTTCAACCCATAGAGCCGCAGAGACAGCGCCGCCAGGAATATCAGGGTGAGGGCCACATGCCAGGTGTCGAACGTCAGGTGCCGCCACGCCGGGCGCATTGTTGTCATTCCAGGGATTCTAGGCAGTCATTGCGGCATGGTCGAATGGAAAGGCTCCCGGCGTGACGCCGCTGCGCACCCTGTATTTCGGCTCACCGGAATTCGCCGTGCCCCCGTTGCGGGCACTGCTCGCGGATCCGGCGTTCGACGTGCGGTTGGTGGTCACCCAGGCGCCCAGGGGACAGTCGCCCGTCGAGCGGGTAGCGCGCGAGCACGGCGTTCCCGTCTACAAGCCTGATTCGCTGCGAAGTGCCGAGGCGCGACAGCCCCTGGTCGAGGCCGACGCCGACCTCTTCATTGTGGCGGCATTCGGGCTGATCTTTCGCCAGCGTACGCTGGATATCCCGCGCTACGGTGCGCTCAACATCCATCCCTCGCCGCTGCCGCGCTACCGGGGCGCCAGCCCCATCATGGCGGCGGTGCTGGAGGGAGACCCGGAGACCGGCGTCTGCCTGATGGCGATGGACACGGGTATCGACACTGGTGCTGTCGTTTCCTTCGAGCCCGTTATTGTGGCAAACGACGACACGACGGAGTCACTGGGCGCGCGCCTGGCCGCCGTTGCGGCGCAGCAACTCGTGCGCGACGCCCCGCGTTGGGTGAGTGGGGAATTGCGCGCAACACCGCAGGTGGGAGCGGCTTCGCTGTCCCGGACACTCACGAAAGCCGACGGGCAGCTTGACTGGTCCCGGCCCGCCGTCGACCTGGAACGGCACGTGCGGGCCATGTGGCCCTGGCCACGCGCGTGGACGACGGTGGACGACACGACCCTCCAGGTGATCGCCGCCCGCGTGGCCACGGACGACGCGTCGGGTCACGAACCAGGCGAGACGATCCTTGAGCGCAAGCGCCTCGTCGTCGCCACTGGCGACGGCGCGCTGGAGCTGCTGACTGTGGAGCCAGCCGGGCGCAAGATCATGCCGGCCAGCGCGTACCTGAACGGGCGACGCACACCGATTGGCCGCCTGGGCAGCGGGGAGCCGCTGCAACTGCCGCCGCTGGTGACGCCAATACCCACTGACGAAGGGTGATACGGTAGCCCGAACGCCGGCAGTACCGGAGTGCCGCCAGATCGTGGGAGGACTCAATCGCCGACATCAAGACCAGGCCCACAAGTGTGAACGTCGGGACATTCCTCGACGGCGTCGCACACCCGGTGCGCCGCGCCGATGGTCGAACGGTGCGCGAAATGATGGAGCGCGTCACCGGCGAACCCGCCGTGATGTGGGGCCCATCCATCATCGGCTTCGGCCAGTACCACTACCGTTACGAGAGCGGCCGCGAGGGCGACATGTGCCGCAT
This sequence comes from Thermomicrobiales bacterium, assembly GCA_034431475.1. GTDB lineage: Bacteria > Chloroflexota > Chloroflexia > Thermomicrobiales > UBA6265 > JACCXM01. Next base: position 51,089 of record DAOUDE010000001.1, on the reverse strand, counting down.
CGGTTTCTCGCCACGCTCGGCAAATCTCGCGCTCTACGTCGGCGGCTTCCCCGAGTACGACGAGCTTCTCGCGAAGCTCGGCAAGCACAAGCGCGCCACAGCCTGCCTGTACATCAACAAACTGGCCGACGTTGACCTTGCCGTGCTCGAAGAGATCATACGGCGCTCGTACGACGCGGCCGCGGATGCCGACCACTGACCGGTGCGCTGAACCGCTGCTCCCGGCACGCACCACCCCGGTTGCCGCTGCTGCTCGTGCTGCGCGCAACTGGGCCGGAGTGGGCGTGATCCGGCTGGGAAGCCGGTCTGGCGGATTCCTGCGAAGCCTGAATAGCCGTGCCCAACGCTTTTGCGGATAACGTGGATTGTCCGCATTTGCGACAGAATCTCACTTCTTGCGTCCACGGCGCTTGCGGCGCTTCCGCCCCCCAACTGATGCGAAGGCCAGGCTGTACTCGGCCTCGCCTCCGTTCGCCAGAGCTCCCAGATCTGTCACCGTCGTGATTGGCACAAAGTCCCACACGTCATCGAAATGCATGATGTCTTGGTCCGACCCGCGACACTTTGTGTCCGGGGCGTCGGTAAACGTGCAGGTGACCTGATACCCGTTGTCCTGGGTGCAGGTCATGGTGACTGAGTCGTCGGTCACCTCGACGACGTTTGGATCATCGCCATTCCGGAAGCATTGGTCAATCCATTGGTTCGCCCGGACGGCACTGGGCCGTCGATGATCGTTCTTACTGGCGCGAACATCGTGGGTCAGTCGGGATCTGACTGGTACCAGGACGGCAAGAGCCAGGACGCTGCGGCGGAGAAAGGATCGCCGAGTGGACTGCGTCGCGTGGATCATCAGGAACCCCCTTAGTGGATGGAACGATCAGCACAGCGGCATTGCCGTACGTCCATCCTGAGGATGACGGCCAGGCTCGACAGTCATGGAGGAAACAGGCGTGGTGTCAAGTCAGGGACAGGCAGCGCCTGACCCGAACTCGGTGAACTGGAATTGTCCGCAAAACAGAACCCTGGACAGACATTGAGCGCGACGAGGCTACTGCGGATACCCTGACGCGCTTCCATCGGGCCACCGCAACGCCATTCAACCTCGTTCTCGAAGACTGGCCAGAGGATCCGCCACGAAATGACGAGTCATCTCCAGCGCCGTTTGCCGTTCCCATCGCCGGGCTACCTGCATCGGGTTGGCACGCAACGGGCCGCACAACGGGTGTCGTGCGGCCCTCGTGATCTGGCAGGGTTAGGTGCGCCGCTTGCACTCGTGGCCATGACACTCGAGGTTCAGGCCATTGCAGCAGTCGCTGTTGCGGTCGCAGTACTGGCCGCTCTTCGCGCAGTTGTCGCTGCGGTAGCGGCAGGTGCCGTCGCTGGCTCCGAACAGGGTTGCAGCGGCGGGAGGACCGTACGGGCCATCCGCGATGAGGCCACCGAGCAATCCGCTGCTCGAGCCTTCGCAAATGAGACCGGTTTCGCAGTCTGCACTGGTTGAGCAGGAATCGCCGTCTTTCCCACTGGCGGCCCTTGATTGGCGGGCGACCGTGCTGAGGCCAAGGGTCGCCAGAGCTCCAGCGGCGACAGTCCTGAAGACGCGTCGGCGGTCAGTCCGGCTCCCAATCTCGCGGGTGAATCGGTCAAATCGTTGTGGGTCCATGAAGTCGAGTCCTTCGTGCGGGTGATCCTGGCAAGGTCGAAGTCGGCAACAATGCACGCACCCAGCAGCGTCGGTAGCCTCGGCAGTGTCGGTGGATCAGCGTGGATAATGTTGCGCTCAGTCGATCTCTTCCTCACTCCTTTCGCGACGGTTCCAGCGCCCGGGAAACCTTGCCCTGCCAACCATGCACGCAGCAGTCATGCCAACGGCCTGCCAGACCGCCTGTCCGGCCACGGTCCTGCACGCCGGTCACGCGAGGACTGAGAATCAGCATTGGGTTACGGTGAGATGAAAACGTGAAGGAGCGATGACGGCGATGCCTGCGGTGACATCCCTCTTACTCGCGCTATTGATGATAGTTATGTCCAGCACCGTTCTGCTGGCCCAGGAGGCAACGCCGGCTGCAATGCAGGGTGTGCCCGCGACGGCGGTTGCGACGCCGGCAAACCGCATGCTGCGCGGCGCGAGGTATTGCCAGATTCTCGTGCCGGTTCCCGGAGGCAGCGCGGGTGGGTTCGCCATGCAGGTTTACACCACTCAGGGCTTGAACGACTGTCCGCCTACCAAGTGGGATGGCGTCGATGCGCCCACCGAAGCACGCCGTCTTGGCGTGCCGTTTGTCTTCAAGAATGGACCACGGTTCGTGGCCTACGACCAGATATCAGCGGAGATCGACGGCGCACTCGCGTCGTTCGCAGGGCTGGACATGCAGTTGGTGGCCACGCTGCAATTGCCGGCCGGGTCGATGCCACAGGATCGCCCCGCATACTCCGGAATGGTGGTAGCCCGGAACACCGAATACACCTATCGCGCAGGGATGCCGGTCTTCGAGCTGGTGGCCCCGAACGGCAGTGTCTACGTCATGCAGACGTACGTGGCCCCAGATGACCCGGAAGGTGAATTCTCCGGGTTGGAGGGGCTGGCCGACCGGCTCACCCTCCCGGAAGGGTGGACCTTCCGCGAAGTCGTGCCTGACGAGGATCTCCATGCCGCGACCAGCAATGGCTACGCGACCGTCATCCGGGATGACCTGGGAAACACGTACCAGTTGTTGACCAGCGGCCCAGGCACGCCGGTCCCTCCTAGCTGATTGGCGGAGGGAAGATCACCACGTCACCGCCGAGTGGCAGCTCATCCCGCCGCTCACCGGCCGTTGCCGTGTCAAGCGGCACAGGCTGCTGGGCGACGTAGAAGTTCTCCACTTCGTTGAGGGGCGGCATGTGCCCAGTGACTTCGAACTCCGCAAAGACATACGGCAAGCCATCCGAGGCGAGTACCGAGGGCCCGTCCATGATGTGAAAGTGCAGGTGCGGGCCATCCGAGCTCCCGCTGTTTCCCGCCTCCCCTATCTGCTGGCCGCGGGTGACCGTGTCACCAGTCTGCACCAACACACTGCCCGGCTTCAGGTGAGCGTAGAACGCGTACTGGCCGTCGCCCAGCTTGAGCACCACGTAGTTGCCGTCGGCGTTCTCTAGCGTGACGCCAACCGTTTGACCAGGAACCTGGTCAGCGTATTGATCTTCAGCGGCAACAACCGTCGCATTCGCGACGGCAAAGACCGGCTGCCCGTAGGTGGGATAGCTCTCGTTCGAGGCGGGGTCTCCCGTGCTGAACCGGTTTTCCGCATCGAGCTGGTTGAAGTCGATGGCAAATCGCTGGGCCAGATAGAGGCCGCCATTGACCGGCTGGACAGAGCGGCGATGCGGGCCATCGCAACAACTTCCGACCGCCGCCCACTGGTCGCCGGTCAATGGCGCTCCGAGCACCAGGGGTGGACGCAAATCAACCGTGGCCGGTGCTGTTTCGCTTCTGATCGACGTGGGCACCGGTAGTCCGGGCGGCACCGAGACGGTCAGCCGGTGCAACAAGGTCGCAGGAAGTTCACTGGCATCGGCGAACGGAATATCCAGCAAGATCACGCCGCTGGCAGACGCAGGCAAGGTGGCTGTGGAATTGCCGGGTACGCTGAGCAACGACGTGATTGCGGCAAGGTCATTCCGTCCGTACGTCGCAATCGACGCCCCGTCTCCGCCATCGAGGACGTCCAGGTCGGTCAGCGTGACCTCGACCGGAAACGCATTGAGCACGCTCAATTCATAGACGAGGTGCACCTGACCGTCTGAGCCAGTGAACCAGCGCGGCGTAGTAAAGACCGATGCCACCACCGGCGTGTAACGGTCTGCGGTCTGGATGGCGCTGGCCTCGGGCGTGGCCTGGGCAGCCGCCGGAGCGAACTGAACGGCCACCTGGGTGGCTGTGGCGAGCGCACCGGCCAGTAACAGCGCGACAAGGTTGGTGGACTGTGATCGAGGCATCCAGAGTCCCTTCTGGCCTGAACGCTGACCGCGTGCTCCCGGTGCGAGTCACACGCCTTCCTGCAGGCGCCGCCCGCTCTGGCGCGATCAAGGTACTCCGTGAGAGTCCGCGCATGCCCGGACACTCGCTGCTTTCCCAATCAGGCTCCTGGGGCCGCGCCTTGTCAATTTCCGGGTCGTACCTGCACCGGGAGCGGTGACTGGCGCCCGTTCGCCCGTTTTGCACCTCACGACAAAAAGCGCCGGCCCAATTGGGCCGGCGCTCAGGTTGGTCGCTCGTCGCGGGGGCTTCTAGCCGCCGTAGATCGCCGCGATCACGGCCTGGGCGATGTCATCGCCCGAAACCAGGGCGTTGTCGATGGCGGTCTGCACGCCGCTGGAGCCACCACTGTTGGTGGAACCGATGGTCACCGCGCCGCCGCTGCTATCCGCAGTGGAAACGCCACCGTTGCCGCCGCTGGCGGTATCGGTGTACTGCGCACCGGCGGCGCCGGCCAGCGCCGTCGTGGCAATCGCAGCGATAGCCAGACCAGAAAACAGCTTGCTCTTCATTGGACTGAGTCCTCCCCTCTCATCGGTGTCCCCCGCCGCGAGCGCGGAGACGGTCAACCCGCCTTGGGGTCCACGCCGCATCTCATCCACCCCATGGCATGCGGCCAGTTCCTAGCCTACACGCCGGAGCGGCGATGTCAAGCCGCCACGGTCCTAATGCGCAGCGCTTGACACTCCCAACGCCTCATTGTCCGCGCTGGTTTCGCACGCATGCGACGTACGGCACAGCAGGCGGGGCCGTTCGGGGCACTATACTCGCGGCGATGCGGAAAGGTGGTCGCGGCGTTTGCGAGTTCATGATGCCGAAATGCGTGGTCAAGACGTGCAAACGTCGTCCCTGGTGATCCAGCGCCCGCAGCAATCCGCTCCGTTATTGCGGCTGCTCGTCTTCGTCGGCGGGTTCTCCTCGATCGGCGTCGAGCTCACCATGAGCCGGCTCATCGCTCCCTACTTTGGCAGCTCCACCTTTATCTGGGCGTCCCTGATCGGCCTCACGCTGACGTTCCTGGCGCTCGGCTACTACATTGGGGGCCGGGCGGCGGATCGCTGGCCGCACCCCTCCCTCCTCTACGTCGTCATGGCCGTTGCGGCCATAGCCGTTGCCGCCATCCCGCTCGCGGCGCGGCCGCTGCTGCTCGGATCGCTCGAGGCATTCAGCGCGCTCGATGCTGGCGCGTTCTACGGAACGCTGGTGGGCACGCTGCTCCTGCTCGCCGTGCCGGTGACGCTGCTGGGGTTCGTGTCGCCGTTCGCCATTCGCCTGAAGTTGGTCGATGTCGATTCTGCCGGAAACACGGCGGGTTCCCTCTACGCGCTCTCCACCCTGGGCTCCATTGCCGGCAGCTTTCTACCGGTGCTCCTGCTCATCCCGTGGCTCGGGGCGACGGCCACGCTCGTCACGCTGAGCCTGCTCTTGCTTCTGCCCGCGCTCGCGGGGCTGCTGATTCTGCGCTCGCGGGCGACCGCCGCCATCCTCGCGGTCGTCGCTCTGGCGGTCCCGGCAGCGACGCTGGCGGCATCGGGCGGCATTCGGCCCGCCGACCGGGGCACGCTCCTGCACGAAGAGGAATCGGCCTACAACTACATCCAGGTTGTTGACGAGAACGGGTCGCACGAGTTGATCCTGAACGAGGGCCGGGCGGTGCATTCCATCTATAACCCGGATTTGCTGCTGACGGGCGGCCCCTGGGACTACTTCATGGCCGCGCCGCTGATGGTGACGAACGCACCTGATCCGGCCCCGCAGGATGCGCTGATCATCGGCCTGGCCGGGGGCACCACCGCGCGGCAGCTCACGGCAGCGTTTGGGCCCATCCCGATCACCGGCGTCGAGATCGATCCGAGCATCGTTGATGTCGCCCGGAACTACTTCGGCCTGGACGATCTGGCGAACCTTTCGGTCGAAGTGGAGGATGGGCGCTACGCGCTGCGTACCTCGCGCGAAGCATTCGATCTCATCGGCATCGACGCCTACCGCCAGCCATACATTCCCTTCCAGTTGACCACGCGCGAGTTTTTCCAGGAGGTGCAGGCGCACCTGCGGCCCGGCGGTGTTGCCGTCATCAATGCTGGCCGCACGCAGACCGATTTTCGGCTGGTCAATGCGCTGGCAGCCACCCTGCGTGACGTCTTTCCGTACGTGCTCGCGGTCGACGTCGGCCGGTACAACAACACCATGCTGATTGCGAGCGATTCCCCTCTCTCGATGGAAGCACTAGCCGCGAACGTCGAGGCGCTCCCCGCCGACTCCCCGGTGCGCGAGGTGAGCCGCTGGATTGCGGAAAGCGGAAACACCCGCGAGATTCCGCCCGGCGGTCTCGTATTCACCGATGACCACGCCCCGGTCGAATTGGTCATTGACACCATGATCCTGGACGCAGCGCGCGAAATGACGGGCGGAGCACCTTGACGATGCAGAACGTGGCGGCAGGCCCGGCGATCTGGCAAAGTGATCTCCTGGCCACGGTTCCGCGAGTGCGGCATGCGGTCACGGGCCGAGCCCCGGGGCTCGGGCTGGCGGATGGCAACATCGGCTTCAGCCCGCCCAGGGACAAGGCCGACGCCTGGGCCATGCGCGAGCACTGGTGCGGCCTGGCGGGCCTGGACGCCCGGCAGTTGGTCACTCTCGGGCAAATCCACGGCGCGGTGGTGCACCGCGTGCGCCGTGAGGACGCCGGGCGCGGGGCGCAGCCGGGCTCGCAGCAAATCGGCCTCGGCGATGCGCTCATCACAAACGAACCGGGCGCGGTCCTGATGACGCTGCATGCCGATTGCCAGGCACTCCTCTTTGTCGATCCCGGGTCCCCGGTGCGGGGCCCGGCGGTAGGGGTTGCCCACGCGGGTTGGCGCGGAACGGTTGCGGACGTAGCGAGGCAGACCGTGGCCGCGATGACCGAGGCGTTCGGGACGCAGCCCCAGGACCTGTTCGTCAGTGTCGGGCCCGCCATCGGCGCGTGTTGCTACACCGTCGGTGCGGAGGTGGTCGATGCGTGGCAGGCGCTGGCCGGGGACGCGTGGCCGGTAGCAGTCAGCCAGCAGCAAGCGCCGACCTTCTCCCTGAGCGCGGCCAACGCCTGGCTCCTGCGTCGTGCGGGGGTGCTCCCCGAGCGCATCGACGTCAGTACGGTGTGTACCCGTTGCGACAGCAATGGTGAGCGGTGGTTTTCGCACCGGGGACAGGGCGCGGCAACCGGCCGCTTTGGCGCGCTGATTACCATTCTTGACGAATGATTCGCGGTGAGTGAGGCGAAAACGGGTGAGCACAGCGGTGGTGGGCCTGGCGGAACGGGTGGCGACGGTGCAGCAACAGGTGGCGGCGGCAGCCGCCGCCAGCGGCCGGGATCCGGATGACATCACGATCATCGCGGTCTGCAAGACGGCGCCGCGTGAGGCGGTAGACGCAGCGGTTGAGCTTGGGTTGCGCCACTTCGCGGAAAACCGTGTGCAGGATGCCCTGCGCAAGTTCGAGGCTCCCCTCCCCCCGGGGTGTGATCTGCATTTGATCGGGCACTTGCAGACGAACAAGGTACGCCCTGCCGTCGGCCTCTTCGACGTAATTGAAACGGTAGACCGGCCATCGTTGATCACCGCCCTGGAGAAGGAAGCCGCACGCATCGAGAAGCGACTGCCCGTCCTGGTGCAGGTCAACATTGCGGGCGAGGAGCAAAAAGCCGGATGCACGCCGCAGGAGGCGCACGGCCTCCTGGCCGCGCTCACCGCCTCGCCCTGGCTGGAGCCCCAGGGTTTCATGACCATGGCGCCCCTGGTTGCCGACCCGGAAGAGGTGCGCCCGGTGTTTCGCGGACTGCGTGAGCTGCGGAACCAGCTTCAGGAGCAATTCGCGGACGTTCCGCTGCCGGTTCTGTCCATGGGCATGAGCAACGACTACCCGGTCGCCATCGCCGAGGGCGCGACGTTGGTGCGCGTTGGGCGGGCCATCTTCGGTAGTTAGCACCGATTGGCCGCTTGACGAGATTTCTTGCAGTTTGCTAGCGTAGCGCTGTCCGTCGAGCTACGACACCTGTGCGTTTTGGGCGAAATTCACAAGGCGCTTGTGCGCCTGCGAGAACGTCCAGGAGCAATGGCGATTCTGCATCGAATCGCCCTGGCAACGTCGGCTGCCGCATACTCGATCAGGCAAACGTGCCGCTATGGTAGGCGGTGCTGCGGGAGCGCTGGCAGGGTTGGCCAGGCGCTCGCGAAAGGAGTCAGTGAGTGACACCACGCGACATTTCCCGAGTCCAGGCGGATCTCATGCGGAGTGCCACGGAGAGTGGCATGAGCCGGCGGCAGCTCATGGTGCGCGGTATGGCCCTCGGCCTGAGCGCAACCGCGCTCGCCGGGCTGATCAGCGCCTACAAGCCGGCCGTTGCCGCCGCCCAGGACAGCCCGCTTGCGGGCAAGACCATCGATATGACGATCCTGGGGATCGCCGGCTGGCCGCCCAGCCGCCTGGGTGTGGACATGGCGAACGAGCTGTTCAAGCCGTTCGCCAAGGAAACCTACGGCTACGACGTGAACTTCGCCTTTGAAGAGGCGCCGTTCGAGTCGCTCTTCCAGAAGGCAGCGACCTCGCTGCAGTCTGGCTCCGCGCAGTACAACATCATCATCTCGGACAGCCAGTGGCTGGGCGCGCTCGCCGAGCCGGGCTGGATTGTCCGCCTGAATGACATCATTGCCGAAAACCCGGACCTCGACATCAAGTTCGAGGAAGCGGCCGCCATTGGCTACCGCATCTACCCGGACGGAACTGACAACATCTACGGCTTCCCCCAGGAAGGCGACACCATCGCGCTCTTCGTCCGCCAGGACCTGATGAGCGACCAGGCCGAGCGCGATGCCTACAAGGCGGCGAACGACGGCGAGGACCTGCCGCAGACCTACGATGAGTGGCTCGAAGTGGACATGGACCGCTACGAGCGCGTTTGCGCCCACTTCACCCGCCCAGACGACAACCTGTTCGGCACGGCGTTCCAGTGGTCGAAGGTGTACGACTTCGTCTCCTGCTACGCCTATCCGTTCATGTGGTCCAACGGCGGTGAGACCTGGGATCCGGCCACGGGCCAGGTCGAAGGCATCCTCAACACTGACGTCAACATCGCCGGCCTCGAATGGAACAAGAAATTCCTGCAGTACGCGCCTCCGGGCGCCACGAACTACGGCATCGCCGAAGAGGTCGATGTCTTTACGGCCGGCACCGTGGCGACCTGCCTGCAGTGGTCCGCGCTCGGCGTGCAGATGATGAACCAGGTCGCTGGCGAAGCGATCGGGACAGTTGCCGACGACACGCGGCCAGTCACGCCCGAGATGGTCTTGATTACGCCGCCGCCGGGCTTCAAGCAGGACGATGACAGCCTCAAGCGCATCTACACGCTGGGCGGTCAGCCGTGGGTGATCAACGCCTTCAACGACGAGGATCATCAGCAGGTCGCAATCGACTACATGAAGTTCTGGTACCTCAAGGACACCCAGCTCGAGTTCGCCAAGCGTGGCGGCAACCCGACGATGGTGGACGTGCTCGAGGATCCGAACTTCGATGCCATGCAGCCGCAGTTCCCGGCCTTCAAGTACATGATCCGGGAAAACCGCTCGCAGGACTTCTGGCACGACCCGAACTACGCGGAAATGCTCGCCGTGCAGCAGGAGGCCTGGAACGGGTTCCTCACGGATGTGGTGCCGGATGCCAAGCTGGCGATGGACTACACCGCCTGCAAGCAGCAGGAGATCCTGTACGACGCTGGCCGCTCGGACATCGAAGCGTCCGAAGCCTGCAACGACATCAGCATCTAGCGCTGGGACCGGCCCGCAAGCCGGCTAGCACCCGTCGCCTGGCGCGCTCATCCATCTTGGTGCGAGCGCGCCAGGCGTCCATGGCATCGGAGCCAGGATGGCACAGACGACACTGCCCGTTGACAACCAGATGTCTCCCGCCCAGCAGACAGCGCGCAAGCGCCTGCCCTGGGCCCGCGCGCTGGATGAGAACCGGTTTTTTCCGACGCTGCTCCTGGTTCCGATCCTGATCTTCTTCATCGTCTGGAACGTGGTACCGCTGCTCTGGCTCCTGGGGGTCAGCTTCTACCGGTACAAGCTGACGGCGGCACGGCCACCAAGCTACATCGGGTTTGAGAACTTCATCGATATCTGGAAATCGACTGAGGTGTGGGGGCTATTGGGACGCACCCTCTCCTTCATGGTCCTCACGGTCGGTGGCGCGACGCTCCTGGGTATGGCGCTGGGCTTCCTCTTCTGGGGCAGCGGCAAGTTGCCGGGGCGGCGCCTGGCGCTCACCCTCCTCTTTACCCCCATGGTACTGCCGCCGGTTGCCGTCGGCACCTTCTTTCGCCTGATTTACGATCCCATCTTTGGTATCGCCAACTTCTTTACACAGAAGATTCTGGGACAGCGTTTTGATTTCCTGGGCAACAAGGATCTGGCGTTCGGCGCGACGATTGCCGTGGACATCTGGATGTGGACACCGTTCATGATCCTGATGACACTTGCGGCGCTGGGTTCCGTGCCCAAAGCCGAACTGGAAGCGGCCGAGATCGACCAGATTCCCTGGCTGAAACGCATCTGGTACATCATTCTGCCCAATGGCAAGTTCATCCTGATGCTCGGCATCCTGCTGCGCACCATCGATGCCTTCAAGACCACCGACCTCCCCTACCTGATGACCAACGGCGGCCCGGGCAACACGACCGAGTTTGTCGGTCTGTCGCTCTATCGCACCGGGTTCGAGGCCTTCCAGATGGGCGATGCGTCCGCGTTGGCCATCATCACCCTGCTGGTAGCCATTGCCTTCGCCTCGATTTACCTCTATGTCCTGAGTTACCGCGAGACACGGGCGCAACTGAAATGACACAGAACCCCTGGCGGCAACGCCTGTATCACCTGCTCCTCTGGCTGGTCGCGCTGGCGTTTTTTTCGCCGGTGCTCTGGATCTTCCTGTCGGCCTTCAAGACCGTCGGCGAGATCGTGTCGCCGCAGCCCGTGTTTCTCTTCCGCCCGAGCATGGATAACATCGTGCGCGTCGTGACCGGGCCGAACTTCCTCGAATACCTGAAGATGAGCTTCATCCTCAGCATCGGCTCGGTGCTGATCGCGCTGGTCGTCTCCTTCCTGGCGGCGTACTCCTTCTCGCGCTACCGGCCAACGGGCACCAACTTCATCATGTTCCTGCTGCTCAGCACGCGCATGGTGCCCGCCTCGGCGGTGGTGATCCCGATCTTCCTTCTGTACAACGTCCTGGGGTGGTCAAAGACCGTTCACGGCATGATCCTGTTCTACGCCATGTTCAGCATCCCTTTCTCCCTCTGGATCCTCAAAGGGTTCCTGGACGGCGTCTCCATGCGCTATGACGAAACAGCCCTGATCAACGGCGGTTCCCGACTGCACACCATGTTCCGGGTGGTGTTGCCGCAGGTGAAGCCTGGCCTGGTCGCCGCCTTCATCTTCAACATTCTGTTCGTCTGGAATGAGTTCCTCTTCAACTACATCCTGGGCGGCCAGGGCAGCACCATGATTCCGGTCCTCCTGGCCACCGGCGTCAAGCAGGGCGGCATGACCGACTGGTCGTTCATCGCGGCCACGTCGCTCATCTACATGCTGCCGCCAATCATTGCCATCTACATCTTCCAGAAGTATCTGCTGGTCGGCATGACGTTCGGCACCGTGCGAGGTGAGGTCTAGATCATGGCGGAACCATCCAGCGAAGTCGTCCAGGATGTCTGGACGGACAACCCGAAGATTGAAACGGCCTCTCGCGATGGGCGCGTCATCGCGGGGTTGCCAGGTCTCGTGCGGCCGGGTGAACTGCCGGCCGAGTATGTTCGCCGGCCACTTCCGTTTGCAGCCACCTTCCAGGCCATCCTGATCGTGGTCATGTTCGCCAGTTTCGTGCTGATCCTGCAACAGGGCAGCAAGCCGCTCTACCAGATCGGGTTGCCGGTGCTGGTGCTGGCAGCTTTCCTCCAGATCGCGTTCGGGAACATTCCGCCAGCGTCCGGGTTCGTGAAGTCGATGGGCCTGCTCCTTCTGACCTGGTTCATCATGGCGGCCCTGATCATCATCAGCATCAACATCACCCCGAATCTGATTCAACTGGGGCAGGCGAAGCGATGAGCCAGAGCGAGACTCCCATTCTGCAGTTCGAACAGATCACCAAGTCCTATCGCAACGCGCCGGTGCTGACCGGAGTCGACCTCACGGCGAATGCCGGTGACCTGACCGTGATTTATGGACCTCCCGCCTCCGGCAAGTCAGTGCTGGTGCGGATCCTGACCGGCCTGGAGCACGCCGACAGCGGGCGCATTCTCCTTCGTGGCCAGGACATTACGTCGGTGGCCCCGGCTGATCGCAACATCGGGTACGTGCCGCAGTCGTTCGCGCTCTACCCGCATCTCTCCGTGCGCAAGAACATCTCGTATCCGCTCGACCTCGCCGGCGTGCCCTCGGCGGAATCGCGCGAGGTCGTGGCCAACGCAGCGGCGATGTTGAAGATCGAAGAGCACCTCGAGAAGTCGCCGGATCAACTGAGCGGCGGCCAGAAGCAGCGCGTCGCCATCGCGCGGGGCATCGCCAAGCGCACCGATTTTTTCGTGCTGGATGACCCCCTGGCTGGCCTGGACTTCAAGCTGCGGGAGCAACTCGTGGATGACCTGCGCGGCCTGGAGTCCGCGACCGGCGCCAGCGTTCTGTATGTCACCTCGGACGTGATCGAGGCCATGACCCTGGCCGACCGCATGGCGGTGCTGTCCGAGGGCCAGATCATCGAGACCAATCCGCCTGAGGCGCTCTACCGTACGCCACAGCATGCCCACACCATGGCGCTCGTCGGCTTCCCGCCCGCAAACTTCTTGCGGGGTACCCTGGAGCACCGTGGCGATCAGCACTGGTGTGCGACGCCGCTCTTCACCTTTCCGGCAGACATCAAGGTCCCGAATGCGCCACGGGAGGTGTACGTAGGCCTGCGCCCCGAGCGTATCCACCTCTCCCATCGTCTCGGCGACGTGGGTGACGAAGAAGGGCCACTGCACGCAGCCGCCCGGGTGATGCTGCGCGAGGACCTGGGTGGTGAGGATATCGTCTATCTGCAGGCACAGGGGCAGCCCCTGACCATGGTGGACCGCGATCATCATCGGGGTGACGACCTGAATGCGGACGTCACGCTCTCCATCTTTCCGCACCATCTGACGATCTTTGCCGCCGATACGGGCGGCTTGCTGGGACGCGGCGCGCGCGGCGCAGCCGCTGCGGCTATCCGGGCAGAGGCAGGCGCGCACCATGGCTGAGATCCGCGTCAAGAACCTGACCAAGACCTTCGGTTCCCTGCGCGCGCTGGATGATGTGACCTTCACCTTCCCGAATGGTCAGGTCACCTGCCTCCTGGGTCCCTCCGGGTGCGGCAAGACCACGCTGATGCGCATCATCGCGGGGCTTGAGCAGCAAACTGAGGGAGAGGTCTTCTTCGGGGAGCGCAACGTCTCGCACCTTTCACCCAGCAAACGCGATATCGGCATGGTGTTCCAGTACCCGGTGGTCTATCGCGGCATCAGTGTCTACCGGAACATCGAACTGCCGCTGCAATCGATGAAGATGTCGAAGCAGGAGCGGAAACAGCGCGTTGACGCCGCCGTCGAGCTGATGGGGCTCGGTCCGACTGCCGATCAGGATGTTTCCAAACTGGACAATGGCACACGGCAGAAAGTCTCCGTGGCGCGCGAAGTCGCACGCCAGCCAGAGATCATTCTTTTCGATGAGCCGATCACGAATGTGGATGCGAACTCCAAGCTGCAACTGAAGCGCTCACTGAAGGAACTCACCCGCTCGCTCAGCCAGACGATCGTCTATGTCACCCACGATCAGACCGAGGCGATGACCCTGGCCGACCAGATTGCGCTCATGCAGGATGGCCGCATCGTGCAGTGCGCACCGCCGCGTGACCTGTACAACTGGCCCAATGACCGCTTCGGGGGCTGGTTCCTGGGAAACCCCGGCATGGTCTTCTTCGACGCCCGGCTCTCGCAGGAGAGCGGCGCGGGGTTCCTCCGCTCCGAGCTTTTTCCAGGCCCAATCGCCGTCAAGGGCGACGGGTTGGTTGACGGCAATGTCACGATTGGCATCCGGCCGGAGAACATTCACGTCTCGACACACCCGGGCCACGGCAGTGTGCCGGTTGACCTGCGGCGCAAGAGTATCCAGATCGGCGGTCAATACCTCGTCGCGCTGGTGGTCCCCGGAACGGACACGACCCTGAAGGCCAAAGTCGCGCCGTCGGTCGGTGAACGGTTACCATCCTCAGGACCGGTGCACGTCGAGCTGCCGCTCGACCGTGTCGCCGTGTTCGATACGGGCGGAAACCGGATTGCGGCCGCCCTGTACGCTGTACCAGTACCGGAGACCGCCACGTGACGCGCCCCTATGTGTTTGGGACGAATTTCAAGATGAACCAGACGCCGCCGGAATCGGCGGCGTTTTATCGCCAACTGTCAGCCAGTATCACCATCCCATCGGAGGCGCGTGTCTTCATCTTTCCGCCGTTCACCTCCCTGGATGCGGTGACGCAGGCGGCGAAGGGCGGCCCGGCCAACCTCTGGATCGGCGCGCAGAACGTGCACTTCCAGCCAGATGGCGCGTTTACCGGCGAAATCTCGCTCCGCATGTTGCAGGACCTGGGCATCGACATCGTCCTGCTCGGTCACGCGGAGCGTCGTCAGATTTTCCAGGAGAAGGATGTCGACCTCAACCGCAAGGTGCGCGCCGTGCTGGATGCCGGCCTGCGCATCCTCTTTGGCATCGGCGAGACGGCCGAGGAGCGCGGCTTCGGTGTCAGCAACGAGACGATCCTGCGCCAACTGAAGATCGGGCTGCACGGGGTGGAACCGAGCCAACTCGATCGCGTCAACGTCGCCTACGAGCCGGTCTGGTCGATTGGCGCCGGGGGCACCCCCGCCACTCCCAGCGACGTGGAACCCATTGCGGCCACAGTTCGCACGGCGCTCGGGGAACTGTTCGGGGAGGCCGGTACCAACGTGCCCGTGCTCTACGGCGGCAGCGTTGACCCGAAGAACGCCGGGACTTTCACCGCACTCCCGAACGTCGATGGCCTGCTGGTAGGGAGGGCGTGCTGGACCGTGGAAGGCTTTGTCGCCACGTTTGAATCCGGCCTGGCCGGGTACCTGGGCAAGTAAAGGACCTGCACGGCGCTTGCAGAGTGGGCTGGAAAGCGACCATCATTGCCTTTCCGGTCCACGACGGCGTGGGCCGTTCTGCAGAAAGGACTCCGCATGGCCGAGGTGGTTAGCCTCGGGATTCACATTCTCGATATCCTGGGCCGCCCGGTCACCCGTATCCCACCCAGGCAGGATGTCGACCTGCTGGAGGAAATTCGGCTGACCGTCGCTGGCACGGCGGCCGGCGCCAGCGTGGATATGGCCAAGCTGGGGCTGGACGTGCTGGCCATGGGCGCCATTGGCGAAGACGCCGGTGGCAACTTCATCGTGGACACGATGGAGCGCTACGGGATCGACACCAGCGGACTCGTGCGGAAGGCCGGGGTGCAGACCTCGGCCACCATGCTGCCGATCCGCCCCAACGGTGAGCGCCCGGCGCTGCATGTCCTTGGCGCAAACGCAGCGCTGATGGAGGATGACATCGATCTCGATGCCATCGCTGGCGCCAGGCACCTGCATTTCGGCGGCGTTTACCTGATGCCCCAACTGGACGGTGAGCCCACGGCACGTATCCTCAAACACGCGAGGGACCACGGCGTGCCGGTGACCCTCGACCTGATTGCCATCGACCGCCCGGACCTGCTGCAAGTTCTGCAACCTGCCCTCCCCTACGTCGACTACTTCATGCCCGGTCTGGAAGAGGCGCGGCTGATCAGCGGCCTGGAAGACCGTCTGGCCATCATTGCGTTCTTTCTCGATCTCGGGGTAAAGATGACCGTCTTCAAGATGGGGGCCGAAGGGAGCAGCCTGGCCTGGCGCAATGAGAGCGGCGGCATCGAGGAGCTGCGGGTGCCGGCCTTGCGCGCCACCGTGGTTGACTCGACCGGTTGTGGTGATGCCTACTGCGCGGGTTTCATCACCGGGCTCCTGCGGGGCTGGGACCTCGTTGATTGCGCCCGGCTGGGCACTGCAGCGGCGGGGCTGGTCATCACCGGGCTCGGTTCAGATGCCGGCATCGTGGATTTCGATCAGACCGTAGCCTTCATGAACAGCGGCGAACCGTTGCCGATGACCGAGTAGCAACACGCGAGATTGAGCATGACATCCTTTGAACGCAACCGGCCGCGGGCACTGCGGCGCGTCGTCGTCACCGGCATGGGCGCGATCTCCTCACTGGGGAATGGCGCGGATACGCTGTGGGAGAGCCTGCTGGCGGGAAAGTCGGGTATCCGGACGGCGGAGAACCTGGACCCGGACATCATCGCCAGCACGATCCGGGGCGACGTCGACGACAACGATTTGCCGAACCGCTTTCTGGATACCAAGACCCTGCGCAACACGTCGCGCTTTGCCCGCATGGCCATTGAAGCGGCCGGCGAGGCGCTCATCGACGCGGGGCTGATCGATGGCGACACCCTGGAGCCATCATCGGAACTCACCAGCGGCGGCGCGGTCATCGGCACCTGCGGCGCCGGCGTCCACGACGATTTCCTGAACGCATGGGAGTCCTACAAGGCGCGTGGCGTGCGTGGCGTCCCGACGCACCTGCACGTCTCCTTCCCGCACAACCTGGCCGGTTACGGCATCCAGGCCCGCTTCGGCATGGGCGGTCCCAGCCTGACGCTGACCACCGCCTGCGCTACGGGCGCGCAGGCGATTGGCGAGGCCTTCGAGGAAGTACGTGACGGCCGCGCGCCGATCATGATCGGCGGTGCAACCGAATCCACGCACCACCCCATGTACGCCGCCGGGTTCGCCGTGATGCGCGCGCTGGTCAGCGACCGTAACGATGCCCCGCACGAGGCGAGCCGGCCCTTCGACGCCACCCGCGCCGGGTTCGTGCTGGGCGAAGGCGCAGCCATGCTGGTGCTGGAGGACCTGGAACATGCCCTGAACCGTGGTGCACGCATCTACGCCGAGGTCCTGGGCTTCGCAACGTCGAACGATGCGTACCATCCCATTGCGCCCCTTCCTGACGGCACCGGAGGGGCGCGCGCCATGCACGATGCCCTGCGTGATGCCGGAGTCGATCCCAATGCGGTCGATCACATCAACGCCCACGCCGCGTCAACCCCGGCCGGGGATCTGGCGGAATCGAACGCGATCCGGCTTGTCTATGGCGAACGCGCAGAGCAGATCCCGGTGACGTCGGTCAAGGGTGCGCTGGGCCACTGCATGGGCGCATCTGGCGCACTGGAGACCATTGCGGCAGTGCGCACGATCTCCGACCAGGTGATTCCGCCCACGCTCAATTATCACAATCCGGATGACGCCATCGGCCTGGATATCGTGCATGGTGAGGCGCGCCCGGTAGAGATCGGCGTCGTGGCCAAGCACTCCTTTGGGCTGGGCGGGCAGAACGCCTGCCTGATCCTCGGCCGTTTCGACCCGGACGCGTAACTCAGCCGTCCCCTCTCCCGCACATCGGCTGACTGGGGGAGGCATAGGCCATGACGCATGCCGCTCGTGACGAACGCTCACCCCCAACCCCTCTCCCTGTGCGAAGGGAGAGGGACTTTCGGTGGCGACGTCGGATGCCAGTTCCGCGCTAAAGACGTCAACCCAAGCCTCGGCCGCGCGGATCGGCTCCCCTCGCCCTGCGCACAGGGAGAGGGGCTGGGGGTGAGGGTCCTCCAGCCCCTCGCCCTGCGCACCGGGAGAGGGGTTGGGGGTGAGGGTCCTCCAGCCGCAGCCCAGCCTCGGCACGGATACCTCCCCCTGCCAGCCGCGCACGGGGAGCGGGGCTGGGGGAGGGCCGTACGCCGGAGACCGCCTGTCAGCAAGTTCGGGGCAATGCCTCTTGTCCGCTGCGTCAGTCCGCCGCCACCGGCGTTGACGCCAGGGAGAGAATCCGCCCGAGCAGGATGTTCTCCTCGCCGTCGCGGAGGAGTTCCGGGGTGAACGAGATTGCGTCCCTGCTATCGATCGCCACGGCAATGCGCGGATCACCGTCCCAGAGTTGCTTGACGACGTCTGCCGCGTGCAGGTCCAGTTCGGGGTCAAAGCGGACGCGGCAGCGGGGCGTCGGCTGGCCCGCTTCGTTCGGGAACACCCGCTCCGCGGTCAGGCCGGGCACGCCGTTCAGCCGCTCGAGCCAGTACGCCACGATGGCTTCGTAGGCCTCCACACGCGCTCGCCAGTCAACCTGCATATAACGCTCGACGGCGGTCAGGAGGCCAACCATCTCCTCCTTGCCGACTTTCATCGGGCGTGCGAGACGCTGGTTTGGCGAGCCATTGGCCGTGATGGCATCGACCATGCGCTGAGTGCCCACCACGAGTCCACTGGCCTGCGGCCCATGGAAATCCTTGCCGCCGGAGAAGACGGCCAGGTCCGCGCCGAGGTCTCGCGTGAAATGCCACAGGTTCTCCGTGGGTGGCAACTGGGCGGCAGCATCGACGACGACCGGCACGCCGTGCGCATGGGCGATGCGGATGACCTCTTCCAGCGGCAGGGCGCCGTACGCCAAATGGTCGCCGGCCACGTAGAACACCATCGCCGTACGCGGTGTGAAGGCGGCTTCCAGCTCCCAGGCGAACGTTTGCAGCCGGTTCCCCACTTCGACAATCGTGCCACCCGCCAGGGTGATGGCTGGGTCGTAGGGGATGCGATGTGCGCGCTGGATGATGACCTCATCCTTCGGCGCTGCGCCCCCCTCGATCTGGCGCGCGATGGTCAGCAGATCGCCACCGTTCATCGAGGCCAGCGTCGCCAGCACCAGGCCAGCGGCAGCGCCCGCCGTTACGTAGGCAGCCTCGTTGTTGGTGAGCTCCGCGATGCGCTTGCCGGCTGCCTGCTGCAGTTCGTGCATGTCCACGAAGTTGCCCGCTGCCTCGCGCATGGCATCCGAGATTTCTGGCGCCATCAGGGATCCCCCGAGGCGGGTCAGCGTGGCGTCAGCATTGATGACCGGACGGACTCCCAGCCGCTCGTAGACACCCACAAAATGCTCCTTTTCACTGCCTGGACGCGCCGCTCCAGACCTCCGCAATCAAACGCATTGTTCCACGATCAGCCTTGGCAAGAAAGTCAGTACGAATGGTCCCGTGGCGAGGCCCGAACGGGTCTTTGCCACAAGGTCACCGCCAGCCATTATTGTGATGTTGATGACCGGTTCCCCTTCCCTCCCGGTCAGCAATCCGGTCCGCAAAACCGGACCACCCATCCCGCGACGCCCCGGCCCCGCCCGGGGCGTCGGCATATCTCTCGTCGTACACCTTCCTTGCCCAATTCCGGCAATTCACGCACCAGGCTCACCCGCGCGGTTCGTACGCGGCGTTGGCAGATCTTGCCCAATGGGATATGTCGCTTTGCGCTCGGCGTGCTCCGGAGAGCAGTAGGCAGCCTCGCCCCTTTGCCCGTCCTCCACTGCCCAGTAGCGCCGGGCTATCGGCCGCCCGCAGTACGCGCAGAACCGGCGCTCGGGATCGACGTAGTTGACGTCCGGCTCAACCCAGTGCCCGGCTGGCTCACTCACTGCGGTACCCATAGGCGGAAATAGCCTGCTCCATCGTGATGAACCCCTCGCTGATGTCCCGCTCGACCAACCCGCGCTTTCGCTGCAGAGGATCGCCGTAACCGCCGCCGCCGGGCATGACCAGCTTGACCTGGTCGCCCGCATGCAACCGGATGCCGGAGAACTTGGACGGCGACATGGTGCCGTACGCTTCGACGAATGTTTGCCAGGAGGGCTGGCCGGCGCGCTTGACCCAAATGCCGCCTCGCTGCCCGTTTCCTCCCTCCAGCACGCCCCACGGGTCTGCCAACATGCGGTTCAACAGCGCGCTGACGGTGACCTCTTCCGTGACGGTCAGCAGGCGCTCACCGCCGAGACCGCCCCGGAACTCGCCCGGGCCACCCGAGTCGGGCAGCAGACGGTAGGACTCGATCAGGAAAGAGGGGTAGCGCGTCTCGAACACTTCCACCGGCGTGTTGCGGCAGTTGCCGTTGATCGTGACGACCATGTTGTTGCCATCGAGCCCCTGGCGCCCGCCCCAGCCGACGCCCTCGAAGTGGAAGTGCGCGTAGAGGTCGCCGCTGCGGGGGTCGGTGCCGCCGAACAGGAATGGCGATGAGGTCCCCCCACACGCCGCGACGATCTTGTCCGGGATTGCGTATTGCAGCGCACCGAAGACCATGTCCGTAATGCGCGGGCTGGTCTCCGTGTTGCCACCAGCCACCGGCGCCGGGAACTTGCAATTGACGATGGTGCCGGGCGGGGCAATGACGGTGATCGGGCGGTAGCACCCCTCGTTGCGAGGAATCGTGGGGTCAGTCAGGTGCAGAATGGCGTTGTACACGGCGGACGCAGTCACGGCGTAAATGGCATTGACCGGCCCCACCGCCTGCGGCGCTGAACCCGTGAAGTCCGCGATCACCTCGTCATCACCGACCGTCAGTCGCAGCCGCATCGGGTACGACGTGTCGGAGATACCATCGTCCTCGATCACATCCTCGAATGTGTAGACCCCGTTTGGGATGGCGGCGATCTCGGCGCGCATCCGCCGCTCGGAAATCGTGATCAGCTCCTGGCAGGAGCGGCGCACCAGGTCCGCGCCGTAGGTCGCCAGCAGCTCGTGCAGGCGTTCCTCCGCCAGGTCGAGCGAGGCCATCATGGCGCGGAAGTCCCCGTAGGTCACCTTGGGGGTGCGGTGATTGGCCAGGATGATCTTCCAGATGTCGTTGTCATCGACACCTCGCTTGCGGATCTTCACCGGCGGCAGCAGCAGCCCTTCCTGGAACACCTCCGTCGCGTCACCGGACAGCCCGCCAGGCGTCTTGGCGCCCGGCTCCGACATGTGCGCTACGTTCGCCACAAAGCCGAACAGATCACCCTCGTAGAAGACCGGCTTGAGCACCATGTGCTCGGGCACGTGGCCCGAGCCGCGATACGGGTCGTTGTGAATGACAACGTCCCCTGGCTCGAAGGTGTCAAGCCCGAGTTCATCCAGCGTCCAGGTGACCGTGAACTTGATGGTGCCGATCTGCGAGGGGCAGAACTCGGCCTGCGCCAGCATCTGGCCCTGCGGATCGAAGATAACGCACGAGAAATCGAGCGACTCGTTGAAGATCGGCGAGTAGCTCGTCTTCATCATGGTCACGCCCATGTCACGGCAAGTCGAGGTGAGGTAGTTGTCGATCACGGTCAGCGTGACCGGGTCGATCGTGGCTGGCGCGCTCATGCATCCCCTCGTTCACTGGTCGCGATATTGATGAGCAACTGGCCATCTGGCAGCACCGTGACGCGCATCCCCGGTTCCACCAGCGTTGTCGAACCCGGCTCCTCGATCACGCAGGGGCCCTCAAGCTTGGCGCCGGCAGGAAGGTCATAGCGCCGGTAGACTGTTGCCGGCAGATCGCCCAGGCCCCGGAAGTGGACCGGCCGCGACGGCGGGCTCGGGTCGACCGCTGTTCCACAGGATGCGCGGAGCTGCGGTGTGTCGCGCTGGCCGGACACGGTGACGTGGAACGCGACCAGCTCGATCTCTTCGCCTGCGATGGCGTACCCGTACCGCTCGGCATGAATCTTCTCGAACGTGGCGAACGCTGCGCGCAAAGCCGCGTCGTCGATGACCCGCTCCGAGACCGGCACGTGATGCTCGTAGTTCTGCCCGGCGTAGCGCATGCTGATGGCATAGGCCACATCGGGCTCGCCGGTGAAGCCCTCGCTGCGGAGTTCCTCCTCGGCTGAGGCACGGATCGCCGCAAACTGCTGCGCGACCAACTCGGCGTCGACGCGGCTGGAGCGGAACGCCTTGGTCCAGACCTTGTCCACGCGCAGATCAGCCAGCAGCATGCCCAGCGCCGAGGCGTTGCCGGGGAACATCGGGATCAGCACCTGGGGTATGCGCAGTGCCCGTGCCACTGCCGCCGCGTGGAGCGGGCCAGCACCCCCGAACGCGAAGAGCGCGAAGCGGCGCGGGTCGTAGCCGCGTTCCAGGGAAACCATCTTGATGGCGCTGGCCATGTTCTCATTGGCGATCTCGACGATGGCCGACGCGAGGTCGATGATGCTCATCTGGGCCTGCGTCGCCAGGCTCGCCAACGCTCCCTCGGCGAGGTCCCGGCGCAAGGCCATGCGTCCTCCCAGGAAGTAGCCGGGATCGAGCCGGCCCAGCACCAGGTTGGCGTCAGTGACCGTCGGGCGCGTCCCGCCCAGGCCATAGCAGGCCGGCCCCGGCCGCGCCCGGGCGCTCTCCGGGCCGACCCGCAAGAAGCCGCCAGCGTCGATCCAGGCGATGCTGCCGCCGCCCGCGCCAATCGACTTGATGTCGATGAGCGGAATTGCGGCGGGCACGCCCCACT
This sequence comes from Thermomicrobiales bacterium, assembly GCA_034431475.1. Classification (GTDB taxonomy): domain Bacteria; phylum Chloroflexota; class Chloroflexia; order Thermomicrobiales; family UBA6265; genus JACCXM01. The sequence goes on along the minus strand of DAOUDE010000001.1, from coordinate 28,584 downwards.
CGATCTCGTACTCTGTCGTGTGGCGCAGGTCGCCGTCCAGCACCATGCCGACATCCGCGCTGGTGCCGCCCATGTCGAGCGTCAGCAAGTTGGGCAAACCCGCCTGCACGCCAAGCGCCCGCGCCACCAGCATGCCGCCGGCAGGGCCGGACTGCGCGGTCTGGATCGGGCTATCAGCCGCCGCCACGGCGCGCATCGCACCGCCATTGGACTTCATAATGGCCCACGGCGTGGTCAGACCGGCATCGCGCAGCTTCCCATCCAGGCTCGCCACATACCGGTCCATCAGCGGCTTCAGGTAGGCATCCGCAAGCGTGGTCGAGGTGCGCTCATACTCGCGCCAGATCGGCGCAACCTCGTGCGATACCGAAACCGGCAACCCGGGGAGTTCCTCGGCGACGATCTGGCGCACCCGTTGCTCGTGATCCGGGTTCACGTAGGCAAAGAGCAACGAGATGGCCACGGCCTCAATCGGCTCATTCTTCACCGTGCGGCAGAGCGCCCGCACCGCCTCGGCGTCGAGCGGGCGAACGACATCGCCGGCAGCGCTGAGCCGCTCGGGAACGCCCAGGCTGTCGCGGCGGGAAACCAGCAGGGGTCGTGGCTTTTCCCAGCGCAGGTCGTAGAGCGACTTGCGGTTGATACGCTGGATGTACGGGATATCCTCGTGGCCGGCTGTCGCCAGCAACAGGACCCGCGCGCCGGTCCGTTCGATCAGGGCGTTCGTGCCGACGGTGGTGCCGTGTACCAGGCTGGCAATCGCGCTGGGCGCAATGTCAGCGGTGCCGATGGCGTCCGTGAGCGCGCGTCCTGGCTCCGCTGGCACCGAGGGCGTCTTGGAGGTGCTCAGCTCCCCGCTTTCCGGATCGAATGCCACCAGATCAGTGAAGGTTCCACCCGTGTCGATACCGACGTGAACGCCCCCGGCGCTATTGCCCATTCCTGCGTCTACTCCGTTCGCGACACGAACATGCCTCGGCCAGTGGTGCGACTGGCGTTCCATACGATTGACAGCCTGTGAGGCTCACCATAGACTCCTGAGAGATTGATCAGCAAGTGGCAGAATGCGCACACACGGGTGCAAACCGGCGCATTGGGTTCCTGGGGCCGCATCGTGCGCTCCGGTCCCGTGCCGCACGATCAGCAACGCACGCAGAAGGAGCAGGTGGCATGAGCAAGCGAGTTCTCAGTCTCGCGGACCGCAAGCGCTTGCGGGACGAGGCAATCGTCGATTTCAGGCATGGGTTCATCAACCGGCGTGAGTTCATGTTCCGTGCGACCGCCGCCGGTGTTTCGGCCGTGTTCGCTGGCAAGATCGCAAACGCCGTCGCCGCCCCTGCGCCGAAGCCAGAGCGCCGCCGCTGGCAGCGCCAGGCCGAGGCCACCGTCACGATCATCAAGGGCCCCCACCACCCGGACGACGCCAAGTTCTGGGAGCAGATGAAGGCTGAGTTCGAGGCGGCTCACCCGGACATCGCGCTCAACCCGACCTTCTTCAAGTGGGAAACGATGGATGCCGAGCTGACGGCGGGATACGCCTCGGAGCCAGCAGATGTCGTCTACCTGGTCGACCTGGTCCTCGCCAAGTTCGTGAATGCCGGACAGGTTGCCAACATCTCAGACTTCGTCAACGCCGAGAGTTTCGCGGCTGACAAGGCAGGCATCGCGCCGTTCACCTGGGATGTCACCAGCTTTGACGGCGGCACCTACGGCGTCGGCGCGCTGGGCGCCGCGTTCGGCATCTTCTACAACGAAGACCTCCTCGAAGCGGCCGGCATCACGGAGTTCCCGACTACCAGGGAGAGCCTGGTCGAAGCCGCGAAGGCCCTCACCACAGACCAGGTCTGGGGCTTCCAGTTCCGTGACTCCTTCCCGAACTACGCGCACTGGGACTGGCTGCCGTACATCCACAACGATGATGCCGACGTCATGACCGCCGACCTGACCGCGCAGAACCTCGATCCGAAGGGCGCGGCGGGCACCCAGTACTTGGCGGACATGCGCCTGGTCCACAAGGTCGCGCCGGAGGCGGGGGCATACGACTGGGAGGGCTCACGGGCCCTCTTTGCAGCGGGCCGCATCGGCATCCTGCACGATGAGTACCCACAGGCAGTGGTTTGGGAAGTCGACAAGCCGGTGCCCTTCGGCCTTGGCGTGGCGCAGGCCCCGGCCACCACAGAAGGTGGCAAGCAGACCACCATGGGCAACTTCGGCTCCGCCACCATCTCAGAAAAGAGCGCGAACAAGGAAGCGGCCTGGGGAGTGGTCAAGTGGTGGACTAGCGCCGATGTGATCAACCCGTATGCCGCAAACATTGGCCTGCAGACGGTGCGAGTCGACTCCAGCCCGGACTACAGCAGCAAGCTGCTGCAAAAGGTGCAGGAAGAGTACGTACCCAAGGTGCAGGGTATCCAGGTTGTCGACAACTACTACGAGATGCTGACCAACCTCTGGCCAGAGGTCGAACGCGCCTATCGCGGCGAGCAGAGCGGCGCAGACGCCATGGTCAAGGCCGGCGAGATCGTGACGGGGCTCCTTGGCTCCTGAGACCCTTGCGGCGTCCCCGATTGGGGACGCCGCGCCCGCTCCGGTTCTCCAGATGCGGCTTTCGGCGGCAGAGCACGCCCGGTTGCGGCGCCAGCAATCCCGGCGCCGGGCCCTCGTGGGGTATGCCTTCCTGCTCCCGAACGCCATCTTCTTCGTGGCGTTCCTGGTCTTCCCGATCCTCTTCCTCTTCTACCTCACCTTCCACAACGGGGGCATCATCACCCCCGCCACGTTCGTAGGTCTGGAGAACTGGCAGCGGGCCTGGACCGACCCCCTCGTGCGCACCACGATCTGGAACACCGTCTACTACTGCCTGCTGGCCATCCCGTCGGTGTTCATCATCGGCATGATCCTGGCGCTCTGTCTGCAACGCGTACCGCGCGGCAGCGGGCCATTTCGCTCGCTCTTCTACCTGCCCACGCTGACACCCATGGTCACCGCCGCGCTCATCTGGCTCTTCGTGGTGCAGCGTGACTTTGGCGCGCTGAACATCATCCTGGGCTGGTTCGGCATTCCGCCGCAAAACTGGCTGGGCAACACCACGCTGGTGATGCCCACGATCGCCATGCTCGAGGTGTGGCGCGGTGTCGGGTTCTGGACGCTGCTCTTCCTGGCCGCGCTGCTCGCGCTGCCGCCCGAGCTGTACCAGGCCGCCACCATCGACGGCGCGAACGGGTGGCAGCAGTTCCGTCACATCACGCTGCCCCTGATGCGGCCGACGTTCTTCTTCGCGGTGGTCATGGCCACCATCTGGAATTTGCAGCTCTTTGATTCCGTCAGCATCCTCACCGACGGTGGGCCATCGAACGCCAGCGCCACGGTGGTCTGGTACATCTACAAGGCCATGTTCCAGTTCAACGACAAGACCGGCTTCGCCGCCGCGCTCAGCTTCGTCCTGCTCCTGTTCATCCTGTTCCTGACCTTGATCGAGATTCGGCTGCTCCGGCGGCGAACCTAGAGGACACCCCGTGGCCGTCCAGACCGAGTTCCCGGAACTAAGTCCCACGCTTGCAGGGCAAGCTCCGCCGCGCAAGGGCCGCTCGCTCTACCTGATCGCCATCTACGGCATCCTCTTCCTCGCCGTCGTGGTCTCGATGCTGCCGTTCCTGTACGTGATCTCGTCCTCGCTCAAGAACTCGGTGGCCCTCTTCTCCTATCCTCCGGAGTGGATTCCCGCACAGCCAACGCTGGACAATTACCGGTCACTCCTCACCGACTACCCGTTCCTGCGCTGGACGATGAACTCCCTGATCGTGGCCACGTCAGTCACCGTGATCAAGGTCGTCATCGACAGCATGGCGGGCTACGCCTTCGCCAAAATGACCTTCCCTGGCAAGAACGCGCTCTTCCTGGTGGTGCTGATGACGCTGATGGTGCCCTTTGCCGCCACGCTCATCCCGCTCTTCATCATCGTGCGCGACCTCAAACTGACGAACACCTACCTGGGCCTGATCCTGCCGGCCCTGGCGAATCCGATTGGCATCTTCATGATGCGGCAGTTCATCGAGTCGCTACCTGGCGATCTGGAGAGCGCCGCCCGGCTCGATGGCTGCTCTGACTGGCAGATCTTCACCCGCGTCATCCTGCCACTGATGCGCCCTGGGCTCGTGGTGCTAGGTGTCTTTCTGTTCATGAACCAGTGGACCAGCTACCTGTGGCCGCTGGTGATCGGCACCAAGCAGGAGATGTTCACGCTCACCGTCGGCGTGCAGAGCCTACGGGCCCTCTTCTCGGTGGACTGGGGCGTCCTCTCGGCAGGCGCCGTGCTCTCGATGTTGCCGCTGGTGCTCGTGTTCATCTTCCTGCAGCGCTACTTCATTGCCGGGTCCATCGCCGGCGCTCTCAAGGAATAGATACTGTGGGCGAGGTCTCCCTGATCCAGGTCAGCAAGCAGTATGCCGGCGGCTCGGCGGCGGTCGATGCCGTCTCACTGTCCATCCCCAATCATGAGTTCCTGGTGCTACTGGGCCCATCCGGGTGCGGCAAGAGCACGCTGCTCAAGATGATCGCCGGCCTCGAAGAGGTCACGAACGGCGAAATCTACATTGATGGCAAACTGGTCAATTACGTCAAACCCGGCGACCGCAACGTCGCTATGGTCTTCCAGAATTACGCGCTCTACCCACACATGACCGTGCAGGAGAACATCGCGTTCCCGCTCAAGATGACCGGTGTGAACAAGACCGAGATCGCGACCCGGGTGGCGCAGGCGGCGCAGGCCCTGGGCCTGGAGTCCCTGTTGCAGCGCCGCCCCGAGCAGCTCTCGGGCGGTCAGCGCCAGCGCGTGGCGCTGGGCCGCGCCATCGTGCGCGAACCGGCCGTCTTCCTCATGGATGAGCCGCTCTCCAACCTGGATGCCCAACTGCGGGTGCAAACGCGTGAAGAGTTGATGCGCTTGCACGCCCGGCTGCAACGCACCACGATCTACGTGACGCACGACCAGGTAGAAGCCATGACGATGGGTGACCGCATTGTGGTGATGCGGGGCGGCGTCGTGCAGCAGGTGGGGCCGCCCCAGCACGTCTACGACGCACCCGCCAACACCTTTGTCGCCGCATTCCTCGGCAGCCCGCGTATCAACCTCCACCCCGGCACGCTGGAGCGGAGCGGCGAGGGTGCCTTCTTCCGGACGGATAGCCTGGCCTTACCCCTGACCGGAGATCTCATCACCCAGGCGCTCAGCGCACCCTCGGTGGACGCGGCCATCGGTATTCGCCCGGAGAACATCCGGGTGCTCCAGCGCGCAGGAGACGCTCGGCCCGAACACCTGCTCCTGCCCGCAACAGTCTGCCTGGTCGAGCCCGTCGGCTCCGACCTGTTCGTGAGCGCCGAGGCAGACGGTGTGGCCTTCACGGCCCGCGCCGAGCCACGCCTGCCTGTATCGCCCGGAGATCCCGTCATGCTGGAGTTGGACATGCGACGGGCGCATCTGTTCGGCGCTGACGGGGGCAACCTGGCGCTGACCCGCGCCTGATCCCCAGGGGAGGTTCCTCATGCCAGCCACTCACGACGCGGGAGAAACAGCGCAGGCGTCGGCGATCATCGCCGCCGTCGACGCCAACGTCGACCGTCTGGTGTCCCTGACGCGTAGCCTGGTCAATTGCCGCTCAGACAGCCAGTCCCTGCATAACCCGGAGTTCGAGGGCGAGGCGAACCGCTGCCAGGACATCGTCGCTGGGTGGCTCGGTGACCTCGGGTTCACGGTCGAGCGATGGCAACAGCCCCCGCGCTACCCGGTCGTCTCCGCGCGGCTGGGCGGCACGGGAGGTGGCCGGTCGCTTGCCTTCAACGGCCACATCGATGTGGTGCCGGGCGGCGATAGCGCCACGTGGTCGCACGATCCCTGGGCTGGCGACGTCGCGGACGGCAAGCTCTGGGGACGCGGCGCAGCAGATATGAAGGGCGGCGTTGCCTGCGCCATGATGGCCGCCTGGGCGCTGCGCGAGGCGGATGCGCGCCTGGCCGGCGATCTCTGGCTGCACATCGACGCCGACGAAGAGGTGGTGGGGCAGAGCCTGCGAGAACTGCTGACGCGCGTGCCGGCCGTCGATGCGGCCCTGGTGGCGGAGCCGACCGACCTGGCCGTGTTGCCGGCCGAGGGTGGCCTGGTTCACCTGCGCATCGAAGTTGCGGGACGCGAGAGCCACGCCGGGAACCGGTACCGCAGCATCCACGCGGGTGGGCACGGCGCAACGGCCGGGATCAACGCCATCGAAAAGGGCATGCGCATCGCCACTGCCCTGCAGGACCTGGAGCGCCAATGGGGCAATCTGCGCCACCATCCCCTGCTACCGCCGGGTTTCAACAGCATCATGCCGGGCATGATCGCCGGTGGGCCTGGCGGCGGGCACGACGGCCAACTCCGGAGCATCTCCAACCCGGGAACCGCGCCCGACTACTGCTCGCTGGAATACAACATCTGGTTTTTGCCGGGAGAAACGCTGGAGGGGATTCAGGCGGAGGTTGAGGGCTACGTCGCCGATGTCTGCCGGCTCGATCCCTGGTTGCGCGATCATCCGCCCCGGTTTACCTGGAAGCTGCGAGACATCTACTTTCCACCTGCGGAGACACCGGTCAATCACCCGTTCGTCAATGCGGTCACGCAGAGCCTGACGTCAGTCAACGTGCCAGTTCGCATCGAAGCATTTCAGGCGGCTTCCGAGCTGGCGTGGTACGCGGAGAAAGGCATCCCGGGCGTCATTTTTGGGCCGGGCCGCATTGCCCAGGCTCACAGCCCGAACGAGTACGTCGAAATACGCCAACTCGTGGCGGCGTGCAAGGTCATGGCGCTCACCGCTGCGGGATGGTGCGGAGCCCCGTAACGCCAGCAGGCCGGTAAGCCTCCTAGATGCTCCGGTCGACAGCGTAGCGCTCCACCGTGTTAAGCAGGTCATTGAGGTCAATGGGCTTCCGCAATCCAGTGACCGCACCGGCTTGTGCCACGGCAGACGGTGTCACAGTGGCGGAGATCAGAATAAGCGGCGCCCGCGGCTCCGGAAACTGACGATAGTGTTCCGCAAATGTCAGCCCATCCATGACCGGCATCCGTAGGTCGAGGATGATGGCATGCGGTCTGGTTTCCGTGAGTTGGTTGAGAGCCACCCGGCCATTGGCTGCCGTTTCAACATGCCACCCATCATCTTCCAGCGCGGTGGCCATGACAGCTCTCACGCCCTCATCATCATCAACAACCAGAACCATGCCCCGTATACCTTGACTACCGACCACCGCAAATCACCTTGCACGCGCCGGCCGGACTCGTTGCGAGAGTGCGTCCGTCGAATCCAGAGCACGTCTCGTGCCAGCTTTCGTGGTCCTGCCTGACCGTTGGTCCCAACCTGCACCTAGACATCCAGCGACTCATCGACGCGCCGCTGCGCCTCGGCCGCGTCAGTGCCCATCAGCCCCGCCGCAACCGAGATATTGCCTCCTGCCTGCCGCAGTGCCTCGCGTACATACCGGGTTTCGGCCTCCCGCAGGAAACTCGTCAGCGACATGCCGTCGGAAAGCGCCTGCACCACGTCAAGGACGGTGCGGCGAGTGTCCTGGCCAGGGAACGTAATGTGGTCTGCCGCGATTACCCCGCCCCGCGCCATGATGACCGCGCGCTCAATGGTGTTCTCCAGTTCGCGCACATTGCCGGGCCAATCATGGCTCATGAGGCGGGCCATTGCCTCCTGGCTGATCCGCGCCGGCGCGGCGCCCCGGCCGTAACGGTGCTTGTTCACGAAGTGCTCAACGAGGAGCGGGATGTCGGAGTGCCGCTCACGCAGTGGCGGCAGATTGATGGCGATGACGTTGAGCCGGTAAAAGAGGTCCTCCCGGAAGTTCCCGGTCTCGATCTCGCGGGTCAGGTCCTTGTTCGTGGCGGCAATGACGCGAGTGTCGATCTTGATGGTATTGGTGCCGCCCACACGTTCGAACTCGCGCTCTTGCAGGACGCGCAGCAACTTCTTCTGCGTGGAGAGCGTGGTTTCGCCAATCTCGTCCAGGAAGATGGTGCCTTTGTTGGCCAGCTCAAAGCGGCCCTTGCGTTGGGCAACCGCGCCGGTGAACGCCCCTTTTTCATGGCCGAACAGCTCGCTCTCCAGGAGCGTCTCCGGCAACGACGCGCAATTGACCTTGATCAACGGCCCGGACGAGTACGTCGAGTTGCGGTGCATGACTGTCGCAACCAGCTCTTTGCCGGTGCCGGTTTCGCCGAGAACCAGGACGGTTGCATCGGAGCGGGCCACGCGGCCTACGGTCTTGTAGATGTCCTGCATGGCGGGGCTGTCACCGATGAGAATCTCATCCTTGTTGCTCTCCGCCATCATGCGAACCACGCGCTCGCTGAGATCGCGGCGCTCGAAAAAGCGCTCCACGGCCACAGTGACTTCGTCCAGCTCAAACGGCTTGGCGATATAGTCGAAGGCGCCGAGCTTCATCGCCTCAATGGCGGTGGAGGCCGAGCCAAACGCCGTCATGACGATGACCGGTAGCTCCGTGTCCCGGGTGGAGCGCAGCGTACGCAGCACTTCCAGTCCGTCCTTGCCCGGCATGCGGATATCCATGAGCGCGAGGTCGGGCACAGCGCCAGTGTTTTCCTTGAATGCCTCGATCACGGCATCGCCGGAGGCAACCTCAATAACGTCGTACCCCTCATCCTGCAACGCCTCGTTCAGGACGTCGCGAATGGCATCGCTGTCATCTGCGATCAAAATCCGATATGGCACGTCGCCTCCAGTTGGCGCATCGCGGCTGCCTGCCGCTGTCTCCCGGTGAATCTACCATTGTCTGCTTCGCTATCGACTCTTGCGCGTTCTGGCACGGTCCTTGCGGGAGCTGAAACATGTTGCGGGACTGATCCGCAACACTGGTATCCATCGCTGCACGGACCAGGGGTCAAGCAGCCATGAGCCAGACGCGCGGATCACGGTATGGACCATTACTCGCGGGCTCCTCAAGTTCGCCACCGAATTCGCCTCTCTGGGGTGCGCACGCAATTTTCGGGCCGCCCTGCCAGTTCACTCCCCGCCGGTGTGCAACACCGGCCCCACCTCCAGATTCCCGCCCGCGAGTAAGCGTCCATTTCTGCCAGGCAATCCCCAGGCTCGCGCCACCCTATCGCACTTCTGTAGCCTATGGACAAGCTACTGGCATGATTCTTGCTAGAGTGTCCGGCAGGCAATACGGGATCAGCAAAAAAACAAGGCGGGCTTGAGTTCATGCAGACCATGACCACGGGCATGGAACAGGCGGCAGAGCTCCATCAGGGATTCTCGCCGCTCCTCATGCAGGCGAACCATATCCTCAGTTTGTCTCAAACCGAACTGGAAGCAACGATCCACGACGCACTCGATGAAAACCCCGCCCTTGAACTCGAAGATTGCCCCGTGTGTCCGGTCTGCGGCCGCCGCACAATGGGCGAGACGTGTCAATCCTGCCGCCTCCGCTCGGCAGACGCCGCAATCTCGAACCGCACTGACGACCTCCCGCCCCGCTCCGATGCCGAGTACCGGCCAGCCTCCTCCGCTGACCCCGATTTCGACCCCATGACGTTCATCGCCAGCGCGATGGATGTACGGGACCAAATTCTGGAAGCGGCACTTGCGTCGCTGAGTGACGACGACGAGCGCGCGATGGCCTTCATCATCGTGGACGCGCTGGACGACCGGGGTTTCCTGAGCATCGGGCTCGATGAAATTGCCGAACAGGTCAGTGCCGAACCGGAAGACGTGGAGGAGGTCCTCCTGTTCATCCAGGAGATGTCGCCGCCCGGGGTGGCAGCCCGGTCGCTCCAGGAATCACTCGTGCTGCAGGCACAGTTTCTCCAGCGGGAAGGACATCCGGTTCCTCCGCTGGTCGAGCCAGTGCTGCGAGACTACCTGGAGGTGCTCGGCGCCAAGCGCCTCAGCCGCATTGCGCGGGACCTGAACACGACGGTCGAAGAGATCGAGGCCGCCCACACATTCATCCGTGAACAACTCACCCCGCATCCACTGCAATCGCAGGAGTCAACCACCTGGACGTCGCCTTCGACTGGCGGTCACATCGTGCCCGATGTTGTCGTCAGCATTGATGGCGACACCCTGTCCATTGAGGTCCCGAACGCGATCTACGACCGGCTCCAGACGGAAGCGTTCTACCGGTCCATCGCCCGGCCGGAGGCCAACGCCCCGGCCAACGTGGCGGCAGATTCCGAGGCGATTTCTCACGCCCGCACGCAAGTCAGCCGGGCGCAGCAGTTCATCTGGGCGGTGCGGCAACGGCGTCAAACGCTGATGCGCGTGGCCGAGTACGTCTGCCAGTACCAGGAGGCCTACATTCGCGGCGATGCGCGCGGCCTGCGCCCGCTTACGCGCAGCGAGGTGGCGAACGCCCTCGGCGTCCACGAATCGACGTGCAGCCGCGCGGTCGCGGGCAAGTTCGTCATGCTGCCGTCCCGCAAGGTGATTCCCATGAGCGATCTCTTCGCGGCGTCACTCAGCATCAAGCACGTCATTCAGCAGATCATCAGCGAAGAGGCGGCTGCCGGCCGCGCCCTGAGTGATGCGCAAATCAGCGACCGCCTGCTCGATCACGGCATCCGCATCGCCCGCCGCACGGTGGCAAAGTACCGGAGCCAGATGCACATCCTCCCCTCCACGATCAGGTAACGAGCACGTCTATCAGGTCTCGGCAGATATCCGATCAATTCAGTCGGATATCTGCTATCATGCGCGCGCCTGGAAATTGTCTGTACTCCATCTGGGGTTTCCAGGCGTCCATCTCTCCAACGGCGGCGCCTGGCGCTGCTGCTGCAGATGCCGTTTTACCGAGAGGGAGTTGCATGCGACTCGACATCCGCTCACACGATCCTGCTGACCTTGCCGCCGCCTTCGCGACCCTGCAGATGGCCGCGCAGGATGGGGTGCGTATCACCATTACCCTGGAGCGCAACCCCGCGCCTCCCGAGTGGCGGGACACGCCGAGCACCTGGGTGCGCACGCTCCGGCATCACCTGAGGCTGACACAAACCGAGTTGGCCGCGCGCATCGGCGCGTCGAACCACACGGTCTCCCTCTGGGAGTCTGGCGGGCGTACGCCGCGTCACCGCCGCACCGTGCAGGTACTCAATGCCCTGGCCTCGGAGGCGAATATGCCGCCACTGCCACGCGGCAAGATCGCCGTGCCGCAGGCCGGGGCCTTCTCCGTCGCCGACTAACCGGGAACGTGTCGCGGCCAGGGCTGCGCCCGCCGGGCCTAGCTCTCGCGCTTCGCTTTATGCTCCGCGCGCTGGTGGCGCTTCTTCTTCGGACGCTCCTGTTCGCCACGCGGCCGATTGCTGGCATCATGTCCCAGGATGGCAGTCTGCGCCGCCGATGCCGTTCGCTCGTTCGTGGCGGCCAGCGCCGCGCCAGGGCGGATGATCACCTGGGAGCGCATGCGAGGCGTCCCGGCGGGTGGCCGCAGCACAATGACACCAACGCCCGGGCAGCCCGCCGCTGCAATACTCCGGGATGAAACGGTGACCACCTCACACGCCGCCACCTGGGCCATCAGGTCCGCAGGAGGATCGACGCGCGTGCTTGTGCCTGTTGGTTCTGTAGGCGAAGCGGCCGGAGCAGTGGGAGCAGGGACGGGTGCGGCATCGTCCGGAGTTGGTGCTGGCGTCGGCGTCGGCGTCGATTTGTCGGCGTTGTTGACCTTGTCCGCCGGCACGACGCGCGCCGCTTCTGCGTCTGTCAGATTGAAGAAGTCCTCGCAGGCGATCCAGTCCTTGTCAGCATCCAGCCGGTCGGGATCGTCAGGGTAGCTGCTGTTCAGCGACGCCTGCGCCTCGGCCTGATTCTTGAAACTGCCGCAGTCGAGATCATCCTGGGCGACTACGTGGTTCCCGGCAAGCGTCAACAATGTGAAAAGCGAGACACCTGTTTGCAGTACCCAGCGACGTTTCATGGCACCTGCTCGCCGCATCCGATCCGCCGGTTGCGCGCCGTTGTCGGCCACCCTGCCCGGTCCCGTAGGATAGCTGGATGCGCAGGCGCGTGAAACCGGCGCGTTGTGGAACGACCTGGAGGAAAAGACGTGCGAGACCAGACCGACGCGCTCCTACGGACGGCTGCCATCGGCGTGGCGGCGGGGATGCGGTCGCAGCTTCCGCTGGCGCTGCTCAGCCTCGCCGCCCGTCGTGACCGGGGGCGGCTCAATCTGCCGAATACCCTGTCCTCGCCAATCGTGGCGACGTTTCTCCTTGCCGCCGCCGCAGGTGAGTTCCTAGTGGACAAGCTACCGGTCACGCCGAGCCGCCTGATGCCCGGGTCGTTGGTCGTGCGGGCAGGTATCGGCGGCCTCGCCGGGGCCCTGCTGGTCAGGAGGTCCGGCTTGCCGCCAGCCGCTGGCGCAACCCTCGGCGCAGTGGGCGCGCTGGTGGGGTCATACGCAGGACACGACGTGCGCGCCGGCCTGGTTGCCGCCACCGGGCTCCCGGACCCGCTTTTCGCCGTGCTGGAGGATGTGACCGCAGTTGCCATCGGCGCCTATGCCGTTGAGCTGATCGGTCAACCCGGACGAGAGGACGCTACGCGATCGCGATGACATCCATCTCGAACATCACCTCAGGCCGGAAGAGCGCCACCACCTGCACCGAGGTGCTGGCGGGCGGCTGATCGGTGTTGATGTACTCATCGCGGATGTCACGTACCTTGGGCAGGTTGGCGATGTCAGTCACAAAGAATTGCATCTTCACCACGTCGTTGAAGGTCATATCGACCGCGTCCAGTGCCTGCCTCACGTTCTCAAACGCCTGGCGCACCTGAGCCTGGAAGTCGCCTTCGCCGACCAGCTCGTTCCGGGCGTTCAGTGGCACCTGGCCGGCAACGTGGACGGTGCGGGTGCCGGTCGATTCCACGACTTGCGAGTATCCAAATGGCGCGGGCATCGTCTCCGGCGAGAGATAGCGGTTGGGCATGGTGTCCTCCTCTTCCATCCAGGGTCGTCACCCTGCTCGGCGCGCTCATCCTGATCGACTCGCGCAACGGCTTCCGCCATTATCCCTGCCCTCTCCCGCGGCGCAACGCCTCAGCCGCTCGGTGGTTCGTCGGACAGTACACATTGGGAGCGGGGCGTCGCTAGGCACCCCGCTCCCAGTTTCGTCGCAAGGCACGAGCCATCGCCGGCAACGCCGCCGCGTGCGGCTCGGCCACGGGCAGACCCCCGACCCGGGGCACATCTGGCCAATTCAGATTCACTCCACCCGGCGAAATACGTAGTTCTACCCATGCGGTTTCAACCGGCGAGATTTACCGTGAGAACCGGTCAATGGAGCGACGAAGAAAGCGAAGCACGCGGCGCGTTGACCGGCGGCTGAGCTGTGGAGACAAGGAGTACCATGATGGACGGACCCTTCGAGACGGCCGTGATCAGCCCGGTCGATATCATCGACCCAACGCTGCGGGCAGAGACGGCGGTCAGGATCAAGGCCGAGCAAGTTGGCTATACCAACGCGGCATCCGAGGAAATCAAACGCATCGGGGACGACCTCTACTACCAGCTCTACAGCCAGGGCTGGATCTTCTACTACGAGCGCACAGTTGACGGCGAGCGCCGCGCCCATTGCTACAACGTCGTGACCTCGATCGTCGGCAAATACCTGGAACTTGGTGGCGCTCAGGGGTGGCTCGGCTATCCCACGACCTCTTCCAGCCGGACGGCAGACAACCAGGCAGACTTCAGCAAGTTCGAAGGTGGCCGCATCTACAGCAACCCTGCCGGCGTGTTCTCCATCCACGGCGACATCCGCCGGCGGTGGACCGATCTCGGCGAGGGCGCCAGCGTGCTCGGTTACCCGGCCACCGACGAGACGGAAACCCCCGATGGCATCGGGCGCTACAACCATTTCCAGTTCGGCTCGATTTACTGGACACCCGACACAGGCGCCTGGGAGATACGGGGCGCGATCCGCGACAAATGGGCGGCGCTTGGCTGGGAACGAAGCTACCTGGGCTACCCGGTGTCTGGCGAATTACCGACAGACCTCGGAGGATTCGTCAATGGTTTCCAGCGCGGCGAAATCCGCTGGTCCGGGGCAGCCGGCGCCGTCGACTTTCCCGCCACAGTCAGGCTGGATTCCGTCCTCACCACCGATACCTCCGTGGGCGGGCGGTCCACCTGGATGATGAACAGCCGCGGCGACTGGTGGTGGACGGGTCACCTGCATAACAGCGGCTTCGTTGGCTTCGACCTCGCCGTCGCGGTTCGCCTCAACTTCATTGACGGTGGCGGCATTGCCTACGCTACTGCGGTCAACGGCGAAGTCGATGGCACCAGTTCAACCGGCGACGACCGGGACTTCGACTGGGAGCAGAAGGGCAGCGCCTCAGTCATCCGCGACAATTGGGATCTCGGGGTGGCCGCCAACGGCATCACGACGAAGATCGAAGTCGATGCCTCGATTGGCGACATCATCTCCGCCATCTTCTCCGGCATCATCATTGTCGGCTCGGCACTCTTCCTGGCTCTCGGCGGCGAAAACAAGGTCCAACCCTGTCCGGGCCATCGCCAGTGGGATGGCACCGAATCGCCCGGGTCCATCACCATCTACAAGGAGGGCGATCCTCCGCCCCGGTGTCCTGATCAATTCTGAGGTGCTCGCGGCAAACACAAGACCGGGAGGGTTAACACCCTCCCGGTCAGCAATCGTCGTGGAGCGGGGGACGGGACTCGAACCCGCGACAGCCTGCTTGGGAAGCAGGTACTCTACCAACTGAGTTACCCCCGCGAGGCCAGGCAAGTATAAGCCACGTTCAAGCGGGCATTCAACACGTCAAACGCCCTCCACCCTGGACACGCTGCGTCCGGTCATTCCACATCTGCAAACCTGCGGCCAACCTGCTTTGACGGGATAAGAGATACGGCCCGCCGAAACTGCCGGTCTGACTCTGTTATCCGATGGTGGGCTTTCCCATGACCAGGGTGACGTGGTGTTTCGGTCTTCCATCGATCTCCGGCAGCCTCTTAGGGGCTGCTTTGGTACAGCGATAGCGTGCGATACCGGCAGTAAGCACCGGAGAGGACACAGCCGGCCTGGTCTTCGTAGGATTTCTTCAGATAGATCTTGAGAGCGACCCGAGCCTGACGCTTCTATGGAGCAGGCAGTCCTCGACGCAGCTGGTGAGCAATTTTCCTATTGCTGAAGTGTTTGTAATGAAGGGCCCGCAAGCTCTTCATCAACTGCGCGGTGAAATACTGCCCAGATGTTGGTTTGCCGGACGAGCTACCGGTTAGGCACGCACGCGATTTCCTTTTTCACACAGAAACGCGACGGATGCATCCGTCGCGTTTCTGCGTCTCACTCAGATCGCGATCGTGTTAGCGGCGTACACCGAGGCGTTCGTGCGTGGCCTTCTTCCGGAGCCGCGCCGCCTTGCGTCGCGCGCGGTTCGGATTGATACAGGTGTTCTGAATGCAGAGCTGCCCGTTGGGACAGGTGCCTTGCCCATTCCCAACGCACCCTGGGATGCAGCCGCCGTTGTCACAGAGCTGTCCAGCTGGACAGGTGCCTTGCCCACCGCCCTGGCAGCCCGCCACACACGTGCCGAGCGTATTGTCGTTACACAGTTGCCCTGCGGGACAGCTTCCCTGCCCCGGACCACCCGTGCAGCCACCAACGCACGCCCCATTGACGTTGCAGACCTGACCGGCAGGACAACTCCCCTGCTGACCCGGACCACCCGTGCAGCCGGCAACACAGGTACCGCTGCTGCAGAGCTCACCCGCAGGACAGGTGCCCTGTCCCACGCCGGCACACCCGGCCTGGCACTGGCCGCTCACGCAGATCTGTCGTGGTGGGCACGTGCCCTGCCCGGCACCGGTGCAGCCAGGAACACAGACGTTCTCGCCGTTGCAGACCTGGCCCGCGGGACAGCTGCCCTGGCCGGGACCGCCAGTGCAGCCAACCCGGACTTCACACTGGCCGTTGATGCAGACCTGGCCAGCTGGGCACGAACCCTGAGTCCCGTTGGAGCCCGTACAGCCCGCCACACAGATGGCGTTCGTATTGCAGATTTGTCCTAACTGGCAGTTGCCCTGGGTGTTATTCGCAGGGCTACAGCCGACGCCAGGACAGGCCCCAGTCGTGGCGTTACATGACGTCACGCCCTCAGCGCAGCAGACGCCGCGACACACGATGCGCGGAGCTGCGCACGTGACGGTGACGCACTGCTGATTCTGGTTGCAGGTTTGGTTTTGCGCGCAGCAGACCGAGCCACATGACACACGGGTAATCGGACAGTTCTGGCAGGTCAGCGTCTGCTGATTGCAGGTCTCGCCGGTAGCGCAGCAAATACTCCCGCACTGGACACGAGGTGCTGGGCAATTACCCTGGCAGGTAAGCGTCTGCTGGTTACAGGTCTGGCCGCTGCCGCAGCACACGTTCCCGCACTGAACACGCGGTGCTGGGCAACTCTGGCCACACTGGCCGTTGGTGCAGACCTGATTGGGCAGACAGCAGTTGTTGCCGCAGACGAAGTTCGGTGCTGGGCACGTGTCCTGGCAGATGCCGTTGAAGCAGGTCTGGTCAGAGCGACAGGTCGCGGTGCAGATACGATTCACACACCGCTGGCAGAGGCCACAGTCAGAGTCAAAGGTACAGCCTTGACTCTTCTTGCACTTGCCGTCGATACAGTCCTTGTTGCCCGGGCAGTCCTCACTGGTTTTGCATTGCTTCTTGGTACAGGTTCGGCGGCAGCGGCGCCTAGCGTTCTTGCTGTTCTTGTCCTTGCATTTCGAGCAGTCTTGCGCCGCCGCCTCGTCCTCGACAGCACCCCAACCAATCGCGCTCATGACGGCCGCAAAGCCGACACTCAGGGCGCGTCGAGTAAGGGTTTGTCTGGATTGGTCTTCGGTCAGTGCAACGGTAATTCCGTCAAAACGATCGGGATCCACTTTGCCCCCTCTCTGTGCTCCATTGCACAGCGTCAGTCATCAACCGCGAACACCGCCCAAATGATGAGGCGAAACGTCCTTATTAGATAGTACACCTCACTTCCCTTACCGGATGATTACGTAACACACGAAAGCTACGGAAGGTGTCGCGTGGGCTGGCGAAAGCCCGAAACATCGCCCGTGTCACCGTCGCACCTCCTTATGAACACTGCCTACCCAACGAACAAGTGTTCACGGAACAGGGGCAACTCCAATCCTCAATTCTTCGATGCCAGCCATGTCGTGAACCGACTTCGGAAGCTGCGACCACCTTTTTTCTTCATCGTTGGCATATCGGTCTTCCCATG
The DNA here is from genome assembly GCA_034431475.1 of Thermomicrobiales bacterium. Classification (GTDB taxonomy): domain Bacteria; phylum Chloroflexota; class Chloroflexia; order Thermomicrobiales; family UBA6265; genus JACCXM01. Next base: position 11,284 of record DAOUDE010000001.1, on the reverse strand, counting down.
CCATCAGAAAGGCCTATCGCTCACGTTCAGATTCCGTGCGCCATCCAAGGGCAGCGAGGCGTTCTCGCTCTTCGATGTACGCGCGTGCTTCGGCCGCCATCGTCGGGTCGCGATCAGCCATGAATGTAGCCGTCCACTCCATGGCATCGCGATAGGAGAGCGATTGTGACTCCCTCAGAGACCGAAATGAAGAAATAGCAAGACTTAGTAAAGTGACTGAGTCGCCATACAGCAGAGCAGGTCTAAGAACATTGATTTCATGAGCGATGTTGAGCTGCCCTGAGGGCGCCGCTCCAACGGTTACGTCGAAAGCAGCAGAGCGAATTCTCTGAGTCACGACTGAACTCCTCACAACGGATGAGTTTCTTCGTTGACTACCATTGTCGAAGGGGCGATTTCAGGAAAGCAGACACGTCGGGCAGGACGTGATGCCCACAATCTATGCGGCTGCAAACTGCTCAAACTAATCGCAGGATAGTCTGAAATGTTAGCTTGGGCAAGAAGCGGCGCTCGCCAGGGCAGTACGTGCGGATTCTCGAGGTCGACTTCGGCCAGTAAGCACATCCCGCAGGGCTCGCTCCGACAGCCCTGATACCTCCATCAGCCGATCTCTTCCACCAACCTCTGCAGCTATCTCGCGCAGCCGCGGCAGCACTTTCACGATCCATGGATCGCGTCGGCGATCAGCATAGGTCGTCAGCACCTCATCAAGCGTGGCTACCAGACCGCGATCTTCCAACCGGTGCGCTTCTTTGCCTATGCATATCGTGCCAGCTCCCTCAATCACGCGGCGCTGTAACAATCCGTCTGTTTGCTTGCCACACGCTTTGCCATCTGGACCACTGCGCTTTGCCTCAGGGTGAAAGGGATAGGCCGCTGCGACGGCATCAAGCGACGACACTCCCGCAACTCCGCGACCTCCCCCGGGGAACTGCGTCGTCACCTGGTGGGACTGTCCAGAATAGATATCGACCCATGGCATCCTTGCCCATTTCCGCGGATCAATCTCAAAGGGTGCGATGAGCCGAAACGCGTCACCGGGTCCGACGCCGCTCGGCCGGCCGAGATTTGCGAGATGCGCGGCGAGTAAGAAGTTGAAGGGTTTGACTTGCTCCGCATAGGGCTTTCCGGCATTGAATCGTGCAAACGCCCGCAGGTGCCAGGGTGAGGAGATTGTCAATCGCGTCACGGCTGGCCGCTCCCGCCAGTTCGGAGGCTCCCAGGGAAGTCCTAGCGCGTCGTGGACGATGCCTTCCCACAATGCCCGTTCCCACCGGGCTCGCTCGCTTTCCTCGTCCGCGTCGTCGATCACTGCCGCATTGTCTTCCTCGTCATCGTCGGGTTCCTCAATCGGGTCAGACGGATCGAGCAGGAAGCCGAGACCATGCCGCTTGTAGCCGCCCTTCGGGATCACGGGTTTGCCCGCCTCATCCAGATAGAACAGCGTATACCGCTTGGCCGCAATGCTCAGACACCACAGCTGACGCCGCTGCTTCGTTGTGGGGTCGAAATTGACGTCTTCGATTTTCAGGATGCTCCCGGGTACCACGGCAGGGTCATAGGGGTTGAGGGCGGCTAGGCGTGCAACGACTTCGTCGACGTCCGCCCATGACAACGCGCGGATCGCCTCCCGTCCATCTAGTAATCGATGCGCGCCACCGGGGCACGGAACAAGACCGCCGTCCTTGGTGGCGACGATCGCCATCGAGTCGGTATCGCAGAAGGCATAGCTGCCCCTGAGATCGGTCACCATTCGCTCGATGAGGGCCAGGATCAAGCGCGCGCCGGCCGTTACCAGGGCTGCAGCGGGAGGGAACGAGAATTCTCCGGGCATTTCTGGTCGTGGGGTGCGGGCAGCGAAGGGTGTCTCCTCTGGTCCATAGACGATCACTTCCGCAGTCTTCCCCGCTGGCAGCTGCTTGGGGAGTGACTCCACCGTGATCCCGTACGCGCCACTATTCGCCACGACCTTGAGTCCGTTGCGGAGTCGGTCCCGCTCTTCGGCAGAGATGTCGTTCCGATGCTTGAGGCGCTGACGCTCTTCGATGGCTGTCTGGAAGAAATCCCCCGCTTCGGGATCGATCGTGACAGAGCCCCGAAGGGACACGGAGCGCAACCCGGCTTGCCGCCCCTTCGGGCCGATGCGAAACGCGCGGGTTATCTGCGGTCGCGTGTCTCCCAGGAGGGCTGACGCGACCAGATCCGGTCCCGCGTACCACTGGGGGACGGTATCGGAATAGACATTCACTCCGATATTCGAGACCCCATCCTTCCACGCATAGGGGGCACGGACCGGCAGCACGTCGCGATCAGGAATAAGCTGCGCGAAGAAGGCAAATTCCGGCCAGCGTGTAGGGTCGAGCACCATCTCGGGTGATACCTGATCGAGGAGTGCCTGGGCCTCAGCGGTGCAGTCTTCGATCTCCAGGTGCTCTGCGATATGCCAGGCCCATAAGCCCAGGAGCGCATTGACCGTCGGATACATGCTCAACACATCGGTGTAGACGATGGGGACAGGGGTGCGGCGAATGCCACACTCGGCCCGTCCTCCGTAATACGCATTCATGCTCCAGCCGAGGACCTCCCGGGAAAAGTCCGGCTGCCGCTCCAGAATGGGCACGAGTACCATCGCCCGTAAGTACGCCTTGGCGATGCTCGCAGGCGACAGGGTCCTACTCGGGTCCAGGTCGAGCGGATGCCGATCAAACTCAGCGCGGAGCGCTTCCAGGAGTGCGCACGTCGCTGCGACATCCTGGCGGGCATACGCCACGTACTCCGGGGTGATGACGCCGTGTCCCTCTGCATGAGGCGCTTTGATCTGCCTTGCGCCGAAGGCCTTTCCGGCGGACAACAGGGAATGGCCACAGTCGCTCAGCGCGTAGGCGAGCGTGCGCAGATCCAGAAACCCCGGCTTGGGCTTAGGACCCTTCCAGTCCTTCGGGCGCGTGAGATCGTAGCGTGAGCGCTTGGAGTCGATCTGCTGGATGCGCAGCCGGGGACGATACTTGTTCTCCTTCCACTCCCCCATTGCCGCGTCAAGGTAGTCCCACAGGACGAAGGAGAATCCGCCCTCGAACGACCCACGGGCGGGTGCGACATCGACGGCAAGTCGTGAAAGGTCAAAGGGAAGATTGAAGCCCACGATCAAGGCCTCGGCCTGGATTGCCGGCCAAAGCACGTCATTCACGAATTCGCGATGGGAAAGCAGGCGTATCGCCGTCCGCGCCTCGGAGTGAATTGCGACGTCAGCATGCGCTGATGCCGCGACCTGGGTGAGTACCCCAAAACCGGCTGCGTCGCGCACAGGTAGATCGTCGGCATAGACAATGCCCTCTGCCAGCACGGATAGGGTGCCGTCATCACGCCAGCGCGCATAGCGATAGATGCCGAAGGTGAACTGTTGTGTTGGGTCGATCGTCGTTTCCGTATCGAAGATCAGCACTGAGGAGCGCCAGCGTGGGGGCGACGCGCTTACTCTGCCAGCGTGCTGTCGATCGCGTTTCCTCTTCGTAGTCGACTGGGATCGACCCTGGCTTGACGCCTGTCTGCCGTCTTCATCGTTCTCAGTCCAAACCCGAACGGCTATTGGGAGGCGCGCGGGGATCTGCTCGCTCATGCAGCACCTCCCCAGGGCTGGGCTTCTGGCCACGTTCGCCACGTCGGGAGTTCCTGATCGAGCCGCACCAGGAACGCCTGCAGAGCCACGGTCCATGTCTGCATGCGCTGCCCCAGATCGAGCAGAAAGACTGCCAGGGAGACGAGGGCGGCTAGAAGCTGGTGCAGGAGGGTAGCAGGTGTTCCGAAGCTGACGCCTGCTATGCGCTGCCGTTCCGTCACTTCGGCATGGCAGTTCCGGCACAGGATCACGGTCAGCTCGGGGTCATTGGCTCGCGCGCAGACGTGGTGCGCTTCCAACAGGGCACACGGCCGCTGGAGCAACGCCTCTGGGTTGCGGTAACCGCAGAGGACACAGGCGGCATTTGGACCGAGTGTCCGGCTGCGTTGCGCTCTTCGCGCATCTGACTTCATTGGGTTCGGATCCATAACAGTATCTCTTTCTAAGCGGCACGCTACACGTCATACAAATCATCAAAATCAAGCAAGCCTGCGTCGGCGAATGGGTCAAGGAGGCGCGTATCCGTGATGAAGGGGTAGAAGCGCTTATTGATCGTGACGCCGCGACCGCGGAATGCCCGGAGTCGACGGCTGTCTCCTGTATTCAAGTAGTGCCGGACTGCCGACCAATAGGCGCCGAGTTTCGAAGCCGAACGGGAATCTCGTATCGTCAGCCAGATCGGCCCGTCAGGCGTCGGCACCGGCAACGGCCGGCCGATGCGGTCATACGGCGTCGGCGTAAATCGCCCGCTGGGGGCTTTCTTGAGCGCTGACCCGGCGTGCCGCTTCACGGTGTTGACTGTTGTCCCGGCCTCCTTCGCGGCAGCGGAGAGCGACAGCCCGGACTTGCGCATCTTGGCCAGGGCGTCAAACGCGCGGAGTTGTGCGTCGCGTTCTGCGGGCCGCAGGCGTGCTCCCGGCGACCGGGAACGCGCCTGTTGCTGGTCGGACCAGGACCGGAACCCTTTCGCACGAGCCAGGGCATTGCGGTATTGCCGCTCAGAGGTAAAAGTCTGCCCGGCTACCACACCTGAACGCGGGGTGTAGGGTTTGGCACGGGTGACGGATGGCCTAGGCATCGGTGCCGTCTCCCGAATAGGAGGCGAGGTGCAGCCGCGCGTATCGCCGCCAATCCCGTCCGTCGGACTCGATGAGCATCACCTCGTCCCAGGGATGCACTCGCTTGTTGGTGAGCACGAACACGGGTAATCCGATGGCCAGCGCGTCGTACAGCTCGACCCAGACACCCTTCCCGATCCAGCCGTCCTCATCGCTGACCACGCAGACTGCAGTGATTGTGGGAAGGATTAGCGGCCACCGCCGTAACCAATCCGCATTTGATGAAAACTGATCGCAAGCAGGAAGAATTTCCGCATTTGGAAAACGACGCTGCGCGAGTCGGATATACCGACGAGCGCGAGGAGTGTTATGCATGTGGAGGGGGTAGGCGAGGTACACCGAACCGGCGACATTCGTGGGTTCTAGAGTTTGCGAGCATTCGGCTAGCGCTTCATGGTCAGAACAGGAATCAGTGAATGCTGTGAATTCCGAGGACATACGAAATTCCTTTCTGGGCGCACGACCGGTCGTAATCCGGCGGTGCTCCAACGAATTAATTGCGGTCGATTTCGGGTGTTTCCACTCGTAAATAACGGGATTAACGTTTCCAAGAATTCGCATTACTACGCTGGTTTCACTATTTCTATCCGCATTTCCTCCTTTTCCGATGTTGGTTTATTTCGATTATCGAAATGTCGGCATAAACGTTGGGAAAAGAATCTGCGTATACCTGTCCGTAAAGAAAAGGCCGTTTACGCCAATTCGTGGATATCGGGTTCGTGGGTTTCGTGATTGGTGAGCGGTGGGAACGGAGTCGGGATTTCCTTGTCGCCGGTTTCCGTGGTTATGACGGTTAGTTCTTCAGCAATTGGCTGTAACTTCTCACGCAGGACTTTGGCAGCCGAACTACTTGCCAGGCCCCACACGTCCAGCGTCTCGGCGTGCTGCTCCCATTCGCTCTGAGGCCGCGTTTCGATCGCCATCACCAGTGCGTCGTTGAGCCCGTCATGCGCGTACGTATCGAGATAGTCGGACTTAGTGGTGATCAACGACAGCAGCGCCTTGATCGACTCCTGGCTCTGGTTGAACTTCGCCACCATCGTTATGCGGGGCTGATCACCCGCATGCGAGGTACTTTTGACCGGTGCTGGTCGGGTCGTCCTGCCATCCTGCCCCAGTCTTGTCTCCGAGTGCGGAATTTCCGCACTGGCTTCAAGCTCGGCCCGGATGGACCCGACTGTCTTGTCTGAGAGGCCGACCCGGCGCGCGATTGCTCGATCAGCAAGTTCCCTACGCACACGCAGCAACCTTGTTGCCTCTGTCTTCATGTCGGCACGCGACAACGGCTTTCCATGCTGGAGATTGAGTTGGTACGCCAACCCTCGAAGATCACCGTCCTCAGGCATCGACACGACGGTGCAGTCGATATCGGTCAGGCCGAGTTGTAGCGCCGCGGCGTGGCGATGGTGACCGTCGACGATGAGGTAGCTACCGTCCTGAGCAACGACGGGGATTGGTGGCCATGCTTCTGGCCCTGCGTCAACGAGCCGTTCGACCCATTCCTCATCAGGCTCGCGCTCCTGCCGGGGCTGCAGCTCCGGGTCACAGATGAGCTGGTCGAGGGCAATACGCACGGTCTGAGGCGCGGATTCGATCACGCCCGTTTTCTTAGACATGGAATTCCTCCTCCGTTCCGGGTGGTGTGCTGCGCCCGCTCGAGTCCGCGCGCTTGGCTTCGCGCACTGCGGCGAGACGCTCCACGTCTGAGCGGCGGAAGAGCCGCATGCCGCGTTCAGTTGTGACCGCAGGCTCAAGTTGCCCGCTGAGCGCCAGGGCGCGGACCGTTGCCGGCACGATGCCTAGGATGCGGGCCACGTCGGCTGGGGTCAGTAGTTTTTCCATTAGCAACCTCCTCTCCGAATTCGTCGACAAGACTCATGTGCCTTGTCTGACTCCAGCATGGCGATTCGGACCCCGCCGATCTAGCAAGCGAATCCCAAATTCGGGTGAGCAGGGGTGCTAAAATATTGGCATTTGCTACCGGTCTCGCTGGGGAGATCCGTCGTGGGCACGTTCTCGACGTGGGAACTTCGGACGGCGCGGGGCGAGCGAGCCGCGCTGTCAGACGAACAGATCGAGCAATGGACCTATTGGGGGTTGCTGCGGACACCCGCCGATGGCACCTGGACAGAAGAGGATATCAAGCGCACCTCGCAGATTCTCGCGCTCAAGGGCAAGGTTCGTTCACTCCCTCGCCGTGCGGTCGTTCTGTTTGATGCGCGCTATCCCACTGACCCGGGCAAGCTGCGCCGGGCCATGATTGCCGTTCTTCCGGCCATCAGCCGTACGATGCACAAAATGTGGCAGATCGATGAAGCCCTTCGCACACGGCGCGAGGGGGTCAATGCTCCCCTGTCCCCGAAGCAACGACGCTCCGCCCGCTGGCGAGTTCCGGTTCAGGACTTCAAGAAGCTGCTCAGTGGATTTACGGACGAGGAGTTCGCGCGGATAGCCGGCGTTGCGTACACCGACGCTTGGTCACTTCGAAAGCATCCAGCTGTAATCAAGGAAAGAACGCTTGAAGACATACCGTTCGAGGAGCTGGTCATCCTGCTTACCGTGCGCCAGATGGCCATGTCTGGGGTGATGCAACCAGAAGTATTGGGACACAGCTCCACGTGACCTTGGACACACGTCTCTAGGGGTAGCAGCCGGATGTGTTCAGGGGAGGGCGACATCCCATGGTGACAACATCTAACACGATTCATGTGCGCGCCGTTCCGAAAAACGGGGTTCTGGTCCTCACTGGGTACGGCATACGCATCGCGATCGAACGCGGGTATCTCGTAATCAGCGACGGTCGCGGCGCCGAGCGCAGGGGTGCCCGCTTTTCTCGCGCCTCCCGGGACCTCAAGCGGCTAGTCGTGATTGGCCACACTGGCAGTGTCTCGTTCGAGGCGCTGCGTTGGCTGCATGATGTCGGCTGTGCCTTTATCCAGATCGATAAGGACGGGGAGGTCATCGTGGCATCGGGGGCTGCCGGCCGCGACGATCCTCGGCTGCGCCGCGCGCAAGCCCTGGCAACCACCAACGGCGTAGGCCTTGCTCTTGCTCGTGAGCTCCTTGCTCACAAACTGCGAGGACAAGCCGCTGTCCTGGACGGGCATTTCGATCGGGTTGAGGCGGTGTCCGCTGTTCGCTCGGGCCTCGAGTTGTTGGATCGTGCGGACACTCCAGATCGCCTACGCCAGATCGAGGCGGATGCTGCCGCAACGTATTGGGGTGCGTGGAGCTGGATCTCGCTGCGCTGGGGGAAACGCGATGCAGCCCACGTTCCGGATCACTGGCAGGGCTTCGGGATACGCACCTCTCCCCTCACGCACTCCCCACGTCTGGCTGCGAATCCTGCCAATGCCTTGCTCAACTATGCCTATGCCATCCTCGAAGCCGAAGCGCGCATTGCCGCGCTCGCAGTCGGCCTTGATCCAGGACTTGGGGTGCTACACGCGGATCTCAACGCCCGCGACTCGCTGGCGCTCGACCTCATGGAAGCCGTCCGCCCGGAGGTCGATCGCTGGGTGCTGAACATACTGACGACGCGCACGCTGCGCAAAGCCGACTTCTTCGAAACCCGAGAAGGCACTTGCCGGCTCATGCCCGCACTCGCGCAGCACGTCGCGGAGATCGCCCCACTCTGTGCATCTGCTGTCGCTCCCGTCGCGGAGCGGATTGCCAAGGTGCTCGTGTCCCCGACACAACCCCGGCGAGCGCCGACGCCGCTGACCGAAGACAATCGCCGTGCCGGACGATCTGGAGCGAAGCGGAAGGCAACAGGACTGCCGCGGGCAGCGCTACCTGCAGGATGCCAAGGTTGTGGCGGCGTGTTAGGCGACGCTGAGGGACGCTACTGTGAGGAGTGCCTGCCCGAGCGACGGGTCGAACTCGGTCAGCAATGGGCGCAGGGATCGCTGACCACGCTCGCGCACTTGCGAGAAACCGGGCGCGATCCGGCCCATGGTGGGGAAGCGGCACGTAAGCGGGCTGAACAACTTGCTGCCCACCAGACTGCAGTGGCGACGTGGGAGGCCACGGAATGCGAGACAACGAGAAGCCTTGATTTTGTGCGTGATGTGCTTCCACAGCTCCAGACGATTTCGGTCAGTCGCATGGCGACGGCGACCGGTTTGTCAGCCGGGTACTGCTCGTTTGTGCGACGCGGACTGAAGATTCCCCATCGTCGACACTGGGAGGGACTGAGACTACTCGCCATCGATCAGGAACGGTGAAGTCAGGCTGTGGATGCGTTGCTCAGCCCGGTCTGACACTCGCACGGTCGTTGGCGTCCGGTTAGATAGAACTACGACTTACCGAGTGGTGGTCGTGTCTTCCATTGAGAAACGCTAAGGGATAGGACATGCAGTGAGTACCGCGACTTTCCTGAGCGCCTTAGTGATCGTGACAGCGTTGGGGTTGTCGCGGAGTCAACCGGCAGCGGGAGCTACTGGTAATGATCGGCTTCCCGCGGTCGCTGCGCGCGTCCAGTTGCTTCCCAAGGCAGCCACGACCGCAGCCATGCCACGGGCAGGAATCGTACAGCAGTCCTGCGACGCTGGGAAGCTAACGGGTGGCTATATGGCGGATGCGGGCTCTCAAGGCGTCACCTTCCTGAGCCTGTTTCAAACAGGTGACGAGCTGAGCGGGTATTGGGTCACGGTCAAGCCGGACGGCGGAATGGGGACGACCGGCGAAACGCTGCCAGTGCAGGGGTTGGTGAACGGGGACGACTTGACCCTGACACTTACCGGTATGTTTGGATCCCTAGTCATCTTCACGGGCTCGGGAGACAGCTGCGGGATTGAGCTGTCATGGGCAGCAGCGTCAGGCGAAATCGCGACGGTGATGTTCGACGCCGCATCCAAGGAAACGTTCAACCAAGCGGTAACCGACCTGGAAGCGGCGCAGGCCGCGGCGACCGAGGAACAACGGTATGCAGAATATTTGGAACGCTTATCAAGCGCGCTGTTTTCACATGTCGAAGAGCTAAACGAAACATCTAACTGGTTCGGGAAACAGGTCATCCAGGCTAGTGAGGACCTCGAACGCGTCGAATCGGCGATTGACAAAACGCAGTTGGCATACGTCTCTCTCCAAGAAAAGGCCGAAGATCGTCCAGGCGATTGTGTCCAGTTATCGAGTGTTCAATCGAAATATGATGATGTCAGCGCTAAGAGCGATAACGTTGTTTTGAGGCAATCTCAGTTCAAGGCCACTGTCGAGGCAGTAGACGCCGAACTGCTAACGGCGGAGATCCGTGTCGCCGCTGCGCGCGAAGCGGCCCGCGAGCTAGACACCGCTATCGTAAGCAGCCCCTATCCAGTGCCAGGGCTTGACACCTACCCAGGCGCGGAAGAGGCGGCCATCCAAGAGTATCTGCAGGTTGTGGTGAACACCCGCGCGGACCTTGACGCCCTGGTAGCCAATGACGCTGCAGCTGTGGCAGTTGTGAACGGGATCCTGATTGAGGCACATGCCCTCCAAGAGGAAACCTTGACCGCCGCCGACTGTGCCCTCACTCCGGATGAACCGGTTAAGCCTGTTGAAACAGTCGCGTTAATGGTCCCTGAGTCACCTGAGACTGACGCAGGAATCGCCCCGCCGGAAGCTGAGCCGGAGCCGAACCCAGAGGAGCTCAGTCCCGAGACGCGGGAGGTGGTGGAGGATATTACTAGTATCCTGCCAACCCGAGCAGACGTTCCCATGGGTTTGGTGGAAATTTCCGAGCAGCAGCGGACGCTCCAGGAGGTCGCGGCGAACTACCGCGACCCGCTAGAGACGGAATTGCGCTTCGCGGCGTGGGGTTGGCAGGGGAACGCGACGCGCAGCTTTGATCGATCAAATGAGGTCGCGGTCTTGCCGGATAGTACGAGCACCGTTTACGTGAGCATTCACCGTTTCGGCACCGCGTCCGGAAGCGCCAATGCCCTCGACTACTCAGTCGCAGACCAAGCCGCTTCGACGGGAGCAACTGAATTTCCGATCGACGTGATGGGCGATCGTGCGCGGGCGCTTGTGGCTAGCACGGTGGACGGTAACGAAACAACGCTTTACGTCCAACTTGGGAACGTACTCATTAGGATTACCGCCATATCAGAAAGCGGAGACCCGTTGCAGGACACGGAGGCAATAGCGCATGCAATTCTGGTAAAGGTAGATTGAATCCCGCCCTACACGCTTGGACCTCGAAGCGCACTGACAATCAATCCGTCGCAGTGAAGGTCGAGGCTTTTTCGGGGTATGCCCGAATACTGTGCAGCGCGCGGCCGATGATCGAGCATCCATCGGAGGGGGCGACGTCAGTTTCCGCGGCATGCAGAATTCCTTATTGACGCGAAGAGCACAGCATTGACACTCGAAATTGCGAGCTGCTATTTGCCCATTTTGCAGCAGCAGCCGAATTCAGCTCCAGTCAAGCCTTGAAATGGCTAATGCACAGTGGTTTACAAACGAAAGCGGACTGGCTTGCCCTCGCGATCCCACTCGAAGTAGGTCAGGAGTGCATCCATCTTTGCTTCTAGCACGCCAGGCTGAATAGTGAAGTCTTCGGCGTAAA